>NZ_CP037422.1:885257-1485257 GCF_007748175.1 Gimesia aquarii
TATGACGGCAAGCCGTCATAAAAACACGAGAGTTTGACGCCAATCCACATCAAAACAGGTCGCCTGTCTGATGCGCTACGGATTGACTCAATAATTTAAAAATACCTTAGTACATCCCTTCCACAATCTCCGAAGAAATCACGTCCAGAACGTACCGGCTTCCACTCTTAAAATTTGGGGCCACCAACCATTTTGTCAAAGAACGACCATCAAAGATGTTCATCATTGTCCACTTTTCATCGACACATCTGAGACGCAACTTCAATGGGGACGCGGAGTTTATCGAGGTTTTTGGGAACTGTCAACGCAGTGGGAAAAGTTTTTTGAATAATGTCTGATTTCAAGAAAACCACCGCTGGGAATGTGAATCTCAACAGTTTTCTGTACTATCTCGTTAATAAACTTTGCCGCGTTCATTGATATTTTGGATATTAGGAAATTTTATGTCTCAGTCCCTGATTGGCTCAAATAAGTTTGATCTCGACACACCGGTTCTGTGCATCGACCTGGATCTGATGCAATCGAATATTCAAAAGATGTCGGAACACATCCTCAGCCGCGGCAAGACATGGCGACCTCACGAAAAGTGCCATAAAACGCCTGCCATTGCACTGGCTCAGATAGAGGCGGGTGCGCTTGGCGTAACCTGTGCCAAGGTCTCCGAAGCCGAAGTCATGGCGGCTGCCGGAGTCAAAGATATTCTGATCGCTAATATGATTGTGGGTAAAACTAAATGGGAACGCGTGGTTTCGCTATGCCGGCACGCCAACCCAATCATCGCCTGTGATCATTATGCCCAGATTGAACCTCTGGCCATGATGTGTGATGCGGCCGGTGTGACTTGCCGCATGATGCCCGAAGTGAATATCGGTCTGAATCGAGTCGGCTCACGCCCGGGACAGGATACCGTTGATCTCGCGATGGCCATCGACAAACTCGATGGAGTCGAACTGGCGGGAATCATGGGCTATGAAGGACATCTGCTTCAAGTTCAAGATCAGGAAGAAAAGAAAGAAAAGATCGAAGAAGCGATGCGAACACTCGTCGGTTGTAAAGCCGCCATTGAAGCGAAAGGCATCCCATGTGAAATCGTGAGCGCCGGTGGTACAGGTTCGTTTCAAATCACATCCGACTGTGAAGGAATCACCGAACTTCAGGCGGGCGGTGGTATCTTTGCCGATCCGATGTATGTCAACAAGTGCAATCTGACCGGCTACGATTATTCATTGAGTGTACTGGCAACCGTCGTCAGTCGCCCCGAAAAAGGGCGCATGGTACTCGACTGCGGCCGAAAGACCATGCATCCCGATTTTCAGCTTCCGCTGGTCAAAGCCTGGCCTGACGCCAAAGTCACCTCTCTCAGCGCGGAACATTGTGCTGTCGACCTGGGACCTGAATCGCAGGACCTCAAGATCGGCGACAAAATCGAACTCATTCCCGGTTATACCGACTTCACATCCATCCTGCACGAAAACTTCTACGGCTTCCGCAATGACCGTCTTGAAGTCGTCTGGCCCATTCAAGGGCGTGGGAAGATTCAGTAATCGAATCTCTGATTTTGCCACATTCTTTGCTTGGTTCTCAGCGAGCTTTCTGATAACATAAACATTGATTGATGTGTTGCTTCGAGAGTTTTTTCGGAGGAAGATAAAAGAATGGCTCAACACCCGTCGCAAGCTGGCTGCGCTGAATTTCAAAACACACTACGTCTGAACCGTCGTGGTTTTTTGAAAGCCGGCGGCCTGGGGCTATCCGGGCTCACACTTTCAGATCTTCTGAAACATGAGGCCCACGCAGGGCCTGCTGCGAAAAAAGAAAACTCGGTGATCATCCTCTGGATGCGAGGCGGCCCTTCTCAACATGAAACCTGGGATCCCAAACCAAACGCACCTGCAGAATTCCGGGGCGAATTTGGTGCGATCAAGACCTCCGTACCTGGAATTGAAATTGTAGACCTGATGCCGCGCTGCGCGAAGATCATGGAGAAATGGTCCATCATTCGCAGCCTGCATCATACCAACGCAGGACACTCTGCCGGTGATCAGATTCTGTTTACCGGACACCCGCCTGGCACGAACCCGGCTGTTAATGTTCACCCCAGTTGTGGCTCCATCGTTTCAGAACAGTTGGGTCACCTGACTCCCGAACTGCCTCCATATGTTATGATCCCGCGACAGGTACCGGGTACCGATTCTACTTACCTCGGGGTGGCTCACAAGCCTTTCGAAACATTGGCCGACCCCGCCAACGATGGCCCTTTTACGTTACAAAACTTTTCGCTTGTGGAAGGGATTAACGACAATCGGTTTAATCGACGCAAAGATTTATTGAAAAGCTTCGATCAGCTGCGAACTGATATCGATAACTCCGGACAACTGGACGCGATCAGTAAATTCCAGAAACAGGCGTTTGGCATTCTCAGTTCGGACAAAGCCCGTAAAGCGTTTGACCTCGATTCAGAACGCAGCAGCACGCGCGAACGCTATGGATTTATTCCGCGTTATAATCCTATGGATCCAACTCGCTGTAGCGCAAGTGCGTTTTCGCAGCGCATGTTACTTGGTCGTCGTCTGGTCGAAGCGGGAGTGCGACTGGTCACAGTCGACTGTCGCTGGTGGGACACACATGTGAAAGGCTTCGACTCCATGCGTAACGGTTTTCTACCTCGCTGGGACCAGTGTTACTCCGCCTTGCTTGAAGACCTGGACCAGCGGGGCCTTTTGGAAACCACACTCGTCGTTGCCTGGGGCGAGTTTGGCCGGACGCCGCGTGTGAATAAAAATGCGGGACGCGATCATTACCCCAACGTTTTCAGCGCTGCCATTGCAGGAGGACCTGTCAAAGGGGGCCAAGTGGTTGGTTCGTCGGATGCCAAAGGCGCATTTCCCAAAGATAATCCCAAGACACCACAAGATGTGCTTGCCACGATTTATCAACACTTGGGGATCGATACACAAAAGCATTACCTCGACCATTCGGGACGTCCGATTATCACGCTCCCCTTTGGAGAGCCATTGCACGAACTGGCGTAATGCTCTCAATGGAATCAGAATAACGGGCTAGTTGTCATCCACGCGTTTGATGAGTGCGTTGTAATCTTTGAGACAGCGGGTGATTAATTCCCGTAGTTCCTGAACCTCTGCCTGATGGGCATGTGAGGTTGCCAGCAGGGGCTGCATCCAGCCTTGCATCAAATCGAACTGTGTTTCCAACACGTTGAGCAATGAACGGGGAATTTTATTGACAACGGTGATTTTATCGGGGAGCTCGTCAGTCGCGGGCTGGTCTGCCTCAGGAACCATTGGAGAGACTTTAGCTTGTTCTAATTGTGATTGAACCGATTGTTCAAAGAGCGTTGCCACATCTTTTGTACCTGAGCTGAGTGCGACCTGAATGGCTTCCAGTCCTTCAGCAAGATGTTGAAACCGTTCAATAAAAGCACTCGCGTATTGATCGAGGTTGGTCTCTTTCTCTTGTGTCAGTTGATTGATTCCGGTGTCCATCGTTTCGCGGATCTCGTTTAAGCCTTCACTGACATTGCTGAGTTGTAAAATCGCCTGCGACAGCCGATCTTCTTCCCCGCCGACACTTTTGAGTTGCTGATTTTTGCGGAATGATTTTTTAATCTCTCTCCAGCGTTTTTGCTCCTCTTCAGTGAGAATCTCCATCAGTTCTTTAAACTTCAACAAGTTGGCTTCTGTATCTGAAGTCAAAGTCTGAACGTCGTTCTCATAGTTGGAAACAATGAGTGTCTCAAGTTCCTGATCGTTCATCACCGCATAGACTTTTTCGGCGATACGGTTCATATTGCGATACGATCCCTGCAATTTGAAAGCAGGTTCGATGCGATAGTCATCGGATTGAGCCGCCGACTGGATATATTGACGGTTCACCTTCAAGATCACATCGCGAACTCGAATCAGTTTTCTCATGGTGGAAACCATCTCGTTGAGTTCCTCAACTGAATAGTTTCCTTCCAAGTCGCCACGTTCTCCTGTGCCATTCTGTGCCATCTGAATGATCGTGTAGATATCTTTCTGACTGCGCGATGAAAGTGGATTCAATACGGGGTTGGATGTAATACTGTTTTCCAGATAGCTCATCTCAAACGCATCGGCGTGCTCGCCAATCACTTCACCCAGATTATAAATGTCGGCCCGGTTAGAAAGCATGTCAGGAATCTGGAATTTCTCGCCACTTTCTGTATAGGGATTGCCCGCCATCACAACAGCGACTTTTCGACCGCGTAAGTCATAGGTTCTGGTTTCGCCTTTGTAGACCCCTTCGATCTTCCGCTGAGCATCACAGAGTGAAATGAACTTCTGAAGAAATTCCGGATGACAGTGCTGAATGTCATCCAGATAAATCATCACATTGTCGCCCATTTCCAGCGCGAGGTTTAACTTTTTAACTTCTTCACGGGCTCCTGCATTCGGTGCAGAAGCGGGGTCGAGCGAAGTGACTTCATGCCCCAGAGCAGGCCCGTTGATTTTCATAAAAATGATACCCAACCGATTGGCGATGTATTCCATCAACGTGGTTTTCCCGTATCCGGGTGGAGAAACCAGCATCAACAGTCCCATCAGATCAGTTCGCTTCTGTTCGCCGGCCTCTCCCATCTGCTTGGCGAGGTTGTCACCAATCATTGGTAGATAGACTTCGTCTAATAACCGGTTTCTAACGAATGAAGTCAGCACACGAGGCTGAAACTCATCTAGTCGCATAATCTCTCGGGTCGTATCAACCAGTTCTTTCTTTAATGCGACATAAGATTCAAACCGGGGAACATTCACAGATTCAAATTCGGACAACCGTTTCATAAAACGATTGAAGTGCAAATGATATTCACCACTTTGAATACATGCATGCGAACCCGAAAGTCCTTCAATCTGATCAGTGACCTGGGCATCAATTAAACGGCCACGGTCCAGCTTTCCTTCGAGCAAGAGAAGTGCCATTTCATCACGATAATCATGATCTTCGGTATCGTCCTGATGATCCAGGAATGCCTGAACCCAGTCCCTGGCCAACAGAAACCAATTCGCTGGATTCTCACTGATGGCTGCCAGACTTTCTTCGAATCGTTCCAGCGCGTTATTGTGTTTCAAATACTTTTCGAAGTCATGATAGAGGTCTGCAGCGCGCTTACTGATGACAAAGGAATTACCACCGACTAACTCATGAAACAGATATTCGGCGGCCTCCGGAATCAATGCATCCTCAAAACCGGAAATTTGCCGGACACATTGTGTCAGTTGCTGCTGCAATTCATTAATATAATACTGCTGCTGTCCTGTTTGAGGGAAGACCTGCATGATCTTTCCAAACCCCGAAAGCTTGCTTGTAAAGATCGTTTTAGTATCCTCATCACAGAAATATTCCCAGTACAAGGCTGCCAGCGCCCGCGCGCTCGATTGATAATGTAACAGCCCCAGTGCCGGCTTGATATGCAATATTGACTTTAACAGAAGCAGTGCATCCTGATCGTGAACACCTTTAACATACCCCTCGCTATAACGGGGTCCCATGAACTTTTGAATGAAAGCCAAGAGTTCTTCATCGGTGAGTTTAGCCAGTGATTCTACAGAATGTTCTGGATCCGTTTCCAATGAATTCAAAAGACAGTAAGTCAGATATTCAGAACGATAGACGTCTTTGTTTTCGGAAACGACTTCCTGATTCCAAACTTCTTTTGTGGCCAGTAAACGCTCATCTTCGATGACTTCAAAGAAATTGGTTCCCGTTAAATGCAATTGCAGCGCATCATCACGAAAGACAGTGGTTAAATCAAGTGGTTGACGATTGACGGTAAATTTACGGTTGCCAAGTTTGATGATGTTCTCGCCATCAACAAATAATTCCTGCTTGTCTTTCAACTGCCTTACGGTATCTTCACGGATACTTTTCAGACGACTCTGTATGTCATCTACTTTGACGGTATCGTTCAATTCACCCAACTGGCGAACAATGTCTCGCACTTTGTCGATCATCAGGTCCGAAGCAAAGTAACCATTGATTTCATTAATCGAATCCAACTGTTCTGCACGGCTGCGAATGCCAGTTAAAATTCGATCTGCCGATTTCGCAAGGGTATTGGCCCGTTTGTTCTGACTCTCAACAATCGCCAATTTGCGCGATTCAAAGGCAGAGTAGATCTCTTCCCTCTTTTCTGTCAGCTGTTCGACGAATTCATCAAATTCTGCAAATCGCCCTTCGAGTTCCTCGACTTGAATCATCAGTTTTGTAAGAAAGTCATCACATTTTTCAGGTGAATCACAAACATCCAGATAGTTCACAACTCCTTGATTCAGGAGTTTGATCTGTGCATTGAATTCTGCCACCCCTTCGACAGACATCAAATCTTTGATACGGCGTTTCAGGGCAGCCCGCGATTGATTAATACGGGAAAAATTCGTCGAGATGTTATCTATGATGGCAGTACGTTGAGTCGTGTCTTTGACTTTCAGGTTACTGACAATATCAATCAACATCTCCAATTCGCTCGAACTGGTCTCAATTTCTTTTTCGACTTTCCGCGCATCGGCTACTTTCTCGACCGTTTCAATTTGAGCCGTCGCTGCTGAAATTCGATCGGTGTAAGGCTTGAGTGCATCGTCTCGCAAAAGAAACGACACACAGCGTGTGGCCAGTTTCTCAGATCGTTCACTGACTTTTTTTTCCAGTTGATCAACGAGCTTGAGGTCGACATAACGTAGGTCGCGCAGCGAAATGATATCTCCCCGCAAACCTCTTAAGTTGGCAAGGCTCAACACAAAGTCATCAATTTTGTCGAAACGACGATGATTGATTTCTGTTAATGTTTTTCCGGTGTGTGTCTCGACTTCGGCCGTTCTCTTTTTTGTGCTCTGTTGTAGTTGTAATACCTTCTCAAATTCAGTGACTGCCGCTTCAGCTGCTCTTTTGATTTCAAGAACAACCTCTCCAAGCTCGCATGTCTCTTTGTGATTGATCCAGAAATAGGAATCGAGGACATCACTTGTATGTTTAACGAGATCTACATAAAGATTTTCATAAGCCTCTTTGCGATTGATTAACCCCAGAATTTCATGACATTCTGCCATGCCGCGTACGATGTCTTTGTTACCGATTTTGTTGAGATAAGAGTCTGTTTTGTGCGGAACCTGAAATGTATCGCTAATGTAAGGGGTTTTCCAGAGCTGAATCGTATGATGTTTCTGAGGCTCGTCCTGCCCGGAAAAACAGATTAACTCCCCCCCTTCAAACAGAGTGAATCCGTGACATCGAAGCGGTGTATCCAGCTTCTGTTCGATCACATTGTATTGTAATAAAACATAGGCCCCCTGATCAGGCTGGTAAAAGATATAGAGAAAATCTTCTCCGTTGGGGGAAGAAATTCGCCCCTGATAGAGCATATCTTTTAGCTCAGTCTCAAAGGTCTTTGATTCTCCACTTTGTAAATAGTAACCATTCGAGAAAACCAGACCATGATCATCGGGTAGCAGGATGCAAGCGTCTTTAATCGAATCCAGCCGTCGTGCATTCTGCAATTTTTCGTTATAAACAAAGTAACGATATTCTGACTCCTGGTAAGGTCGAATCTTGAGTAGGATCAGTGAACCAATAAGTGCATAGAAAATCTCGGCATCATCGAGTGTCTGATCAGGATCATCCACGGGTTCCGAATAGATTCCTTCACCGGTTTCGGTGTTGTTCTCTATCTTGATGGTTAAATCGCCACCGATCGTTTCAACAAAGAGTCGATCATCGATGGAAATATGTGGGTGCACTCCCGAAAAATGCAGGTCACGATGCGTACGCGTCCATTGAAATTCCTGCTGCGGTGGATACTGAACTTCATGGTCACTGCGGTTGTCAACGTAAACCAGTTGATCTTTTTGAATAGCCCATTTAAACGATTTAAAATCTTTCGGCCCTTCACCAACACGAAACAGCATATACAAAAAAGGACTTTTTACAAAAAACTTTGCAAAGGTGGCATTTTTGTAATAGCGGTAAATGTCTTTGAAATCTTTTTCAAACTCTGGATTCTGAATTAAATCCAGCGATAAAGGGTGATAGGTATCGTCTTTAAATTCGTAGACGGAAAAGACATCACTCAGATGAGTTTCCGCTTTCAAACCAAAGTGCACATTGTAACCGAATAGAAAACGGTTACCAACGGCCAACATATCGCGCGGGACACAGTTATGCTCTGTGGTGATTCGCTCACTGCCCAACAGTTGCGTTTCAATCGAGCCGAAAACATCTTTTCGCAGCTCATTGAGATTCCCCAGCCGTGACTGAAGTTCTTTGCCGTGACTCTGCAAACGATTTTGGATAATTTCGTATGTACTGCTCTCCAGTGCAATCGCATCTGCGTTGTCTGCTGCGACATCTTGAGAATCATTTTCCAAATCGGCCATTGACGTAGTTCCCGGGGCATCCTGTTTCTGTTTGTTTTCGCAAGAGTGAATGAATTCGAAATCGATTGGCTTTCCTCACATGACATGATTATCAAGTGAGGAAAGCCGTATCAAACTCTTTCAAAAGTCGAAAGTGTTGAGGTTTACCTTTCTACTTTTTGGGTTTTGCTTTTATAAAGGATGACACTTTTTGTTCTGAAATCCCCAGGTTTTTCACAGTCGCCAAAAGTCGATTCAGGACTGATTTATCCTCATCGCTGTCTGTTTGCACGATTAACTGAGAAATCAGAGCCGCTACGGAAAGATTCTTCACATCTTCAAAGGACATTCCAAAACGGGAAATGAAGGTTTGAAGTTGATCTTCAAAGTAATCCGGATTGCCATTAAAGAACGTATTCTTGATGTCGGTCATTGTTTCGCTATTATGCACAAAGCGATCGACGGCTTTTCCGCTCTTGATGGAATCCACAATTTTGTCGAAGAAGGTCGTTTCTCCGCCAACGATATCAATGCGAGCCGACTTCAATGCCTCGCCAACGATACCAGCTTGTGCTTCCGCAATATCCTTTTGCGCATCAATGGCCGCCAATTCGATATCCTTATCTTTATTAATTTGGATCTTGAACTCTTCGTGTTCGCGGCCCACTCCATCAAAGAGTTTCATTGCTTTAGCTTTTTCTACGATTCCATTTGCCTCAGAGCTGAATTTCAATTTCATCACGTTCGCTTCCGCAGTTCCGGACTTCTCGGTCCCTTCCGCTTTGGCAATCATGACATTGGCTTCCGCTTCACCAGTCTTTTCAGTCGCCTCTGCTTTGGCAATCTCGACGTTCGCTTCAGCCTGTCCTGTCTTCTCGGTCGCAGAAGCCTTGGCAATCATCACCTGAGCATCGGCCAGACCAATGGCAGCACCGTCTGCCGTTTTGGCTTCCGCCATAACTTTGATGGCATCAGATTTCTTCTCTGTCGCCGTTTTCTCTGCTTCCGCTTCGATGACAACTTTTTCCGCCAACAGTTCTGAAGATGTTTTCTGTGCTTCGGCTGCTTTGACTTCCTTGACTAAATTTTCTTCGGCTTCCATTTCCGCTTTTGTCACGGTGACCTGCTTGAGACGGTCCGCACCAGCGAACTCTTCGGTATCTTTAATCCGTTCCTGTTCTTCGACTACAGCACGTTCCACGATCACCCGCTCGCGAATCACTTCCTGGATATTGCGTTTTTCGACTTCGATCGCCTTTTCTTTGTCGATATCAGCTAAACCAACAACGCGTTCACGTTCGGTGACTTCCAGCAACCGATCTTTTTCAACCCGCTCTGTTTCGACAGCGTGTGTTCTGTCCTTGCTCTTTTCAGCAACAATCACCTGACGCAGTTTATTTTCTTCGGCAATCGCCAACTCTTCGTCGGTGCGAATGCGCGCCGATTCCGCTTTGAGGCGTTCTTCGTGTTGGACTCGCTCTGCCTCTGCCTGTTCACGGGCAGTTAATGCTGCAATTTCTCGTTGTTGTTTCTCAACAGCTTCTACACGCTGGCGTTCCAATTCCAGAATCGTTTCTTGTGCTTCCACGTCCTGTTTCTTAATCGTTTTTTCTTTTTCGCGTGTAATATTATTGGATAATACATGCTCGCGAGCTGTTAGATCTGTAATCTTTTTGATCCCTTCCGCATCAAGGATGTTGGTAGGGCTCAATTTTTCAACAGGGGTTTGTTCCAAATAGTCAATCGCACAGTCATCCAGAACATAGCCATTCAAATCGGTACCGATAATTTTGAGAATCTCTTCCTTGAATTTATCACGTTCGTTATACAGTTCAACAAAATCGAAATGCTTACCAACGGTCTTCAATGCTTCTGAAAATTTCGCATCAAATAGCTCAACCAATGCTTCACGACTTGAGGCCCTACGACATCCCAGTGACTGAGCCACATTACAGATGTCAGAAACTGTGTTATTCACACGCACGAAAAAGGCCACTTCAATATCTGCCCGGATATTGTCTCGACAAATCAGACCGGCTTCTCCTTTTCGGGCAATTTCAATTCGCTTGACCGACAAGTCCATCTGATCTCCACGATGCAATACCGGAATCACGAATATCCCTGATCCGGTAGCAACCTGCAGCTTTCCCACACCAGTTCGTACCAGAGCTTCTTCGGGGCCGACTTTTCGGTAAAATCGGGTAGCAGCAACTGCCATCCCAATACAGATAATGATAATAGCGCCTACAACAACAGAGGCTGAGTATCCAAAGATCTCAGCTGCTAGAAGGTAGCTAGCAGAAAGATGTAATGCCGGCATGGACATAATATTATGACTCCTGGTTAATTTTTACGACGTAAAAAAACTGTTTCTCCGAGTTATAATCTGTTAAACGGACCAGATCCCCTTTATGAATTGTTTTATCTTCAGAACGAATATGCAATTTTAAAGGAGCCCCTTCCGCTTCCATTTCACCCTGCCCGAACTGTTCGGATACCGTGCTACTGGTGACATGGCACGTCTTTCCTAACAAAGTCTCGACTTCATTAGGAGGTGTGAATTTAAAATATCCTCTAAGAGGTTGAGTGATCAGTTTTGTCACCACAAGACTGATCCCTATGTTTCGTAATGCCAGTGGCAAATAATCCATAAAATTCTGGATCTTTACATCGGAGTCGAAGTTGATTGAGAGCATCCACATGCTAAGTGAAAAAATACTTAGCCATAACATGACTGGTACTTCGCCAATATTCAGAAATCGGATTCCGATAAAACCGAAATCAAGAACAGATGCCCCTTCCGTACCAACTTCAGCATCCAGATCGAAGTCCAGAAAATCAAAGTCCATAAATCCTAGAATGACACTCAGCCAGTACAAAAGACATAGCCCTAATAGAACCGTTGCCGGCAGAGTGGGCCAATTCATTGAGGCTTGTATCAATTCACTCACGACATTCCTCGGACAGTAAGGAGATGTGAAATAATTCTACGACCTCGATGTGAATAGATTCCAACGAGTACGGTTATGTAAGTATGAGACGTAAAATATGCCTCATTGCTTTAAGAACGTAATTTAGTCTGTTTGGATCACGAAAACCTGGGAATCCAGCAGTTTTTTTCTTGATATCGTAATCGTTAGCAAAAAGGGAATTGTATGGGGAACGTACAATTTAATGAAATCGTGGAGATAAAACACACAAAATTTCCGAATGAAACCAAATCAACTCAAGGTTTTGTTTCGCCTTAACGATTGCTTCATCCTTTCTGAACAGAAAAAAAGCCACCTGTTGTAGCGGTTATGCTCAACAAATGGCATGAGATGATTTTACTGATCACTGGAATAGATTATCCCTGTTGTTGTAATTCGATCGGAGGGGCCCCCATGACATGGTACCCCGAATCGACGTGATGGTTTTCCCCGGTAACACCACTCGAAAGGTCACTTAACAAATACATTCCTGATTTACCAACATCTTCAGGGATGATATTCTTGCGAAGTGGCGACATGGTCTGATAAAGCTTCATCATCATATCGAATTCACCAACGGCTGATGAACTAAGTGTCTTAAGTGGGCCGGCACTTAAGCTGTTGACGCGAATGCCCTGCGGACCTAACTCATTGGCCAGATATTTGATGGAATTTTCAAGTGCGGACTTACAGACACCCATAATGTTATAACCGGGGATCACTTTTTCTCCCCCCAGGTAGCTCAGTGTCAGTAAACTCCCACCAGGCTTAAGAATGTGTTGCGCACGATTCGCGATCGCAATGAGACTATAGACACTGATTTCCATGGAGAGCTTGAAACCATCTCGACTCACGTTGGCAACAGGTCCTTTGAGATCGTCCATCGGAGCATACGCGATCGAATGCAGTAAGAAATCGATCTCCCCGTATTCTTCTTTTACGATTTCGAATACTTTATCAATGTCTTCATCCTTGGTGACATCACAGGGGACCATGATCCTGGCCCCCCTGGGTTCAACGAGTTTTCTCAAACGCCGTTCCATGCGCGGACGCTCGGGATCTTTATCAGGAAGGTGAGTGAAAGCCATCTCTGCCCCTTCGTCATAAAGCTTCTCTGTAATGGCCCATGCAATTGAGTGGTCATTGGCAATTCCAAAAACCAAACCTTTTTTGCCTTCAAAAAGACCCATTTTCTCTTACTCCGTAAAGATAATAAATTCTTAAAAGATTGAATCATTCAAAAATTCAATCTGCTTCAGTGAATCGGGGTAGCGTTTATTAGCCTGTATCCAGGTTTATTGTAGCGTTTCCAGGACTGTTTGTACCTCGTATCATCGCTTTGAAGCCGCTATGGTTCAATTGGACGCGCTATAGCTTATAAAATATTCGAATTATACAAAATAGAAAAGCCAAAGGCGGCCTGTTGTTGGTGAAAACAACAAACCGCCTTGGGTATTAATGATGAGTTAGATGGAGTCTAGTTTATTCAGCAACACCAGCCATCGTTGGTGATTCCTGTTCGGACTCAGCGCCCTCTTCTACTTCGTTCTCCTCATCTTCCTTATTGGGGAAGATCGCATCCACAAATCCTCTGAGATGGGCACTTCGGGTTTGATGCTGGAGTTTTCGCAGCGCTTTTGACTCGATCTGACGAATACGCTCACGAGTCACTTTGAAAATTCGCCCCGTTTCTTCCAGAGTGTAGCTATAACCATCACCCAGACCATAACGCAGGCGAATGATTTCGCGTTCGCGGTAAGTGAGACTCTTGAGAACATGTTCGATTTTGTCTTTCAACATCTCACGCATAGCGGCATCAGCTGGAGAGGACTCGTGACCATCTTCCAGAAAATCGCCAAAGCTACTGTCTTCGCTTTCTCCCACAGGAGTATCAAGACTAATGGGATGCTTCCAGGTCTTCATGATTCGTTCCGTCTCTTCAACTCCCAAACCGACGGAATCTGCGAGTTCTTCCATCGTTGGTTCGCGTCCCGTTTCCTGACGAATCTGTTCGCTTCGTGCTTTCAGAGTGGAAATACTCTGGAACATATGGACGGGAATTCGAATCGTTCGGGCATGGTCAGCAACAGCACGCGTAATCGCCTGACGAATCCACCATGTGGCATAAGTCGAAAACTTATAGCCTCGACGATACTCATATTTTTCTACACCACGCATCAAGCCCGCGTTTCCTTCCTGGATCAAATCCAGGAAGCTCAGACCACGATTTCGATATTTTTTGGCAATCGAAACAACCAGCCGCAGGTTTCCACCTGAAAGCTGCTGTTTGGCCTCTGTCCAATCATCGAATCGGCGTTTGATTTCGCGTGAACGAGTTTGAAAGTCTTCAGATGACTCAACAACCATGTTGGTCAGTTCTGAAATTTCACGCTCCAGCAGGCGAGTATCAGTAGATTTATGCCGTAATTGTTTATAGTCATTGAGCTGTTCTTGAACCTCTCGTAATCGTCCGGCAATTTGATGAATTCGCTTCAGCACTGGTTGTAGACGTTGGGTACGCAGACAGAGCTCTTCACAAAGCGTTGCCATTTTTTGACGACGAATCATCATGCGTTTCTGTACTTCGCGCTGCTGAGGCTTCGTTAGTTCACCTGAGTTTAAAAGCTGAAAGTCATCAAAACTTTTCTCGAGTAGTGCTTTCAGGGTGGCAATATTAAAAGGCATCCTCCCCATGATCTGGTCTTTCGTGGCATCTTCCGTATCAGAGGTTCTTAAAGTTCTCTCAAAAGGAAGTTCGCCTGCATAGACTTTTTCTAGCGTATCGATCGCAATTTTGAGGGCAAAATCGGATTCGAGCACGGTACGCCGGAACCGCTTGCGAGTAATCTCGATCTTCTTAGCAAGGAAGATTTCACGTGACCGGCTCAACAACGGGATGTTCCCCATCTGGCTGAGATACATGCGAATTGGATCGCGTGAAGAAAGGGATGTTTCGGGCTCGACAATTGCGGCAGCTTCATCAGAGTCTTCGCTTGCTTCTGGCGAAGCATCAGACTCTTCGGTGTCGGTATTTACTGTTTCCTCGACAGCTGGCATTTCCTCATCGATGTCCGCGTTCGGATCATCGATCAGATCAAGTTCACGTTCTTCCAGCCCCAGTACAATATACTCGATCAGGGCAGGATCGCCCCCTTCATCAGGGAGAAAAGTATGTACCTGTTGAAATGTTAAAAAACCTTGTTTTTCCGCTTCCTGAAATAGTGAATTCAGATTGGCATCGAAACGGTGCACGGGTCACTCCCTTAAATATGTAAATTGTCAAAAATTGAATGGCCACACGTCCGTGTGTAACCACGGCGTTTTAGTTTATGAGAATAAAAGAAAATGATTACCAGCAAACATCAAGATTACTTCACTCATTTTCATTTCCAAACGTTATTTCTATTCAGCTGTCTTTCAAATTGTGATACTCATTTTTGTTACAATCACTCTACTCATCACTACTCAATTCCTATAGCGATAGAGCAAAGAAATCATTGCAAAAAACACCAAATTCTCCTGGAGGTTTTGAAACAATTTCAGAACACGTGCCCCTTATCTCTGTATGGAAAATGATCGATCTAAAACACATCCTGATCATTAGAGGTAGGCTGACCATTGCGTAGAGCATCTGAAAAATTAAAACGCTCAAATACGCTTCCGCGCTCTTAATTGGAGCATCCGGCTCGCCAATAAAATTATTCAAGAGGGTTCTCTCCCACAGCATCCTTACTCCTCCCGAGAACCTGAAAAAAGCTCATAAGCCTCCCGCTCATATCGCTCTATCCTATCACAACTTTCTGTAACGTCTACGGAAATATAACAGGGTGTTTTAATATTTTCTAAAAAACCTCACTCACATTACTGGTCAACAACGTACCGAAAAGTGATCGTATTCCTTTCCATTATAAGAGTTATACCAAAACAGAATCCTCGGAATCTGGCCAAATCATAAAATTGCAGGAATATTAAGAAGTAGAACCACTTCACGCAAAATGTTGAGGAGAAACCCTCTTCCTAATCTTGTTCCTATTATTCTTTCACCCTCCTGGAAATAGTCAATCCCCTGATTTGAATCCATAGATGAACATTTATTAAACACACTCTATTCTCAGAGAATGATGTTGAGCCCCCCTCAGTCAAGATACTGTACGATAGAAACAAATTCGCTACATTGAACTTATGGGGGGGCTTGATATACTGGGAGAATACGAATTTTCAATAGTTTGTTTAATAAAAGTCGGCAGAGAGTGCTCCCAAATTAGCATTCTGGCTTGTCATAGCAGACGGCACTGTAAATTTATTGACTGTTAGTTGAGAAAGTGAAATCAGTTCAAATGAGCGCAGACGACATAGAGAAAACATCAAGCGAAACTGTCAAAGGGCTTAAAGGGATTAATGCAGCCGACAGTTCAATCTGTTTAGTCAACGGAACCGAAGGGAAATTACTATATCGCGGATACAACATCGATGATTTGGCTGAGAATGCGACATTTGAAGAAATCTCCTTCCTGTTGTTAAAAGGCGAACTTCCCACGGCTGATGAACTGACAAAATATCAGGAGAGCTTGAAGCAGCATCGAACTATTCCAACCGAATTGATTGAAGCTCTCAAAAAGCTGCCTCCAACGGCTCCCCCTATGGCACTTCTCAGGTCTATGACTTCTTTAGCAGGCGTTTACGATGAGGATGCTGAATCGGAAGATGTCGAAAAGCGGCTAGAGATTTCCATCAAATTGATTTCACAAATTCCGACGATTGTGGCAGCCATCCATCGAGTGCGTAAGGGGCTGGAGCCTGTGGCTCCTGATCCTAGCTTGTGCCATGCGGGAAACTTTATGTATATGCTCAATGGAGAAAAGCCGAGCCAAGACGCCACTCGCGCAATGGATCTTATTTTAACGTTGCACGCTGAGCATGGATTAAACGCGAGCACGTTTACCAGTCGCGTGATTATTGCGACGCTTCCCGATATCTATTCTGCCATCACAGGTGCCATCGGCGCTCTGAAGGGGAAGCTGCATGGGGGTGCCAATACAGAAGTGCTAAAAACACTCTTCGAAATTGGATCGATGGAAAACATCGCCCCTTACGTGAAAAAAGTTCGCGCAGAGAAAGGAAAGTTTATGGGATTTGGCCATGCGGTCTATCAGGTAGAAGACCCACGTGCCAAGCACCTAAAAGAGCTTTCGCGGCGCTTAGGCAAAGAGACCGGAGAGCCGAAGTGGTATGAGATGTCCATCGAAATGGAAAAACTCGTCTACGCAGAAATTTCCCGAAATTGTAATGTCGATTTCTATTCTGCCAGTCTCCAACACTATATGGGAATTCCCGGCGATTTGTTTACCTGCATTTTCGCAGCCAGCCGCATTGCTGGTTGGTGTGCCCATATTCTTGAGCAACTTGATGGAAACAAAATTATCAGACCCAATGCCAATTATATTGGCTATGAAGAACGTCCTTATGTTTCCGTTGGTCAACGATAGTTTGTGGATCTTCAGTTGAACTCTTATGAACCCCGGTATCAAACCGGGGTTTTATGCTTTCTGAAATCATTTAACAAAATATTCAGTCATTTAAATCTTACTTCTTTTATTCATGTCAGGGAGTCAAAAGATGCGAAATGCTGCTCGCTTCGCCAGGTTGAGTTCAGGATTGCTATGTCTCCTCTTTCTCTTTTTTGAGTTACAGCAAGCAGTTTGTGGTGTGATTTATGTCGATAATCGTCTTGGCAATAATACCCTAAACGGAATTGCTCCAAAGATTGTGGATGGACAGAATGGCCCTGTGAAAACCATCACACGTGCGATTCAATATGCCAAACAAGGAGATAAAATCATTCTGGCAAACAATGAAACTCCTTACTTTGAGTCGTTAAGCCTCTCTGGTAAACGATTCAGTGGACTCGGAAAAGAGAAATTTACGATCTTAGGAAACGGCGCGATTATTAGTGGCGCGATCCAAATCCCCCCCAAAGGTTGGAGACAATCAGAAAACGGACTATGGAAAGTCACTCCCTTTCGAAAAGGCTTTTTTAATCTTTATCACAACGGAAAAAGACTGCCTGAATATCGGCCCGCCGAGAATCAAGATGCGGAACTGGATAAAATTCTTCCTGGAAACTGGGCCGTTCATCGAGGTGCCATCTATTATCGTGCCTTAAAAAATCAAATACCTCCCACGGAATCATTTACTCTCGCGGGGAAATCGGTCGGACTGACTTTGATTGACATTGATGGCTTACAGATCTCTGATTTGACATTTGAAAAGTTCAGGATGGATGGGATCAACATTCATGATCGCTGTAAGAATATCGTTTTGGAAAATGTAACCTGCATAGAAAACGGACGCTGTGGACTTTCGGTCAATGGGACATCGCAGGTGAAAGTAATCGACTCAATGTTAATCAACAATCGCATCGATGATCTATTAATTACTGAGCAGGCAGTCGCTGACCTCAGGAAAACAGAACTCAGTAAAAAAGCTTCGGTCTCCGAGTAGCGATTTCACAATTTAATCACATTCAAGATTTTGATCGTCTCTGATGTTTGTATCAATTAACCTTGGATCACACTCAATACTAGCTCAATCCAGATGCTTTTGTGTGTTAAATACCTTCAAGCTCATCTAGTTCTTTTTCTGCTTCCTTTTCTGCTTCGCTCAATTTCAGACCTTCACGATTTGAAAAATACAATCCGATGAGCGTGACGGGAATATATTGCGAAAGCTGATAATAGACTGATGCGGCAAACGCGTCGGCCTTGGAAACCCCAAATGCCTGCAAACTGATCCAGAAACAGAGTTGAATCACTCCAAAGAAGCCCGGAGTGGAAGGAACCGTCACACCAAATGCTGTTACTCCCAGAACAACAAACGCCGCCAGGGGAGTCACTTGGACATCAAAACTCCAAAGTGCGACTAGAATACTCAGCCCGTTCAACGTCCACTGTGCAAACGAAGTCCAGATAATCCCGAATGTCAACCGTTTACTTTTCATTGACGCCATTCCGTGTGCACCCGATCTCATCATTTCCAAAACGAGATGTGTTAGTTTCTCTGGCAGAAAGCGTAGATAGCTGAAGATTTTTCTAAATAGTCCTATTACGGTATCTGTCCAGATTAGATAGGCGGAAAGGAAAATGACCGCCAATAAAGTCATCATTGCTAATACGATGCTGCCAGTTCGATAGTCATCCGGTAGATTCGGAGCAAAATAAACCCCGACTCCCAGGAAACACAAAATCGCAATAATATCAAATAGTCGTTCCAGAACCACCGTTGACAAGACCGTTGTCTTTGGAATCTGAAACTGCTTGCTAAGCACATATACACGTAAGAACTCACCAAGATGTGCAGGCAGAATGTTGTTACCCATGAAGCCGATCATCATTGCGGGGGTGACTTGTTTTGCAGAAAGCGGCTTGATCGGTTCCAATAACATTCCCCAGCGTAGTGCCTTCAACCAGTAGAAGACAAACAGTATCAGTAGTAAGATAGGCAATGTCCAGAAGTTAGCATCTCGAAAGCTTGCTTTGATTTGCTCAACATCAATGCCCCAGACGGCAGCTGCCAGACAGGCTACCGTAATGATGACTCCTACAGTCAGCTTGATCAACTTCGATTTATTAATGTGACAACTCCCGAGACCACTTAACGTATTAATAATTATTTGTAAGACAGAATGGTTTTATCTGATTGCAGAAAATAATCATACATTAACCGGACTTCTGCAACTATCAAACGAAGATCTCCAGATCACGAATTCTTACCATTTTACCAACGTCTATATTTTTCAGCATGAATTTTTTACAATGTTCATACCTTTCTGCTAAAACCTATTGCCAACTTAATAAGAGAACTTTATCCTTCGTCTCCTCTTCGTCGGGTTCATCAGATTTGAATGAGTTCGATTCATAATGAGAGAAGACTACCCCTAAAGATTCCCGTTTGGATTACAGGAAATTTTATCAAGGGATTGATTACAAGGAGCTCACGGATGAGCATTTTAAAGATTTATTACCCGGAAGATACGCACCCCCAGCCTTCCACTTCTGTGGATACTCCCCCCTCAATGATTCTTCCGTTTGAAAAAAGAGGTTCCCTTAAAAAACCTCGTTTTCAACAACAGGATTGGGTCTTGAATCGTGCCCGAACGATTTTCAAGAATCAAAAGTGCCCTGATTGCAGTAGTTCTGCTGTGGCACCATTAGAACTACGCGATGGTTTGCTCAACCGCAAGAACCGTCTTATACCTGGTACTTCAACTGTGGTTGGTTTTCGATGTGAGTCTTGTGATACGGAATGGCCAGCTTAAACGCCAATCTAACAAACCCGCTCACATCACCGAGAAGTAATTTTCGACCGCGAAGTCAAATGCTTCAGGAGTTAATTTCTTGTGCTTCTGTTTGTAGACACAGAAATTTTTCACCTGGAGTAACAGGTCTCGTGGCTGACAGGCACGAAACGGTCGATTGACGGCTTTATAATGTTGATCAACCAAATATTGATATGCGGTTTCATCAAATTGAAATCCCATCAAGGGTGCCATCAATTCAAAGAGTGCTCGAAATTCCTCTTCTGAGGGATCGAGGGCTTCAATCTTATAGGGGATACGGCGTAAAAACGCTGCATCCACAAGATCTTTCGGTTCCAGATTCGTAGAAAAGATAATGAGCTGATCAAAGGGAACTTGGATTTTTTTGCCACTGGGAAGATTCAAAAAGTCATAACGTTTTTCCAATGGAACAATCCAACGATTCAATAATTCATCGACGGGCATTCTCTGACGTCCAAAGTCGTCAATCACAAAAGTACCACAGTTACTTTTCAGTTGCAGCGGTGCTTCACAAATTTTTGTTTGTGGATTTTGTGTAATTTCCAGTTCACGCATGGTTAATTCACCACCGGCGATCACGGTCGGACGAATGATTTGCACCCAACGTTGATCAATACCTGAGAGATCAAAAAGGCTTTCAGAATCACTTTCCTGCGTTACTTCTTCATGCAAACCGGGATCAAAAATACGTATAATGTCTCCATCGACTCCCATACAACGGGGAATCCAGATCGTTGATCCGAATGCTTTTGTAATTCGTTCTGCAATACTGGTTTTACCATTACCGGCTTCACCGAACAAAAACATTCCTCTTCCAGAGTTAACAGCGGGCCCCAAGCGATCCAGCATTTTATGGTTGATAATCAAGTCGGAAAATGCTTCTTTTAAATCCTCTTCCGTTGCCTCTTGTTTAGCGATGCTCTGTGCCTCCATTGCCCGCAGGTAATCTTTAAAACTCACTGGAGCTGAACCAAAATAAGTGCACTCTTGTGTAAATCGTCGTGCACGTTCGCGTCCTAATTCTGTAATGGTAAACTCGTAATCACCCATTTCAGCAGTACCACCGAAGGCTACCAACTGGTCTTGCTTGGCACGTTTCAGAATCGGATCGACGATCCCAAACGGAAGTCTGATTTGTTGACAAATTTGCCGCCCCGTGCGAGTTCCCTTGGCGAGCAAAAACTTGAGAATCAGACGCTCAATTTCGTCCAGTGTCAACCCGGTATCTTCCAGTGTTTCCGGACACTGAGGAATGAACTTCCCATGCTGCTCATCAGAATCTCCCGTTAAAAGAGACTGTACTCGATTGAACAGTTGACTGAGGTGCTCACTTTTACCAACGACATGCATCGGCTCTGAAGGTTCCGTTTGCGACGGAGGCGCTGTTGCTCTCGTACTATTTGGGACTTCAGAAATTTGATCATCTGTTGTTAATTCTTCTGTGTTGGTGCTCTCTTCAGAATCACCAGTGGCAGTCAGGTTAAGCATGCTCAACGAAGCAAGCAACTCTTCGGTATTGACTGCATTAGAAGCAATATCGCCTAGTTTTTTGGAGTCCTTCTGATCGAGAAGGGACTTTAATGCATCAGAATCGGGAGCTTTAGCTGACATTTTCTGTTCACACTCAGTTGATTGCCCTGAAATAAGTAATCCCGCAACCCCGATCAATCAAGCTGACAAAAGGAATTTGTCAAATGTGATCAAGATATAAAACTCATGCACATCTTGTTGGGTGCGAGAAAGCTTAGGTCATATAACTCACGAGTCAAATTGTTTCGGATAATCGATAAAATTCAAAACATCTACATACATCTATGCAAAGTCTCTTTCATGCTACATTCCAAAACCGGATTTCGATCACCGTTACGATCAGACAGTTTGTGCCGTTCATACCGGTTAATCATCAAAAGGAAGACATGCCCGTATCTTTTTACGAACAACTGTGGCAACAAAGACATACGATTTGACTTGAATTTGACATGACCTAAATTTCTTTCGTAAGAGATATCGGTCTCTCTGCAGGCAAGGTCTATCTTTTAATAGCGTATTGGATCATCTAATGTGTGGAATTGCGGGAATCATTCAGTCTGACCGACATACCGTCAGTCAGGCCGAATTGCAGTCTATGATTGACATGCTCAGTCATAGAGGTCCTGATGCTTCAGGAATCAAAACATGCGGCACTGTTGGATTCGCGCATAGTCGTCTGAGTATTGTTGATCTGGCTGGTGGCGCACAACCGATGCAGTCTGCCGATGGAATGCTTTCCATTACATTCAATGGTGAAATCTATAATCACATCGAACTTCGAGCGCAACTTGCAAGCCGAGGCTATCAATTCCAGACCCATTCCGATACGGAAGTGATTCTGTATATGTACGCTGAATACGGTCCTGACTGTGTTCAACAGTTGAATGGACAATGGGCCTTTGCAATCCATGACGAACGACAACAGCAGGTTTTTCTGTCGCGCGATCGTATGGGAATTCGGCCACTTGTTTATACACAGACACCATCACGATTCATTTTTGCTTCGGAAATCAAAGCACTGTTCACACTACCTGATGTGGAACGGAAAACAGACCTGACTGCGTTGAACCAGTTGTTTACGTTCTGGTCACCCCTTCCTCCACGAACATTTTTTGCGAACGTCTTCGAATTACCCCCTGCACACTCCATGATCGTCAAGAATGGTCAACTGAAAATCTGGCAATACTGGAAATTGGATTATAGTCCGAACGAAGAAACACGCTCACTCGATGATTGGGCTGAGGAACTGCGTGCTTTGCTGATTCATGCTACGCAGTTACGCTTACGTGCCGATGTTAATGTGGGTGCTTATTTAAGTGGCGGACTGGATTCATCCGTCACTTCAGCCATCATTCGAAACTACACCAATGCTCCCTTAAATACATTTTCCGTTGTATTTAATGACAAAGAGTACGATGAAAGCCGTTATCAACAGGAAATGATTCAGGAATTGGGAACCGAGCACCAAACCGTCTGCTGTTCCTACGAAGACATCGGACGAGTCTTTCCTCAAGTGATACAGCATACCGAAAAGCCAGTTCTGCGAACGGCTCCTGCCCCCATGTTCCTGCTGTCAAAGCTGGTACATGATAATCAGTTCAAAGTTGTGATGACCGGTGAAGGAGCTGATGAAATCCTGGGAGGTTACGATTTATTCAAAGAAACCAAAATCCGACGTTTCTGGAGTCGTCAACCCGATTCAAAAATTCGCCCCCTCCTGTTAAAGCGTCTTTATCCCTATATCAAAAATCTGCAGGCACAGTCCCCCGCTTATCTGAAAGCGTTCTTCAATATTCGTCCCGAAGATATTAACAGCCCGTTTTTCTCACATTTGCCGCGCTGGGAATTAACTTCCAAATTGAAAACATTTTTCAGCAACGATGTGAAACAACAAATGATAGACAACGATCCGTTATCAGACTTCTCAGACCAATTACCAGAACAGTTTTCAAAATGGCCATCATTCTGTCAGGCTCAGTTCCTCGAAACGGTCAACTTGATGCCGGGCTACATTTTATCCTCACAAGGTGATCGCATGGCGATGGGAAATTCAGTTGAAGGACGATTCCCGTTTCTGGACTACCGTGTGGTCGAATTTGCCGCGCGTATCCCCATTCGTTTTAAGATGAATGGACTAAATGAAAAGTACCTTCTGAAGTACGCGTTGCGTGACGTGATTCCTGAAAGTATTCGGCAACGTCCCAAACAACCTTATCGTGCGCCAGAAGCACATAGCTTCATTGACACAAAAAAACAGGCAGCCCGGTTCGAATACGTCGATCAACTCTTATCGACAAACAAACTGCAAGAAAACGGGTTGTTTAATCCAACCTCCGTACAACGTCTGGTAAAGAAAATCGAACAGGGTCGTGCGATCGGCACACGCGACAATATGGCACTGGTAGGAATTCTTTCTACACAACTCCTGGTCGAACATATGATTGACAAACAGCCAATTGCCTCTGGAAATAATGACCCTGCCATAATGAAGTTACTCGCATAAACAAATCACATGTTACTTTGATATTTATTAACTGAGAAAAGGATAGAAAATGAGTTCGATACAGTCTGAAGTTCGGGATTTTGTTGCAGAGAATTTTTTGTTCGACGAAAACCCTGAATCTTTAAACAACAATGATTCATTTCTCGAAACAGGTATTATCGATTCAACGGGTGTTCTGGAATTAGTCGCCTTTATTGAGGATAAATATTCTGTAGAAGTCGACGATGACGAATTGGTTCCTGAAAACCTGGACTCAATAGATCGGTTAATCACATTCATTGAATCCAAGCTGAAAGAATTAGCTTAATTTTTCAAGGAGCAGGTCGTTGTTACTGCAATCATTTCTAGAATACAGTGCCCAATTTGATCCCAATAAAATCGCGCTGATCGTTGATCAGAGGCGATACACCTATTTGGAGATAGAACAGCAAAGCAATCGACTCGCACATGCATTCTTGAAGCGAGGACTAAAGCGTGGCAACCGAGTTGTCATCCACCTGGATAATACACTCGAAGCCACTGTTGCTGTCTTTGCTGTTCTAAAAGCGGGAGGTGTCTTTGTGATGGTGAATCCCACCACAAAGATTGATAAGTTGACCTATGTTCTGAATAACTGTCAGGCACACGCGCTGATCATTCCCGATAAAAAACGTAACACGCTTTTTGAACACAGCGACCTGTTACCACATTTGAAAACAGTGATTACTGTCGGCTCTAACTCAGAGAGTAAAGCAAACAACGACCTGCAAATGCCGCAGTTTGATTCCTGGGTACAGCTTCAGGCTGAATTTGCAGATTGTATTACGCCACCACCCATTACTGCGATCAGTATCGATTTAGCAGCCCTGGTTTATACATCGGGTTCAACGGGAAATCCTAAAGGTGTGATGCTGACTCATCTCAACATGACATCTGCGGCACGTTCTATCACGACTTATTTAATGAATGAGTCGAATGACATAATTTTGAATGTACTTCCACTCTCATTTGATTACGGACTTTACCAGTTACTGATGGCGTTTCGTGTGGGCGCCACATTGGTACTGGAAAAATCGTTTACTTATCCACACGCTGTTTTACAGAGAATTATTGACGAAAAAGTGACCGGTTTTCCGCTGGTCCCCACCATGTCTGCCATTCTACTGAAAATGGATTTATCGAAGTACGATTTTTCCAAACTACGATATATCACGAATACCGGCGCTGCCTTGCCAACCGAGCATATTCTGACCTTCCGAAAACGTCTGCCACACGTGCAGATTTTTTCTATGTATGGTCTCACAGAATGCAAAAGGGTCTCTTACCTTCCTTTGGATCAGGTCGATATCAGGACCGGATCAGTGGGCATCGCCATGCCCGATACGGAAGTCTTTATTGTGGACGATGCGGGACATCGACTGCCACCGGAACATGTCGGCGAGCTAGTTGTACGCGGTGCCAACGTGATGAAAGGCTATTGGGAAGCTCCTGAACAGACGGCAGAACGCTTAAGACCAGCAGAGCTTCCCAATGAAATGTATCTCTACACTGGTGATTTATTCCGCATGGATAAAGAAGGCTATTTATATTTCGTCGGCAGACGAGATGACATCATCAAAAGTCGCGGCGAAAAAGTCAGTCCGAAAGAAGTTGAAAATGTGCTCTTTGCACATGAGCGTATTTCTGAAGCCGCCATCATGGGTGATCCTGATCCAGTTCTGGGGCAATCCATCCGGGCAATCATCACGCTGATGCCTGACCAGGAATTATCCGAAAAGGAAGCTCTAGCTTACTGTCGCAAACACCTCGAGGATTTTATGGTTCCCCAAAAAATTGAATTCCGCGACGAATTGCCTAAGTCACCCAACGGCAAAGTCGACAAAAAACAGTTAGTGCTTCCCTGAAACAGAATCAATAATGTAACGAAAAATAAATGACAATTTGCTAATTAAGATCGTCGGCAATCAAATAAGGAAACATAAAGATGAGCATCCAAACGAAAACATTCAGCCCAGAGTTACTCAACCTTGATTGTGCAGCTGAAACAGAGCGCATCGTTCAATGGATGCGAGAAACCGTTCGCAAAACAATGCGAAAAAAAGGAGCCGTACTGGGCTTATCGGGAGGCATTGACAGTAGTGTGGTAACAGCTCTTTGTGCGCGTGCTTTTGGGAAAGACCGTGTTTTGGGAATTATGATGCCTGAGCACGACACCAAAGATGAAAGCCTGACCTACGGACAATTACTGGCAGATCATTTTGATGTGGAAGCCATCGTCGAGAATATTTCTCCTATGCTACGAGGCGCAGGTTGTTATGAACGCCGCGATGCTGCCATCAAACAAGTGATTCCTGAATATGAACCAGACTGGAAGTCAAAAATTGTACTTCCCAATCTACTGGAGGAAGGCGGTTACCGCGTTTTTTCTGTTGTTGTACAAACTCCCTCGGGTGAACTCATTAAGAAACGTCTGCCTTTATCCGCCTATCAAACCATTGTGGCTGCGACAAACTTCAAACAACGTTGCCGCAAAATGATGGAATATTATCATGCGGATCGTTTGAATTACGCCGTACCTGGAACTCCGAATCGACTCGAATACGATCAGGGATTTTTTGTAAAAAATGGTGATGGTGCAGCTGACTTGAAACCGATTGCGCATCTCTACAAAACACAGGTCTATCAATTGGCTGCCTATCTCGATGTACCAGAGCTCATTTGCATGCGACCTCCCACAACTGATACTTATTCACTGGAACAATCGCAGGAAGAGTTCTACTTTGCTGTCTCTTATGACAAACTGGACTGCTGCCTTTATGGCTTAAATCATGGGTTTTCTGCCGAAGCAGTCGCAGAGGGAATCGGCTTGCCGACAGAACAGGTGAAACTTGTTTACGGCGATATCGAATCCAAGCGAAAAGCCAGTCGCTATTTACATATGTCACCTCAAATCATTGAACCAGTTTTAGTAGACACAACAGTTTAGCGTGACGATTTTGGAAAAAGGAAGCCGGATTGTGAGTAAAAAAGAATTACTAGCCAAGGCATTAGACTGGACCGGGTTAAACAGACTCGCGCGCACAACTCCGCTCTGGAATGGGCTGATTGTTCTGAACTACCATCGGGTGGGTGAGAGTAATGGATCATTATTTGATCATGATCTCTGGAGCGCCTCTGCTGAAAGTTTCGAACAACAGGTTCGTTTTCTAGGATTAAACTATGACCTGATTCGTTTTCGGGATTTGGACGACCTCTGGAATCAGAAACGTGGCCGCTATGTTTTGATCACATTCGATGATGGTTATCGAGACAATTACGAATGGGCTTTTCCCATTCTCAAAGCTCACAATTCCTCCGCCACCTTCTTTTTAACAACAGGATTTCTTGACGAACGAAAGTTGGCCTGGTGGGATGAAATTTCCTGGATGGTGCGCTGCGCCTCTCAAACAGTAATTCCTGAGAATCCATGGACAGAGGAATCTGTCTCACTAAAATCAAACGAAGTAGATCGGTCTATAAAAACATTACTGAGCGTTTTCAAAAAGCTGCCAGGAAAGAAAACCGAAGACTATCTGAACTTTCTGGCAGAGGCGACAGGATCGGGGCGCTGTCCTCAAGATATCGCAGATCAAATCTGGATGACCTGGGACATGGTTCGCGAAATGCATCACGCTAGCATGGACTTTGGCGGCCATACGGTAAATCATCCCATTCTGGCAAATCATCCCGAAGAAGTACAACGGCACGAAATTGAAACCTGCAAACAAAGAATCGAAACGGAAATCGGCCAAAGGATTTCCGCCTTTAGTTATCCAGTCGGAGGCAAAGATTGTTTTAACGAGCAAACCAGAGTCTGCCTGGAACAAGCTGGCTACCGTTGGGGCTTTAGCTATTACGGCGGGTTTTCTCGCCTCGACTCTTATGACAATCTTGATATTCCACGCATTGCAGTCGAGTCCGAAGAACCAGACGAACTGTTTCGGGCCTCGGTTTCGGTTCCACAAGTCTTCTGTTAAACACAAACTATACAAACAGACCCATAGATCGCCTGATCCCTCTGTGAAGCATTCACGCCCTCATCATTCTTTGCTGATATTTTCCGAGAATTTGTGATCCTTCAGTCCAGTTGGTTGACGATTCTGGCCTAATTTGCGATAACAGCGGACCGCTTTAAAGGTTGTGGTACGCGCGACATCGTGACGAATATCATAATCCTGATCGCTATCTCGATTCTGGTCCTCTTGGCTACCATGTGTAAACTGTTATTAGAAAATAGTTTATATCGACCAGAGTTTAATAATAAGTCTTTGCCGTTCAACAAGTAGATTATACGGCGACACTGATTAATGTGGGAGAAACACTGAATGGGTCGTTATACAGGACCAAAGGGACGAGTAAACCGCCGCTTAGGAGCGTTGGTTTTTGAAGATGCGGGTGCAACACGTGCATTAGACAATCGAAATCTTCCCCCCGGAATGTCACAGCGTCGCCGGAAGGCTTCCAACTATGGTCTGGCCTTAATCGAAAAGCAGAAGATTAAATTCTACTATGGTTTGCGTGAGCGTCAGTTGCGTCGCTACTTCGACAAAGCGCGCCGCACCAAGGGCAACACCGGTGAAGAGCTTTTGATTCTCTGTGAACGGCGCCTGGATAATGTCGTCTGTCGTGCTGGCTTTGCCATGACGCGTCCGCAAGCACGTCAGGGGATTGTCCACTCACACTTCCAGTTAAATGGACAAACTGTGAATAAACCTTCCATCTGGGTGAAACCAGGTGATGTGATTTCTGTCCGAAACCGTCCTAACCTCAAAAAGCTCTATGGTGAGCTAGTGGAATCAGGCCGTCCTGGCTGTGCCTGGATCACACTGGATAAAAAAGCGTTAGAAGCAAATGTTGTCACAGCTCCTGGCTTTGAAGATGTCAGCCTGCCCGTTGACGTTGGTCAGGTCGTGGCTCTGATTTCTCGTTAAGGGAATCGAACGAATCAATTTAACACTCCGAAAAGCGTTTTGGTTTTCGGAGTGTTTTTATTTACCTTCTTTAATAACTTCCCCTCAGTGGGGTGAGAATTCATTTACAAGACGTTATTGTAATCAAAATCTTCTGGTTATTATTTTCTGAATGATTATGCAGTAACCGCTGTGGTTGCTGAACCATATAATTTCGGCCTTGAAACAAAGAGGCATACCCATGGCGACGGAACGTCGAAAAGCCGTCCTACTGTTTGGTGCTCCTGGAGTTGGTAAAGGAACGCAGGGAAGAATTCTCGGACAAATTCCCGGGTTCTTTCACCTCTCAAGTGGAGATGTCTTTCGCTCCATCGATATTGAATCTCCTGAAGGTCAGGAAATTTATAAATACAGCTCTCGTGGAGATTTAGTTCCTGATGAACTCAGTATCCGCATCTGGAAACAGGGACTCGACGCCCGCGCTACCCTCTCGCTTTATAAGCCAAGCAAAGACATTCTCATTCTGGATGGAATTCCCAGAAATATTCAACAGGCAAAAATACTGGAAGAACACATTGAGGTTCTAAAAGTATTACACCTGACCTGTAGCGATGAAGAGGAAATGATCCACCGTATCCGTCATCGTGCGATTCGTGAAAACCGGGCTGATGACGCGAATGAAAAAGTGATCAGGCACCGTTTTGAAGTCTATCGCGAAGAATCGTCACAAGTCCTGAGTTGCTACCCCGATGAGATCATTGCACATCTTGACGCCATTGGCTCGCCTGCTGGTGTATTATATGCCTGTCTGGAACATCTGGTTCCCGTACAGGATGCTCACTTTCGCGGGGAGTAAACTGAATCGACCATTGAAAAATAGAGCCACACTCAGTTAAGGTAGATGAGATAGTTTATCTCGAACCCTTTTCCAGAGGACAGGCTCATGCTCAGTTTTGTAATACGATCTTCCAGACTGTCGAATCCAAAACGATTACCCGGCTTCTGTCTGCTGCTGACTATGATTGCCATTCTGAGCATGCAATCGGCGACCGCTATCGCACGCCCCCCCAAAGATCACCCTAATGTCGTGATTATCTTCACCGACGACCAGGGCTATCAGGATGTCGGCGTGTTCGGATCACCCAATATCAAAACTCCCAACCTTGATCAAATGGCAAAAGAGGGGGTTCGGTTTACCGACTTTTATGCAGCCCAGGCGGTCTGCTCTGCTTCTCGTGTCGCGTTGCTCACCGGCTGCTATCCGAACCGCGTGGGCATTGGTGGTGCACTCGGCCCCCAGTCCAAGATCGGGATCAACGCCGAAGAAACCACCATTGCTGAAGTCGTCAAACCGGAAGGCTACGCAACCGCTATCTACGGGAAATGGCACTTGGGTCACCTCCCGGAATTTCTGCCCACCAGACATGGCTTCGATGATTATTTCGGCCTCCCCTACTCCAACGATATGTGGCCCTTCCATCCGACTGCCGGAAAACGCTTTCCCGATCTGCCATTAATGGAAAATGAAACCATTATCAATCCGAAAGTCACCGGCAAAGAACAGGCACAACTCACAACCTGGTACACCGAACGAGCGGTCGCCTTCATCAACCAAAATCACGATAAACCATTTTTCCTCTACGTCCCCCATTCCATGCCCCATGTTCCGTTGTTTGTCAGCGAGAAATTTAAAGGCAAATCGGAGCAAGGACTCTATGGTGATGTGATCATGGAAATCGACTGGTCCGTCGGTCAAATTCGTCAGGCACTCAAAGAGAACGGTCTTGAGAAAAATACCCTCATCATTTTCACATCAGACAATGGCCCCTGGCTTTCCTACGGCGATCATGCCGGCTCTGCCTTACCGTTACGAGAAGGCAAAGGCACCGCTTGGGATGGCGGCCAGCGCGAACCCTGTATCATGGCCTGGCCTGGACAGATCCCCGCTGGCTCGGTCTGTAATCAAATGGCGATGACGATTGACCTCCTGCCCACGATTGCTTACCTGACAGGTGGAAAAGTACCAAACGACCGCATTATCGATGGTAAAAATATCTGGCCCTTAATGAGCGGAGAAAAGGGAGCAAAATCTCCACATGAAGCCCTGCTCTTTTACTGGGGCAGGCACTTAAACGCCGTCCGTAGCGGCAAATGGAAACTACACTTCCCGCACCCCTACCGCAGCCTGAAAGACAAACCCGGCAGCGGTGGAACACCCGGTCGTTATGTTCAAAAGAAAACCGGCCTGGCTTTGTACGATCTCAGCAATGACATCAGCGAAAGTAAAAACGTGGCCAACCAGAATCCGGAAGTCGTCAAACGTCTGAGCGCTCTCGCAGAAAAAGCCCGCGAAGACCTCGGCGACTCCGGCACCAAACGCAAAGGGAAAAACAACCGTCAACCTGGTCGTGTTGATTAAAAAAACAGTATAGAAACAGGCTCTTCCCTATCAACTGAGGAGTGGAATTCAAGGTTCCGTAGCAAGGACGACCAACTCCGAACGATTTGTCCCTACTTCACGAAAATTCCCCAGCATGCGTTCCCCTCTTTCATCATCGCTAAAATCGATTACCAACTTAATCGACTGACTCGGCAGAACCGAGTATTTCTTCTTACCAAAACAACACCAGTCATAGCGCGATTTTCGCCATAATCCCCTCCTGAAAACTTCCTGATACAATCGGATCCTCTCTGGCTCTGCGATATCATCTGATCCTCTCGCATAATACTCCAAGGTTGTTTTTCCAGTATTTTTCACAATGACGTGGACTTCGTCCTTTACAGGTTTTCTCGAAACTATTTGTGGACGATTCTTTAATGGCAGAGTTCCCTGAAAAAATTCTCTGCGCCATGCAGGATCCGGAGGCTGCTCTGGAGGAATCGTCAAACGAACTCTCGTATTCTCTGCAGCACCATCAGAAATAAGACTGAAGCAAAAGATAGGAATCAGAAGAAGAGGGATCATTTTTCTCATAGGTACCTCGCAACTCATCAATGTTCAGTCGCTTCACATTTTCGCACAGCATCACAATCATGTGCAGCAATCAACATTGCAAGATCACGAAACGTTTGAAGTTCAGACGGCAGTGGATTCACTCGGTGTTTGTATAGCGATGTAACATGCCTGACACAAAATCCGACTATGATCATCACAATTTGGTAAGTAAAATCTTGAGTCATGGCCGTTGCAATAGTTGCAAGCATCATGCCCAAAAAAAACAAACCACAACCGTATTCATCAACACGACTCCAGAAAGAAGATAGTTTGAGAATACGATACTCAGTCATCCAGTTCAACTGAGACCAAAAATATTCTAGCTTATACCCACGTAAAACATCGATAATTTTTGTGCTAGGCCCAAAGCAATTCGATTCTTCAATAACGTCTTTTGTAATTTGCTGTAACCCATAGAAAACCCCGGCAGGTCGGCATTCTTTATTGATGACCACAGGCTGAAACAAAACAGCAGTGGCTCTTTTTTCAATGAATCGTACTAATGCAGCGAACGTAAAATGGGGAGCGATCTCTCTTTCCCATTCTTCTAAACAACGAATTGGTTCCTGGATTCCCAATTCTTTCTTCCATTCTTCAATTGAACACTCAAAGCCAAAATACTTTGCCAAGTCAGAAAATAAATCAGGGAGTGCAGAAATGACTTCATCAAGGTCATCGTCATCCCATCCATTATCATAGGTTATCTGCAGATCAATCCGCTTGTCCAAGTCGATTTGCCTACCACTTCCAAATCTGTATTTCCAAAACTCACGTAAGCCATAGAGAATTTGATCCTCAGTATATCTAACCGCCTGCATCGAATTACCTCTATAATTATTCAATCTCGGGATTCTGTTAATCACCTCACTTAAGCATAAAGTAAATCACTCATTTTTTGTAGAACATTTTCTTCAGCCACCTGATTGCTAATAAAATTTTTTGCGGTATTACAAAATCAACGCTAATATGTAGATTTCATGCATGTTGCTTCTAAGCCCTTGAGTTCGCTTGAGATAGAAACACTTACAATACAAAATATTCATTCTAATTTGATTACATCTGAAAACCTTCAGCAATCCCTGCCACAAGGATACTCAAAGTATGCACGCCAACGGCTCTCACTTTATCCACATCCTCTTTGCCGCTACGCTCGCCTTTCAATTGATCCCTAAAACCACTGAGGCTTGTACCACGGCCGTCATCAGTGGCAAAGCCACCGTTGATGGGCGTCCTCTGCTTTGGAAGAACCGTGATACTTCGAATATTCACAACGAAGTTGTACTGTTTAAAGAAGGGACTCTGCGCGCGATAGGAGTGGTCAATGCCGGTAGCCGCAAATCGATTTTTATGGGTGTGAATGAAGCCGGGTTCTGTATCGAAAATTCACTGAGTAAAGATCTGCGCGATTCCGATAAGACCAAAGGCGACACCAATGGCCGTTTCATGAAACGTGCCCTGGAAACCTGTAAGACAGTCGCCGATTTCAAAAAGTTACTTGAACAAACGAACCAAACAGGCCGCCGCACCGCAGCGAATTTTGGTGTCATCGATGCAGAGGGAAGCGCCGCGCTGTTTGAGACAGGGCCAAAAACCTACACCATGTTTGACGTAAATGATCCTGCTGATGCCCCGAACGGCTATATTGTACGTTCCAACTTCTCTACCACAGCCCAGGAGCTGCCAACCAATCCGACTAAAAAGCAGCTGGCCAGCATTTACTCTGCAGATCGCTACATCCAGGCATGCTCGCGTTTTGAATCTCAAAAAAATTCAGGAATCTCTCTCAACTATGTAATCCGTAATCTGACACGTGACCTCTCGACCAAGAACGGCAAGCCTTACCCCGGTTCTGTGAATGGGGTTGCGAAACCATTACCGGCCACGATTTCTACAAAGAACACCATCAGCCGCGCGACAACGGTCTCAGCGGTGGTATTTCAAGGTGTTAAACCTGGAGAGAATCCAGGGCTGACTACCATGTGGACAATTCTCGGTAACCCCAGTTTTTCTCTCGCTGTTCCTTGTTGGGTTAATATTCAAGAAGTTGCTGACCCACTCACAGGCAACAAAGGAGGCGCGCTTGGTGAAATCGCGATTACTCTTCGAAGCTGGAGCAAAACGGCAGATGGCAAAAAGATCAACACGGAATACCTGCCAGGAATCTGGAATGATCTCTGGCCTCAAGAAGATCAAATTCTCAAGTTGACTTCACAGTCACAAGAGAAATGGAGAAAACAAGGTGTTTCAGATCACACCTTAACCTGTTTCCATAAAAAAATGACGATGCTGGCAATGAAGGCCATGCAGCAGGAACTCCGCGAAATGAAACAAGCGGCGCTCTCACTACCAGCTCCGGCACCGCCGCGTTTTGCTCCTGTCAAAAAAACTATTGTGGTTCCATAATAAAAACAAGAGACGTAAATCATAACACTTTGAGAGTATATTAAAATAATAAGGATTCTAACCATGAGTCGTGTCCCACTCTGCCTTTTACGTATTTGCTTAGTGTTGATCACAGGATTCACCAGCGCCAGTACTTGGGCAGACGATGTTCCTTCCTCACAGACAACAAAACCAGTGCGCGTGGCGATATATGACTTTCCGAAGTCCGGCTCAACTGGTCCCGAGCACCTGATGAAGTTTCTGACTCCTACCTATGGTTTTCAGAGTACGATCGTTAGTCCTGACGAAATTCGCGATGGGGCGCTTCAGAATTATGATGTCCTCATCTGCCCCGGCGGTAGTGGAAGTCGTCAAGCCAAAGAACTTAAGGAAGAGGGTCGCGCTGCCGTCCGTAAGTTTGTACGTAATGGGGGCGGCTATGTGGGAATCTGCGCGGGTGCCTATCTTGCTTCGACTCATTACACGTGGTCACTGGGAGTCATCAATGCGCGAGTCTGGGATCGAGCACACTGGGCACGAGGAAAAAATCAGGTTTCCATCAGTTTAACTCCCTCAGGGCGTGAAGTGCTCAGTAAATCAAAAGAAAAATATGACATCTATTATGCAAACGGACCGCTACTGGTTCCCGACAATCAACCGAATCTCCCCGGCTACGAAGTGCTAGCCAAATATGATACTGAAGTCGCCCGCAACGGAGCTCCTCAACACGCCATGGTCGACACTCACGCCATCATCCGCTCTAAATTCGGAGCAGGCCGCGTAATCTGCTTTAGCCCTCATGCCGAAATGAAGAACGGCCCTAAGTCCTTAGTCGCCTCCGGTGTCTACTGGGCTTCGAATGCTGAATAAGATCGCTCGTAACTTAACTCTGTTACATTATTATACTGTTCGTTTCGTTCTGCTCTCGAAAAGTTGTTTCCTCTTCACTTACAGCGCTGTCACTTCGAAAATTCAGAATAGACAATCTTCGTATCGCTAATTGTGATGTTACCGGCCTTGAGGCCATCAGATGCGTTCGGGAAATATTTTTCGAGCGTAGTGACTGGAACAATGGGAATACCCTTTTGTGTTTGAATATATAAAGTGTGACCTTTTGCTTGCGGAAGGTAAGTGTCGTACTGCGTATTGAATGACTTAACAACGATCAAACCTTTTTGTTGAGCCGTTCTTGTCAATATCTGGTAGTAGGGAGAATTTCCAATCACAAAACACTTTGGATCAAGCGTATCTGCGTTCGCCATATTGACAGGAAGTAGTCCTTCGTCAAGTTGAGAAAAGTAGGTCTTCGTTTGTTGCTTCCATGCTTCCCACTGCAAAGACATGATCATCGCTTTGGGATCATTGCCTTTGTGATAAGCAAACCGATTCCCGGGAAGAATGCGCGCCTTGGGAGAGTAATCGACGTAGACCCTTTTCGCACCAGGATCCAACAGCACCCACTTCTGGTCGATATAAATTTCAAGAAAGACATGCCCCGACCAAGACTTGAACTGACGGCCTTTCTTAAAATCCCAAATCCATGGTACATCCATTGTCTTCACCCAGACTGTCGGAATACCTGCATGTTTCAATAGCACACCGCAGACAATGGCATAATCAGCACAGCCTCCGTAGCAACCGTCCTGAATCACTGTGTCGTAGTTCCGCCATTGATAAGCCAGATCGGCCTGATATTTCAGATTTGTATTCATCCAGTTAAGCACATTCAAAACCGTTTTGCGGTCATGATCTGCCTTAAACGCGAGTGCCTGCGTCTTAATCGCTTCTCGGTCTCCGAGGGTCGCAGGCATGGCAAGATACTTTGTGGGTGTTGTGTAGTCAATTGAATCAAATACAGGCTCCGACGCGAATGAAGTAGGGCCAAACATCACTAGAATTAAAAGTGATCGCCACATCGGTATTCTCCTGCTATAAAACCATTCTGAAATCAACATGGGAACGCCATCTCACACAAGTTATCTGCTAGTGATTCAGGCGTCAAGATTTTTAATGCCAAAGAAGGTCCCTAGTAAAATTCATATTCTTAGTTGCTAATGGGCTGACGATTGAAAAAGCAAACAATTTATCAGGTTGAATCAATTACTCAGATACCGGTCGATGTCGCTTGATGGTCAGCGGCCCCTGTTGGGCGTAGGGATGTTTGGCTTTGAGTTCTTTGTAACTGAGCCAACCGCGTGATGTATGAATCTGTTTGGCATCAGCTTTCTCATAAGCAAAGTGCAAAGGTTTCTGATGTACGACAATCCGATCAGGGTAGACATCGAACGTGCACCAACCAAAGGCTCCTTGACTCACAAGTGCCGCCCCCCCCAGTACCAGATAATGTGTTGCTTCTTCTTCAGCATGCCATAAGGCCCGATGATAGTGACCACTCAGGCTGAGCAGCACTTTGTACTGTTTCATCATTGCCCGCAAGCGATCACGACCTTTCCCAATTTGGTTGTATTTTCCACGACCGCGTTCGTTATTTTGCCAGGGAGAAACATGCAGCGCAATCACAATTTCTTCTCCCGCTTGTTCGGCCTTCTGAAATTCTGATTCGATCCAGTCCAATTGTTTGTCGTTCAGGCCGACATGGTTTCCTTCCGCGTCGATCACCACAAAACGAACTCCTTTATGCACCACCGAGTAATGTAGATCTCGAAAGAAATATCGCAAAAACAGTTCCGGAATCTCATGATTGCCCCTGACATAATGATATGGCTTATCAAACCGTTTCACTAATTCGGTCATCGCATCATAGAGTTTCAGATCTCTCTTTTCATGAACCATGTCACCCAGCATAAACGTCTGCTCCGCACCAGAGCGATTAATCTGATCGATCGCTTGCGCGAAACGTGCCTTGTCGGTTTCAAAACCACCAAATCCAAGTTGTGGATCACCCACGGCAGCAAAACGAAATATCAACCCCCGGTCTGGTTTCGGCAACAATCGTGGTAAATCAAATCCTTCAGGCGCCGTACGTGACACTATGAGATTATCGATCAGAGCAGGATCGTCTGGAGTCCCGGCCACACCGAGATAGATATGTGATAGAGCCGCGCTACTAGTCAAAGGCATTTCTTCACCCAGTGTTTGATGATCAACCCAGCAGGCGTAGGTTTTGAGATCGAAATTGATGCGCGCTGTCATGGTATGCCAGCGTTGCTCGAATGGTGTTTTCGTATAGAGGCGCCAATAGGGTCGATTGAACACGGAATGCCACCGCATTTGCGTGTCCTTCGAACCTTTTTCCTGAAAAGGAGCGGCGGCGATTCGCGCAATCACCTCATTCGCTTTCTGACCACGCATGTCGAAGAATGTACCGTTTTTCCATTGTTGTGGCGGCTTGAAGCGACACTGCAACCACACGACACCTTCGGAAACGGGTTTGGCAAGTTGGGTGCGGATCCCCCAACCGTCGGTCCGAAACGGCTCGGCATGTGACACGGCAATTGCTTTTGAGCCATCAATTCCCACTCCCTCTTTTATGACTGCGATCGGCTTGACTTTGCCGGGAAACCCTTCATAGCCTTTCCACTGATCGGAAGCAATGATTGATTGCCCATTGGAATAGGATTCGAAATCGTCTGCAAGTAAAAGAACTTGCTCTGCTGCAACGAGATCTGAGACGATCAATGTTTGAAAAACGACTACAAAGAACCAGCCAATAGCCAGCATCAAGATCAGTGATGTGTGGCGAAGATTCCTGCCAGCCCAGTTTCGATCAATCATAATCCGATTCCTGATGGATGTAACAAATATGAAAGCACCCGACTAAATGAGTCAGAGTCATTTAGTCGGGTCTCCAATGATTACAACATAATCGACCAGCAAGATCAAATCGTATTTGAAAACGAGCTTGATTTATCGTAATCCGTTACTTGCTGCCGTGTGCAGCTTTAGTGTTAGCCTTCGGACATATCCGCTTCAACAACATTCTCTGCAAAGCTCTGATATGCCTCACCAATCTGTTTTGCCATCGAGTCAGGGAAAGCGTGAGCGGCGCCCGCTTTGAGTGCAGCGACGATTTCTTCACCTACAACTTCGGGTGGTTCTGCGATTTCGGTTAGTCCAGCATCGTGGCCCATGTCTGTCAAAATGGGTCCGGGGTGAACGCTCAACACTGCTGTTCCCTGTTCCTTCAACAGTGCACTGAGTGCCTGAGTCACTGAGTAGGCAGCGGCTTTGGATGCGCAATACGTTGTGAACTGTGGGAAGCACTTCATCGAAACGACAGAATTGAGTTGAACAAAAGCCCCTCCGCCATTCGCTTTGAGTACCGGAGCGAACGCCTGAGCAATGTGAATGAGACCATATACATTCGCTTCCATTTCAAATTGCAATGCTTCAATCGCATCTTCAGACAAAGCAGTTGAAGTTCGCAGAACACCAGCATTATTAATCACCAGCGAAACATCGCTGGCCAAGTCGGCGGCCGCCTTAATGGTGTCAGGCTTTGTCAAATCCAATTCAATCGGGACGACTTTATCCCCATGAACCTCATTCAATGCAGCAGCCGAATAGGGATTCCTCACAGCAGCGTAGACTTTCGCAGCTCCATGTTTCAGAAGCGTCTCTACAATCACCTTACCAATACCTCGGTTCGCCCCTGTCACGAGAACGGTCTTATCACGAACATCATAGCTCATATCGAATTCCCTTGTTTCTGCGTGGCTGTAAATTCGCGCCAGTTTGGCGCAAGAGTCGTTTTTGAATGTTCAATCATTGTAGGAACTGGTTTCTATTTGGCAACCTGTAAGAGTGATAGTAGTAGAGATCTTACCTTCAGAACTTCCAGCTTGATAACCACACGCGATTGTGCTCTGGATCTAAAATCAAAATGCTTCTGATCAATTGCTCATTCCTCAAAGAAAAAACGCATTGGCCGATAAAGACCAATGCGCATCATTTCTATAAATGGAATGAGAGTTGACTTACTTCACCCGTACTAACTTCATCAAACGCCCTGATACGTTCCAGTCTTGGACATACAAGTTCCCATCTTTGTCCCAGTACGAACCGTGTGTGCCACTGAAAATGCCTTCGCGCCACTTGTCTTGAGGCACATTGAAGTTCACTCTGGTTTTAGGATCTGAGTTATGTCCAAGAACCGCCATAATCGTATTGCTCTTATCGAGAATGACAAGTCGCCCATGCAAATCGGGCACCGAAACAAATTCTCCCTGGATAGATGCGGAAGTTGGCATTCCCAGACCGGTGATCACAACATCCATGAAGTTTCCATCGAGGTCGTAGTGCAATAAACGGCCCTTGGGTTTGTGGTTTCGGTCGCAAATCAAGAGTCGCGGGGGATTATATCGCGTATCCAGTGTCATGCCATGGGCGGTGTTGAACTCCTTCAAGCCATTCCCTTTCTTGCCAAAGTGCTTGAGGTATTTCCCGTTCTTGTCGAACTTGAAAATGTGATTACTAGCGTAGCCGTCCGCCAGGATGATATCCCCGTTGGGAGCAACCGTAATCGCCGTCGGATTGAACTTCTTCAAATTCAGTCCCGATTCTTTAGGAAACGGGAGCTTCAACACAATCTCTCCAGTCTCGGCATTGAACTTGATCCCCTCGGCGTTCGCATTTCGTGCCCCATAGATAAATTCGCCGTCCGCTTCATCACGGATTTCCATGTCGTGGATATTGGAATATTCGTCCCCCAGGAAACGACGAACCACTTTCCCATCCGGCGAGAACACAATCACGCCAATCCTGGCACTGGTGTAGATATTCCCTGCTTTATCGATAACCACACCACCGTGTGTCGGCCCTAGAACTGAGCGACCTTCTTCATCAAAGCCCCAACCAGGCACGGTGTCAAACGTCATGATCCCACTGCCCATCCGCACCGGAGCCACCTTCTCGGCCGCAAACGCCGGTAGCGTCATACAAATCAAAACAGTCGCGGCAATATAAATCGAACACTTCTTCATAATCCAGGTTCCTGTCTATTGAAAATCAATCGGGATAAATCAACGAAGACCATTTTGGTTATTAAAAATGAGGCAGATCTATCCAGTATCCAGAGACGGCTCAGATATTGCAACAGGTGAAGTCAAAAAGACTCTGAATAGAAATTTTTCTCCTTTGGTTATTTTCCATTTTCATCCATGACAAAACAGTGTGTAATTTTAATTGTTAATGTAAAGTGCATCACAATTCGATATTGATTAGAATCTAGTCTATTAGTTCAACAGAAACCCCAAGACGGTGTAGAATATCTGCTAAATTCTGGAGAGACACTGCTTTCGGAATTCCATATAATAAAATGTGCCCCTCGATAAAGATGACCATCCCAGCATAAGATTTGCCCCATTCGTCTGGTCTCTTCAGTTGAATTTGCTCGATCAGATCCAGATCAATATTAAGTGGAATAAGTCCCGCCCATCCCCACCCGACAGCTCTTTTCAGGATAATGCGTTCTTCTTTGATGTTTACATTTCGCTGAATATTATCAACGTCAAGTGAGAGTGCCGCAATAATACCGACAGCAATACTTAGCGTAATTACTTCAATGAGCCCTTGAGCCACCCACCCTTTGAAAAAAGCCAAGAGAATCATCACTATTGCAAAAACTATCACAATAAATATTCGCTTACACCAATCCCATCCTCCTCGGCTCCTAACCAGAAAAAACCAGGGTTCATTCCAGGAAATCAGCGTAGAAGAACTCTCATTCATAATGACGATTCTTTTTCTTAATTTGTTGAACTGACAAGATACTTTGAAGGAATGGACCACAAAATCGTTGACTTAGTTATATTGTAGAAAGTAGAAGCAAAAACGATTTCAAAGGCCCAAGGAAGCAAATATGTAGAATCAAATTAGCTTACCCATTTCCCTACGCTATACTTCAATAATTGAAACTTCAAGCTGAGTGAGGTAGACAGGTAAATGACCTGTAAATCAAATAAAAATCAGCAGATTCCACATTCTGTCAGAATCCTAAAATAATGATTCTGGAAATAACTAATTGAAAATGTTATCAAACCACAATCCAGATAACCCGTCTGAATGGAACAGAGATCCAGAAATCGCAACGAATTATTCAAACAGATAACCCTTCAAAGCTACCTTCTTCAAATCGTACCTCATTTCACATAGAGTGCACTGAAACAAATATCGGTTTTCTTCTCTCCTTCAAAAGTCACTTTCATACGTATACGATCTGGCAAATCTTTGATCTCCTGCTTACCGTTCCATGTGATGGGGATCTGGAAGCCACTCTTGTTTATGGTTGCTGCGTTCTCACCTGAGAACTTTGCCAGGGGAATCGTGTTGTCGTTCAAGAGTTCGATTTTGAGCTGGGCCGCCTCGCTCAATCCATCGGCGTTGACATAAAAGCGATGTGCCCCTTCCCCTTTCAAATTCACGGCGGTGGTGATGAACTCGCTTTTGATCTTTGGTAGCTGGTAGTTACCGTTGCCCTTAGTGGTTTCATCGACTTTCAGATCCGCAAAGCGGTCACGTGGGAGCGTGGCGATGCCGACTCCACCTCGTGGTGGTGAACCTTGCCAGTTTCGTGGATCCCAGGCGCCGTAATAAATGAAAGTCTGGTCGCCAATGTTTTCGAAACCCTGTCCCTGAAGCAGACCGCCTTGGTCCCACGCTCCATCTTGACCTCTCTTCAGAAACACCCATTCGTGGGCTGGTTGTCGGAATTGAACACCATCGTTACTGACTACAAATCCTAAGTCGACGGTGACATTTTCCCATTCTTTTGCACCGTGCCAGATGCCTGAGATACCAACGAGTACATTCCCACGATTCCACACACTCACACCTTCGTGATTTTGCTCACCCTCACGACTCTTTCCTGGCCCCAGCAGTTTGTGCTGCGCCGTACGCACAAAGCCCACCGTGCTGGCATGGGACCAGTTCACGAAGTCGGGTGAGATGAATTGTCTGACCACTCGGCCATGATAGGGACGCGACGCCACAATCGCGTTCTGACCGTTGAGATAGTACAAGCCATCGCACTTATAGAGCCCGCCCACCGGTTCGAAATGTAACGCCGGTAAGACCATGTCTTTCTGTGGTAGCTCTGCACCAACAGGCTTTGTTTCAATCAGTAATTTCCACCGCAGGCCATCTGCACTTGCATAAGGGGCAAACGTCCCCAACCGCACATCGTGCTTGGGAAACCAGACATGTGCCCCCAGCTTGTATCGTCGACCTGGATTGGGGTCATCTGGCTCGAACAGCACTTTGACATTCACAGTTCCCAGCCGGGGGTCCATCAACACCAGATTGTTATTGCGATTGCCATTATATTCCACCAGTCCCAAATTCGGCTTGGTCCAATGCACACCGTCCTGACTTTCCGCATATGCCACACGCCATGGTGAGGAACGCGGTACACTTCGATCAAGCCGATCATCGCCGGCTGCCACATACCACATGCGGTACTTGTCAATCTCTCGAATGACTGAGCCGTAAAACTGTACGGCCCACGAATCGGGAGTTCCTGGCGGACCACGACGCAGTACCGGGTTCGCTGGGTGCCGCTGCGGCGATCGCATTTCGAGCTTGAGGTTTTGCATAAAAGGAATTGAGACGTCATCAAAAGCAAACAAAGTGATCGCTTTCGTCTCATCAAAGTATTTGGAATCGCTGACGTTCGACTTCCCAGAGAATGAGACGAAAGATTGTGGAACAATCTCTTGAATTTCGTACTCAGTCTGTGCTGGCTCAGCTTGTGATGTCTCAGTCTGAGTCGACTGAGTGTTATCACACGCCGTAATCGAGCTGAGCACAAAACCAACGCAGAGAAATCGCCCCCAACTCATAATAAAACCACAACTTAGTTCAGACATTGCTCACCTCTCATAAAAGTGTTTGTGAACTTTTATCGTAATCAATCCTCAACCTCGAATCGAGAACTTAATGCTTATATACGAAGGGATTCAGGCTGAATTTGGATTCAAGGCTTCATTGCGATCTTGATCCTTTTACAAAGATCTGGTGCTTGTAAATTCTGCCAGAGTAGATGTAATTCTAATCATAGGTTCGTTGCAAATCAGCTTGCCAGTTTGCATTTCTCCCCTAAATTCACTTATCGTCTCTTTGGCATACACTTTGCTATTCTGCTGATCCGTTGAGCAGAGAGAATTTGCTCATTTTTCAATTCTAGTCATGGAGGATCAATAGATGAAACTGTTACTTGCTTTGTTATGCAGCACGGTTGCTGCGGCTTCCACAACCAATGTCAACAATTCGGGATTTGAAGACATTAGTGAGCGCACCAGACTACCCGTTGGCTGGGGATATACTTCGCTTCCCGGTCAGTCTGATCTAGTTGAATATAAGGTCACCACCGTACCAGGTGATGAGAATTCCAAGGCGCTTGCGATCACAGTTTCCAGTGACCACCCCGATCAACGAGTTGCGTATAATGCATTTCAAGACGTCCCGGGTATTGAAAGTGGTAAAACATACAAAGTATCTGCTCGCGTACAAACGCGTGGTTTAGAAACGATGCCCATGGTGGCTGTGCAGTGTATTGATCAAACAGGGAAAAAATATCTTGGTTTTGCACGAACACCCGAACGAAAACTTCAGCAGGACATAAAAGAATGGCAGTCAGTTGAGACGATGGTAACCGTTCCTGCAGGAACAGCAAAATTCCGATTGCGTGCAGGTATTCCCGCCCAGGGTAATGCGGGTGGCACAGCGATTCTCGACGACATCACTGTGATAGAAGTCGAGAGCAAATAGGCAAACGGATGGCCTTCTAACAAGTAGATCTCAAACAAATATCTCGTAAAACATTGTGCTCAAGAGTGAACTATGCAGACACTCTTGAGCTTGTTTTTCGACAAATTCTATTAGTCGTATTGACTCAAAATCGATTTATAAGATCATCACTGAAAGATCTTATTTGGAATCAGAGCCAGCATCAGAATCGGGAGGTGTCGTTTTCGCTTCCGGTTCGACTGCCTGTGTCGCGGATGCCAGCTCTTCTACTAACTGTGATTCCAGTATGGCACTACCAGCTTCACCAGCGGGAACACGCTGCTTTGCCAGTTTGCGTAGTACGACGTAGAACACGGGCGTGAGAAACAACCCGAAGACCGTGACGCCAAGCATCCCACTAAAGACAGCGGTGCCGAGCGCTTGGCGCATTTCGGCTCCCGCTCCAGTTGCAATCAATAGTGGAATGACTCCTAAAATGAAAGAGAAGGCGGTCATCATGATCGGTCGCAGACGCAAACGACAGGCCTCCACCGCGGCTGCGAAGCGGTCTTTCCCTTTGTCTTCTTCCGCTTTGGCAAACTCGACGATCAAAATGGCATTTTTACAGGCAAGCCCCACCAGTACGACAAATCCGATCTGGGTGAGGATGTTGTTGTCCATCCCTCGCAGCCAGACGCCAAAAATCGCGAATAGCAGGCACATTGGCACAATCAGAATGACTGCAAGGGGTAATAACCAGCTTTCATATTGCGCAGAAAGCGCTAAAAAGACAAATAGTACACAAAGTGGAAAAATAAAAAGTGCCGTGTTGCCTGCTGCTTTTTGTTGATAAGCAAGATCAGTCCACTCAAATCCAAAACCGGGCGGGAGAGTTTCATCGGCGATGCGTTCCATCGCTGCGAGTGCCTGCCCGGAGCTATAGCCCGGGAGTGTAGAACCATTGATATCCGCAGCTGGATAGAGATTGTAACGCACAACCCGCGACGGCGCTGTCGTCTCACGGATCGTAACCAGCGACCCCAAAGGAACGATTGCACCATTATTGCTGCGCGTACTGAGACGCTCAATATCATGTCGCTCATCACGAAACTCTGATTCTGCTTGTGCGGTCACCCGATAGGTTCGTCCCAGATAGTTGAAGTCATTGACGTAAGACGAACCAAGATAAATTTGCAAAGCATCAAAGACATTATTAATGGGGACATCCAGCATTCGTACTTTCGTACGATCAACATCCGCATAAACTTGAGGCGTTGCTACCCTGAAATTGGAAAACACCTGAACCAGACCCGGCTCTTGGTTCGCCTTAGCGGCGATCTGCCCCGTCACTTCATTGAGTGCAAGCAGCCCAGCCCCAGACCGATCTTGAATCTGCATTTTAAAACCGCCGCCCGTTCCAATTCCCTGAACCGGAGGAGGTGGGATTACGAAGACCATCGCATCTTCAATCCCCGCCATACGCTTCCGGAGTTCAGATAGAACAACATCCAGGCTCAACCCTTGTTCTGCACGCTCGCGGGCGTCGCTCAGAACCGGAAAAATTGCCGCCGAGTTGGAACTATTCGTACGCGTTGCTCCTGAAAATCCTGCAAAGGAGACCGCGTTTTCAATGCCGGGAGTATCAAGCGCGGCCGCAACGACATCGCGTGTCACTTGATCGGTTCGATCTAGCGAGGCGCCGTCAGGCAAATCAATTGCAATGATCACATAGCCTTGATCTTGCTGCGGAATAAACCCGGTGGGTACCTGAGTAAACCCGAAGTAGGTCAGCCCCAATAAACCTGCATACATGAGTAACACAACAAAGCTCATATGCAAAACACGCGAGATCACACGCGAGTAGATTTCGCTTGTCTTGTCAAACGACTTGTTGAACAGATGGAAGAACCAACCCAGGAGCCGTTCAAGGAGCCGACCAAACCAGTTTTTCTTTGCATCCTGCGGCCTGAGTAATAAAGCACATAAAGCTGGGCTCAGTGTGAGCGAGACAAAAGTCGAAATGGCAGTTGAGACGGCAATCGTGATTGCGAATTGGCGATAGAATTGCCCGCTGATTCCAGGAATAAATGCAGTCGGCACGAACACGGCGATGAGCACCAGGGTTGTTGCAATCAGCGCGGAGCCGACTTCATCCATTGCTTTGGTAGTGGCTTCTTTTGGAGAGAGTCCTTCTTTGATCAGTCGTTCTACATTCTCGACAACGACAATTGCATCATCGACCACAATTCCAATCGCCAGGACCAACCCAAAGAGAGATAAATTATTGAGACTGAAACCGATCCCCTGCATCACCGCAAAGGTTCCAATCAATGAAATCGGTATCGCAACAACGGGAACGATCGTCGAACGCCAGTTTTGCAGGAAGAGAAACACGGTCAGAATCACCAGTAAACCTGCTATCCAGAGGGTATTGAATACTTCGGCAATTGATTCTTCAACAAACGCGGTTGGATTATAAATCGCCTGATATTCCAGGCCGGGAGGAAAGCGTTCTGATAAACCTTCTACGGTATCGAGTACACTGCGTGTCGTCTCAATCGCATTAGAACCAGGACGTTGTGAAATGACCATCGCTACGGCTTTTTTCTCACCCATGTAGCTACGGACAGAATAATCAGTTGCTCCCAACTCAATCTGCGCAACATCGCTCAACCTCACCAGTCGACCATTGTCACCCGTCTTGACGATGATCTCGCCAAACTCTTCTGCTTCACGAAGACGACCTTGCGTATTGACGTTCACCTGGAAAGCGCCCTTCAGCGTATCCAGCGGTTGCTGGCCAATGACTCCCGCCGCCACCTGAATATTTTGTTCGCGAAGTGCATTCACGACTTCACCCGGAGTGAGCTCTAATGCTGCCAACCGTTCAATATCCAACCAGATACGCATGGAGTATTCGCTGGCGCCAAACAGCTGCACGTTTCCAACACCACCAATACGCGAGATCACATCACGCAACTGCAAATAAGCATAGTTACCAATATAAAGCTGATCGCGCGAATCATCTGGCGAATATAAATGAATCACCAGTAACAGATCTGGTGAATCTTTGCGTGTTGTCACGCCAATCTGCCTGACTTCTGGCGGGAGCCTGGGCTCTGCAATCGCGACGCGGTTTTGCACCAAGACCTGTGCCTGATCGACGTCCATATCAATCCCAAAGGTGATTGTGATCTGCAGCGCACCGTCTGAAGTCGCTTCGGACTCCATGTAGAGCATTCCCTCAACACCATTGATCTCCTGCTCTAACGGCGTTGCCACCGTTTTGGAAATCACTTCTGGTGTCGCTCCCGGATAACTCGCACGCACGACAACCGTCGGCAGTGCCACTTCCGGATACTGACCAACGGGTAACTGAAAGTAAGCCAGAAAGCCAACCAGTACAATAATAATTGATAGTACAGACGCAAAGATGGGACGGTTAATAAAGAAGTGAGAGAACTTCATGGATCTCACTCCTTCTCTGCTTTGGTGTTCGTTCTGGATTGAGGCAGGCGATACCGCTCTGCGTTGGCTTCAATTCCTTTTGGTATTTTTGCCATCGTGCGTGAAAGCCACTTTTCTTTTGGTACTGGCACATAATTATCTGGTAAGTCACTGGCAACTGGTTCGATGGTTTCATTCGAGGTCTCAACGGTGATTCCAGGGTAAACCCGTTGCAAGCCACGTGTCACAATTTCTTCTGAACCATCGAGACCAGAACGAATGATTCGCAAGCCGTGTGAGATGGGACCGGTGGTAATGACCCGTCTATTAACCACCCCTTGCTTATCAATCACATACACAAACTTTTCAGATTGGTCGCTGCCGATGGCGCTGTCGGGAATCAAGACTGCGTCGTAACGACCACTGCCCGGTAACCGGAGTTTTACAAAGAGCCCCGGTGTTAACAATTCATCTTCATTGGCGAGGATCGCGCGGCCTCGCATCGTTCCCGTATTGACATCAATCCGGTTGTCAACAAAATCCATATGCCCATTGTGCGGATAACCCTGCTCGTCGATGAGGGCAACATAAACCGGGTTTTTGACATCGCGGGAACTGGCACGTTTCCCTTCACGCGCTAATCGCACATATTTCAAAAAATCATGCTCATTCGCATCAAAGTAACAATGAATGGGTTTGAGTGAAACGATCGTGGTGATCAATGTTGAAAGGCTTGTCCCTCCACTGATCAGATTTCCTTCAGTCACATAACGTCGACTGATGCGGCCCGTAATTGGAGCGCGGATTTGTGTGTATTTCAGATTGAGCACAGCCGACTCGATATTGGCTTTCGCGGTCTCAATTGCAGCCTGAGCTGTTGCGATCCCAGCTTTGGCAGATTCAATTTTTGCGTTAGCTGCTTCGATGGCTGCGGTCGCCTGTAACTGTTCACTTTCCGTCACATCGATTTCTTCTTTTGTGACGGCCTTTCTCGCAAATAAGCGCTTTACACGATCCAGCCGACGATCAGCCAGGGTCAATTGTGCATTCACGTCAGACTTTTCGGCAATCGCCTGCTTGTAAAGCGAGTTCGCCTCCGCGAGTCTAGCGGTCGCTTCTTCCAGTCGCGCTTTGGCTGCGTTATGTTCCGCTTTGAATGGGCGCTGGTCAATTATTGCCAGCAGGTCACCACTCTGTACCATTTGCCCTTCATCAAAATGTGTTGACTCAAGATACCCACTGACTCTGGCACGCACTTCAACGGAATCAATGGCATCCAGCCGCCCCGTGTATTCGTCCCATTCAACAATAGGCATCACAAGCGGTTTCGCTACGGTCACTTTAACAGTAGCAGGAGCGGAAGGCTTGGACGACACTTCTTGTGTGCAGCCAACTACAAAAAGCAGTGATGCACTGGTCACAAATCCTGCTGCTTGCCACATGAATTCTGAATACGATTTCATTCATACTCCAGGCTACTCAACGTTTGACGGTTCACTGCAATACATGAAAGCTGACAACCACCCTTCGGCGACGCCTTAAACAAACTTGTATTTAGTAAACATCTTAGACGATTGAGCGCATCATCAATTTAGCTGATTCTATTTTACTTTACAAACATATTCGACATTGTGCGTATTTATATATTCAGATGCAGTCTAGGCATGACTTCTCTATAAACAATCCGCAACATACGTATAGAATCTGGTAAATTGATTTGCAGAGGCACTTGCGCTCTGGATTGGCAATACTTGAAATAAATAGCTGAGAAACTTTGAATATCAGAGTTCCCAATTATCAGGAAGGACAGTCCCCTTAGGAACTACGATGATCCCATCTCGGATCAGGACATCAGTGTGGTCGAAATCCTGTTCGGTGTGGCCGTTGAGTTCAATGCGGACGTTTTTGCCGACACGACAGTTTTTATCGACGATAGCACCGTCGATGAACGCGCCCTCATCAATACCAAAGGGGGGTAAGTTTTCGTTTTCTATATTGTCTTTTAATTGATCCTGATAGAAATCCGCTCCCATCACTACTGAATTGCGGATCGTCACATTCTTGCCAATGCGACAGCGGAGACCAATGACACTATTTTCGATTACGGTTCCTTCATCGATCTCACATCCATCCGCTATCAGGCTGCGATTAATTGTGACCCCTTCACAGCGCGTCGGTGGCAGAAAACGCGGTCGGGAATAGATGGGGGCTTTCTCTACCACAAAATCAAAAGGTGGATTGGGGTTCGCCAACGCCAGATTTGCTTCGTAAAAAGAACGGATCGTCCCAATATCTTCCCAATAGCCATCGAACAAATGCGCATGGACCTGATGCGTACGAATCGACATCGGAAAGATTTCTTTACCGAAGTCTTCATAAGTCGACTTCTTCAATAGATCGACCAGTAAATCGCGATTGAATAGATAGATGCCCATACTGGCCAGACAATCGCGGCCTTTACTTTCGATGCCCTGCTGATCAATCCAGGCCGGAGAGGTACGTACCAGTTCAAGTTCCTCTTCCGTTTGTGGTTTTTCCAGGAAACCTTCCACGCGTCCCTCATCATTGACGCGCATGATCCCGAAAGCGGAAGCCTGTTCGCTGGAAAGCGGTACCGTTGCAATCGTGACATCGGCTTTTGAATCGATATGTGTTTGCAGCATTTTCTGATAATCCATCCGATAAAGCTGGTCACCGGAGAGAATCAAAACGTAGTCGATACCCGATTGTTCAATGACGCGGATATTTTTGCGAACGGCATCGGCGGTTCCCTGATACCAGTCAGTCCCTGACATCGTCTGCTGTGCTGCCAGGATTTCCACAAATCCGCCACCAAACGAATCAAACTTATAAGTTTGCCGAATATGACGATGCAGGCTGACAGAATTAAATTGGGTTATCAGATAAATGCGGCTTAATTCACTATTGATACAATTCGAGATCGGGATATCAATTAAACGATATTTTCCAGCCAGTGGCACGGCTGGTTTTGAGCGAAGTTGCGTAAGTGGAAACAAACGTGTGCCCTTGCCGCCCCCGAGAATGAGGCTGACTACATTTTTCATTGAACGACTCGATTCTAATGCGCCGCTGATACTATAAGTTCACGCAGCTTTCTTAGCAAACTTAATGAACAGTTTGCTCTTTAATTGATGTCTTACTTATTGCCTTCATGTTACTCAGATTCTAACTCACAAACTAGTTTATAATGACTTGTACTCCGAGTGCTTGGAAAAAATATCGATTAAATTCAAATCTGTATTGATCAGGCAATTTAGGAGAATTCCAGGGTGGGAACTGCTTAATGAGAGCGTTAAGATATGATAAATTCCCATTCAAAAAACGGTTTTTGTCCCATCAAATTCTCACCGAGGAGTATCACTTTGTTTCCTGCCCGTTGTCTGAAATTGTTTCTCTCAAATTCACACTATTTGTGTTCAGTTTGTACTAGTTTGTTATTGTTAATTGCTCCTCGAACGGTTCATAGCGAAACACCGTACACTCCTGCAATCGCTGAAGCATCTCAGGAAGGTGAACAGGCCATTCAAGGTTTCCGAGTTCCGGAAGGAATGAGCGTCAGCCTGTTTGCAGCAGAACCATTATTGGCGAATCCAGTAGCGTTCTGTATTGATGAACAAGGACGTTTTTACGTTGCCGAGACATTTCGTCAAGGAAAAGGAGTCGAGGACAATCGCGGCCATATGACCTGGCTGCACGATGACCTGGCTCTTGAGACAGTCGAACAACGACTGAAAATGTTTCAGAAACATCTCAAAGAAGAAGTCAATCAATATGGCCTGGAACATGACCGTATCCGCTTGCTGGAAGATCGAAACCACGACGGAAAAGCGGACTATGCCAGTGTTTTTGCTGATGGTTTCAACGGAATTTTGGACGGCACAGGAGCCGGTGTACTCGCTCGAGGTGGAAACGTATATTACACCTGTATCCCCCATCTCTGGAAACTGAGTGACACAGCCAACGAAGGCAAAGCGAGCTTACGGGAAAAGCTGAGTAGTGGTTATGGCGTACGAGTTGCCTTTCGCGGTCACGATTCGCATGGGTTGAAGATGGGCCCCGATGGCCGACTCTATTTCAGTATTGGTGATCGCGGATATAACATCAAAACCAAAGAAGGGAAACATCTGTTTCGACCAGATACGGGAGCCGTCTTCCGTTGTAATCTGGATGGCAGCGAACTGGAAGAATTCGCCTACGGCTTGCGAAATCCACAGGAACTTGCATTTGACGATTACGGTAATCTCTTCACAGGTGATAATAATTCAGACAGTGGAGATCAAGCACGCTGGGTCTATGTTGTCGAAGGGGGCGATACAGGCTGGCGGATGTATTATCAGTACCTTAGCGATCGTGGACCGTTTAACCGAGAGAAGATCTGGCATCCCGCGCATGAGGGGCAACCTGCTTATATGGTGCCGCCCATTATTAATCTGTCTGATGGTCCTTCTGGACTGGTTCATTATCCGGGTGTGGGACTTTCCGATCGTTATAAAAATCATTTCTTTCTGGCAGACTTCCGAGGCACTCCATCCCGTAGTGGTATTCATTCCTTTGGCGTTAAGCCCAAGGGGGCTTCATTTGAATTGACTGATTCGCATGAATTCATCTGGTCGATTCTGGCCACTGACGTCGATTTCGGCTATGACGGCAGTCTGTATATCAGCGACTGGGTCAACGGCTGGAATGGATTGGGTAAAGGCCGTATCTATCGCTTTACGGATACCAAACACGCTCAAGATGCTGCGACAGCACATACCGCAGAGATCATGAAAGTCGGTTTCTCGGAGCGGTCTGTAACAGACCTGGTCAAACTATTGGAACACCCAGATCAGAGGATCCGCACCGAAGCTCAATTTGCTCTCGTCGATCGAAGTGCACTTGATGCCTTGCAAAATGTCGCATTGAACTCATCGCACCAGTTAGCGCGGCTCCATGCCATCTGGGGCATCGGACAACTCGGTCGCAAAACGGGATCTGCTGTCTCAGGCATCCAAAGTCTACTTCATGATTCCGATAGTGAAGTACGCGCGCAAACAGCCAAAGTAACAGGTGAAGCAGACTGGGGGGCTGCTGCTCCTGCGCTCATGACGTCGTTATCAGACTCGAATGCCCGAGTCCAATATTTTGCGGCCGTTGCATTGGGAAATCTTCAAACAGAAGCGGCAATTCCAGCCCTGTTCGAAATGCTCAAGACAAATAACAACTCCGACCCGATGCTTAGGCACACAGCGATTCTAGCATTATCACGCATTGACGATGCAGATTCATTAATTGCCGCTACAAAAAATGAGTCGGCAGCAGTCCGGCTGGCAGCCGTTGTAGCACTCAGACGTCTGCAACGGAAAGAAGTGAGTCTGTTTTTACAAGACACTGATCCGCTGGTCGTACTCGAAGCAGCCCGCGCGATTAATGATGAACCGATCCCCTCAGCCCTCTCTGATCTGGCGGCTGTTTCAATTCGTTCTGATATGTCCGACGCCTTGCTGCGACGAGTGATGAATGCAAACTTCCGGTTGGGTACTAAGGACAGCGCACTTCAAGTGGCGAAAATTGCTGCTGATAATAATATGACCGAACCATTGCGACTGGAGGCAATTGAAGAATTGAATCAATGGAATGAACCTTCACCCTTAGATCGTGTGCTGGGACGCTGGCAACCACTTGAGCAACGAAAGCAGATCGAACTGGCTGGGATTATCGGTATGATTGTTCCCGATCTATTTCAAAGCTCAGAAAAAATTAAAACAGCAAGTACCGGACTGGCAGCAAACTATGGCATCAAAGCAGCAGCCCCCCTGTTAGCAGAGATGGTTCTTGATAAGAAGCGTCCCGTTGAAGTGCGTGTAGCCTCTTTAGTCGCACTTAATAAACTCGACTATTCGAAAATTACCGACGTCGCGAAAACGGCAATCAAAGCTGCCAAACCTCAGTTGCGCGTGAGCGGCAGAAACGTTTTGGCTCAACATCGTCCTGAAGAAGCCCTTACCGTGCTGGAACAAGCGATCAAGAAAGGACAAACCAGGGAAAAGCAAGGAGCGATACAGACGCTGGCGACAATGGATTCACCTGCTGCCACTGAGATTTTGGTGGGTTGGATGCAACGACTCGTCAAACAGGAAGTTCCCTCTGAAATTCAATTAGATCTCTTGAAAGCGGCTGAGGAGAAGCAGTCGACTGAGCTAAAGCAATTGCGAGCCGAATTCGAAGCAAATCGGCCGAAGGGTGATGCGATTTCCGGATATGTTGAGACACTGTCAGGTGGAAACGCAGCACGCGGACATGAGATTTTTTATGGCCGCAGTGATACTTCATGCCGACGCTGTCATAAGATTAATGACAATGGAGGAGAAGTCGGCCCTGATTTATCTTCGATTGGAATCGATAAAGACCGAAGATATCTGCTGGAGGCAATTGTAGCCCCGAATAAAGCAATTGCAAAAGGATTTGAAACTGCGGTCCTCGCGATGTTAGATGGCAAAGTAATCGTTGGTATTATTCGTAAGGAGACGGACAAAGAAATTGTACTCATGGACGCGAAAGGCACAATCAGTCGCGTGAACAAAGATGACATCGATGAGCGGGTCGCAGGGAAATCGGCAATGCCGGATGAGATTGTCAAACAACTCAGTAAGGACGACTTACGGGATCTGGTCGAATTTCTTTTTCAGCAAAAACAAAAAAAGAAAGGAACCGCTAAGAAACATGAGGGATAAGGGATCGATTGTATAATTGAAAAAATAATTATAGAATCGCCTCCTTGTTTTGAATATCGATGCTGGATAAAATAAGAAAACAACAAATAAGAGGAATACACCTCTGTCATGTTGATTCAAAATCGTGAGTTGACCCTACAAACACTAAACTGGGAACCCCCGAAATTCGGCTGCGTGTAAACCCGGTATACCCGGGAAACACAACCCGGATTATCAGGTTCCCACTTTGCAATCACGGGTTCTAATATACCCGCGTCTGAATCACTTGGCGGAGGTTTTTTTATGGGCTTGTTCGACCAACAGGAAGCCGGCAATCTGGAAAAAGCGAAACCGTTGGCTGCCCGCATGCGTCCCCAATCGCTGGAAGAATTCGCCGGCCAACAGCATTTCCTCGGTGAAGGCAAGCTCCTGCGAAGAATTCTGGCCGCAGACCGCATCGGTTCGCTTATCTTTTATGGTGCTCCGGGAACTGGCAAAACCTCTCTGGCCGAGTTAATCGCTCAGCAATCTCACCGCCGTTTTGAAGCGTTGAACGCCGCCTCTGCTGGAATTAAGGAAGTTCGTGCCGCGCTGGATCGCGCACGCGACGAACTGGCAACAGGTGGAAAGCAAACTATTTTGTTCATCGATGAGTTGCATCACTTTAGTAAAGTCCAACAGGATGTCCTGTTGCCTGATGTGGAAACGGGTATCGTTTCTTTAATCGGTGCGACGACATCGAATCCATTTTTTTCGCTCGTTTCTGCTTTAATCAGCCGCAGTCAGATCTTTGAGTTTCAACCTTTGACTTCTGATGATGTGCGACAGTTAATGAAACGCGCTCTAAACGATGAAAAACGGGGACTGGCCCGATACAAGGTGACAGTTGATCCCGAAGCGTTGGATTTTCTAATTGAAGTCTGCGATGGTGATGCGCGACGGTCTCTGAATGCACTGGAAATTGGAGTGCTTTCGATCACTGGAAGCGAAAGAGTGTTCGATTTGGAGGTCGCTCAGGAATCGATTCAAAAAAAGGCCGTTCAATATGATCAGGACGGAGATGCACACTATGATTCTGCCAGTGCGTTGATCAAAAGCATGAGAGGCAGTGACCCGGATGCCGCCTTATACTGGTTAGCGCGTATGATTGAAGCGGGAGAAGACCCGCGGTTTCTTGCGCGCCGTATCGTTATTGCGGCAGCCGAGGATGTCGGTAATGCCGACCCAACCGCACTGATTCTGGCTACATCTGCCTTTGAAGCAATCGAAAAGATCGGAATGCCCGAAGGTCGCATTTTACTCTCACAGGCAGTTACTTACATCGCAACTGCACCGAAATCAAATGCCTCATATGTTGCCATTGATGAAGCCATTCATGATGTAAAAAACAAAGCATTAATCCCTGTTCCCATCTATTTGAAAGACAGCCACTACTCAGGCGCCAAGCAATTAGGGCATGGCGAAGGATATCAGTATGCGCATGATTCCGAACAAGGCTGGGTCGATCAGGATTATCTGGGGGTCGAAAAAGAGTACTACCGCCCGGTCGAAAGAGGGTTTGAAGCCACAATTCGTAAACGGCTTGAAGTTTTCAAGCAAAGACGAAAAAAAACAGGAACGGATGAAAACAACCGTTCCTGATCCCCCTCTGACTCACATCAACCGCTCAGCACAACGGTTGCTGTTTCAAACCTACAATCGTGATCGCTTTGGCAACTTCCCGCTCTTGTAATAATCCTTCCAGGTTCGGCATGAAATCAACCGACATATACCATTGCATGAGTACGTCAAACATCGGCTCAATTGCCTCTTCCTCAATCCCGAATTCTTCTTTCATGGGTGTCGCTTCTTCGGGAGGCATATCCTGAAATTGACTAATTAGTAAAAAGTCACCTTCATTCGATAAATTCAAATGTAAATTACGAACTTCTGAAGACAGAAAATGATCAATGGCAATATGCACATCCAACGGTCCGCCTTCAAGGTAACGGCGTGCTTCCTCTGGTTGCTCATCTATAATCCGAGCTGCTGATTCACATACAGCGTAGACCACACTCTCATCAACGAGATCACCTTCAACGCGTTCATTGGAAAGATGCTTGGCCCAGGTTACGGATAACAAATCCAATTGAACATGCGGAGGAACGCTTCGCAGAAAGGGTACTTCCGTAAGATAACCAAAGGATTCAAACGGATCATCTCCCACTTGCTTTGCCAGAGCAATTCGCTCCAGCGTATCCATGAATGCAATTCGGAAAGCAATGTAGCTCAGAAACGTCTGCGGCAAGATGTCTTTTGAAATAGAAAGCATGTTTTTAGTCGCTATGGCAAAAGTTGTGAATCTTAAAAAGTTCATGCAGGGAAAATGAAAATACGTCAAACACTGTCATGAAGTCAGTTACATATTGTTTGTGATAGATATCACTTTGCCAGAGAGGTATCCCAAACACAATAAAAAAGTTTTGAAAAAACCCTGAAACTTCAGGGATCGATTAAAGTGCATGAGTCTTGCTTAACACTGTAAAACAAGGCCTAATTTACTCACAAAAACATAGTTAGCGCAAATCACTTAATTAGCAATCTGTCACTGATTGTTATAACCGTTACAGCTCAACATCACTGGCGCCAATTTTATGCATTGGCGCAATTTTGAATCTGCATCAAACAGCAATTCAGAAGTGTTATTAAGTCAGAAACGCAACGCAGATCTCAAATTGTACCCAAAATACAAATTGCTATAACAGGCATTGACCACCTCATCCCACTTCGTAACAGCTTGAAATCAATAGTATTGAGAGATCAGTCATTTCAGACTCTTGCCTCAGCAATGAGAACAAGAGTCTGATTGTATCGATTGTGAATGCAGCTTGTGATTTGACATCAAAGATCAGGTCGATTTAAGATCGAAATTTTTTGGGGAATTCAGAAAAATTGCTCGTTGAGAAGAGCATTTTTTCCTACGAGATGCTCTACATACGTCTTAAACCTGGCTCAGCCTTGTTTCACATTCCGTCTGTTGAGCTGATAATGTCCCCTCGATTTCCTGAATTCGGAGAATTGCGTCATTAAACGTTTCGAGGCAATTTCCATCAGCCACATTTTCAAAAATGCGCAATCGTTCCAACGTACGTTCCACCTGTGGTTTCAAGCCTGTGAAGAACACGATCGCTCCCTGCTGATGGGCCTTTTCAACAATATCATCGAGTAAATAAGCCCCCGACATATCCACCATCGGGACACGGGCCATCCGGATTATCAGATATTTGTAATCAACTAATGCAGAAGAGGCGCGGTAGATCGTATCTGAGACACCAAAGAAAAGAGGACCTTCCAGGCGTAACTTGAGAACTTTTTTCTTGAGTTCTTCCGGCATAGGCACATCACCGGGCAAGGGACGATTGACTTCATTGAGGTTCACCACATTCTGCTCATAAGCCTGTCCCAATTCCTGCACGATACGCACGAAGGCAATTGTGATCCCTACCCCCATGGCTACCAGTAAATCAACCGAAATCGTAAGAATCAAGACGGCCCAGAAACAGATAGAGTCCATAAAAGGCATGCGGTGCAACACTGGCAACACACGGTAATCGATGATGTCCATGCCCACTTTGAGCAAGATCCCCGCCAGACAGGCCATCGGAATAAAGCTGGCATAAGGTGCTAAACCAAGCATCAACGCCAAGAGCACAAGACCATGAACAATCGAAGCTAAGCCCGTTTTTCCGCCACACTTGATATTGGCAACCGTTCGCATTGTAGCAGTCGCAGTGGTCACGCCCCCCACAACTCCACAGGCCATATTCGCAATCCCCTGCCCAAAGATTTCACGGTCACTGTTATGCCGCTCATTGGTCATGTTATCTGCAACCAGACAAGTCAACAGGGAATCAAAAATACAAAGTCCGGCCAAAGCAAATGCACCGCCAATCATATCGCCAAACCGAGTAAAGTCAGGCCAGTATAAATGCGGCATACCAACGGGCATCGAGGCAATATACTCAATGTCATTGAAGTGAAAGAGATGTGCGATACTCGTGCCTACAATTAAGCCTAATAGGGGTGCCGGCAACCATTGTTTCTTAGTAATACGAGGCCAGAGCAAAATCGTAAAAAATGTGGCTAACGAAACAATCAATGCATGTGGTTTTTCATGCATGATATCATAGGGAATCTGCTTTATGGCTCCTATCACCGAGTTCGGCGTAGCAAAACCCAGCATAGGCGGAATTTCAAGCAGGATAATGATGACACCGATTCCACACATAAATCCAGAAACGACTGAGTAAGGTGTGTAATAGATGAAGCGGCCTATTTTCATTAATGCCAACACGATACATACCAGACCGCTCAAAAACACCATTGACATCGCAAATCCGATGTCAGGTTCTCCAGATACTAGTTTGGTGGCTGCGATAATGGCTGCCAGCTGAACCACTTTGGGTCCGGTAGGACCGCTGACTCCCGTATGAGAGCCTCCAAATAACCCAACGAGAATCCCTCCACAAATCGCAGCCCACATGCCGGCTTCAGCACCTAAACCAGAGGCAACGCCAAATGCTAATGCTAGCGGCATTGCGATCACCGCAATCGTGATGCCAGACAGAATATCGTTCGGCACATTTGTATGCATGATTTTGATATTATGCCAGGGATTAAACTCATCGAGATAACGTTTTAGATTAAACTTTGTTTGGCTTGAATTATTTTGTGACATGAAAGTCATCCATATATTAATGAGTCTGTAAATAGATCTCAGATAAGAAAAGAAGAAGACAATGCTCACGAGAAGTCAGCGCAATGATTGAGTAAGACTACGATTAGTAATCAAAGCCAGATCTGCAATGATCGAAAACCGTGTCTAAAAAAGCGCAGCAGAAAATGAGTGAGCACTAAAAGCAGTTAAATGCTGGAAAAACTAGCATTCCTTAGCAGGCAACAGGAGGTCCCCGGGAATCACGCCTTTCATAACGATCCGATTCTTTGCAACTGAAAACTGCATTTTGAATACGGGGATTCGTTAGCGAAATCTCTGTCGAGAATTTGAGATCCTGGATCAGAGTCTCTTCTTCACCAGAGTCTTCACTTTCTTCCAGCTCTAATTCAGAGTAGAGCCAATCTGGATTCGACTCTGGAAACTCAACAAGAATCGGCCCACCCAGCATAAAAGCCATGTCCAGCACAAATACTGTACAAAAAGCAAGTAACAAAGATTGGCGGGCATATTGAAACATGTTTGGATACTATTTTCCGTTTATTGCTTTGTCAATGATGGGTTTATGACCTAACTTAAAAGTGTGAGGTCTGATTCGTTCATTTGGATGTCAGATCTTCTAAGTTCTTTCTAAGTCATCACTAAATCATATTTTCCTTGCTCACCAGCATTCACATTGGTTTGCTGTCATGTGAGAATATGAGTAGCATCAACAGAATATGTCATATATTAAAAGATGGACTGATAGGAAGATCTTACCGTTTAGAGCAATCTAACATGTTTAAAATTATTTAAAGCATGTTTGCCTACCTAACTTCTTGAAATCACTCATATTTAGATATCATACAGGGCCACGGGTCCTGGATCTCGAAAGCTTGAGGATCTGATGAATATTTTAAATGGTCGTAGTTTGATACGTTTCTCTCTGATCATCGCAATCGTGACCTGTTGCATCCATTTGAGTCATCAAGATGCTTCTGCGCAATCAATGAAACAGGAATTATGTGATTGCTCTCCAGAACTCACCTTGTTGTTACGTGTTAACGATGTCAGACGAACCGCAACACTGGTTACAAAAGCAGGTGGTAAAGTTGTCTATGATCCCAATCTGGGTATCGGAAACGACATTCCCTTTCTGGTTGTGAACCTTCCGCCAAGTAAACTGAACGATAAAAAATTCATCGATTCACTCAAACTTCCTTCAGGTGTGATGGAAGAAATTATTCCAGAAAAAATTGTTCCTCAGGCGGAACCGGAAGTAACAGACACAAATGTCCCTGAACTAAAAGCTGCTCCGGAAGCAGATTTTGACTCACTCTATGTTCCACTGGATGACATCAAAATTCCAGCGCTGAGAAAACGTGTCGCCGGCAAAGGTCTGGGTGAAGGTACCATTGTCGCGATTATCGATACAGGCATTGATACCACTCATCCTGTATTTCAGGATCGTGTCATTTTCTGGAACGATGCCACACGTGAGGGCCGTATGAAATTAACCCGCCTACGTCAACTAGATGGAAAAATTGAAATTGAGCCCCGTAAATTCATCGCCCTTCCGGAGACAATTAAAGAGAACGACTATGTTTTCTTTGGTTATATTGATGAGAAAAAACTGGGATTTCAGCAAGGAGATATTTGGACCACACTTGGTAAAGAGGGTGTCGATATCAATCGAAATGGAACCAAAGACGATAAATTAATGGTCGTCGTTGGCTCAATCCCCAATCCGGTCTTCAAGAAAGAAGCAGAGAAGAAGGAAGAAGAAAAGAAAAAGGCAAGTACAGAGAAAAAAGAGACCGACAAAGACGCGCCGTTGGTTGCTAAAAAACCGGATCTGGAAAAACGAGATCTGCCCAAAGAATACACACTGGCTTTCGTTGATGTCGACATGGATGGCAAATTCAGCAAAGAGGAAGCCAAGACACCAATCATCGATTTCAATACCGCACGAAAAATGCAGAGAGACGGTCTGAAGGTTCCTTACCAAACGATGTTGGAATTTCCTTCTCGCACCAAACGCATCGCTTATCCTTTGTTATTCCGCCCTGATGCAAAAAAACAAGTCACAGAAATCACGATTGCCTTCGATCAACAGTCGCATGGCACACATGTCGCTGGAATCGTTGCCGGTAGTGGAGTACAAATTGAAGGCGCTGCCCCCAAAGCCGAATTGATGTCTATTAAAGTCTGTTCAGGACGTAACTGCACAGACCAGGCAATTATTCGCGGTATCATCGCTGCCTTCTTTAATCCCGAAGGTTATGTGCCCGATGTTGTGAATATCTCACTGGGAAGTCACGAAGGTTATCTTAAACGTCCGTTGAGTATCCTCATCCAGGATTTATCAGCAAAATTCGGAACAACATTTTTCGTCTCCGCATCGAATGATGGTCCTGGATATCGAACAATCAATGGTCTGGCAGGTTCCAGCCCCGCCGTGTTTGTGGGTGCTCATGTTTCTGCCAACACATTAAGAGAACACTACCGTCTTGCGGAGGGAGTCAATGCTCCCGAACACGGCTTACTTTACTTTTCCTCATTAGGACCGTCCTACACAGGAGAAATGCGTCCGAATGTGGTTGCCCCTGGTTCTGCGCTTTCATCGACTCCTTTGAACTCAGATGGATCGAGCATGTTTAATGGAACCAGTATGTCCTCCCCCATTGCCGCCGGTGCAGCTGCAGCCATGTTGTCATTGGTTAAAGCAGACAAAGCATATGAAAAAGTGCTGGAGCGACAAAAACAAAAAATCCAGGCCATTCGAAAGAAATCGTCAGACAGTAAATACTCACTCACATCATTGGCCTTGAGCATGCGACTCGCTTTAGAAAATTCAGCGATGCGTATGAAAGGATTTACCTATGCCCAACAGGGAGCGGGTCTCATAGACATCGACAAAGCCTATCCAGAGTTCCTGAGATTGGCCAATTTAACGGTGAATCCCAAAACACAAACTGCAGAATTCAGTATCAATCGCTATTCGAAATTTAATCGACTTTATGACCGATCCAATAACATTGCCGCTCACAAAAAAGTCGACCTGGATTTGAATATCGATGGTGAAGTTTCTGATCGTGGAAGCCTGTTACTAAAGAATACGCCTGCCATCGTGAAACTGGAAAAAGTGGAAATTCAAAACAGTGATGGCACTGTGACAACTCTAGATGTAAACGGGAATAAAGAAAAAATTCCTTTTTCTATTGCTTTGCCAGGTAAAGAAGAAGCACAGGGAAATCAGATCTCTCTTGTGCTCTCAAACAGCAGTAAATCCTATTTTTACAGTACTCGTAAACGTGAGTTAATGGAAACCGGAAAAACTTATCTGGCTTATTATACGGTTTCACAGCATGGCGAACGGGAATTCAGTTTCCTGGACGTCGTTCATAAGCCTATTGAATTATCTGATCTTCAAACAGAAGTGAATCTTCCCGGTATCGCTCTGCGAGATTCTGACCGCGTTGCCGCGTTTGTGGTACCACAGCAAACGATCTCAGCCGGTGCTTATCACCGTTATCCGATTGCCATCACACGACGTGATAGTAGTCTGTCTGTCATGCTCGGATTTGAAGCGCAAAGTTCAGGACGTTTGTTGGTAAGTGTATTTAATCCGGATGGCAAAGAAATTGGCTATCGCGTGATTCAGCAAACGGCACAGCTGGGAGGTGACAGGTCAAATGCCAGTCTGACTGTGAAAACAAAAGAAGAGGGGATCCATGAAGTTGTTGTCAGTACCTACAGTGGTAACTGGCTCAATGAGTCCAAGTATGACCTTCTGATTGAAGCCCAACGCTTCCGTGCATCAAACGATAAACTCGCGATTTCGACTGTTGATTCCGGGAGAGAATCTGAGAAGCTGGTTACGTTCTTAAACTCCTCAGGGCAAGTGCGAAGTATGAGTGCCAGTCTGGGGGGACTGACGCGAGTGGTACCGCAGGAGAAATTCCCGATTCTGGCCAATTATCGCACCTTCCGCAAACTTGATATACCTTACTGGCGACCAGAAAGTGGAGAATCTAAAACAACCAGTGTGCGGCTGACATTTCCACCCGATGATAAAAAATACAAAGGTTTTAGCGGGCGTATTGATCATCGCCTGTATAAAAAAAGTCCCGATGGCAAAATGGTTCAAGCTTATAAGGGATCGTTCGCAGGTCGCGGAAAATCGTTTAATAACATTCCTCGGCCAGAACCTGGTAAACCATATGAAACACTGTATGCGGCCGTCGATACTTTCTTTACAGTCCCCTTTGACGAAGGTTTGAAGCAGAGCCAAGGGACGATTACACTCGATGCTTACTTCCCAGGAATTCCTGTAAAGATGGAAGGCGCGTTTCAACTCAGCATTCTATCCGTTGGTAGACCGGATGTTTACATCCTGAAGATTAAAGCTCCCAAAAAGTTGATTGATGCCTCGGCTGCTAAAACATCTCACAGCAGTCCCTCACAGGCGACTCTGGAAATTCCCACAAAAATTGGTGGTGTGTCGAAAATCAAAGTCACGCTTCCTGTGACAGTGACTCCAGATGTGAAATCAACCCTGGCAAAACAACTCATTCGATCGAGCATCAGTATTTCCACTAGTGACTCCAGAATTTCCGATTCGATCCCAATTGAAATTTCACAATAGGCCTTGATGTAGAAGTGAAATCTTTGATGTTAGATCAACCTCCACGGACTGGCTCATTGAAAACAATTACCTTTGAAGTGCAACAAAGTCACACGATTACTTTCACTCACAAATCGGAGATTTCGGTCTTATCAACGCCGTCTCTGATTTGGTTTCTGGAGCAAGCCGCGTTACAATTTCTGGAACCATGGCTTGATGATCAGTCTCTGAGTGTTGGAACTCATGTGGATGTGGAGCACTTGGCTCCGACTCCCATTGGCGCCACTGTAAGTTGCACGGCCAGACTCATCTATCAAGATGCCCCCGTGTATCGCTTCAGTGTTGAAGCGTATGCAGGTCAGGAAAAGATCGCGAAGGGAGTTCATTCACGACGCATCATCAAAGCCAACCAGTTAGTCAAACGCTTAAAAAAACAACTAGACTTCTACTGAGAGGGTAATGAAATGATTTTTGTCATTGCGAATATTGAATTAGCAGAAGGAAAACAGGCTGCCTTTTTGGAAGCCTTTCGTCAATTAGTCCCACAAGTCCTGGCTGAAGAAGGCTGTATTGAATATGGACCAGCCGTCGACGAAGATACAGATATCCCCATCCAAGTCAAGAATGGCGATCAGATTGTTACGGTCATGGAAAAGTGGGAAAGTGTGGAAACACTCAAAGCGCATCTCGCCGCACCGCATATGCAGGCTTATCGGGAGCAGGTTGCTGATCTGGTGAAAGGAACTACGATCAAAATCCTGAAGCCAGCTTGAATGGCCGTTAAGGTTTGGGAGCCACTAAGGGCTGTTCGTTTTGCTCAGGTTCAGACTGTCCGGCGGCGACGTCTGGCTGAAGCGGGATCAACTCACCAGTGATTTGATAGAGATAGAAGCGAACGATTGGTCGATAAGGACTGTCTGACTGTTCTTCGATGATTTCGCGTAAAATTGTAACAGCATCTTCAGGTTGCCCTGTTTCGATCTTACACTTGGCAAGGTTCAGCTTAAGAGGTGCTTGCTGCTGAGAAAGCCCATACAGGTAGTTCATAATCGAAACAGCATGCTGAGTCGGCCAAAAGCTATTGGAAGCAGGCTGAATCAAAGGCAGAGTTTGTAGTAAACCAGCGACCCGTGCTTCTTCTTGCGTTCTAATTTCCTGTAGCCACAAATCGAAGCAGGTCCGATAGTTTCCATTTCCCAAATTGGTAAATGCGGCCTGTGCACGCCAGGGAATTCGAGGATCTTTTTGTGCAAGACTTTCCAGTCGCGCCATTTGAGAATGTGCTTCTTCAGGTTGTCCCACTTCCATCAGAATGCTTGCTTTCAAGTTTTGTGCAAGTGGGTTTTGTGCAACATAAACGGGATCATCCAGATGACGCTCCGCCAATAATACAAATCCATTCTGGTAAGCCTGACTGGCCAATTGCAGACGGTCTGTACCTTCCGCAAGCAGCTTCTCTTGTTCCTGTGTAATCAGGTCGATCTGAGTTTTGAGTTTTTCCAGATGATCGGTATAAGCCCGGAGCCGCGCGAAATCATCGTCTGTGAATTGTTCCTGTCCATCAATCATATCGAGGTACGTTTTTAATTCATGATGTGCCAGATCGATTTTCCCCATGTTTGAATAGAGGTCAAATAGGAAGAGATGCGTCGGAGCAAAATCAGGATCAATAATCAATGACTGATGATAGGCATGCAAGATTTGAAAATAACGCATGCGGTCAATTCTCACCGCTTGTCTCTGCTGATTTCGAGCTACTGGAGGTGCCATTAACTGTGATTCGAGACTTGCCAGATATCCATAAGCGCTACCGAGTATTCGATAAGCTTCGGCACTATTGGGGTTTTCAATCAAACCCTGGTTCGCCAATTGAATCGCAAGAATGGCAAAGCTTGATGCCATTTCATGGTTATTGCCTGTCAGTGACATGAGTCCCAGGTAATGACGGGCCGTTTGAACATCATTCTCCACAGTATGTATTTGTGGCAAAAAATAACGGCTGTAGAACGACTTTGGCCGCGCCCAGTCAGGCCGTAAGTCCGGGAAGTCTTTTTGATCGCGAAACGCTCGTTGTTTGAAGTCAAATGGATGGTCAGCCAGGAAGGCTTCCACATTTTTGTCATCCGTATCTGTGCGATAAAAGACGGCTGTAACCGCATTCAAATCAATCAACTGCCAGTCGTCTCGATTGGCGAGTAAGTCATAAAACGTACGGTAATCAGGATTCATACCTGATAAACGCGGAATAACATGAGTGACCTCAAATTGATCGAAGGTCTTTTTCCAGACTTCCGAATTTCCACTTCCCGGTTGTCCTTCACGTTGAACTCGCAATGCCCGTCGTGTTTTATCATGCAAATCGATCAGATCATTTTCGCCCGTTCCTGCAAATAAAGAGATACGATTATCGATAAATGACTTCTGACCCAGCCAGATCAAAATATCACCTTGCCCCAACACAAAATGAAACGGTCGATCATCTAAAGAGTCAGCGAGAGCACTGCGGTAACCTTCGATGGATCGGTTGAGTGCAGGGCTGAATCCCATACCGACCGCATGCCGAACTGAAGCCTGCCCTTGAAATCGACCGCTGACCACAAAATAGGCCAGTGCAAAAAACGTCAGTACTGTTAAGGCACGTCCGCCTCGCGAAAACAAAAGCTCGGATGTTTCCACGCTATAAGTCTGGCGAAAATTATCTCGATACCAGACTTGAAAATTCATATTCGCAAAGATGGCACAGAGAACACTTGTCACCACGAGCTCATGGCTGGCCAGAATTGACATTCCACAAAACCCGACAAATACAAACAATTGCCCCCAGCTCATCTTCGCCTGATTGAGTATAAAACTGACAAAGGTAAGTAAAATCAAAATAAAGGCCGCTACGGTATAGTGATTTAGAGACTGCCAGAACATCGGAGATGTCATTGAGAAATAACCAAGTTCTTCCGGCCGTAGGGTGCCCGCAAACATGGAGCGCAGAATGGGATAATCAACAGTGTAATACGATATTCCTGCTGTCAGAGAATGCCAGCCTGTTGGATTCAGCAATGTGGCAACCAGACTGCCCCCGAAAACCATCCACAAAGCTTGATAATCGGTGTCATCATTCAAGACAGACCGATTCATCATCGTCGCGACGGTCTCTCCCAAGACGTAAAGCAGCAGTAACAACACCCCGAGAAAGACGCGAGGATCAAAATTGGCCCACACTAAAAAAAGTGGGACCAAAGTCCAGAGAGCACGAGAGGAATTTTGTTCCTGCCAAGACTGCAGGCAACGTAATGTGAGCACCACACCTAGAATTGTAATGATTTCCGGAGTGACCGTGAGCTGTGGAAAACAGGCAATCAATGCCAGCACGGCGAGAATGGAACCCCACCAGGTGGAAATCTCCCGCTGACAAAGATGCACAATGACATAAAAAGTGATACCCAGTAAAAGAATCTTAAACAAACTCAAACCAGTATCGCCTAAAACGCCATACACACCGGAAAGCGTTAAATCGAATAACCAGGAGTTGTTATTCCAGGGGCGATCCATAGCGGTATATGAAAATACGTCGGTTGCAGGAGGCCAGAATCCATGGCTGGCTAAATATTGTCCCGTTTTGACGTGCACCAGAGTCTGTGTCTCTGAGATAATCGTGGCGGCAAATAAACAAGCCAATAAAATGGCAGCCCAGCGCAACATAAAATCGCCACGGATTGCTTCATCTTCAACTAATTCAGGCGTTAATGGCTCCCACTCCGGAAGCCCTTCGTCGCTCTCAGATGTTTGCTCTGTTCCAGAATCTGACTGGCCCGTAACGGTTTCCTGTTTTTCATTTGCTTCTTCAGGAATGGAATTTTCTTCAGAGGTTGACTCAGAGGGATCGGGAGTGTTGTCTTCAGGCAAATCTTTGTCTGGATTATCGTTCACGGATATACTCTGGATCTGAAACAGGAATGGAAGATGAGAGAACAACACATGGAGTCTAATTTTGGCCGGTCTCACTACAAGTTGTCCAGCCAAAACCAGTAATAATCAGGATCTACTTAAGATCAATCTAATACTCTGGGAATGATCGATTTAAACAAACTCTCCCCGTCTCTTTTACGAGATCCATCGAGACACTGTTTGTTCCAAATAGGAAAAATTACCCAATCTTTTCTTTTCCAACCCAGGGTTGAAGGACTTCTGGCACCAGAATCGTACCATCTGCCTGCTGATTATTCTCCAGAACGGCAATAATCGCCCGCGCAATCGAAACCGCAGTACCGTTCAGAGTATACACAAACTCGGTCCCTTTCTTAGCACTGGATTTACAACGAGTCGCCAATCGCCGAGACTGGTAATCCGTGCAGTTAGAAGCCGAAGTAACCTCGCCGTATGCACCTTGTTCGCCTCGACCAGGCATCCAGGCTTCCAAATCGTATTTTCGGTAAGCAGGTGCTCCGAGATCTCCCGTGCAAGTATCTACCACACGATAGTGCAATCCCAATCCCTGAAAGATTTCTTCTTCAATTCGCACAATCTCTTCATGCATCGCATCTGAAGCGGCATTCGTGGGTTCTGTGAACGCAAACATTTCGACTTTAGAAAATTGATGGACGCGATAGATACCGCGTGTGGCTTTACCGTGTGCCCCCGCCTCGGTTCGGAAGCAGTGAGAGAGACCCGCAATTTTGCGTGGCAGACTCTCGCGATCCAGAATCTGATCTTTGAGAGATCCCCCCAGAGTAATTTCCGCTGTTGCCACAAGACTGAGATCAGTGTTCTCTACCGAATAGATTTGTGTCTCGTCTCCTCGGGGATTAAAGCCAATCCCTTCCAGAATCTCTTTGCGTGCCAGATCAGGAGTACTATGGAGTATAAATCCTTCTTGTACGAGTTTCTGCATGGCGTATTGACAAAGCGCCATCTCCAGTAAAACCGCTTCATTCTTCAGGTAATAAAATCCGTGTCCGGCGACGCGCGTACCCGCTTCGAAATCAATCAGGTCATGCTTTTCTGCCAGTTGTACGTGATCCAATGGCTCAAAATCGAATACAGGCTTCTCACCCCATATGCGAACGACTGTGTTTGCTTTATCTTCCTTGCCAACAGGCACATCCGGATGAGCCAGGTTGGGTACCCGTGCCTGTTCCACCTTCAACATCGATTCTACTTCACGCAGTTCGATGTCAATCGCAGACACCTGCTCGCGCAATTCTTTGCCCTGGGCAATCAAGGACTGTTTCGCTTCGTTATCGGCAGCTTTAGGAATTTGAGACGAAATCGACTTCTGCTCCTGGCGAACCTGATCTCCTTGGACAATCAGTTCACGTCGTCGCTGATCCAGCTTTGTGAGTTGTTGCAGATCGACCTCAATTCCACGATTGCGACAATTCTCAAGAATTGCTTCCTGATTCTCGCAAATAAACTGCAAATCCAACATAAGTAATCAATTGCTCCGTGATGTGATTAGTAAATTACGATGTTTCGGCTTCAGTCCGAGATATTTGAGCACGCATCATATCCAAAGACAAATTTAATGTCCAAGGGTAACGGTTTTTCAGTCTAAAAAATGGAGATTCCATCTGATTTCATGTAAATATGCCTTTCGTTTCAGTCAGGGCTCGCTTTTCTTAGATGCATCATAGACGATTTTTCCATCTACCAGCGTCAAAAGCGGTTTGATGTGCTTGATTTCGTTTTCTGGGCACTTCAGATAATCGCGATCTAGTACCACTAAATCTGCAAACTTGCCGGGTTCAAGTGTGCCTTTCACCTTTTCTTCAAAACTGATGTAGGCAGCGTCACTGGTCATACAACGTAGCGCCTGCTCACGAGTCAATTTCTGATATGGTCCATAGACATTCCCCTGAATGTCTTTTCGAGTAACGGCAATGTAGAGTGCCAAAAACGGATTGAAGGCGTTCATCGAATGATCAGGATCAAACCCATTCATATGATCGCTGTTGATGGCAATGGGAACGCCTCCATCGACAAACGTTTTTAGTCCCATAAACCGATCGACCCAATCAGGACCATAGATCTGATTGATCGCATCGGCATCACGATAGAACAAATAAGTTTGAGTATCATAACATACACCGAGTTGCTTGGAGCGCTTCACTGATTCCGTAGTGGGAAAATAAGCATGTGTGATACAAAACCGTCGTCCCTTCATCGGCAATCTTTGTTTCACATTCTCCAGTGCTGACAGAATTTCATTGACACTCCCATCCCCAGTCGCATGACAGCACATCTGCCAGCCAAGCTTTTGTGCCGCCTCAAATACTGTTTCCATCAATTCACGCGAGTAAAACAAATCTCCCCGGTAGTTGGCATCCTGAAGCTTGTAAAACTGCCTTCGCTTTTCACCATAGGGCTCTGAAAGACGTGTATTTCCCCAATGAATCCCACCATCAACGGATATTTTTAATGGTCCGACACGAACCCAGTCATCTCCATCACCGGTTACCAGCCCCAGTTTTTCAGTAAACTCTTTAACAGCTGCCGCACTTCGGAGTTGCTGGCGAATCGTCATTGTCATCCGCACTGTCAATTCTTTCTGCTGATTCATCAATTCGTATTCACGATATTCGGCGACTCCGGATCCTCTTTCCAAAATACTGGTAATGCCCACCGAATTATAAATCGCGTGCAGTCGCTTCAACACCTCACGGACATTTTCTGTGGGGACTGCTTGCTGAGGTATCAATTTTCGTAACGCGGCTCCTGCCCCTTCGAGCATCAGAGGCTTGCCGGCCTGATCAAAAAGAATTCGAACGTTCACCAGTCTGTCTTGATCGTTGTGAATCCCCAATGTTTGAAAACCCAATGTATTCAGAACATCTTTGCGCGCCACTGTCAGCCGAATGGGATGTGTCTTGCAAGCTTCATCTAATTCTTCGGGAGTGGGGTGGCGTCGTTCCTTTAAACGTGTAATATCCGTGCGCGGTACAACAATCCAACGTCCTTGCGGAACTTCTTTCGCTTTCGCTCGAATCCAGTTCTGGATTTCTGCGATGGAATTCAGTTCCTGGTGTGGTTGTAACAATTCGCCACGGGCAGCACGGTAGGCATGCACATGAGACTCAATTAAGCCCGGTATGACGGTTTTCCCATCCAGGGAAATCACGTTGGTTTGCTCTCCTTTCAATTGCATCACATCTGCATCACTTCCAACTGTTAGAATTTTTCCCCCACGAATGGCAATCGCCTGAGCGACCCGGGATTGATCATCAAGCGTAATCACTTTACCGTTTTTAAGAATCACCGAAGCCGTTTCCGCAGGGAGTTCACTGACGATCCCACAAAAAAATAAAACGATACCAGCAGAACAATCAAACTTTCTGATTTGAGCAAACATATCCAGTCCAGTGATAGTTTAAGTGAGAATAAAAGTAAAAAGAGAGAATGTCATCTTTATCTGCCAACATCGAATTAATTCAGCCTTCAAGGTTCAGCGTGCGGTTGGTAACAGACTTCGATATGCTTCCAGTGCTTTACGATATTCATTAACGCAGGTCTCATTTGTGACACCTTGATTCCGTGCGATTTCTTCTTCCATACGGCGAATCAAATATTGCACCGCGGGACGCTTCGGACGAACGGGCTGGCCTGGAACATCAAAATAAACAGGAGCAGTATGGGCAAAGCGAACTCGTCCTTTTTCGTACTCTGAAAAACAACGTAGTGCCACCCACGCAGAACTTTCCAAATTCAACTTGAGATCAATGGGAGAATTCAGTCCGCCTGTTTCTGTTTTTTGATTTTGTGGTTTGATCGTTTCTGAGACTTCGCCGTTGACAATCACTTCGATTTTAGAAATCGGCTTCCAATACCGAGCCGCTCCCTGTAGATGGCACTCATAATTCGTTTCCACAGGCTTTTGATACGTTTTACCTAAGTCAGCTTGATTGGCCTGAACGGTCAACATGGGACCTGTCGAAACAAAACTATGTCCCGCATCGAGACCGGACATCCATTCTTCGTAACTGAAACCACCTGGCAAATGAACGTAAACACGCCCAAATCCCAAAGGGACAGGATGCACACCTGAAGCAGTCCCCGCCGTCGGTCGCATACGAAACCCACAATTCAACATGGTATAATACATTTGAAAACCATAGTGCATCCAACCGTTTTCCGTGAAACCCTTGCCATCCATTTCAATGTCTAAATGCGTAGGTCGGGTCTTGACTATGAAGTTTTTGAAATAAAAGTCTGTTTTCCAGATATGGTTGTTACTCAACTCAAATAGATCCACATCCATCACTGGAACTAACATCAATGACCATGGCCACGAATGTTTATCCAAATCGAGCAATGCGCCCTGCTTGTGAGCGGCTTTTGCAATCGGTTCCACAGGAGGCGCCCCCATAGGGAGAACCGCTTTTTGATTCAAAACAAAAACAGCTCCCAAAACATGGCGTTTCTTTCCGACTAACGTGATTTCATACTCCGTGTTCAGCGGATAATAAACGTGAGTCGGGTCTACCTGGACTGGTACAGCGCTCACAGCATCCTGATCCGTATTCAAGTTGCCGCGGGAAGGAGGTTGATCCGCAATCGAGACCCAGTTGGTCAACGGTAAGGCCACATTTAAGTCTTCCGCCAACATAACATTGGGTAGTTCTTTCACCAACCGATGCACATGAGTGTCGCCTGAATACCAACCCTGGTTAGCCATATCAATCCAGCGTTTTAATGACAGTGTGATCTGCTGAGGCTGATCTTTGATCTGAATTGTTTGCTCGGCGGGAATATATTCTTTACCACGATAGGCAGAAATTTGATATTCACCCGGTGATAGTTCCACTTGAAATGGGTGAGCCGACAAAGTGACATGCCGTTCAATACTAGTGGACCCGCGCTGTTTCTCGTACTTGATCGCAGATCCCGCTTTTACTGCACTTTCCGCAAAATGGAATGTACCTGCGGAGGACTGAATCGAAAGCCGCGCGGGAATGATCTTCCCTGTTCTGGAATCAACAATTTTCCCTTTCAACGTTGCTGCGTTCAGAGACGCAGTGGAAATGAAAGAGAGAGAAAGAAGGAGCGCAAAACGAAACATGAAAACATTCTCCTGCAATAGTAGGAAGGGCTGTCATAAATCTCACCCTTTAGCCTACACGTAGAAGAACTATTTCCATAGTCAAACGGCACAAATTAAGCGTGCCGTCTGATATTCACTATTCAGGTAACGGTAGCATCTCACCATGAATCGGCTGATAGCTTTTAACCTGATAGCGATCATACTCATAGCGTCGATAACGCCCCGTTGATAACCGAGCATCACAGTGTTTGCCGCGATACTGGTGATAAGAATAACGGGGCCAAGGATACGTGCTGCCTAGATATTGGCGTCCGCGACTCTCTTCTTCACACAATTCACAAAAAGAAAGGAATAGGCGACCACCGCCGGCTTGAGCAGATTGACCTACAAAATTGGGGCTAAAGATGCCCAGTAAGAGGGCAAACGCAATTGTTCTTAGCTGGAATCCCTTCATCGAACTCTCCATTCCTGTTTTTGTCTGATGGTGTGAGAGAACCACACTTACCCACCATCATCGGCTCAAAAGAACCTCAGAAATGAGAGTCGACTTCTCCTGAATTGAATCCATTTAGAATTCCAAGTCGGGTTGTAAGGATTATTCCACCCCTGCCAGTTATATCTGTCTCTCAGGCAAACCCACGCACTTTTTTCTTGTACGCAATAATATCATCCAGAATGGCATCCAGCTTGACATGTGGCTTACGCCCCAGAGTGGAAGTCAGGCGACCTAAATCTGGAACCCGACGCTGAACATCCTCGAAATCTTCATTATACGCTTGATTATAAGGCAGATAATCGATTTTCACTTCAGGATTGACTTTTGCGATAATCGCTTCCGCCAACCCACGAATCGACACCGGCTCATCACTGCCAATGTTATAAACATGTCCTTGCGCGGCATCCAGATTGGTCAGATCGATCACACAACCAACGATTTCATCAACGTGACCGAAACAGCGGACCTGGCTTCCATCATCAAAGACCACCACCGGTCCACCATCCAGAGCCTGATCAATAAAACGGGGAATAACCATCCCATACTGTCCTACCTGACGTGGTCCGACGACATTAAAGAAGCGACCGATTCTTACATCCAGACCATATTTCTGATGATACGCAAGTGCGAGGAATTCATCGATGGCTTTCGACGCGCCGTAAGCCCACCTTGGCCTTGTGGTCGGCCCAAAATGGAGATCGTCTTCTTCAGTCCAGCGTTCTTTAGGGTTTTTCCCATACACTTCACTTGTGGATGCCAGGAAAAATTTTTGCCCCCCCTGAACCGCGTGTCGTAATAAAACTTCGGTCGGATAGATATTGGTTTCAATGGTACGTACAGGATTATCCGCTACCAGTTTCACACCCACCGCGGCCGCCATGTGATAGATCGTATCGATCCCCTGCACCATCTCGGCCATCAAAACCGGATCGGTAATCGAACCAGTCCGAAAGGTAAAATGGGGATGATCAATGATCCCGTCCAGATTTTGTAAAAATCCGGTTGAAAGGTCATCCACAGCAGTAACCTGTTGACCTTGCTGAATTAATTGTTCACAAAGGTGACTACCAATAAATCCTGCACCACCGGTGACCAGGCAATGAGACATAAATCAAATCTCTCTCACAGAAAGGAAAAATAACGAAAAAACCGCAAAAACCCCAAAATTGCTCGAATGTCGATGAAGGCTTAAAACAGTTTACACGCTAGAGTTGCATTTCGCTACGAACCTGCAATAATACCAGAGTGTCACCTAGAATGACGCGAGCAATTCTTGAAAATTGCCGAATTCAATCTAATTCTCGGGCGATTAGCTCAGTTGGCTAGAGCGCCACGTTTACACCGTGGATGTCGGGGGTTCGAGTCCCTCATCGCCCATTCTTTTCTTTATTTCTACACGTATGCTCAGTCTCTTTGCGCATCACTGGCTCTCTCCCTCAATCAGAAGCATCATCTGTTTTTCATATTTTGTGATTAAAAAAACAGCTTTAAACGAAAGTCTTTACTGATGGCTGAAGAATCTGAATCACTGAAAGATGCGAGCCATCTTTATGAAGTCGAATGCACTCAATATCATGCTGAGCGACCTGGGTTTCGAATCATTGAACTGCAAATTTCACCCACACAAAGCGTGCCCTGGCATTTTCATAATCATATCCAGGATGCGTTTTATGTCATTGAAGGGACCCTCAAAATATTTTTGCAGGATCCCAAAGAGGAAGTGATCCTCGCTCCCGGTAATACTTACTCGGTTCGGCCACACCGCCCACACCTGGTTACCAATGCTGGAAAAACTTCTGCAACCTTTCTTGTGCTTCAAGGCATTGGTGAGTATGACTTTGTTCCACTTGGTTCGAACGAGGAATGAAAGTCATTTCTCGAATTTTTTAGTTACAAACATTTATGCGGAGCGCCTGCAAAGATACGTTCCCAGAACACCGCCCTCAATTGATTTAGAGACAATCGTAAAGCCGGAACGCTTTAAGAGCCCCTCCATCACCCAGTCATAGGTCGAGAACTCCTCTCTGAAATGTGCTTCTGCATCTTCACGCATAAAATCTCCCCCTACAGCTGCCTGATGTTCGATAAGTGCTTTAATATTCTCCGTTGCATTCGTTTCTTCCAGGATGACGTCATTGATATAAAGTTTGCCGTTGGGTGACAGCATATTGTGTACGCGTTTCAACGCGACCCCTTTCCAGAAATCTGGTAAATGATGTAGTGCAAGAGTCGTCGCAACCGCTTGCACAGGTAACTCGCGGTGCTCGTAGGTAAGGAAACCTGCGTGGTGATACTCAATATTAGATACTCCGGCGTGGGACGTTTTTTCTCTTGATAAGTCTAACATCGCAAGAGAGACATCGACTGCATGAACGTGACGACAACGTTGAGATGCCATTAAAGCAAATGTGCCTGATCCTGAACCAAATTCGATCAGCGCATCACTTTCTTTTAGTTCCAGTAAATCAAGAACGCGTAAACTTTCCGCTTCGAGATCCCGGAAAGTTGCATGACTCGAATCGTAAACCTCAACCTCCGATTGGCTGCTGTAATCTTTTCCGATCTGTTTGAACTCGTCATATTGCCAGACAATTTCCTGGTCCATTTGCACCCCTCATAAACTCAATCTCAATTCGTTTGTTACCTTACAAACGACACCAACAATCAAATGCGGTTCGGTTCTTTCTAAATCACAAATTCAGTCTATGATTGAGTTCTGAGTCGTAGCGCATTTCCGATCACGGAGATGGAACTGAAACTCATTGCCGCGGCAGCGATCATCGGGCTCAGGAGTGCATGCATGCCGAAGAATGGTACGAGTACCCCGGCTGCAATCGGAATTCCCATTGCGTTATAGCCAAAGGCAAATAATAGATTCTGATGGATGTTGCGCATAACCAGACGGCTCAAGTGAATGGAATCTGTTACTCCTCTCAAATCGCCTTTGACCAGTGTGACCTCGGCACTTTCTATGGCAACATCGGTACCCGTTCCCATAGCGATACCAACATCGGCTTCTGCCAGTGCAGGGGCATCATTGATTCCATCCCCCGCCATCACAACCTTATGGCCGGCACTTCGCAGTGACTTAATTTTTTCATATTTATCCTGGGGTTTCACACCAGCTTCCACTTCATCAATGTTTAATGATTGTGCCACCGCTCTGGCTGTTTTTTCATTGTCACCTGTCAACATCACGATCTTAAGACCCAAGTCATGCAGTTTCTTGATTGCTTGAGACGTCGTATCCTTTATGGGGTCTGCTACAGACAAGATCCCCGCTAAGTCTCCTCCCACGGCAACAAAAATCACGCCTTGACCTTGTTCGCGAAGCGTGTTTGCTTTCGTCATCAATTCATCGCCGATTTGGATGGATTGTTCTTTTAGAAAGGCGGCGCTGCCAATGAAAGTGGTTTTTCCATTAACCACTCCCTTCACTCCAGAACCTGTCACCGAGTCAAAGTCAACTACATCAGACAGCGTCGACTCTCTCTCTTTCGCGGCGAGGACAACCGCCTCTGAGAGTGGATGCTCGCTATGTTTTTCTACAGAAGCTGCCAGCTGCAGTAATTCATTTTCAGCAAAATTTCCTGCAGGAATACATTCTGTCAATCGTGGTTTCCCTTCCGTCAGGGTGCCTGTTTTGTCTACGACGAGTGTATCTACTTTTTCCAATGTCTCTAAGACTTCGGCATTTTTAATCAGGATGCCCTGTTTTGCTCCTCGTCCCACTCCCACCATGATTGACATAGGAGTTGCCAAACCCAGTGCACAAGGGCACGCGATAATCAAGACCGCAACAGCATTAATCAACGCGTAAGCAAACCGTGGTTCCGGCCCCAGCCAACTCCAGAGGAGAAACGTAATGACTGCGATTGCCAGAACAGCGGGTACGAATCGCGCAGCGATGGTATCTACAACACGCTGAATGGGAGCGCGACTGCGTTGAGCGCTCGAAACCATCTGAATAATCTGCGATAACAGTGTATCACTGCCGACTTTTTGCGCCTCCATCAGAAACGAACCGGTTTGATTGACAGTACCACCGATAACTTCATCACCTTGCGTTTTTGAGACCGCCACAGGTTCACCCGTAATCATTGACTCATCAATCAGGCTCTTTCCTTCGTGTACCGTTCCATCGACGGGAATCTTTTCTCCCGGACGGACGCGCAGTAGATTTCCAGACTGTACTTCTTCCAGAGCGATCTCGCGTTCTTCACCATTCACAACAAGATGTGCGGTAGGTGGTGCCAGTGCTAATAATTCCTGAATAGCGCTATTGGTTCGTTTACGCGCTCTCATCTCCAGCATCTGGCCTAATAAGACCAGAACCGTAATGACTACAGCTGCTTCGAAGTAAAGTTCGACGCTGCCATCACTTCGAAACGACTCAGGGAAAATCCCGGGAAATAACAGCGCGAAAATGCTGTAGACATACGCGGTTCCTGTGCCGATGCCAATCAGAGTAAACATATTCAGGTTCATTGTAATAATGGAGCGGTAGGCGCGTTCGTATAAAGGCCAACCAGCCCATAATACGACTGGCGTACAGAGCAGGAATTGAATCCAGTCCGAAACCCGGAGTGGAATCCATTGATGAATGGGGAGCCCTGTCATCGGCAGCATCGCGAGGAGAAAGACCGGTAATCCCAATACCAGCCCGCCCCAAAAGCGTCGTGCCATGAGTTCGTACTCGGCCACTTCTTCCGGCGATTCCTCTTTTTGGGGCATGATCGGTTCAAGATCCATACCACAAATGGGGCAGCTCCCCGGTCCTTGCTGCTGAATCTCGGGATGCATGGGACAGGAATAAATGGTCTCAGGCGGTAAGGAGACCTGCTCCTTCGTCATACTCCCATGGCCATGACTTTCATGCCCTCCGCCGTGATGACAAGACTCTGATTCTTGATCAGAGTCTGTTTTATTAGGAGCCTGTTGTGCCAGAAATTTGTCACGACAACCCTGACTACAAAAATACCAGGTTTGATTGTCGACGGTTTCGTGTAACGCAGAGGACTCGTCAACTTCCATATGGCAAATCGGATCAATTGCAGTCATTAAGGGCCCTGTTTTCTATTGAATATCAAATATTACTCATCGAGTTTCGATTGCTCTTTCTCAATCATTTTTTCTTTCCAACTCGAAGCCCCCCCACTTCCGGGGCCAAACACTTTGATCGCGTGGAATAAAACTCCGAGCCCCCAGCCTCCTAATGGCCAGATAAACCAGAGATTGTCTGGGGAACGCATCAGATTTAAAGTAATCAGACCAGCGTTAACGAGAACATAAACGCCAGCATGAATCATAAAACCGATACGTTTTTCGACACGACTTTTCGCCTGCTCATAATTTTCGTTTTTTGCCATCATAATCCAAGCTCTCCTTTCCTCTCAAAAACTTATACCTAAGTCATTACGAATTGAACAGGTTAGTTTCTGAAACCATAATTTTTTGCCATAGAAATATTTGCCTTGCACAGAAACCGGATCAAGAAAAAACGGTTGTCTGTCTCCAATCTGAAAAGACAAACAACCGTTCTGATAAACATAAAGAAAGAGAGCAAGTTCAATCTTGTAAGAGATCCAATGGTAACGAAATCTCAGATGTTTTATTTCCAGCAGCAGTCTCAATCGGAATTTTCCAATGGGCTGAATGCTGTTTACATAGTCCGCCCACACCATCACGACAGTATCCAAAACGTAGATTTAATAGATAAGTGTCTGACTGGGCAGTTAATGCAGGAAGTTCTAAAACAACTTGATTTCCTTTTACAACTCCCTTCCCTTTGGCAATGGTTTTCTTGGGATCTGCATCAGATGTGAAAGAAAACTTCACAGGTGCCAGTGGGGATAACTTAAATTCGGCAGGAAGTTTCGGAGTCACGCTGATTTTGAATGGGCTCTTAGCATCAACCGTTTGTGCGGAAACTGCTATTGTGTTTTTAGCGGGGCTAAAACTGTCATCTGACTTTTTCGGCAGGCTGGGGGTCGTTAAACCCTGTACTTTGAACTCAGTCACTTTGTTATCATTCAGATTGACCTCACAGATACGATGATTGTTCGTATCTGCCACAAATAATCGGTTTCCGACGAGTGCCAGCCCCGATGGTTCGGAGAACTGAGCCGGGTTGAGCGCATCGCCATCTTTGCCTGTGCCAAGTAATGTTTTGACTTCGTTGGTTTTCAGATCGATCGTTTTGAGCTTATGATTATAGGTATCGGCAACAAACAGGCGTCCTTTATCAAACAGGACTCCAAGCGGATGCTGTAACCGTGATTTCTCACCGATACCGTCTAAATCCCCAAATTCAAACAGGGCACGACCTCGCTCGAGATCGGAAGCCCCTGCGATTGTCGTTACTTTCTTATTTTTCGTATCAACTTTACGCACAGCCGAACCTTCACTGTCGACAACATAGAATACATCACCATCAACGGTAATGTCTGATGTCTGTGCAAATGCAGATGTCTCCAAAGGACCATTGGTAATGTCTTCACGTCCCGAACCAGCATAAACGCCAATTTCATCTGTTCCCAGTTTATGTGACCAGATCTGATGAGGTCCCGCCATACAGATATAGAGCACACCGTTGATCTCGGCCAAAGCCCAAGGACTGTTGAGAGCGGATTCTTTCAGCTTGCCTCCTGCCGAACGATAGCGGGCTTGCTCACCAGTACCTGCCAGAGTTGTGACCTGTTTTTTGTTGAGGTCGATCGCACGAATCAGATGATTTTCAGTATCAGCAACATACAGGGTGTTACCTACAAGTGCCATACCTTGAGGATGATCAAACGAAGCGGTCTTATAGTCACCATCTTTTTTACCAATTTGCCCTGAACCAATCACATCGATTAATTTTCCATCCAGCGAGGCAATGACAATCCGATTATGATTGCTGTCGGAGATGAACAGACGCTGGTTCGGTGCATCGGCGAGGAGTTTGCCAGGAAACTTTAACGGTGTCTTTTTTAACTTGTTTGACTCTAATTCAAAGTGCACAGGAGTCTCATCCAGAGTACCTTTCGCGCGATGGTAGGCAATCACCCGTTCCAGAACTTTGTCCAACAGTTCGCGATTTCCTTCACCAGACAAATGTCCGCAGTAATTGCCTTCTGGATCAATAAGTACCATTGAAGGCCAGGCCCGCACTCCATACTTTCGCCAGACGGTCATGTTGGCATCATTGATGACCGGGTGTTTGATTTCATAGCGTTGAATCGCACGGCGGATATTATCTGTTTCTTTTTCATTGTCAAATTTCGCGGAGTGACAGCCGATGACGACCAGTTCATTCGGATACTTTTTTTCCAGGTAAGCCAGATCTGGCAGTACATGCATGCAATTGATACAGCAATAGGTCCAGAAGTCGATGAGTACCACTTTACCACGCAGATCTTTAAGCGTGATCTCACCGGAAGTATTAAGCCATTCCTTGCCACCATCCAAACTGGGTGCTTTGGGACGATTCGGAAATGGATTTTTTACAGTCAGAACATTATCCTGCTTAGCGTTTTTCTTAGATTGCTTTGTGTCTTTTGCTGGAGACTTCTCATCTGCCAACACAGGCGATATAGAAAGATTAAGGCTCAAGAAAAATGAAGCGATGACGAACGGAATGAGATAGATTCGATTCAGAAAAGCTTGCTTTCCTGGCATACCAACTTCTCCATGTACTGAGGGCCTGGTGAGTAAAGGCGGGATCAAACTAAATTTTTTATTTGTGGAAACACACGCTTCTATTGTAGGCACTTCACCATTTTGAGGAACCGTTTCGAGACGGAAATTCCGTAAACCAATCAAGATTCATTGATGAATTAAAATTGTGTTGAAAATTCGTAGTGAATCAACGTTTGAAGCATTATTCGTGTCGTAATGCTTCAATGGGATCGAGTTTTGCTGCAGCGACAGCAGGATAAATTCCGGAGATCACCCCAATCGTCACTGAGATACCAAACGCTACGGGCAGGCTCCAGAACGCAATCTGTGGCTGCAGGTCAAAAAACATACGCCCGACTTCTGAACCTACGGTGGTACCTTCCATTATGAAATTCTGCACAAACCATTGAATTCCCAGAAAGGAAACAGGAGTGAGGAGCCCAAGCACAACGCCGATTAATCCTCCCGAGCCTGCTAACACGATAGTTTCTGTCAGAAACTGTTCGACAATGTCCCGCTGTCGTGCGCCCAGAGCACGCCGAACGCCAATTTCTCTCGTTCTTTCGGTAACGGTGGCCAGCATGATATTCATGATTCCAATCCCCCCCACCACTAAACTGATGGCGGCGATCGACCCCAACACAACATTGAAGATGAGTCGAATCTGCTCGGCCTGTTTTAATAACTCCAAAGGGACAACAACAGCATAATCTTTGGCGCGTGCATGCGATTGCTCTAGGGTTTCTCTAATCGCCTGAGCCGTTGGTAAGACAGCATCTTTATCATTAACCCGTAGCGTAATCTGATGCAGTTCGATCTGCTCAGCCGTCATGCTACCGGCCTGATTTTTGATATCAAGATCTCCTTCGCGGACCTGAAGCGTCTTAATGGGGACATAAACATCTTTGTTATAATCCTGCCCCGAGAGGCTACCACCAATGGCTGCAGAGGCGGTACGATCTTTAGTCACACCAATAACTGTGTAAAACATGGGACCAATCCGGATTGATTTCCCTACCGGATCTTCATGCTTGAATAAGGTGTTTGCCACATCATTGGCGATTACAGCCACATTCAGCAGCTTTGTCTGATCACTGTGAGTCAGGAAGCGACCTTGAGAGAGTTCCAAATGGTTCATTTCCAGATAATCACCGGTACAACCGACGACGCGGGCATTCATGGCATCTTTCAGGTAGCGAATTTCTCTGCTGATCTCTCGAATCGGAACCGCTTTGGTAATCGTGGGTAGTGTATTGGTTAAAACTTTGTAGTCTGACCTCAACAACCCATATTGCAGCACTCGAGTACGTGTCGAAGACTGAGCCACATCAAGTGGAGGCTTCACGCTACGCACAATCACGTTTGTGGCACCTAGCTCCAACACCTGTTTTTGAGCCTGCGCGCTGGCACCTTCACCGATGGCCAACATGGCAATCACAGAAAAGACTCCAAACACAATCCCGAGCATCGTCAAGCCGGACCTTAGCTTATGCAGCAATAAGCTTTTCAGTGCGAGCCGAATAATGCGAATGATTCGAGTCATGCTGGTGACCTGAGAATAATCTGAAAAAAAGTCGTAACAAAGAAGTATCGTTTATGGATTTAATGATTGAACGAGGGAGTTTGCAAAATGGTTTCACTCTCGATGATTCCATCTTTCATCGTGATCTGCCGTTTGGTTTGTTGGGCGATACCAGGCTCGTGTGTCACCATAATAATCGTGCGCCCTTCCGCGTTTAAATTATGCAGGATAGTCATAATCTCCGCTTCAGTCGCTGAGTCCAGATTCCCCGTCGGTTCATCCGCCAGAATAATTTCCGGATCATTCACTAATGCTCTGGCGATGGAGACACGTTGTTGTTGTCCACCAGAAAGCTGGAAGGGGCGATGGTCTAGGCGGTCTCCCAAACCAACCATATTGGCTAGTTCGATACACCGTTCTCTTTCAACCCGTCCGATGGCGGGATAGCCGGCACGGTACAAAAGTGGAACTTCGATATTTTCCAGTACGGTATATTGTGCAATCAGGTTGAAGGACTGAAAGATGAAACCAATCATGTCATTGCGCATCAATGAAAGTTCATCATCATCCAGAGTCGAAACATCGTGACCACCCAGAAAATACTGACCACTGGTAGGACGGTCCAAAGCTCCCAAAAGGTTGAGAAGCGTACTTTTACCACTTCCCGATGAACCCATAATGGCGACAAAATCACCTTCGGGAAAGTCTGTCGAAACGCCCCGCAGCGCTTTTACCACAACAGAACCTAAATCATAGAATTTGCTGAGGTCGACAACTTGGGCAGCCAGCCTCATGGTCGTTTTCCTCCAGAGGGTCTTTGCCCTCCTGAAGGTGGCCTCTTCCCTCGAAGTTTGCTCAGCTCTTCCGCAGTAATAAAACCATCCTTGTTGGTATCCATACTGGAGAACCGTTCGCGCATCGGCTCGGGCAGTTCCTCTTTGGAAATTTTGCCATCTGAGTTTTTGTCAAGACGCTTCATAAAGCCGCTCGCACCACCGGCAGAAGATTTCTTGGAGTTCTGCCCCCCGGCCTTGCCTCCCGATTTTCCTGAAGATTGTGCTTTGGTGGATTTCCTTTTAGCTTGACCCGATGCCTGATTTTCAGCCTGCTCTTTCCGCTCAAGCGCCATCTGTTCTTCCAGATCAATGAGTTGATCTGCAAAGTGTGTACGAGGATTCAAGATGACTTCTTCGTCTTCCTGGACACCATCCAAAATTTCAATCGTTGTATCACTGGTCTGACCAATTTTAATTAATCTTCTAACAGCTTCTCCATCCGAGCCAAGCACGAAAATATAATGTTGAGTTCCGATTGTGATCACTGATTGCACGGGAACCTGCAACACACCATCTCGCTCTTCGATACGGATTTCAATTTCAGCAGTTAAACCCGGTTTCAATTTCGTGATATCTGCTCCATTAGGTACAATCTTGATGGAGGCCTTGTATTCTTTGAGGTCGGGCCGCATCCAGTTGGAGGAAATTGGCACAGAAGAGACTTGATCCACCTCACCCAGATAGGTTTGCTCGGGAAAAGCATCAACACGAATATCAACAGGCAATCCTTCTCGAATCAGGCTAATCTTCGATTCGTGAATTCGAGCATCCACTTTCATCAGACTGAAGTCTGGTAATTGTATGATTGCCTGACGTTCGCGGACTTCTGTCCCTTCTTCAATCACATCTTCACCATTACCGCGACGCCCATTGTCCTGATTGGCATAAACAACCTGGCCATTTTGAGGCGCGATTAATTTACAGGCCTTGATTTGCTCTCGAAACCGTTCCAGTTCACTGCTCTCAACTTCATAGGTCAACTGGCCTGCCTTCAGTTTGGCTTCATACTGAGCTAAGGTGGCAATCCCTTTACGTCGAACGCGTTCCTGATCTCGTTCTTTCTCCTCAACGGCGGCTTTTAACTCTCGTTCTTTCCGTTTTTGTACATAGTCTTTTTCAACCGCTAAATCTTCTTTGGCAATCTCCAGATCAATCTGTGCTTTTACAACATTGATACGGTCTGCTTCCACATCGTTCTGGTTTTTATAACCCTTTTTTGCAATTCTCTTGGAGAACTCAAACGTTTCTTCCGCACGCTGTAAATCTTCGCGGGCTTTGGTAATCGCCCCTTGTTTGACATTAATGTCACGTTGCGATTCGCCTTTTAGAAACTTTTCCAAGTCAAGATTTGCTAATTCATATGCAAGAAGAGCTGCTGAGTTGTCGCTGTCATTTTGCGTTTTCTGAATGGCCACATTTTCTTCGGCCTGTTTCAATTCGGCCTCTGCCTGTGTGACCTGAATTTGCTGTTGCTTTTCTTTATCAACCAGTAAGGCAGAATCAAGTTCACAGAGAAGATCGCCTGCTTTGACCATGGTTCCTTCGGGAACGATACTGATGATCGTCGTATAGCCTTTGACCTTACTGGTCAGCGTGACATTATTCAGACTGTCCAACTGGCCTTTTTCGGTTACCGTCACGCGGAACGGTCCGCGTGTGACCGTATCGGTAATATAAATCGTATTTTTCTTGCTCCCCGAAGAGAATGAAGAAAACAACGATTGTCGAATGGCAGGAACCGTCAATATCGCGACACCAGATCCTACGATCGCAAACAAGAGTAACGTTCTGGTTTTAGGGAGCTTGCGACGTTTCTTCGCTTTCAGTGGAGAGGGCGTTAAGCTCTCCGGCAGGTCGGAAGACAACTTGTCTGATGTCTTCTGCTGCTGTAACTCCGGTTTCAGTTGTCCCTGGGGGGGGTTGGCGGTGCTCATTGGTGGGCCTGATTCTTCCCGCGCGGTGTTGGTAGAAATCGTCTTTCCAAATTCCATTTTCATCTATCTCCATAATACCCATATCCAGATAGATGTTAAGTCGGTTTTGCTCATAATTTATCCAGTTGCTGATTAAACTGTTTTGTGCGTCTAATACCGCATTTAACGCGTTTAACAGATTTAGGCCTTGATTACGCCCTGCTTGGGCAGGATCTGATGTTGCCTCTACTGCACTGTCATACTGTAAAGCGGCTAAACGGATTTGAACCCGCGAAGTCTCGAAATTCTGACGTAACACTGCTAATTGACGCCAACTTTGGCGAATTTCGAACTTCGTATCGTCTTCCGCAGCCATAAAAGCACGGCGTTCTCGTTGATAATCGATTTGTGACTCGCGATAGGCGTTTCTTTCCTGAACCAAAGATAATGGAGCTGTAAACTCGACTCCTGCTCGAAAACCTGCCTGACTTCCTCGGAAATCTAACGGCTTGTTTCTCCCGAGAGGCGTACTAACGTCTCCTTCTACTACGACATTTAACACCGCTTCGAGAGAATTAGACCGGACTTCCATCAACCTGCGAGCATCCATCACCAAACCACGCTGATTCATCAAATCGAGTCTGTTTGCAAGTCCGATGCGAACCACTTCACCGATATCCATCGTAAATGGTTCCAGGGTAATCAGTTCCACTCGCAGACCGATTTCAATGACCTGCATTCCCTGAGAGATTCTGAGCATGTCTTCACGAAGATCTGCCATCTCAAAAATAATTCGCTTTTTTTGCTCATTTGTCAGTTTATCTTCACTCAGAAAACTCTGTAGGCCATCCAGACGGCGTTCCATGCCCTCCATTGTCTTTCGAACCCCTGAATACAAACGTATATCATTTGTAGAGCTTTGACGGACTCGTTCACGATCTTCCTCTGAAAGGAAACGCCGTTGTCGTAAGGCCAACAGTTCTTCTGAAACATTTTCATCATTATCACCCAGCAGGTCTTCTATATTTTTTATGTCCTGTTCCAGTGTTTCCAATCCATCAGCACGAAGTTTGGCCAGAAGCTGTTTGAGACCAATGAGAACTTCTTTCAATTCTGCCGTTGTGGGAGGAACTAAGTCAGGATCTTCCCAGTCCTCCACGTAAACCTTCGCCCACACTTCCACATAGTCATAAATTTCCTGTTCGATGGCTGGTAACAGTGGGTCAATGAGTTCGAATGGTTTCAGTAACGACTGGTCAATACTCATAGGCATGTTAGGAGGGAGTCCCAAAAAGATTTTGAAATTGCCAAGTGAATCCTGATACTGACGTTCGAATGTTCTCAGGCGATTGATGGATTGCGCTAACCTGGTTTCCAACTGAGCAACATCCAAAGTCACAACTTCTGTTTGAATTCGCTGGATCAATTCATTCACAGCCGCCTGATAAGCATTGTCTTCACTTAACGCCAACAATTGTTTCTCATGTGCTTCCGTCATTTCTCCACTCCATGACAGAAGTTGTGCTTCTTCATCAAAGAGCAGCTTATCAACCAGTTCTGGAGGAAGGATCCAGTTCTCAGGAAGTTTTTCTAACTTTTCGGACTGGACTTTTGGCTTTTGTGAAGAGAGTGCCCGTAGGATTTCTACCTGACGTTCCAACAACTTAATATTGTTGCGTTCATTTTCGATGACCTGGATTTGTTGCAGCAACTGGAGAAAGCCAGTCCCTCCAGCAACATTGGCTGTAAAAAACTCTTTTCGGAATCGAGCGAGTGTCCGTGTCTGATACAATACGTTTCGTTCATCCTGTGTCAGATTATTCAACACCACTTTTCGACCTGCCCCTAACAAGAGAGGCTGTACCAGAGAGTAGGAAAGGAGACTGACAGAGTTGGTTCGATTCGATCCAGAGAATATCCAGAGTGTATTGTTTGCCAGTTCAACGGCCCATTGGGCTCCACTGGGGAGAACCTGATTCACTCCGATCCGGCTAGCCAGATCGAGTTCCTGAGTTCCATTTGCCAATCGACGTCGATTGAGTTCTGCCTGGGGATTCTGCCCCCCCACACCGAGATACCGGACATCAAACTGGAATCGGCCAAACGTCAAATCCAAAGCGGCCAGAAACAAATTTTCAATTTGAAATTGATATTCGCGGCTATTGATGTTGGCAATGTCAATGGTTTCCGCAAGTGTAAGATCATTAAGCGCAGGTAATTCTACGCCTTCCAATGCATCGCCAGAAGCGGCAATTTCCGCACTTAACTCGGGACTAATGCCATACTGCACAAGCCAGTCCGGATTCTCAATACTAAGCGCGCGGCCAAACTTATGCCAGCTTTTGTACCCTTTCTTGCATTGCAACCAATGCATATAGACATTTGCCGCAGGGTCGTCGGGAGGCAGTGGTTCGTGATTAGGATCATAAGGATCATAAAAGCGACTGCGTGGATCGGGTTCAATATCATAGCGGGGAACCTGCCAGGCAGGATCATTTGCATTCTCAGCTAAGATTTCATATGTATCCTGATTGGCTTGGTCGAACCAGAATGTAGGAGAGCAGCCAGAATGAATCACGGCCATTGCTAGGATCAAAGCGGTCGTTAACAGTGGTTTGCGATTGTTATAAAACAGAAAACGTTTTATGCGCCTCATGGAAGAGCATCCGTTGCATAAAATAGAAATGAATTCAGGAATGACGAAACCAATATCAAAACAAAAGAACTAGGCTGCAGGAGCCCCCTGAAATGGATAAGGACCGGAGACATCCAGAATCGTTTTCGCAGTCTCACGATGAGACCGTTGGATATGAGCCGACTTGAGCAAGGCCTGCAAAATGCCGGTGAGTTGACGTCTTTGATCTGAATTCAATGCTGACAACAAACGCTGTGAAACGGTACCATGATATGCCTTCACTTGTGCCAGGATACTTTCACCTTCCTCAGTTAAATGCAACACGCGTTTACGGCGATCCTTCTTAGATTGCTGCCGTATCACCAATTTGTCGCTTTCCATACGTTCGATCAATGTACAGATATTCGACTCTGACTGCCCCAGTTTTCGTGCCAGTTCTGACTGAGAGCATCCTACTTCACGCACCGCATCAATCACCTTGAGTGACGCGTAGCGAACTTCATTAATCTCCAATTGAGCAAAGCTATTGTTTAAAGCCGCTCTAACCAAATGAACTGTTCGAATCAGAAGATCAATCTGTTCGACACATTCATGATTTTGTAACGATCGCCAATCAATGGGATCCTGGGCCGTTTCTAAATCGGAATTGTGATCCTGTTCCATATACACCAACCTCAAACTGACTTGATAAGAAAAATTTCGTTCTGATCTTGACTTCGCGTAATCTCCGGCCCGATGATTGTCTCTATTAATATTTCGGACATGAAGTATTAGTATCTGAAGGACTTATCGGCATAACCCGCAAAGTTTTACATAAGTAAATTTTTATTTTAGGTTGCAATCAAGCTACAAAGAGTGAACAATCACATGAAGTTAGATTGATTCACTGCTCCCTAAACCCAGTCGTGAGAGAACATTCCATGAAGCAGTTCGCGCTCATTTTGTACAAAACAAAATTTCACCCATTCTTACTATTCCCCCTATTTGTTATCTGCACATTATCGACTGAAGCTCGTGCCGCCGCAAAACCCAACGTCATCGTGATCTATGCTGACGATTTGGGATATGGTGACTTGGCCTGTTTTGGACATCCTACGATTAAAACTCCTCACTTGGATCAGATGGCCGCCGAAGGTATGAAATTTACTCAGTTCTATTCGGCAGCCCCGGTATGTACCCCCAGCCGAGCCGCTTTATTGACGGGCCGCTATCCGATTCGCTCTGGAATGTGCAGCGATAAACGACGGGTTCTGTTTCCCGATTCCGGCGGCGGACTTCAAGCGAGCGAAGTGACCTTAGCAGAAGCTTTGAAAGAAACGGGGTACAAGACTGCCTGTGTTGGAAAATGGCACCTGGGTCATCTACCACAGTTTTTACCAACCAGTCATGGTTTCGATTCTTATTTCGGTATTCCTTATTCCAACGATATGGACCGAGTGGCAGAGCGAAAACTGAGACGTAAAATTTTTCTCAAACCAAAAGTGGAATACTGGAACGTACCCTTAATGCGTAATCAGGAAGTCATTGAGCGACCGGCAGACCAGACCACGATTACCAAACGCTATACCAAAGAAGCGATCAAATTTATTAAAGGAAATCAAAAACAACCTTTCTATCTCTATCTGGCTCATAGCATGCCACATGTCCCGTTATTCCGCTCGAAAGCACTCGAAGATACAAGTCGACGTGGATTGTATGGTGATGTGATTGAAGAAATTGACTGGAGCGTCGGTCAGATTCTACAAACCCTTAAAGATCAGGGACTTGACCAGAATACAATCGTCTGGTTTTCCAGTGATAATGGCCCCTGGCTGATCTTCAATGAACAGGGAGGCTCTGCCGGATTATTGCGGGAAGGGAAAGGAAGTACGTGGGAAGGTGGCATGCGAGAGCCAACACTCGCCTGGTGGCCCGGGCATATCTCCTCTGGTTCCGTAACGCACGAATTAGGTAGTACGATGGATATCTTTACGACTTCGATCCAGCTAGCCGGTGGTAAGGTCCCTTCCGACCGGGTTGTTGATGGTGTGGATCTATCATCGGTCTTATTGGGAACCGGCGAGAGTCCAAGAAAGGAAATGGCCTTTTACCGTGGGACGAAATTGATGGCTTTTCGGAAAGGTCCCTGGAAAGCACATTTCATTACAAAACCAGCCTATGGTAGAGAGCCATTCAAAGAACATCATCCCCCCGTTTTATATCATCTCGAACATGATCCGTCTGAAAAATATGATGTTGCCAAAGCAAACCCGGAAGTGATCAAATCGATCAAAGCAGCCGCTGAAAAACATCAGCAAAGCATCAAACCGGTTCCGTCACAACTGGAGATACCACTCAAAAAATAGTTCAAGGTAAGAAAACCAGATTCTACCAATAACAAATATAACGCAGGCCATCGTGTTCCGTTCCAATACGGAAATGGCTTTCAGCGATAGATTGGTCAAGTTCAAAACGGGTACAAAAATCATTCCAGGCTTCATGGAATTTGGGCAAGTGTTTCCAATCAAACGCAGGACGTGGTTTTGATAATCGATTGTACGCATCATGGATCAATGCCAACGCGACGGACATCATTTTCTCATCATAGCAAGGCTGTGACAATATTAACTCAACCGCTTCTGCCGCGTGACTACAATCTTCAAAATCAGGCTCACGCAAACACTGTGATGCCATCCGCTCGGTAAATTTAAGAAGACTATCAACGCCATTCTGATTGAGCAGGAAGTCAGCTCTCGACTCACTTTGCAATGCAAATTCAATTTTTTGATAGAGTTCTTCGTCTGTCTCGCAGGGAATGGACATTCTGCCATAACCATCGGGGGCAATAGATTCGATTGCTTTGATCGTATCTACAATTTCGGAATTACTGATATTCATAATGAGTGATCACACTATTTGGGTTTGAGATTTTTTCGATGAATGCCAATGAACTACTACTAATTATAGTTAAGACCAGGAAAATAAAACTTCGGAAATGAATAAATAAAGTTCTCGAACACATATCTGGAAAGCACATAATTATTTGCCTGGTAAAACCCAAACAAAATTGAATCACCAGATCTCGAACTTTAAGTACTGATGGTCACCAATTCGTATTGAGGATCATAATTCGCTAACTGGTAGTCCCAAACTTTTACACATTTAAAGCGTCTAAGAAAACCTCTTGTTAAGAAACAGGACACACTCGTCATCCCAAATATGGTCAAATTTTACAGCAACAGAACACAATTAGAGAACCAACAACATAGATTTCAAAAATGAAAATACAATCATATCAAAAAAATTTATGTATCACAAAAAAACGTATATTACTGGCCTGGCACCTCATCAACTTAATTGAATCGCCCTATATATAAAAATATATCTCATTTCATATCATACACTTATGTCGTAATTGACGTCTCTTAAATGTTTACTTTGATGATCTCTCATATATTCTAAACAAATTTTAAAAATCACCATCAATATATTGACCATCAACTTTTATTGATTACAATCGATAATCATCGATGATTTCGCGTTCCCAAACAAGGAAAGGCCCAGAAGTGGTAATCACCCAAACGACAAGTTCTGATGGAAAGTCATCTCGACATCGTGTAAGAAATCAAATCACAGAGATGATTCTGAGCCGAAAACTGAAGCCGGGACAGCGACTCGTTCAAGAAAGACTCGCCAAGGAGTTTTCCGTTGCACAAGGAGTCGTGCGGGAATCGTTACTGGAACTGAGTTGCTGTGGTCTGGTAGATGCCGTCGACAACCTGGGAGTCTTTGTCAGTGAATTAGACGGTGCCAAAGTAGTTGAGGCACTCGAAGTTCGCGAAGTCCTCGAAGGTCTTGCTGCGCGTTTGTGTTGCCAACACGCCAGCCGAGAAGATATTAAAAAGCTGGATCAATTAGTCACGCGCATTTATCTACTGGGTCAGGAAGGAAAGAACGACGAAGCAGCGCTGCTGGATCGGGAATTCCACCATCGTATCGTTGAAACGGCGAATAGTGGGACACTTCAAGCAGTCACCACAAGCCATTGGACATTGCAATTGGTGTTGAAAATGAGTTTCGATGTCGAGATTGTTTATAAAGCCCATCGATCCATTATTGAGGCCATTGAGAAAAACGCCCCTGACGAAGCAGAACAACTGATGCGCGACCATATTCGATCAGCACGCAATCTGGTTGAACAGCAGATTGCGGAAGGAAATTTTGTCCCCGAGTGGTTGTGTTAGTGAATGCCTTCAATCTTCAGAAACAGAATATCATTTATTTGAACATTAAATTATCAGAGGATGAAAGAAATGGATTCCCTTGTAGGACGCTGGATTGTTGTGATGGCTCTGGTCTTGTGCATGGCAGAAGCGACCATCTTTGCTCAAGGCATTCCGCCGGGAGAAGCCGCTCAGCGCATGACCGTCGCCGAGGGATTTGAGGTGAAACTTGTGGCCTCAGAGCCTCTAGTGCGTCAACCGGTGGCCATTGACTTTGATGATCGCGGCAGGATATGGGTCATGCAATACTTACAATATCCTAACCCGGCAGGGCTGAAACGCGTCAAAGTCGACCAGCACACGCGCTCAAAATACGACCGTGTCCCAAAACCACCCCCACATGGGCCAAAAGGGGCAGATCGATTGACGATTCTCGAAGACACAGACGGCGATGGTCGCATGGATCGCGCAAAGGATTTCGTGAATGGCCTGAATCTTGCCTCTGGTTTTGCGTTTGGACATGGTGGAGTCTTTGTCTTACAGGCACCGTATCTACTCTTTTATCCCGATCGGAACCGTGATGATCTTCCCGATAGCGACCCGGAAGTATTGCTGACTGGGTTTGGCATGGATGATGCGAGTTCTGTCGCCAATTCTCTTACTTTTGGTCCGGATGGTTGGCTGTATGGGTGCCAGGGTAGCACCGTGACTGCTGTGATTCGTGGCATCAAGTTTGTGCAGGCGATCTGGCGATATCATCCTGTTTCGAAGAAATTTGAACTATTCGCTGAAGGTGGCGGCAACATGTGGGGTCTGGACTTTGATCGCCATGGAAACCTGTTGGCCAGCACGAATGTCGGCGGATTTACCATGCTGCACATGGTACAGGGGGGCTACTACTGGAAGCAATTCAGTAAACATGGCCCACTGCGAAACCCTTACACATTTGGCTATTTAGAACATATGCCACACAAAAACTTTCGTGGCGGACATGTGACTGTGGGCGGCACCCTTTATCAAGGAGATACATTTCCTGAAGAAATGCGCAACAAATATATCAGCACGAACTTGTTATCACACGAAATTCATTTTCATGAGATACAGCCAGATGGAACATCATTCCGTAGCGAGCATGGAGGAGAACTGGTCAAAGCCAATGACACCTGGTTTGCTCCAAATGATTTGACAGTCGGACCAGATGGAGCAGTTTATTTTTCTGACTGGCACGATAAGCGAACCGCCCATCCGAATCCTGATGCTGACTGGGACCGCTCAAATGGCCGCATTTTCCTGCTCCAGGCAAAAGGTGCTCGCTCAGAAAAACACAAAAATCTCCTGCAAATTCCAAGCGATCAATTGATCAGAATACTGGATCAATCTAACGAATGGTATGTGCGCGCGGCAAGACGAGAACTAGTTACTCGAGGAGACAAAGGTATCTGGCCACAACTTCGCAACGTACTCTCCGAAAGTAAAAACGACCGACTCACCCTCAATATACTTTGGACTCTGGCATCAATGGGAGGTCTGGACCAGCAAACGGCTCTGAAAGCACTCACACATCAAAACGAACATATTCGTGCCTGGACCGTTCGATTGCTGGGTGATGAGCAGAACATCTCGCCACCGGTTGCAGAACAATTCAATCGTTTGGCAAAGAGTGATCCCAGTGCCATTGTCCGCAGCCAACTGGCCAGCACGGCAGCACGGATTCCAGCCAAACAAGGTTTGTCAATTGCGCATACAATCTTACTGCGTAATGCAGACGGGAAAGATCCCTACATTCCGTTGTTGCTCTGGTGGGCCGTTGAGCAACACGCAATGTCTGCCATTGACGACATTGAACAACGGTTTGTTAATCAATCTGCGTGGCAGAACTCATTGATTCGTGAAGAGATCCTGAACCGACTCATGCAACGCTTAGCGGTAGAAGCAACACCACGTACTTTGGCTGTCTGTAAGAAGTTAATTGAGAGTGCACCTTCTTCAATCGATGAACAGAACCTGTTGACATCGCTTGATGCGGGCCTGGCAATGGTAAGCAGAAGACGCATCAGAAAAAAGCGTCTTGAAGATCGTGTTCCTGCAGACCTCAAACAGTGGTTGGCAGAGAAATGGAACAGACAACCGTCAGATTTCACACTCATCAAACTAAATGGTCGGCTTGGCAACCGGGCTGTCGCGGACTATGCACTGAAGGTAGTCACCAACGATCAAACAGAACAGCAACAACGAAGGACCATGTTCAATGTGTTGCGTCAGTTTGGTGATGCCTCAAGTATTGCACCATTGTTACCTCTGCTGGCACCTCATCAACCAGCCTGGCTAAAACAAGCAACCATGGATGTTCTCGCACGGTATGACGATGAGCGTGTGGGGGAAACTCTTTTAAAAGCATACACTGACTACGATAGTAACTCACGTGCATATGCCCGCCGTGTACTGTTTGCCCGCCCAGAGTGGACCAAACGCTTTCTCACAGGAATCGATGGCGGAATGTATGATCCTCGAGAAGTTTCTCTCGGCGAACTGACCTCACTTTCTAACTCTAAAGATGAATCGATCAAAGCACTCATTACCAAACATTGGGGGCAGATCAATAGCAGTACTGCAGAACAGAAAATCACGGAAATTCGCCGTGTCCGATTTAATCTTAAAACGACCGGCGACCCAAAACGTGGTCACGGACTTTTCACAAAGCACTGTGCCACCTGCCATCAACTGTTCGGAGAAGGCAAAAAATTGGGTCCTGATCTGACAACCGCAAACCGCAAGGACCTGAACTATTTGCTCGAAAGCATTATCAATCCCAATGCATTTATTCGAAAAGAGTTTGTATCTTCCGTCGTGCTCACACAGGATGGACGAGTCCTGACCGGAATTATCGTCAAAGAAACTCCTACTCAGATCGTACTGGCGGATAACAAAAACAAAGAATCCACTGTCCGACGTGAAGACATTGAAGAAATCCACAACGCATCCGTTTCACTGATGCCGGAGGATGTCTTGAAGCCATTAAAAGATCAGGAACTGCGCGATCTGTTTAGCTATTTACAGAGTGAAGGTACCAACAAACACTGAAGTAGAGAAATAAAATGAACCAGTACCTGGGCCAATCTTCGAAATCAAAACAATCTCAAACTACGATTTCACGTCGTCAATTTTTGAGTAGTAGTGTAGCAACAGTGGCTGGACTTTCGATGGTCTCTCGACTTGTTGCCGATGAAGAAAAAACCGATCTCGCAACAAATGCGAGTAAAGCGTTGATTGCCATTTCCTATGATCTGGAGATGTCTGCCGGTTATCCAATCAAAGGCAAACCACGAAACGCCTATCCCTGGGATCATCAAAAAGGGAACCTCAACGACGAAACAAAGCAATACACAGTGGAATCATGCCGCATAGTCAAAGAGGCGGGCGGTGTGCTGCATTCGTTTCTTGTGGGTCAGGTCTTGGAACATAAAAACGTTGACTGGCTCAAACAAATCATTCAAGCAGGACATCCGATTGGCAATCATACTTACGATCATGTCAGAATTACGGCCAAAAATCCAAACGATATTCAATATCGATTCCAACGCGCTCCCTGGTTGATTAAAGGAAAAACACCCGCAGAAGTCATCTCAGAAAACATCAGACTATGTGAGTTGGCAATGCAACAGCGATTGGGTATCAAACCGGCCGGTTTCCGAACACCTTACGCTTTTGCCAATGGGATTGCGGACCGAGTCGACCTGCAGGAAATGTTACTCTCGCTGGGATACACGTGGATCAGTTCCCAATACAGAGGACCGAGCAATGTAAATCATAAGAATCCGACCAAAGCGGATTTCGATGCGTTTATCGCCACTCACAAACAACACCAGCCCTATGTTTATCCGACGGGTCTGATTGAAGTTCCTTTCTCACCCCCAATGGACGTTGGCGCTTTTCGTGCCAGGAGTTGGAAACTTGATGATTTCCTGCAACTCATTGAGAAGAGTGTTCTCTGGGCCATTGAAAACCGGGCAACTTATGACTTCGGAGTTCACCCCTCGGTCATGTATGTCGAGGACCCGGAGTTTAAAACCATCAAACTGATCTGCAACCTTGTCAAAACGGCAGGTGACCGCGCCGCGATCGTTGATCTGGGCACCTTCGCCCGACGTGCCAGGCAGCAGTATGAAAAACAAAATCAAAAGAGAGCACAACAGAAATCCGTTAACAATGAGAAATGTTTATGAAAAATCTCACGGCTTCACACAATTGACTTACTGCAATCAATAGCTCATTTGCTCCTGCTCCTGCAGAGCAAAGTATAGATTAAATCATCATTTCATTCTTTTCATCAAAAAGGGGATTCGTCATGCAAAAGCAATCTGGCAAATGCCGCGGATTTACTCTGATCGAGTTGTTAGTCGTAATCGCGATCATCGCAATACTGATTGCGTTGTTACTACCGGCTGTTCAACAGGCGCGCGAAGCCGCACGCCGCTCTCAATGCCGAAATAATCTCAAGCAGCTTGGGTTGGGGCTTCATAATTATCACGACGTACATCGCGCACTCCCAGCACTGTGGTATTTAAGATCTACAGGGGGAACCGGACACACAGGTTTCACAATGCTCCTGCCATTCATTGATCAGGCAAATCTCTATAACAGAGTCGATTTTAACATTGAACCGTGGAGACACCCTGAAAGCGAATTCCTGCAACTTGCCGTCATTGGACTATTTCGTTGCCCTTCTGATCCAGGATCAGTCAACAACTTCGATTATCCGGTCATTCCGTTAATTTCGACTCGAGGTAACTATTGCCTCAACATTGGTGTCGGAGGTTGGACTCCACGAGATACGAGAACTCCCAAACCAAACGCGGTTTTTTCACCTGTCAGCAGAACCCGTTTTCGAGACTTTACCGATGGTACCAGTAATGTTGTCCTACTCGCAGAAGTACTCGGAGGCTTAACCAACGACGCCCGTGGTTCGTGGCAGACAACCGATGTCTGTTATTACCGTCACGATCGAACGCCCAACACCAGAATCCAGGACGAAGTGCGGGGAGGAACTTTTAAATACTGTGATGAGACCACGACAGGACCAGCACCTTGTCGGCATTCTTCGAGTAGTAATGATTTTCATGCCTGGCACTTAGCTGCACGCAGCATGCATGAAGGTGGAGTTCATGTGCTGTTAGGCGACGGAGCTGTCCGTTTTGTGAGTGAAAATATCGACATCAATACTTGGCAGAACCTGGGAAGACCACAGGATGGTATACCACTGGGTGAATTTTAAGAAGACACTCAACGATGTGCAAAGGCGGTATTGTTCCCTACGCATACATAATACCATTCTTCAGTATATTTTAACGAGGTAATGTCATGCTAAGAAAATCAGGGAGAAAGACATCTGGCGCGCTAGCCATTGCTCTGATTGTAGCGATGACTGTCGGTTGTGGAGAGAAAGAAACTGGGCCGGAGCGCGCCACGATCAATGGAACTGTCACCTTTAACGGAAAGCCCATTGAGAATGGAATGATTGAGTTCATTCCCACTGGCAACACCAAAGGCCCTACCTCCGGAGGTGCTATCGAAAATGGCAAGTACGACATTGCTGAAAAAGGCCCGACGCTCGGCCCTCATAAAGTGCAGATTCGAGCAACTCGCAATACCGGCAAGATGGTAGACGCAGGACCGCAAACCGGAGGTGCTAAGGTAGAAGAAACGGAGCAATATATTCCTGCTCAATATAATATCAAAACTACGCTAGAGGTAACTATTTTATCTGGAATAAACAAACAGGATTTCAATCTTAACAAATGATCTTTTTCGATTGAATTATTTTCATGAAATTGTAATTGAAGTTAGCAAAAAAATGATCACAACTATTATCTTCTGTTGAATCAAAAGGAAACCATAATGTGTTCGCGTTTGGTACTAATGACTGTTGTGGCTCTACTGTCAGTCATCGAAACATCCATCAGTCTCGCGGATTCAGAGTCTGACATTAAATCTGGAAATAATACGAGGTTGCAATCAACCGCCAGTAAATTCTTCCAACTCGAATACACCAAGCCTGATCTTAGTTTTTGTAATGCACAGATTTGTGTCGACTCTGACAATGATGGTCAACGAGAGTTACTGTTTGCCTCACGAAAAACCAAAAAATTACAGATGCTGCGGGCCAGCGATGGCACTGTGATCTGGAGCAAGAAATTGGCGGGAAGTCAGCAGAGTATTTCGGCCTACGATTTGAACGGTGATGGCAAAATCGAAATTCTTTATACCGTTTCCAGTCCCGGGCGTCTGTACGTGCTCGACCATACCGGGAACATGCTCCGACAATGGGATTCCAGTGACTTCAAACTCGGAAATTCGGCAGTGATTGTTGACGCCGACGGAGATGGACAGCTTGACGGGTTATTTGGTTCTCGGTCAAAGTATCTTCTGCGTCTCAACATGGCGGATTTGAAACTCAGTGAGCGGCGTGCAGGTTGGGCTCAATGTGGCTGTCACACGACAGCAATGGATGTGGATCGAGATGGTCGATGGGACTTCTTCGCAGGTTCCGGCGACGATTCGCGCGGCAAGAAGGGAGTGTTACATCGTATTGACCCGATCACGCTAAAGAGCCTCTGGTCGTACAAGACAAACGATAACGCTTCAAGTGCGGATCCGGTATTGGTTGATATCGACAATGATGGACAAGTCGAAATCATCAAGTCGGTTGACAATTATGCAAGAGATGATGCACACGATGCCATTTACGCTTTTGAAACGAATGGCACACTGCTTTGGAAAGTACCAGACTTGAGTGGTGAAGATTCACCGAACGTAGCAGATCTGGATGGCGATGGAGAAATGGAAATCGTCGGTATGACATTTCAAAACGAGGTCTATTGTCTGGACGCAAAAGGGCATATCAAGTGGCGCAGGAATCTGCGTCCCGAACTCAAGCATCAGAACTCGCATGCTTATTTGACACCAATTCTCTGTGATATTAACGGTGATCAAAAAATGGAGATTCTGGCACTGACCAATGGGAAGTATTTTGATAACACACAAAAATTTTCCAATAAGAAGACACGAGCGAATGGAATCGTCTATGCCCTCTCGGCGGAAGGAGAGATCCTTGATCGCTTCGACGTTGGTGGACCACGCTATTGGGGGGACGCCTATGTTTGTAATCTTGACGAGGATCCTTTTTTGGAGTTGGTGATCACAGGGAGCGGCGGATTAGATGTGATCGAAACACGCGGTTTTGGTGCCAATACCGAACATTTTCAACGCCGTCGCAACTATCAGCGACTGAATGTAGTTCCCTGGGCGTATGAAGATTCCTATTTCATCTATCGAGGCGCCAAAAAGGGAGTTGTCAATCTGACAGATAATCTGGTGCTAAACAAACAAGTTGGCAAATATCGTTCGACTGGTATGTTTACAACAGAACTGCTCACGCTCCCTCCCAATGGTCGGTTTAACAAACTGAATTATGCTGTACGCACACCAAACCAGACATCAATCGAGGTGAATATCTTGGATCAAACCGGGAAAACAATCCGTTCCCATGTTTCAAGTGGTTCCCAGTTGAAAATTGATGAGCCTGTGCAACTGGAATTCATTTTCTTAACAACAGATCAATCTTACACACCCATCCTTGATTCTTATTCGCTGTCGTTTAACCTTAAGGAAGATGAAATCAAATAATTTAGTATCTTTTTCTAATGAACGACAGGAATCGGGTTTGTGAATCGTTTCAGTCTCTCCTTGTTTTTCGTTTATAGCACAACCATATTACCTGCAGCAGAGCCTGTGAATCTGAATAGCCTGCCGAATGACTTACAGGTTCCTGCTATGATCAAAGGCAAACCACAGGCGGGAAAGCGGGTCTGGCAGCAAAATCCCGGATACGAGACAACAGAAATCGCACACGCCCTTTATCTCCCCACGAATTGGATGCCCGGCCGAAAATACCCCGTGATCGTGGAGTATCCGGGAAACGGAAGTTATACGAATGCACTTCAAGACCGTAGTGATGGACGCGTACAGGATTGCAAGCTGGGCTATGGCTTGTCAGGTGGAACGGGTATGATCTGGGTCAGTCTGCCTTTTGTGGATCCCAAAACCGGCAAACATGCGATCAAATGGTGGGGCGATCCCGCCGCCACCGCGGATTACTGCAAACAAACGGTCGCCCGGATTTGTAAAGAATTTGGTGGTGATCCCCAAAACGTGATTCTCACCGGCTTTTCACGCGGTGCGATTGCCTGCAACTATATCGGCCTTCGGGATGATGAAATCGCGTCGCTTTGGAAAGCAATGCTGCCGCACAGTCATTACGATGGTGTGCGAAAGTGGAGCTATCCTGATAGCGACATCGCTTCTGCGCACAAACGGCTGGCCCGGCTTGGGAAGCGACGTCAGCTCATTACTCACGAAAAGAGTACTCGCGCAACAGAAGAGTATCTCAAAAAGTCGAACTCAAAAGGCGAATTCACCTTCCTCGCGATCCCCTACCCCAATCATTCCGACGAATGGGTATTGAAAAATCTGCCCGAACGAACCGAGGCCCGCCAATGGCTCTCCGACGTCCTGAAGCAGTAACCATCGTTGATCTATACTCCCCTGTACGATAGATTGAAGTGTGTACTTCACTGATAAGGAGAGAATTCAATGGCAAAACAAACAATGCGAATTATTTTATCACTGATAGTCATAACAACAACGGCTCAGCTATCCTTACAATCTGTGAACGCTCAGATTGAAAAGCGCCCCCATATTAAAATCCGTGGTGTTTATGGTGGCGTTCCCACACAATTACTGGAACAGAATAAGACATTGCCGGAGTTGGGAATCAATGCGATCTTTATGGGATCGGGTGGCCTGACACAGGAACGCGTTGCGCTTCTCAAAAAACAAGGGGCGAAAGTCTTCGCTGAGTTCAATACACTTCATGTCGCCAACTATCTTAAAGAACATCCCGACGCCGCCCCCATTGGCGTCGATGGAAAGGTTTGTCCCGCTCCCCAGGGTTGGCAAGGGATCTGCCCCACCCATCCTGGCTATCGCAATTATCGTATGGATGAATTTCGTAGAGTGCTCAAGGAATTCGAGATTGACGGCATCTGGCTCGACTACCATCACAGCCACGCCAGTTGGGAACGAGCGGTCCCGGACATGCCCGACACCTGTTTCTGCGAACGTTGCCTGAAACAGTTCCAGCGCGAGACGAAAACAAATTTACCCGATGCACCCGCATCGGAACTCTCAAAACAACTTTTGGGAAAACAGAAAGAGACCTGGGTCCAGTGGCGGTGTGATGTCTTTACAGACTGGGTCCGCGAGTTTCGTTCGATTATTGATGAGATGCGACCTCAAGCTCTCTTAGGCACATTTCACTGTCCCTGGACAGACACCGATTTCAACGGCGCGCTCAAAAATAAACTGGCTATCGACCTCAAAGCACAGGCAAAATATGTGTATATTTTCAGTATCATGCCCTACCACGCCCGCTTCAATCATCCGCATGATCCGGCCTGGATTTCGCGCCAGACGTCCTGGCTGGGAAAGCATCTCGGCATTAAAGGCAATCCAGGAGAACAGCACAAAATCTGGCCAATCGTGCAACTCTCGGACTGGGGAGAGTCGGTGCCTGTCGAACAGGTCAATTCTGTATTGGATCACGGAACACGCTTACCGGCCACGGGAGTCATGGTCTTTCGCTGGGGTTCATTGCATCCCCAAACCGAAAAAGTAGATGCCATGATTAAGTCTTATCAATCCCTGAAACCATAAACGTCAGTTTTTTCTTTTCGTTGACATTCTGAGATGCGCGATCTATAAACAATACGGATAATAACCACCCCGCTTAAGGACTAATCGCGACTATGTTAACTGTCATCTCTCCCGCAAAATCTTTGAATCTGGAACCGCAAAAACAGACTTCGAAATTCTCGACGCCTGAATTTCTCGACGAATCAGAAAAACTCGTCAAGAAACTACGACGCATGTCTCGAAAATCACTGAGCGAACTCATGGGCATTAGTGCGGATTTGGCGGAGTTGAACCACAGTCGTTTTGCAGAATGGTCACTCCCTTTCTCTACCAAAAATTCAAAACAGGCGGTTCTCACGTTTAATGGCGACGTCTATCAGGGACTCAAAGCAAGTCGTTTCAAAGCACGCGACCTTGCTTTCGCACAAGATCATTTACGAATTCTCTCTGGCTTGTACGGTCTGCTGCGTCCGCTGGATCTAATGCAGGCTTATCGGCTTGAAATGGGGACAGGTCTGTCGACCAAGAGCGGTAAAACACTGTATGATTTCTGGGGAGAAAAGATCACGGACAGGCTCAATGAAGTTCTCTCAACACACAAACAGAAGGTGTTGGTGAATCTGGCTTCGAATGAATACTTCAAAGCAGTCAAACCCGGTTTGTTGAAGGGGCGCGTGATTACCCCTGTCTTTAAGGAAATCAAAGATGGAAAATCACGCACGATTGCCCTGTTCGCCAAACAGGCGCGCGGGAAAATGGCGGGCTGGATGATTCTGAATCGGATAGACAAGCCAGAGGAACTCACAGGGTTTAATGTCGACAAATATAAATACGTCGCCAAAGAATCGACTGCTGACAAACTGGTCTTTGCGCGTCCTCAACCGCCGCCGGTCGGAAAATGAATCGAGCTTTCCCAGACTTATTCGCACTTTTTCAGTTTTTGATCCAATAGTAATTGCTCGGTATGCGAAGTCGTTTTATCTCGGGCCTGTAAAAAATAACTGCGTGCTTTGGAAAGTTCATTACACCGCAGATACATTTCTCCGAGTGTTGCTTCGAGCAGATGATAATTTTTGAGCAGTTCCATTCCTCGAATATCCTGGATCGCTTTGATTCCTTTTTGAGGCCCCTCCAGTTGCGCAATGACAACGGCGCGATTTAAAGCCACCACTGGTGATGGATAAAACTTCATCAGCAAATCATACGACTTCAAGATCGCATTCCAATTGGTCTCTTTAAAACTGGGCGCGAGACAATGGGTGGCGGCTATGCCTGCTTCGAGATGATAGCGTGTCAGTTCGCGGCCAGTTGCGGCAAATTGCAACTGCTCGGCAGCTGCAGCAATTAAACTTTTATCCCAAAGACCGCGGTCTTGTTGGTCCATTAATAAAATACAACCCTCGTTATCAAGCCTTGCTTCGAATCGGGCCGCGTGAAACAACATCAGTGCTAATAAGGCATGCGTCGCAGGTGTCGAAAATTCTTCCCGGTCAATCAGTCGCTGACAAAGCCGAATCGCTTCAGCACAAATTTCACGGCGAATGAGTGTATCGGGCCGTGAAGAGTTATAGCCTTCAGTAAAAAGTAAATAGAGGACAAGGTGCATCGATTCGATTCGCTTGTGAAACGCGTCGTCCACAGGAATTTCGAACGGGATGCGTTCGTCAATAAAAAACTTTTTCGCGCGCGTAATACGTTTTTTTGTAGTTTCGGTATTGGTTAATAACCCTTGGGAAATTTCTGCGATACTGAAACCACAGAGTGTTTTTAACGATAATGAAATGCGTGCTTCAGCCGATAATTTTTCATGACAGCAGACACACATCATCCTTAAGATGCTTTCTTCCTCGTTACTGTCTGAACACGCTCCAGGTTCGCTTTGAGATTCTGCATGTAAGCGTGCCTGATGCTGTTGTAATTCAGCTGATGATTTTTTTACCGTTTGTTGTCGTCTCAGCGCATCCAGAACACAGTTCGTTGCCACACGGTAGAGCCAGGCTGGAGGGTTGTCGGGTAGACCTCCCAGCTTCCAACTATCCAACGAGCGCAACAGGGCCTCTTGAACCGCATCTTCAATAAGTTCAATATTTTGTAAACCAAAGCGGCTTGTCAAAAGTGAAGTCAGGCGCCCCGATTCATGCCGATAAAAGTGATCGTCGAGGCTGTGAATGGTATCGGATTTCACGGGTATTACGTATCTTCTGGTGCTGCTTCTCCACAATTATCAACAACGGGGCGGACTTCGACTTTCCCCTTATATTCGTAAATGGGGCACCCTTTCGCAACTTCTGTCGCCTCTTCCAGACTTGCTGCGGTCAGGATCGAAAATCCGCCGATCATTTCTTTCGATTCCACAAAGGGACCATCGGCGATCACTTTATCCCCGGAAACAACGCTCCCTCTCAATTCCAGAGCATTCCCTGGCTCTAATACGCCCTTATCAATAAATTCATTCATCCAGCCCCACCAGCGATCGAGGTGAGCCTGCATCTCTTCTGGAGATATTCCTGGTGTCTGAGGAGCTCCACCACGATAAATAAACATAAATTGAGGCATCGTTTTGTTTCCTTCTCAAAAGTGAATGATGGTTGGGACTTACAACTTCCCTGGTGACGTATCAAGCACCGATTCGGGGACAGAATGAGGCCGTTCATTTCGGCAAAAATCAAATTTTTCAAAAAACTCTGACAATCGTGTCCCCAGCAGACGGTTTCATCCGTCATCGAAAACAACTGCCTGCAAATAGTCAGGACAGGCAGATTTCACTTTATAGCCAACAGGAGAAACGACAATGTCGAACCCATTTTGCCACATCGAGCTGCACGCCAACAACGTAGAAACGGCGAAATCTTTCTACTCTTCACTTTTTAACTGGAAGCTGAATGACATGCAAATCTGCGACGATCATACCTACACTATCATCGATGTCGGTGAGGGGACCGGCGGAGGGATGCTGACGAATCCCATTCCTGATGCCCCCTCACACTGGCTCTCTTATGTGCAAGTGGAGAATCTGGCCGCCTCGACCGAAAAAGCAAAATCACTGGGTGCAACCATTATTCAAGAGCCGACTGAAGTTCCTAATTTTGGTTCATTAAGCGTGATTTCTGATCCCACCGGTGCCACTCTCGGCTTGTGGCAGCCTCTGGGTTGATCATTCGCTGTATTCTCAGATTCTTCATATTAATTTTGTACCAGCACCAGGAGACATTCTCATGCCCATCAACACCAAAACCGTTCAAGATCGTCGGGACGTCCATTACAATTCCATGGATCAACTGCTTAAAGATGCAGAACTGATGGTGGTGGGGCCTTCCCGTACGTTGGGCAACTGGTCGCTGGGGCAAATTCTGGAACATCTGGCAATCACCATGCATAAATCGATTGATGACTTTCCCGCTCTGGCTCCGTGGCCTCTGCGGGTCATGATCAAATTAACCATGAAACAGAAATTTCTCACGCAGCCAATGCCAGCGGGTTTTCAGATTTCCTCTAAAATGGAAGCGGTGCGCCCTAAAGAACATGATGCTGTGAAAACACTCTCTGAGTTACACGAAGCAATCGAACGGTTAAAGCAGGAAACTCCGCAGGCTCTCAACCCGGGATTAGGTCGCCTCACCGTTGACGAGTGGAACGCCTTCCATCTCCGACATGCTGAACTGCATATGAGTTTTGTGACATCGGAATAAATCCTGTCTCACTCAATCTACTTTGACGGGGTACTGCCCTCTCAGCCTTCTGAATCCTTTGCGTTCAATGTGAATTCTGCTAGCATAAGATCAAATATCGGAGCTTGGTTTGCGTCTCAATAACCTGTATCACAAGCTGCTTGTTTGTAAAGGAATCTCATGTCAGAAGCATCTCTTCCACAGCAACTGGACCGAATGATTACCGGTTACTGGACGTCACAATCGATTTTTGCAGCTGCTAAATTGGGAATTGCCGATCTTCTGAAAGACGGTCCACAAAAGATTGAACAACTGGCAGAAGCCTCACACACCAATTGTGATGCCCTCTATCGATTACTGCGGGCCTTGGCGAGTATCGGTATTTTTGCTGAAGAGGGACAGAGGCTGTTCTCATTAACGCCTCTGGCTGAGTTCTTACGTAGTGATATTCCCGATTCTAAACGCGCCTTGGCCATGATGACCGGCGATGAACAGTTTCATGCCTGGACTGAAATTCTTTATACACTCGAGACCGGTAAAACCTCGTTTGACAAGGTCTGGGGCAAACCGATTTTTGAATACCTGTCCGAACATCCCGATAAGGGACATATTTTCGACCAGGCGATGACTGGAATTCATGGCAGGGAAACCAGCACGATACTCGAAGCCTATGATTTTTCTGAATTTAAAGTGCTGGCTGACATCGGAGGTGGAAACGGATCGAACCTCATCGGTCTATTGCAACATTACCCTGAGATGAAGGGGATCCTCTTTGATTTGCCGCATGTGATCGAGCGATCGCAAACAAATCTAGAAAATGCGGGTCTGGGCAATCGCTGTGAGTCGATCGGTGGCAGTTTCTTTGATTCTATCCCACTGACGGCAGATGCCTATCTGATGCGACACATCATTCATGACTGGGACGATGAAAAGTCGCTGACCATTCTTCGTAACTGCCATGCGGTAATGTCAGAAAACAGTAAATTGCTCATCATCGAAAGCGTCATTCCCCCGGGTAACGAACCGTTTGCAGGCAAATTCCTCGATCTGGTGATGATGCTCATTCCCGGAGGCAAAGAACGAACGGAATCAGAGTATCAAACACTTTACAATCAGGCAGGGTTCGAACTGACGAGAATCGTTCCCACCAAAACGGAACTCAGTATCATCGAAGGTGTGAAACGTTAAACTTGTCTCTGAATTGTTGATTACAGAAACCGGATGGATACCCCTGCCCCTACAAAGTAGTTAATGGCGGCCTCGTTCAGGCCGACACCAGCATTGATGTCCAATTGCAGATTATTGTTGATCAGATATGTGAAGCCGGCGTCAAAATAGTGTTCTGTCTCAGCCGTATTCGCACCACTGGGTATGAGTGCAAACCACTCGGTGAAGGCTCCCCACTGTTCTGTCAGTGTATAACTGACGTTAAATGACTGAGCGATTTCCAGAAAGGATCGGCCGTTGTCATCGACACTTCGATTTCCCTGAGTCGAAGCCGCAATCGAAATACAGTCATTCAGTTCCCAGGCATAGACCCAATCGAGCCCCGGTTCGACTTGATTCGCCGTAAAAGTAGGGCTGCCTGTCGGAAGACTCATCTGTACAATCACTGCCATTTCTGGCAAAAAACCTCTCTGTGGAGTTAAAGCAACTTGAAGCGCTGTATAAAGGTCATCGCTACCGACCGTGGTATTCTGAAATGTGCCAATGGCAGTGCTTTGCTGTAGAGGAGAAAAACCGAGACGAAATTCGAGCCAGTCTGCCAGAATGCCCCTACGAAAAAGAAACTCTCCAAGTGACTGAGTACTGACCTGTCGACCTCCACTTTTATCATCCAAGTAAGAATATCCGGATTCGATCTGAGTGACGCCTTTTCCCACCGTCACAGAGGTCGAAGTAAAATTAGGGCGATCTGTTCGCAATGGTTGATCTAACTGGGGTCCACCGGAGCAGCCACTACCTGCACTCCACTGAAACAGGGTGCCACAACCAGGAGAAAAAAAGAGCCCTTTTATTGTCTTACACTGGTATGCTCTATTCTGGTACTCTGCCAATGATGTCCCAAATTCACTCTGGACACATTGAACTGCTTCCTCTTCGGCAGAGGCTTGACTCGTCCAGCTGGCAAGAACAACGACAAGCAGGCAATTCCAGATTCGAATACCATTTGTATTCATCATACCTACTCTTTACTTTCGCTTAAGATGAAAAGCGAAAACCAATGATTTCTTGGAATACATGATTGAGGTGGTGATTTACTTTTATTGCTCTTCCATGAAGGGAACCTGATCCTCAGCGAGTGCCGCCCGATAATCAGCCTGTTCCAGGAAATAAAGTAGTTTTGCATCGACGGCTTTTTCAGCGGATTCCACTGCATATTCTTCGCGTAGCGTTACTTTCAACAAGTCGGATAATCCTTCCTCGAAGTTGAGTCGCTCTCGTCGCGCCAGGTCTTCGGCATACTCAACTGCCTGCTCTGCCTGCCTCGCCTGCTCAAATGCTCCGCTTAAACCGGCATAAGCTGACTCGACATCAGCGATTATTTTTTCTTCCGTCAGTTGTCGTTTGGCATTGAGTTGCGAAAGCTTGCCTTCAATGGCCATCAACTTACCGCGGGCCTTACGACGTTCAACGGGAACTTCTACCAGCAGTAAAGCATCTAATTCAAACGGACCTTTGTCGTTCTTGGGACTTGTCGGAAAGCCTACGTCCTGGGAGGCCTGCATCACCAAATCAACATTGGGAAGATAATCGTTGCGTGCTTGAGAGTAATCCACATCTAATTGACGTTGTATGAGATCAAGCGTATAAATTTCCGGACGTTGTTCCACAGCGATCTTCGCGTCCAGCGATACCATTTCTCGATCAATGGGTTCCAGTTCGGGAAATTTGGGAAGACTCTCTGCGCTTGGAATCAAGGGCCGGCCATTTGCATCGCGATAGTACAATGACAACTTGACAGCTGTCTGCTGAAGTTTACGCTCCGCATCCGCCCGTTTCCCCAATCGTTCCGCCACAAGTCGTAAGTTGTCGGTTAATTCAGGTGGGTCGAGGAACCCATTTTCAACCTGACTCCGAATGCGCTCGGTTCGATTTTGCGCGAGACTCAGCACGCGTTCTGCAATTCTCAACTTAGCGCCGGCAGCAACCCAATCCCAATAGGCGTAGCTTGACTCTTGCACAAAACCGATGAGTTGCGCTTGAATATCTGGCTCAACCGCTTCACGCCCAAACGTCGCACGCCACAAGTCAGCACGCCGCGCGTCGATATCTCGATTGCGAGACAGCGGTACTGAGAAACCGGCTTTGAACTCACCACCCGCATTCGTCTCTCGTTCGAGATACCAGGGCTGAAAACTACCACGGCCGATACGATATCCAGCAAATGCTTCTCCCCCCTGATAGAGTGGTTTAATGAAGCCGATGTTCTGGCGATAAGTCTTATAAAACCCCATCGGGCCATTTTCACTGCCCGCTTTGATTTTACGATCGAAGGCTCCTAAGGTTGCTAATCTCTCACCTGAAGCAACTTCACGTGAATAGAAGGCCGCTTCGAGAAGAGGGTAACTTTGATAGACAGAGTCAATGACTTCACTCAGATAGAGTCCATCATTAACAGAATCGTAACTGTCAACCGCGGGAGGGAGTTGAGGAATCGTCATCTCATCGACAGGCTCTTGTCTTTCTTGTGCCTGACTGTTGGCCGAGACAAGTTCAATGTCTTGAGGCGAAGACTCCCCCTCTTGAAGTTCCAACTCAGTATCAAACTCTTTGTCGATCTGATTCTGAAGTTCTTTGTCCAACTGATTCGGCTGTGATGCTAACTCAACTTGTGGTTTATCTACCGTTGTTTTTGCTGGTTTTGATTCAATGGCAGCATAGGCAATGTGATCATCAGAGACAGGCTTCGACTGGGTCACTTTCTGACGTGCCCCAGAACATCCCACTGCGATGGCTGCTATCAACGGTATCCAAACTCTGATCATTGCTCAATCACTCTACTCGACAGCGCACTGGCAGCTTAAATTGTTATTACAATTAGTATAATCTGCACAAACCGGTCTATTGTAGAATTCGGCAGAAGTGCACCAGGTATTTAACTTTGAGTGGGGGCACACTCATCGTATTAACACAAAGTCCTTCTATTATCCCGAAAAGCAGTAAAGGCGAAAAACTCTTTCTATACTACCTAAAGTTACTTCGGAAGCTTAGGTGGCTTGCTTTTGTCACTTTTCTGTCCCGGTTCATCCATTGAGACGACTGGTGGGAAGCCGTTGAGGTTTCGCCAGACTTCATACCAGAGAGGGACACGATTCAACAACACCCAGGCGTTGGCGCGAACTCCCTGCCGTAGAAAGCGATCTGTAGGCCATGCAGGTTCAGTCGGATCCGGCTTGATCAGAATTCGAAACATGCCTTTCCCGTCGTCAATCGCATCTACCGAAACCACGTCTCCCCCAAACGTCCCCACGGCAACAGAAGGCCATCCCGCGAATTGAACCGCAGGCCAACCCTCGAACTGCAGCCGCACATGCCGTCCCGGTTCGACCAATGGGGCATCGTTTCCATCGAGCCAGATTTGCACCGAGCGGTCTTTTGTATAAGGTACAATCGTGCAAATCGGATCTCCCTGTTTTAAAATGGCAGTTTTCAGATTTGGTGTAATCTGAACGATGTAACCATCAAAGGGAGCATCAAGGACCTGATTTGACTGACGAGAGACTTTAACTTGCATATCAACCAGTTCTTTATTTGCTTTGTTTAACTTCTGCTTCGTTTCTTCGATCTTACTTTTGTCCTTCGAAACATCGACTTTTGCTTTTTCCAGAGATGATTGTGCTTTCTCAATCTCGACCTGTGCCTTCTGGATGTAAGCACTACGATCACTGATTTTACCATTCAGCTCCTCCATTGCAGAGGCATAGTAAGACTCGCCAGCCTTCGCTTTCCCTTTCGCTTCGTTAAGCTTCCGGAAGACCTCTTGCAACTTCTGCAGCGAGATATTATCAGCAGCTTCCAATTTCCGTATTCGATCATATTCGGCCTGCAGTTGTGGTAACGCGGCTCGATACACATTCAGTTCCTGTAGCTTTGCATCCACTTTCTTTCTCGCCATTTCAACATACGCATCTTGTGCTCTTGTGACATCGTCTTTCACGTTACCATAAGTCGTAACCTGATCGTCAATTGTGTTAACAACTAACAGTGATTTTTCTAGCGCCGCTTGATCAGCCTTGAGCTGTTGTTTTGCAGAAGCGACAGCCTGCTGGCTATTCAGCAATTGTATATTCAAATTTGAGGTGTACTGATCGTCCAGGTCTCGAATCTCTGCAATGAATTGCCCTTTTTTGACCCGCGCGTTCTCGAAGATGTTGTCCCCCCAACGCGCAATTCGCCCCTTTATAGGTGCCTGAATCACTTGCTGACGTTGATCAGGGGAATAAGCCAACACGTTACCGGTACCTGTGACAGATTGCTGCCAGGGAGCGAACGCCATCAGTAAAATTGTAAACACGAGTACAATGAACAGATATTTGGCGATCTTGCGAGCCACCCGCGATGATCTGGCAAGTCGCAATGATGGCATACTTGACTCACTGTAGGCGACTGGTGCTAACATCGACCAACGCTGTTGTTCATTTTCAGATACGGGTATATCAAGCTGTGGTTTCGTTGTCATCAGTCTCCTCCCTAGTAGAAATGATTCCATCTTCGCCGAACGTCTGTATTACTGTACCAGAATTGGCCAGACTTTGTCGCCCCGTCACCATAATGAGTGTCCAAAGACGTTTGGGATCAACGAGCATGTTTGTTAATTGTTCGGCTTCCTCATCGGAAAAGGCATCAATCATTCCGTCAATGAGCAACAGTCGGGGACGCCCTACAATCGCTCGTGCAATCATTAACTTACGTAACTGGTTTGTCGTCAGCGGAAATCCGGTTTCCACAATATGAGTATTTATGCCATCGGGTAGTCTCAGAACATCGTCAATCAGACCTACACGTTCCAGTGCTTCCCGAACATCACTCGTCGAAACATCGGGACGTTCCAGATGAACATTCTCCTCTAACGAACCGGAAAAGAGTTCAATATCTCGAACCAATGCGACGTGCTTTCTGAGCACATCCGGTCGAAGGTCCCGAGGATCGACTCCATTAATGGCAACATGCCCTTCCGCTGGAACCCGTAAGCCAAATAACAAATCAAGTAGCTGACTCTTGCCACTTCCACAAGGTCCCATCAGCATCATTCGCGCGCCACGCGCAACGGTAAGATTAATACTCTCGTCATGCGAAAGATGATGTGGGAGTTCATAGCTGACATTGCTGACAATCACTTCAATCGGTTTATCGTGTGATAACGTGAGCAACCCATCCTGGCGTTCCATAGGCAGATCAAACAAAATTCCCAGTTTGTCGACTGAAGCCAATAAATCATAGTAGCTCTGTAAATGCTTACCCGACTTGGCAAAAGAACCCACAATCACCGTAACAATCAATTCGGCTGCGACTAACTGCCCCAGTGTCAACTGATTGGTGATGACGAGCCATCCACCTAATCCCAGTAAAGCAGTACTTGCAACTGCCTGCATCCCCAAAGCAAAGATAATTTGTCGCATGACGATGCGGAAGTGTTTCTTACGGGCACTCAGATATTCATAAGTTAAATGGTCAGCCTGATCGAGGGCAAACTCACCAGCCCCCCGATAACGAAAGGCGGTTGGACAACCAACGACATCTTCCAACCAGGCCGCAACGTTGTACTTGGCTTTAGATTCTTTAATACTGGATTTGACGGCACCACGCCCTAACACGAAAATCACGAAGGCAATTAATGCTAACAACACCATGTCGAAACCGAGCAACCAGGGATGATAAAATGCCAGCACGGTCATACCAATTAACGTTGTCAGCACGAGAGAAATTCCATCCAACATGAGTGCTGATGATGCTTTTTGCGCAGTGACGACGTCAAAAAACCGGTTCACTAATTCTCGTCCCGACTGACCTTCAATCGCAGCAGGAACCACTCGCGGCAACCGGTAGGCAAGGTCTGCTGAGACGCGCGCAAAGAGTCTGCGTTGTATGATTTCCACAACATAAGTCTGCAGACCCAGCAAGACGGCCGAAAAGGAAAGAAATGCCAGCAACATGATCGCCAGGATAATAACGGGCTGTAATAATCGACCAAAGGCAACAGTATTGACCAGGGTCTCCACTGCCAAAGGTGTAGCCAATGCCAGTAAACCAGTCACCAGCGCATAGATCACGACGATCCAAATATCAGACGACTCTGGCTTAAACAGAGCCATTACCCGGTTCAATGGTTCTCGCTCATGCTTGTCCATTGTCGAAAAATCAGAAGCCGTTAAGTCAGGCTTGATGACAAGACAACGGATCACCTCATCACGATTAGTAATTTGCAATGCCCTTCGCATCCTGCGGGCACTAAGCCAAATCTGGTTTTTTTCTCGGTGAGGTTGTAAAACTTGAAACCGGCGTCGTTTCGAGGAAAGAATCGCGGTCCAACGGTGAGGCTCCCCCACACGAGTAATAATCTTCCCCCCCTCTTTGGTGATGTCCATCAGCTCACGGAACGTGCAATCCATCACCTTGTCTTTGAGACCTAAACTGCGGCTCGCTTCTACTAGCCAATTCCACCAGTCATCGCCTGTTTCTGCTGTCCGCGCAGAACTCGCTTCAATTAGTGCACGACGAATCCGTGACCGGTCTGCCGAATGACCGGTATCCACTGCCAGTTGTTCAAACAGCCAGGCGGCAGCTTTAATATCACCCTGCACCGACTTCGAATCAGATTCGGTAGTGGGATCCACATTATTGGGAGGAGTAGTTGACATGAGAAATTCGTATGGAGAAGACTATCTGAGGAAAAATTTGACAGCTTTGGTCTGCCGAAGTAATTACAACAAGCTCAATTGGTTTCTAAATGTGCAAGGACGAAAATCTAAATTCCTTCATACACGAAGCGTCTCGCGTTAGTGGAACATACGAACACATCATGAAGCCTAAACATGCGAAACCCTTTTCGTCTATCGACAAATTTGCACACTCCCCCCTACAAAACTTGTTGAGACTAGCCCTCTCGAATTCAAATGCACTTACATTCTAGGCGAGTTTAACGGGGAGACAAGCAACGAACCACTATTCGTGATAAATACAGGCTATATCTGAAGATTGAACAACCAAGATTCGCATTGTACGCTTAACCAATGTGTTTGAATCATCAACGCAGAGAAGACAAGCCAGGATCAATTCAACTCCGTTTTCCGCACTATGAAAGTGAACAATCCATGATATCCGATTCCCGATTTTTGACTCTCCTGCCAGGAATCCTCTTGATTACATTGAACCCCTATTTTACGGAAGCCGAACAACCTTTGATCGTCGCCCATAGAGGATTATTACAAGTGGCGCCCGAAAACACCCTCGCTAATTTTCGAGCATGCCTCGAACTACGACTCGGTTTTGAGTTTGATGTACAGCGGACCAAAGACGGACATCTGATTTGTATTCACGATAGCACGGTCGATCGCACTACCAATCAGACAGGCAAAGTTTCGGAGCTGACTTTAGCAGAAGTGAAACAGCTCGATGCAGGAAGTTGGTTCGATCCTCGATTTGCCGGGGAGCCAGTGCCGACTGTGGAGGAAGTTTTGCAACTGGTTGCCGCGTATCGGCAGCATAAAATTTTGATTGCCGTCGATTTTAAAGAAACAGATGTAGAACAGGATGTCGTACGCATGGCTGAGAGATTGAACGTGTTGAACCGACTGCTATTCATTGGCAGAACGATCCAGGAACCAAAAGTTCGTGCCAATATTAAAGTCATCTCCAACAAAGCACAAACCGCGGCCGTCGCCAATAATGCCTCTGAATTTTCCTCTGCACTGGCTGTACCCGATGCGGATTGGATTTACGTGAGATACCTACCATCAAAAGAAGAAATCGAACGCGTGCATCGTGCAAACAAACGAGCGTTTATCGCAGGAGCCACGGTCAGCGGTAAGGTACCAAAGAACTGGCAGCATGCTTCTAATGTAGGTATCGATGCCATTCTAACAGATTACCCACTGGCACTCCGAGCCACTCTCAAGCAGAAAAAACAGGTAGCGAACAGTAAGTAAAAATCATAATCTCTAACGAACCCTGCTTCAACAACTCATGTCAATGTATCGTCCGTTGCATATCGTCCATCCAGCAGCTTTCAGGTTACCCGGTAGGGTTTGACACTGCATGTTCTGTTTATGGAATCTGACGGGTCGATAGCAATGCAGGTTAGCTCAACAGGTTAGAGCACCAGATTTCACTCTGGATGTAGCGGGTTCGAGTCCCGTACCGACTCCCAAGGCCGTTGGTGAAGAACCAACACCCATGAAACCGGACGGAGGCAGAAGTCCGTTGGGTCGGCCTTAGGTAATGGAATTCAAGTAGATCGCCTGCGATCTGCGTGGGTAACGTTGCCTGAGGCAGCACAGGATGACGCTTTGTAGTGCGTGGATACCGCATTCGTGCTTGAGTCGTTGAAGAATCAGGAAACAATGAAGTTCACCAGAACGGAATCCTACGGGGAGCCGTGAAGGAAACTTCGGCGTGAAACGATTCGGACGCTGCTGAAGACGTTTGCTGAAATGCACTCCGCGATTCATCTATGCGATCGGCGAACATTCTGCCTTCGAAAGGTGTCTTCATCAAAATTGTCACGGTATTGAAGCCGTGTTTTTTCATCGTCTTCCCTCCTTGAAACAGAGTGGAAGTTAAAAGTCCGGGGATGATCCCCGGGGAGGTGTGTGGTGTTCGGAATCAAACGTTACAAAATTCGCAGCTATGAAATGGGACTACTATTCCAGAATGGTGAGTTCAAGGGGTTGCTCGAAAGTGGTACGCACTGGTTTATCGACCTGTTGTTCAAAGTTCACGTCGATGTGATCTCAGAGCGTGATCCCTGGTTGGTGCATGAGAAGCTGGACCTGATCGTCAAATCAGGAACGCTGAAGGAACGCGCCGTCGTACTGGACCTGAAGGACAACGAGCGGGCTCTGGTGTGGATTGAGAACCGATTCAGCCACATCCTGCCAGCGGGCTTGTACGCCTACTGGACGGGTCAGAAAGAGGTCCGTGTCGAAGTCGTTGATGCTCATACGGTATGGTTCGAACACGCAGACCTCAAAGTCATCGCTCGCTCACCTATGGTGCAGAGTGTGCTCGATGTCTGCAAGGTTGAACGTGATCGTGTGGGTGTACTGTTTATAGACGGTCGTTATGTCGACACACTCGCTCCTGGTCTGTATGCCTTCTGGAAAGGTCAGTCGGAATCCAAAGTGGTCGAGATTGACCTGCGGGAGACGATGGTTGACGTCAGCGGTCAGGACATCATGACGGCTGATAAAGTGACGTTGCGTATTAACGCAATTGTTACATACAAAATCATCGACGCGCGCAAAGCAGTCAGCCAGACGGATGACGTGCGGCAGGCATTGTATCGGGAAACACAGCTTGTACTGCGTGCGATGCTGGGTGCCCGTAACCTCGACGTCTTCCTGATCGAGAAAGACGCTGTGGCGCGGGACATCGAGGAAAATGTTCGTCAGCGCGCCAGTGAATTGGGTCTGAAAATCGCTTCAGTTGGAATCCGGGATGTGATTCTGCCAGGTGATATGAAAGATCTGATGAACAAGGTCACGGAGGCGAAAAAAGCAGCCGAGGCCAACCTGATCGCGCGGCGTGAAGAAACGGCGGCGATCCGTAGTCAGGCTAACACGGCCAAACTACTACAGGATAATCCAGTTCTGATGCGGATGCGTGAACTGGAAGTTCTGGAAAAGATCGCGTCGAACAACAAGCTCAATATCGTCCTGGGCGAGAAGGGCTTGGCGGACAAAGTGGTCAACCTGCTATGACCACGGTCGCGATGTCATCCAGTACCCCAGGTCTGAGCAATCAGACCTGGGGTGTTATTGTTTTAGAATCTATAAAAGACATGAAACTTTGGCATATCAAGTTCACGCAATTGAGGAGACTCAGAGTTCTCCCTCACTCGATTTATATTTACGACTCCTCAACCAGTTGAAAAATATCTTCCACACGCACATCAAAGGCTCTGGCAATTCGCAACGCAAGCAGAAGCGAAGGGGCATACTTTCCTGATTCGAGAGCAATGATTGTCTGCCGAGTGACACCAACCTGACTTGCGAGCGTTTGTTGTGTCATCTCGTCGTGTTCAAAACGAAAGCGGCGAATTTGATTCGTAAGAGTTCCCTGTTCTTTGCTGGGCATGCCCTTCACCCTCTACCGTGCTGGACAAGAGTGGCAAGCGACTTCAAACCGAGAAACAGCACCAGTGCGTAAAATACACTCCACTGAACGACCATGACGGGGATGCTGCCCTGCTTCCCATAGACCATTGGTATCAGGAGACTGGCCACAAGCACATAGACGACCCAAAAAACTGAGTAACCAAGTAGTGTAGAACGCTTTTCAATCAATAAATCCCGTTCATCCATAACGACTTCATTTTCTCGCTTTCGGTAGAAGAATGGTCCAAAGCCAAGCAGACCGCACAATCCAAGTGCACCATTCGCTTTCCATCCCAGAAATGGATACAAACATCCCACGGCAATGAGACTTACTAAGATCACCACCAAATTGAACCAGGCGTGTTTCTGTGATGCAGACATAGGAGAACTCCTTTGACAATGTATAAATACTTCAGAATCACTGAAATTTATTGTAATGCAAACATTACTTTGTGTAAAGTAAACATTACATTGAATTGGCTAAAAATACGCAGAAATCATTGAGAATAAGAATCTCAACATCGTTTTGGGTGAGAAAGGCCTGGAGGGTAGAGCTGATAAACTGCCCGAGGCACCAAAGCGATGCCAGCAAATACTTGAGTTCTGACTCAATCAGAATCAGACGAATTGCTTTTCTGAAAAAGAACAACGTCATCACCAGACACAGTCAAATTTGCGCTCCAGTGATTCGCCAGCCACTGAAAGGTTTCGAGCGAAAAGAAGCAGACATGTGTTGGATCATTTTTGTAGTGCCAGCTTGAAAATGCCTGCCGGTTAATAACGCGTTTCGTCATGACCCCCAAAAAACCATTTGGTTTTAAACAAGACCAGAGCCGATCCAATTCCTGTCGTGGCTGATGTAAATGTTCTACGACCTCAGAGGCTGTTATAAAATCATACTGCTGTTGTAACGGTTTGAGGTCGGGGGCATAGAAGGGATCATAAATCGCCATTTTATGTCCAGCCTCTTCAAACATCACAGAGAGGGTTGGACCCGGACCTGAACCAAAATCGAGGCCGTTACTGCCGGGCACTATGCGTTCTGACAAGGGCGTAAAAAGTCGTCCCAGAAAACGGCGGTAACGCGGATCATCGACAGAGTTTTCATGATGATCGTATTGTGCCTGTTCTTCTTTGGGAGACAAAAAATATTTGGGCGGCACAAAAACCAAGTGGCAAGTCGGGCAGTAAAAATACTCGCGACGGTCCTGATGGAAAGGGCTCCTTTTTTCAGTAAAACATAAGGGACAGCTTTGGTTAACAGACTCTTGACTCACTGAGACTATTCCATTATGTGATTAATGATATATAACATGGTCGAAAAAAACCGCATGATTTACCAAGGGTTTTCGATTTTCTTTCTTAACAAAGGGCTGTTTCTTGCTCACCATTTTTCAGAGATCATCACTTTTTTGTTACTTATCTTTCTCAAGTTCCAGCAAACCCGGTCCAAGCAGGGTAAACGAGAGTCGTTTACTGTCGGGTGACCAGGCAACAAAGAAGACCTCGGTATTCTCAGGTGCCACATAAAGTTGTTTCACAGCGGAGGCCTTAGTCGCATCGATCAATCGTATTGATGAGCCATTTAATGTAAGCGCAATCGTTGTTCCATCAGGTGACCAGTCAGGCCAGGTTTCGTCGAACCAGGTTTTACCATCGTTACCTCCCCATGGGTTTCGCCAAAGCTCTGTGTAAGACTCGGGGGCTTCTACTGGATCGAAAATCCCCAGCACACGGTCATTTCCGTCCATAACAGTTGCTGCAAATTGTTTTTTATTCGGCGCCCAGGTAGGCAGACTAATACCAGAATAATTGGTTAGGATTTCCTTGCGTTTTCCCGTCTTCACATCGAACAGCAGAAATTTACGTGGACTCATATGGCTACTGACCGCCAGAATCGATTCACCATCTGGAGACCACTGCCCGTGAACGGCATAACCAAGACGTCGACGATTCTTTCCGTCTGCATCCATAACCCACAAACCAGCTTTTGCTCCGATTGGGTTATTACCGTTGATGAGGAATGAAATCTGTTTGTCATCGGGTGACCAGGAAGGCGAGAGACCACAACCAAGGTCCACTTTCTTCCCTTCGTCCGGACCATTGATGCAAAACTTGACAAGGTGAGACTTCGAATAGCCGCGCCCGGGATAGGGAGTGGCGCCACAGGCAATCCATTTTTCATCATGAGACCATGCAGACCCTCCCAGAAACGTATACCCGTCAAGCAGTGTTTCATCTGCAAGTAATTCCAAGTTGTTCCCATCACGGTCTACGGCATAGATATGACCAATCAGGCCAGGATTTTTACGCATATTTTTCTTATTTGGCTCTTTTGCCGCCACCGTATCAACCTTAGACTGCTTTCTCTGCAGCACTAAGTAACGCACTCCTTTTTCAATAGCAAGGTTGACTGCTTCGGAAGGAGCAATCGGATTGACCTCTTCTGTATCATCATTAACGGCGATCCACAAACGGTCTCCCGCAAGTTGATAGCGTCCGAGTGCTCGCTCTGGTTTTCCGTCTCGCTCATCAAAGAAGTCAATGCGCTGATCGGGAAGAAGTTGAAATCGCCGTTTAGCCGAACGTGAGGGATTTGATTCATTACTCACAGAGAACACTTCCTTGTGGAACGAAACGTTCATTTCTCCCTGATCGAATGACTCTGCTTCGCTATCGAGTTGCGTCGAAAGCATCCACCATGTTCCATCGAGAACATCGGCACGAACTGATTTCTCAGATACTATTATATCATCACCCGGCTTGATTAATGTTTGCCTGACTTGTTTAGCCTGTTTCGTAGAATCGGCGTGACTTCTGGTATTCACCTGGGATTTAATCAATTTCTGTTTCACATCTTCCAGGACAGTCGGCCATCGTTTCAGTGATTTCTCATCTGCAAACGCATAGAAGTACCATTGTCCTGTTTTGCCAAGATACTGACTCGAAGGAGGAAACCGGCTCTCGGGTACCTGGGCTTCTAGGCTGGCCATTTCCTTAGTAAACCAGAGCCAGACCGTACTCATATCACCGATGTTCCCATGCCTTGGAATATTTTGTAAACGCATCGGAAAACCATCGACCTCTTCAAAATTGATTCCGGGACGAACTTTACCTTTGAAGTTAGGATTTGCGATCATATACCATTCATCATGTAAGAGCGGAAGCAATTGACCTACGAGGTCTTCTTCATGAAGTGGACTCGGCGTGACATTAAATTCAAAACTGTTCGAATCAAGCTGATTCCACGATTCGTACACCGCAGTATACCGTCCCGGTTGTCTCAGGTAATGAGCTTTTGCCAGATCAAATTCAAATGTTGCCGCCTGTCCCGGTTCGAGGGACATTTGATGTTCAAGGAACTGTGACGTTCCTGCCAGAAACGGGACACGCTGTCCGTACCTGTTAAAGATTTTAAATTCAATCTGCTTCACAGCACTTTTAATCTCACCTTGATCGCCGAGGATCGTTCCGACTTTTCGAGTCTGATCTCCTGTGTTCTCGACTTTCAGTTTCACTTTGATCGGCTTTCCCGCTTGAAACACTTTTTTTGACGCAGAGAGTTGAGTCTTGATATCGTTGACAACGCGACCTTCGGTCCATTGACGACGATAGCCTGACAGACGATTCAGAAGGGGATCAAGTGGTGTCTTTGCTTGTGCATCTCCCTCAGCAAGGACCTTTCGCAGGCTGTCCAATCGTAGCAACATTCCCAGGTCCCAGCCTAGATTCACTATCAATGTTTTATCACCAGACGTGACGCGCATCATATACCGCTGTGTTCCAGCTGCTTGTATTAGTGAACTTTTTTTTGCGTGTAATAAGCATCCCGAATTCGTGAGCCACGCTACGATTTGTCCCAGCTTCGCGTGATTTGTTTGGTCGACTACATGCGTCAACCACATTGGGTTCCGTTCTTCGCTGAACGGATAGGTGCTCAGTGAAAAATCATAAAAAGGTTTGTCGGATGGTCCTTCATACCCGATGTCGATTCGGAAACGTTTCACATCAATGCCTGCTTCAGCAGGATTGAATTTGCCTGCTTTCCCTGCTGGCGGTGCCGGATTTTGTTCCACTTGCTGGTTAAGCGTTGATGCTTGACGTTGGATTTTGACTTGTGCAGGCCCCGTGTTATCGGTCGCCGCAGCCTGCCGCATCGAATCAGCAACGCCGAATCCCACAATCACCGCGAACAGAAGTGCGCAGATACCTACAATTCCTGTATGAGGAACATTGTGTGATCTACCCATGATGCGTCGCGCCCGCTGAAGCGACATGCTGGTTTCTCGTCCAAAGAGCGACAAAGCGTGCGCCGGAATCGGTCGACTCGATTCCACTTTTGCCAGGGCCTGCACTAACACTGATTTATCATTACATGCGGCTATTGCAGCATCGTCACAACAGAATTCACGTTCGATACGAATTTGTCTTGATAGTATCCAGGTGACAGGATGATAAAATAACAATGATTCAGTCAATAACTGAAATAAATTCACCAGGTAATCATGTCGACGGATATGTGCCAACTCATGTGCCAAAATCGCATCTAACTGGTCTGGTGATAGATTCACCAGCAAACTCGCAGGCATCAAGATCATCGGACGTAGCCAACCAATGACCATCGGCACTTCAACTAACATCGATTTAACCAAAACAACGGGACGGTTCACTCGCAGACGCCGGGATAGCCTCTCCATCCTTAAACGGAGAGACTCGTCAACGGGTGCCGTCCCGTGAGAACGCAATTTATGAACGACAATCCAGCCGCCTCCATTCCAGACGGCTAAGACTGCGACTCCAATGCACCAACTACCAACTAACCAAGATAGCCAGGAAAAAATTGTAGAAACATTGAATGCTTGCACTGTGATCTGACTTTCATTTTCCGGTTCGCTTCCACTGAGATTATTTGAGACATGATCGTATTGCCTCAAAGTCGAATTTCCGGGTATAGATTGTGAAGCATATTTGTGAACGAATTGCTGTGGCTGATCAGATGAAGTCTGTTTGACTGTTAAGACAACCTGGGATTCCTGTGAAACTGGTGGAGCGATCAAAGCAAACGTCACCACCAGTGGAACATACAGTAAGACTAAACCGCAACAAGAAATCCAATATCGGGCTGTGGTAGATTTGCGGACCAGCAGGAGTCCCACTGCAACAAGGAGACCGATCAACAAAATCTGCCATACGGAATGCAACAGGGTCCACCCCAACCGCCATACCAAATCAGTCGAAATCAAGTCGTTGATCATTTCTGGCCTCCTTCCGAATCCTTCGAAAGTCGTTGAATTTCTTCGAGTTCATCCACCGACAAACGACCCGATGAGACCATCCGCATCACCAGTCGCATCGCCGAACCCTGAAAAACGCGTTGCGCCAATCCATCAAGCATCTGCAACTGAGTTTCCTCTCTCGGTTGCGCGGCCTGATAAAGCTGTGGGCGGACGGACTCATCACGAATCAGCAGGCCTTTTTCCAGCATAACCTGCATCATCTTCAAGGTCGTGGAATAACCGGTTTCCCGTTCCTCAAGAAGCGTCTCGTGAACGTCGCGTACGCTTAACGGACCGTCTTCCCAAAGCACATTCAGTATCTGCAGTTCCACTTCCGTTGGTTGGGATGAACTGGGCCTTGCCATGTTTCCAACTCCTTCAAAAACAGAAAAACGAATTCTTTCGTCATATTAAACGAAAGAATTCGTCAATGCAAGATTAATTTTCAAAAAAGGATATTTGACTGCAAAAGTCAATGAGAAGAATTGGGAGAGATTACATTTTGAATGGGAAGCTGGCGTAAAAAACACCAGATACTTTCTCAATAGCTTTCCTATTCGGAGCAGACTTCAATTTACTTTAGGAATTGATACATCCACAACTTAGCTATCATCTCAGATGATGATCAGCTACTTAATCTGAATTCTCTGCCTGCAAAGCATTGAGGCTTTCCAGCAGAGCGTTGAACTCGTCTTTGCAACAGGGGCACTGATGTAAATGATGCTCTACTAATTTCAGTGTATCTGGAACTCTGCCTGAATGGAGCTCGACTTCTGCTAACTCGGATAGCTGCTCATAGCAACTGTCACAATCGAGCTCGTCCGGTTCAACAGATCGGATCATTCCGAGCAAGTTTGTGATGTGTTGTTTGTTTAAAGTCATAACTGGTACATTCTTTAGGTTAAGAAAATCTGAAGATCGTCAGCGAAAATCCCTGCCTGTTCAAAGCCCTCACGTAATTTCATGCGCGCGTCGTGAATGAGTTTGTAAACGGCATTCCGATTACTTTCTGTGCGTACCGCAATTTCTTCCACCGGCATACCATCTAATAATGCACGTACCGCAATTTTCTGTCTGTCCGACAATTGCGTGTCGATCAACTGGCCCAGCTTCTGCAAAATAAGCTTCCGATCATGTTCCTCTTCGACAGAACAATGTTCATCGACGGCAACTTGAATCTTCAGACATTGGTCTGCTGAAACACCCTCGAGTGAAACGTCCTGAAAATGTTTTCTACGGAAGCTGCTAATCGCAATGCGCGTGGCAACCGTCATCGCCCAGGTTGTAAAGCGACTACGGCCTTCAAATTGATCAAACGAGTCTATTACCTTCAGAGTCGCCTCTTGTGCCGCATCTTCCACAATCAGCAGCCCACCGGGGCGATGTTTGAGAAACCCTGTCAACCCACGCACGAGCAGGTTTCGAAGTTCAGCAATCGCCGTTTCACGCTCAGGGCTTTGTTCCTGTAAACGGGAGATCCAGTGATTATCCTCACGATCAAATATCACACAACCAACTCCATGAGTCATTAAAAATGAGCGCTGCAAAATTTTGTCACATTACGCGGCTACCGTCTATATTGATCTTCTGCAAACTTCTTCAATTCATTGATTTTCCAGATTCAATTCGGTTTCAACTCTGCTTCGGTGGCCGCTTTGATCTGAAGAGTTTGCGGTGCTTGGATGTAACCAACAACCCGATATTTTTTCCAATCCATTTTCTCAGCTGTTTGCATCATTGTAGAACCTGATGCCGAGGGAGACTTAATCGCTTTAAACAATCGCACTACATTAACATGAGTCAAGTTGCGTCCCTCATTTTCACCGGCGCTTACTTTCCGTTCCGCTGTTTTTTCCACAAGAGCCAGATTAATCTGGTCCCCTGCTTTCATTCCTTTGGTCTTCCAGGAGATTTGCAAACCTTCAGCAGTATCTTTAAGCACTAACTGAAGACTGGCGGAAGGAGCTGTTTTAAATGCCGCGAGTATTGCTTCTTGTGCTTGTCTGCGATTCGATCCCACAAATCCTTTTTCTCCGTTGACGACCATCTGTGGCGTATAAACTCTTGATGAACGCAGTGCTCGGGCATAGGCTCTTTGTCGCTCTGTAAACTGACGCTGGCTGAACGGATCTTTCCAACCAAGATCATTCCAGTAGTCAACGTGAAACGAGAGTGCGTAAATGGGCAATTTATTTTTGTGGGCAATTTCCACAAGGCGAGTCAAATTGGCATCCGCCGGAGGGCAACTGCTACACCCCTCTGACGTAAATAATTCCACAACGGCAAATCCTTTTGGAGTCGCTTGTTTTTGCTCATTGGTTTGAGCCATTGTTTCATTGCCCACCGATTGAAAACAACCGGTTAACAAAAACGCAAACAGTAAGGTGACGATCTGAACTTTCAATTTTTGATTCATCACACTCGGTTCCTTTTTAAAACTTGGTATTTTCTGTTCGGAAAAACTCATACTCTTAACTACCGGTAACATGCCTTCCCGTTTCAATTCGGTTTGTAACAATGGTCGTCGGCTTCTTATTTTTTGCGATCGCTTTCGATTGATCGATTGCCTTCACAAAGGGTGCAGGTGTCGCATAGACACCATCTAACAGGATCGGCTCATTGGGTTTGCCTGCCGGGAAGACCGCGTAAAAAGGAATCGAAGCAGCTGAGTTACCCAACTGGCGTAACAGACGGTCCACTGCCGGGCTAGGCTCTGTTTTATCAGCTCTGAGTGCAATCACGTTTGATTCTCGCAAGGCTGTCGCTACTTCTCTCGTTTCAATCGCAGCCGCTTCATTTGCTTTACAAGTCAAACACCAGTCCGCTGTAAAATCGATAAACACTGGTTTCCCTGCTTTGAGTAAACTTTCCAGTCGCTCAGGTGAGTAAGACTCCCATTGAATTGCCCCCACGGTCTGACTTTCTACAAGAGCAGATTGAGAAATTTCTACATGGCTTGAGATGAATCGTTGTGCCGCCCTTTCGAAACGTTGTTGCATCACCCCCTGTAGCCAGGTGAAAGAAAGCAATCCAATGACGACCACCATTCCTGCCGCGACAGACCAGGCCCTGAGCTGTTTACGGATTGTTTCATGAGCAGGCACGCGGCCTGCATACCAAAGTCCGATTCCCACTCCCAATAGTAACAAAACGGTGGGTACCACAGCGGCAATGGACATGAAACTCATAAGATAAACAACTGTCGCCAACATGATAAAGCCCATAATCTGCTTGAAGGCAATCATCCAGTTTCCCGGCTTGGGTAAAAATCGAATCATGGAAGGGAATAGCCCAATGATTAGATAGGGGCTGGCCATCCCCAGACCAACGGCTGCAAACACACTAAACGTTAAATAACCCGGCTGAGTGACCGCCCATGCTAACGCCGCACCAAGAAAGGGACCACTGCAGGGCGTCGCCAGCAATGTGCTTAACACGCCTTTACTAAATGCACCCCCATAACCTTCCTGGGGAGTCTTGCCACCCACTGATCCCACAAAACCAGGTAATGGAATTTCCCAGACTCCCAAAAAGCTCAAACCAAAGGCGAAGACGATCGCAGACAGACTGACAGTAAACGCGGTGCTGCTAAATTGTTCTCCCCATCCCAGCCCGGCAAAGACGGCCAACGTAGCAAGTACCATCATGACAGACAGTAAGCCCACTGTATACGAGAGATTCATTAACAAAATACGTTTTCTATCCGAATTTGCCTGCTGAACAAACGAGAGAAGTTTTAATCCGACAACGGGAAGCACACACGGCATAAAATTCAGCAAAAAACCTGCGATGAATGCCAACGGCAAAACAGACCATGCAGACTGTGGCTTTTGCTGCTTGGTGATGTTCAATTCATTAAGTGAAAAGCTTGAATTCTCTTGATCATCTGTCGAGATTATTTCGTCAGAATTTTTATCACCTATTGTTTGCTTTAAGCTGAGATCCATTGCCGCTGTTTTTTGTTGCGTTGTTAGGGGATGACTAGTGCCTGCTAGTTGTACCTGAAAGGGAGTCGTCGTCGGAGCAAAACAGCGATCTTTTTCACAAGCCTGCGAAAAGAGTGTACCACTGATCGAAGTGGCTGCATCTGAACCTTTAAGTTGAATGCGTGACCGCCAGGAGACAGTTCCTTCATGCTCGTGTAGCTCGACTCCCAGTTTTTCATGTTTCATTAGAACCGGTTCTTTCGAGGGAACGAACGGCCCTGCTGAGCGAATTTGATTGTCTGGTTTCAGAGTAATCTTCGTCGCTAAAAACGGTTTTGGCTGAGATTGTGCATAAATGTGTAAGCCCGGTTGTATCTTCGCGGTGATCACCAATTCTGCTTCATTAAGAGCCACTCTTGATACCTGTGCAGAGATTTCAACTTGTTGAGGGTTGTCCTTCTCTTGTGCGATCGAACTGACAAAAGGCAAGAGCAAGAAACCGCAGAGAACAAAGTAAAAGAGTGACTTATTAAACATGATGACATTCTTTCGTCTTATTGGGCCATTTATGAATGAAAAGGGAGAAAGAGGAGCCGAGACTCACAGTGAGAAACGGCTCCATTGAGCTTCCTTCGAGAAACGATTGAGAAAGAAAGCCTCTAGTTGATCACTTTCAACGAAGTTGGTTTCAACCAGGAAATCTTACCAAGTGATTTAATGACCTGACCTTTGACCTGGAGCTGTTGTCCCTGAAAGCGAGCTGCATAAATCTTAGGATACAGCTTGTGTGCCTCTTCGACCACAATGACGCGGCCTCCACTAGCGTTGATCGCCAGACCTAATTCATCCGGGCTGCCAATGGGAGTGACACCATGTTCGCAACCAGCACATGTCGACTTACCAGCGAAGCTTTCTAATGTTTTGCCGGGTTGATTCGTTCTGAAGCTGATTTGTTGTGTCTCTTGTTTCATTCCTGCAAGTGCATAAAAGTCAGGTGCTCTCCGAAATTCTGCTTGCTCTCTTACTGAGGGAAAGAGGTATCGAAATCCGTTGTGAATTTCGGTAAATCTGGTGTTACCGAGCACACGTTTATTAACTTTTTTATAACAGACAACACACAGCCCATTGGCGGCTAAGTCTGTATCAATAAAAGCAAATGGGTCGGCAAGGAAGGTTTTCTTTTCACTCTCGCCTGGAAAGAGATAGAGCCGATTCTTGTAAATGGCAACATGATCAATGTTTCCGGGAACCCGTTTTTTAAGTTTTTTATAACAGACAGTACAGTCGCCTGCTAAAGCGGGTACATATTTGACAGGATTTTGATCAAACTTTCGTTTAATCGCAAGGTTTGGGAAAAAATAAGTCACGTTATCATAGGTCGAGTGGAATTCACGTCGTCCGCGTTCCCATTTTCGTGCCTCGATCACACACACGGGACAATAACCTTTTAAGCCAACTTTGTGTCCGGGAGTATGATCTGCTTCAGAAACTTGGGAGAATGCCGGGCTCATCAATAATGTGACGACGAAAGTGGTGAACAGGGATCTGCGAGAGATTTTTGTAGACATGAAACTTTCCTTCTCGACTAAAAAATTGGGAAAACGACAACCAGAGAGTTTGGTTGATGACCTGGGTTATGATCATGAGACGCAGGTTCTCGCAGGTGTCTTACCAAAAGAAATGGAAAGTTTTTTCTGAATGTAAGATGAATTACAAATTGTGTTTATGAAAAGTGAATCATTTCACAAATCGGGTGCGAATTTGTGAGAAAAGACACAAACCAGCGCCATACCTAAGGTCATGAAATTAAGATTTTAGAAATTCATTGTCGTAGTGAGCCATTCGAAAAAAATGGAATAATCTCTAAGTAAAAATCAAATGCGATTCCTACTAACACTGTGGGGGTTGATCTTCGAACTACCAAAGTATCGGGGAAGGTGATATATTCTGATATTGCATTGAATTAATACAATTCATGCATGAAGCACATTATATCATTAGCCACTTGAACCGCTAAATCAAGCAAGAAAGTACACATGGAAATTGAACAGCTACGACAATTTCTGGCTGTGGCGGAGCACCAGAACTTCACGCGTGCTGCAGAATTCATCGGCTTGTCGCAACCAGCATTGAGTCGATCTATCGCACGGCTCGAAGAGGAACTGGGGCAACCTGTCTTTGAACGACAGACCCGAAAAGTCAAATTGACCGACTCCGGTCAGCTTCTGCTTCGCAGAGCGCAGCAGTTAATTGGCATTGTTGATGACACCATCGCTGAAATTTCTGACGATGGCGAAAGTGGTCGTATTCGGATCGCAGCCATCCCCACAATTGCTCCGTTCTACTTACCAGAGATACTAAAGACGTTTGCCGCCGCGCATCCAGGCGCCACTGTGACCGTTCAGGAAGACACCACCGACCACCTGCTGAAACGTTGTACTCAGGGGGAAATCGATCTAGCCATCCTGGCACTACCAATCACAGTCAAATATCTGGAAATCGAACCCCTCTTTGATGAAGAACTTCAGATTGTATTGGCTCCCGATCATCCGCTGGCAAAGAAGAAGCAGCTTCGACTCACGGATATCGAACCTTTGCCGTTTGTCTTATTGGACGAAGCGCATTGCCTGTCTGACAACATTCAGACGTTTTGCCGGCAACGATCTTTTGATCCGGTATCCGTCGAACGCACGAGTCAACTGGCAATGGTACAGGAACTGGTTTCGCTCAATCATGGAGTTTCGATGGTTCCCGCTATGGCGGTGAATTTGGATGAGAGTGATCGACGCATCTATCGCTCAATCGCCGGCAACAAGCCGACGCGTACCATCGCAATGGTCTGGAATCCCTATCGATTCCAAAGTCAATTACTGGAGAAGTTTAAAGCATTGGTGCGTAATTCAGTCTGAACGAATCAGGCCTGATTTGACCATTTCTACTTTGAATCTAGTTCTGACTTTTAAAAAAGTTGCGTTTGGCGTAGCAAGTAATATGAACTTAATGTAAAGAACTGTTTTTGTCCGAAACCAAAGTCTCTTCATTCTGTTTCGATGGCTGGGAAGCAGACTAAAAATGTGCCTCGATCCGTCGGTCGGGAAGCATCCAAATAAACGCGACTGCGATGTAAATCAGGATGGCAATTAATGGAGCATAAAAGGCAGTGACTCCACCAACTGCGTAAGCAATCAGTGACGTCATCCCTTTAAGATCGCGACCGATTACTTGTTTTAACTGCGAACTGGAACCCTCTACTCTAATAATAGAAGACTGCAGAATACGATAGGCAATCGCGGCAAATAGCAACACCACTCCGTAAATTGCTGATGGTAAAGGCGCATAATTACTTGTTCTTAACCAATTCGTTGTGAAAGGGATCAAGGACAACCAGAATAACAAATGCAGATTCGCCCAAAGAACAACACCATTGATAGACGTGGCGATTTGCAGCATATGATGATGATTCATCCAATAAATGCCTAGATACAAAAAGCTCATCAAGTAGGTCAGAATGGAAGGCATCACCACCAACAGACCGGATACTCCAGTATCTTGAGGAGCTTTGATGTCAAACACCATCACTGTAATGATGATTGCAATCACGCCATCACTAAATGCCTCAAGTCTTGTTTTAATCATATATTGAAAACTCACTCTTAGAAGCGATCTGAATTCGTAACAGTCTTGCTCGATTCGGCAACTGTTATTATTGAAATGCCTTAGTTGTCAAGTTCAGCAGACTACTTAAGCTACAAATAGTTGGTGCCAATCAATGTAAATATTGTATTCAGAAATCAAGTTATTCTTGATTTTAAACACATCGCAGAACGGCACTGTTAGCAGCGAGCCATCGAATCGTTTATATGTGACGGTTCCACGATAAACGGCTGAGTTGTTGACTGCAAAATCATCAATAATATTGTGTTTAATTGATTGAATCTGTGCATACAGATTATCAAAGACTTCAGTAATCGCAGCATGCCCTCTGACAGGGGTTGCGTTACCCGGTTGAAGAATACAATCTTCATCAAGGAAATCGATCACATTTTTTGTGACCATAGTGTCGATCGCAGGGGAAAGCCCATCAATGAACTGATACTGCTTCATAGTTTCTCTTTAGTACTTGAGTAATAAGTGATTAAACCAAATCAAAAATCATAATCTCAGCATTAGATATCGCGGTAATGGCAAGTGTAGGTTCTTCACTGAGCGCGGCCGCGTCACTTGTATCCAACACTATGCCATTAAGCTCTATCGCACCGCGCAAGACTTGAATCCAATTGTGGCGTTCTTCAGCAAGTGGCATCGTTAAATTTTCATCTGCTGTCAGCTTGCTGAGATAAACTCTCGCGTCGGCATGAATCGTCAGAGACGATTTTTCACCAGTTGGTGAAGCCACGAGACAAAATTGGTTATTCAACTGGTGATCGGGAAACTGTTTCTGTTCATAGCTGGGGCTCAGGTCTGTCTGAGACGGAATCAACCAAATCTGGTAAAAATGGACCGGTTTTTCAGCCGACGGATTAAATTCACTGTGTTCAATACCAGTTCCGGCAGAAATACGTTGAAACTCGCCTGGCTGTAAGATTGCTCCGTTTCCCATCGAGTCTTTATGTTCTAACGCTCCTGCTAACACATAGGAAATAATCTCCATGTTTTCATGTGCATGAGTTCCAAAGCCTTGTCCGGGAGCAACTCGATCTTCGTTCATCACACGCAACGAACGGAATCCCATATGATCGGGATCGTAGTATGATGCGAACGAAAAAGTATGATAACTGTTGAGCCAACCATGATCGGCGTGACCGCGATCATGGGCTTTACGAATCGTAATCATTAATACCTATTCCTTAATGGTTGAGATCAAATACCGCAGCCACAACCAGTCTCCCAAACTCGGCCATCTGCCCCCATAATTGGTTGATGCTTGTGTCGTGGAGGAGTTACGTTCGAATTGTCATAGCCCCCAAATCGAGTAACAGGTGACCAGCCGGGGCTCACTTTCGGCAATGCCGGTGCTAGCTTTCCATACTCTTTAGAGCCATGTACAACACGTCCGCCAACAATCGTTAAAACACTTTCTAGTTCACGAATTCGATCGGGCTCCACAGTAAAATAATCATCAGATAATACAGCCAAATCTGCGAAGTAACCTTGAGACAAGATCCCTTTCTTATCATCTTCTTTACTGAACCAGGGAGTTCCGTGTGTATAAAGTTTGAGTGCCTCTTCCCGACTGAGCCGATCACCGGGATCGTGCATTACAGTTCCGCCAACTGTCTTAGAAGTGACCATCCACCAAATACATGTCCACGGGTGATAGCTCGCGACGCGCGTCCCATCAGTTCCAGCTCCCACGGGCAATCCCATTTGCAGCATTTTTCTGATGGGTGGCTTTCGTTTCACTTCTTCGGCCCCATAGCGTCTCAGGAAATATTCACCCTGATATGCCATCCGATGTTGAATCGCGATGCCACCACCTAAAGCGGCGATTCGTTCCATATTTTTTTCAGATATTGTTTCGGCATGGTCTATAAACCAACGCAGCTTGTCGATCGGTCGGTCACGATGAACACGCTCAAAAATGTTTAGAAATCGAGTAATCGATTCGTCATAAGTAGCATGAATTCGCCAAGGCCAATTAGCATCAGCTAACTTATGGACAATCGCTTCAAGTTCGGATTCCATTGTGGGTTTCAGATTGGGTCGCGGCTGAAGGAAATTTTCGAAGTCTGCTGCAGCCCATAGTAAATTTTCTCCTGCACCATTGACGCGTAGCTTGTCACTGCCCTCGCCCGGTTTTGTCATGCCGATCCAGCGACTGTAGTCAGCCATTTCCTGACCGGGTTTTTGTGCAAACAGACTATATGCTATTCGAACTGTCAGATCGCCATCGTCATCAAGCTGTTTGATGACTGCGTAATCATCGGGATAATTCTGACCACCACCACCTGCATCGGAAGCACTGGTCACACCGAATCGATTTAGTTCCCGCATAAAATGACGTGATGAATTGACTTGATCTTCAAAGCTCAACTTCGGTGCGTCAGCAATTGCAGAGTAGAGTACTAGCGCATTCGGTTCGGCAACAAGCATACCCGTTGGATTTCCTGCCCTGTCGCGGGCAATCAAACCACCAGACGGGTTCGGCGTGGACTCGTCAAACCCCAGAGCTCTTAAGGCTGCTTTGTTCAGCAAAGCGGAGTCATAAAGGTGTAATAAAAAAACGGGCGTCTCTGGAGCCGCTTTGTTGATCTCTTCTAATGTTGGCATACGACCTTCGGCAAACTGCCACTCATTCCAACCACCGATCACGCGGACCCATTGAGGTGGTGGGGTATTATCTGCTTGTATCTTTAATTGCTTAAGCGCCTGCGCAATTGTCGGCACGCCATCCCAACGAAGCTCCAGATTGTAATATAAACCGCCTCGAATGACATGCAGATGAGAATCATTCAGGCCAGGGATCACGCGCCGACCATTGAGATTAATCTTCCGAGTCGCGTTTCCCGCAAGTTTTAGTATGTTATCATTGCTACCGATTGCGGCGACGACTCCGCCCGTAATCGCAATCGCATTCACTTCCGGATGCATTTTATCTCCGGTTGTGATTTTGCCACTATGCAGAATTAATTCCGGGTCGGCAACATCGTTGTTCTGTGTAAAAGCAAGCTGTGGCAGTCCAACACATGCTGCAGCTCCCACAGCTACAGATGTCTTCTGTAAAAAATTGCGTCGAGTTGTATTCATTGCTCTCTACTTTGTAACCAGGGTTGGAATAATCGAGTGAGGGCAGGCATCACAAGCCATGCAAGTGTAACGACAACACAGATATTGATGACTGCCATAACTAAGATGGGGTGTAGCATGGTCAGGCGAGGCATCAGCAATCGGGACCAAATGAAAACGACTGGAAATACACCCAGCCAGGTGATAAAAGCCATCTTCCAACGTGGCGGCTGTTTTGTGTTTTCATTACGAAAAAACGCTTCTAGTCCATGCAGTTGCCGATACACTGCTTCACCTTCTACTAAATCCGCGACTTCGGATTGCCAATTGGTAAATAGATCCGAGGCGTAAAATGCTTTCATATCTTGTTCATTGTTGAATGAACGTAGAATTCCGTACTCACGCGGGTGACAAATGGCCGTTGGACGCAGAAGGTGCGCCCCCGTCGTACCATAGTGCCTCATCGAACGCGCAACGAACCGTTTGATCGCTTCTTCAAACTCCGCTTCTTTGCCTTCGCGCACGACTCGCGTGATTGCGCAGTGAATATCATTTTGCGATGAAGAGGATGGCGGTTTTTTGGATAGGTCATTCATATTGATGAACCTATCCTTTCTTGGCATCCTGCAATGTAAAATAGCTGGTCATCAAATTACGATAGTTGGGAAGATGATTCGATAGTAAATTTCCGAGCCCTTCCATATCGTTTCGCCAATCCCGATGCAATTCACAAGCAACACTAAACCAGTTCATCATTTGAGCCCCAGCGGCAGACATCCGATTCCAGGCGGCCTGTTGAACAGTGTGGTTAAACGTTCCTGAAGCATCAGTAACGACAAAAACATCGTAACCAGCTTCAATTGCTGACAAAGTCACAAATCCCACACAAACATCGGTCACGACACCGGCGATGATTAGCTGCTTTCGACCAGTTGCTTCAACCGCCTTAACAAAATCTTCATTGTCCCATGCATTGATCTGTCCCGGACGATGAATAAAGGGTGCCTCTGGGTGTCGCTCGACTATTTCGGGAACAATCGGACCATTGGGGCCTTCATCAAAACTCGTTGTAATTACAGTTGGAAGATTGAAAAATTTTCCGATGTCGGCTAACGCGATCACACTATTTTTGAAGTCATCCGGAGTGAAATCCTGAACCAGCGATATCAGTCCAGACTGATGATCAACCAATAAAAGCGCAGCCTGATCTTTATCGAGTCGATTATATTTTTGTCCCATCCTATTGCTCCTCATCAATTTGAATATGTAGTCGTTACCGTAAAGCAACCGTTCATTGAGTCGTATCTAAAAAATCTTGTAATAACTTACAAAACAACAATATGAAAATTCGAGCATTTCCATATAGAATAAATTTGCCTTGTTTTGATTAGATCTTGCTCTAACCTGCAAGCTACCAAGTATCTCGAAATTTCATATATTGAGCGTGTGTTCGCAACCAATCGGAAAAATTGGTGTAGCTATCCTCTGAGTGTTAGATTACTCTGCATTACCATCCATTCGCACTTTTCGCATACTGACCTGACGTGATCCCAATAGTTTTTTTGAAATGTCGATTCATATGGGATTGATCACTGAATCCAGACTTTATAGCGATAACTGAAAGTGGCCATTCATTATTTTTATTGATTAATTGCTTCGCACGCTCGACGCGACATTGACTAACGTAAGCCATCGGAGTCATGCCCATACTTGCCTTGAATAGTCTCGCAAAGTGAAAACGGCTGCAGTTTGCGATATCTGCAAGCATGTCGAGCGAGATTGATTGTTCGAGAGACTGATCGATAAATTCTCGAACGTTAGCCAGTTTTGAGTGTGAAAGCTTATGACGTGGGGCGACGAGAGGGACATTCAAACCAGCAATTTGAAGTAATCGCCCGATAAGGATATTGATTAAACCATCTCGAATTAACTCATCACCCACACTCTTTCCGTTAATGGGATCCCAAAGTTGTTTGAGTGTTTGCACCAGTAAAGGGTCTTTGTGTTGCTGTCCATGGATTGAAGCTGTCAGGTGGGGCATGGGGCGGTTCAGTACCAATTCAATCTGTGGTTGTAACCTTGACCACGGAAGGCTGAGCGTAAGAATTTCGTACGGTCCCGGCTCAGTGAATTTGACATCCACATTGGGAGTGAATACAAGTGTGTACCCAGGATGCTCTGTAATATCAAAGCGACCAAAACCAAGATCTACTTGTTTCTTGTTGAGTGAACGGCCTTTGATTATGGTGGAGATCACTAAGTCAGAGCTTGCTGGCGGAGCACTGCATTCCTCTGACAAAAAGATATGCGACAATGCAATATCTCCACGATCAGACAAAGACTGATCAATCAACTCGATTGACTCATTAGATTCTTTCAACCACTGAGCATGACTACGAAAACTCTGTTGTGCCTCTTTCGTATCACTTCGAAAGCTTGTCTTTTTACTGCGTTTTTTTGCACTCCCCATCGACGCCCTCAGAAATCTCTATCTCAGTCCCGATCTGGTCGGTACTTGCAAATGAATTTCAGCAATGAACGCAGAATTTATATACTCTCGTATAGTTTTCCCAAAATATACTCCTTTCGATTATAGGCACGTGAGTCTCGTTTCAAAGTGGGTCTTGATGGCTTTGCAATTATCACTGAAACGGATGGGAACTCATCGGAAGATCACTTTTTCAGTCGGGTAAGAGTCGCTTGTCTAGAAACATTCAAACGTTTTGCCGACAGCACTCTTTTGATCCGGTTTCCGTCGAGCACATGAGTCAACTGGCGATCGTTCAGGTGCTGGTACGTAATTCAGTCTGACTGATTTTTTCGGTTGTCACTCAGAAACGGACGTTATGAATCATCTTTGTTCTACTCAATCACCTTGATTTCATCGCCGACTTTAATCTCCCCTTTAGCGGGATGTAACAAATTCTGACCAAACATCACTCCCTGTTTCTGTTTGCGATAAGTCGCCAGGGTTTTCAGAGGCTCCCGCCCTTTCTCACCGGTCAAGGGATCGACCGTCGTCAGTACACAACGCGCACATAGTTTGACGGCCGTGAATTCGACCGCACCGATTTGGATTTGCTTCCAATCATCTTCGCAATAAGGCGTACCACCGGAGAAAACCAGATTAGGACGGAAGCGTTCCATCGTAACCGGTTCGTCCAGCCGAGAATTTAAATCTGTCAGTGAGGACTCGCCAATAATCAAGGCAGGATAGCCATCGGCAAAGCTAACTTGTTCGTCCGTAATACTATAGTCAGGATCGACCGGGCGGTCGGCATCATCGGGCATGAAGACCAGTTCGCATGAGACGCCGATCCGTTCGGAGAACCAGTCATTGATGACTTGAGGATAAGCGAACGCCTTACAGGTATCCGCGAAAACAGTGACATCCCGCGGACTCCACTCATCGGACCGCAGGGGGACCAACAAATCGTCATCATTCACTTTTTGATTCTGCACATGAAGATGATTGCCTTTGATGCTCACAAGTAACTGTGACATGACCGGTACGGTCCGTTGAGTCAGAAACTTTCCTGCCTGATCAACGAGCATCCAACGGCGGTCATGTTTCAACCCCCGATCTGTCAATGTGGCGGACTGGGCTTGAATGCCGCCGAGTGACTTGATGGGAAAAATGTTGATCCCGGTTAGAGTGAGCATGTTTGGAAGTTCCTCTCTTTAAAAGTTGTATGACCGAAAATCGTCAGAATTTCAGGCGTCGTAGTTTTTAGCGATCCTGGATTGTCGACTGCCAACGTAGATTCCGAAACTGGGGCTTGGGTCCGCGCCAGTGCTTACCTACCAAACGCGGCGCTCTGGGATCACCGCGTTTCGGCCTCAGGCGTTCGGCAGGGCTGAGTTTCAGCCGTTTGATATTCTCCCAGTTTGGCAAAGATATACCCGCATATTCCTGAAAGTGGTCTGGTGCCAAAACAACGGTCTGCCATTGATCTCCTCCATGCAGTTGCACCTCGGCAGCAAATCCATCCAGCATGACGACCAGTTTGTTCGCTTCCTCAGCCAGCACTTCCAAAGCGAGCGTTGTGTTTGGGGGAGCTTTCCAGGTCTCGTCGTAAACTTTATGAGTGGTTCGCGCCCATTCGTGGGGCTTGTAGGTGAACCACTCCTTTTCCCAATCGTCTTGAAAACTCTCGATTAACAAAGAGGGCTTCATAGTCGCCTGAATCCTGGCAGACTGTAGTTCTTTGACGGATACTGTTTGCAGTAATGAGGAGAGGTTGAACGATTTGGTCGTGTAGGTTCCGTAGTAATAACCCGCACCAGTCACCGGGGCTTCCAGCGGATACACGACGTTTGCATAGACCCAGAGCGGTTTCTCTGTGCTATGTAACGGAAGTTTCGCGGTCCAGCCACCTTTTATTTTCGTAGCCCGCGCGTGATGCCAGAATCTATGCATCGTTCGTTCACGATCCTCGGGGTGTTCATCGGCCTTCCCCTGTTGCGTATAAAAGATGTCAACTGAGAGAATCGGCTTTGAGGAATCAGGGTGAACGGTGAATGTTGGCACGCCATCAGTAGAATCAAGCTTTAAAACAGTTTTCGGTGTTTGCGGGAACCCCATAGATCCCTTTAGATGTTGGTCGAACCATAACAATGAGGCCACTTCAAATTCGGCCGTATCCTGATGGTTGTGATGCGGCGAACAAGTGACGCGCCAGTCGCGGCTGGCAATCTCATCAACGGTATCTGGCAAATCACCAATGCGTCCATGAAAATCATTTGCAGGAGACAGAAATATGATGGGGCAGGAGATTTCTTTTAAACTGACATCATCGCCGAGGGTTAATCGAAAGAGGGCACTCTTATTATCACGATCACTGATGCCACCACAGGAAGGTGCAGCTGCTTTGACACGTGAATCGACTGATGTCATGACGGTCAGCTTCCCCCCCATCGAATGCCCGTAGACGCCAAGCCTTTGTGGATCGACTTCGGGTTGTTGCTCCAGAAATGTCAGTGCGCGACGCGCGGCGAGTGCACACAGAAACCAGCCACTGTTGCGGGGAGATTCGACTTCATCCAACGTCCATGCGGCTGGCATCGCGCTGGGAAAGAGATTACCCTGATTCCTGCCCGGCGCGTGATAGCCATCCACGGCACCCCAGTCAGTCGTCAGTTTATAAGCGGGGTCGTTAGTCTTACCCTCCCAGAAGAGCTTCACGACATTCGGATCGACACGATAGTCAGGTGCGGAAATCCGACCCGCCCAGGCAATCGAAAGCGTCGCATATCCTCGTTTGGCATTCAGTAGACAAGCTTTATAATCTGCGTATTGACCGCCACCATGAATTTGAAGTAACCCGGGAATCTTCTTGCCACTCTCAACGATACTATTGGGAAAACCATATACGGCAGCCAGTTTGGCTTTCTGCCCCTTGAAGACTCCGATACGGAATCTTACTATCCGCAACACCACATCATCCTCTTCCCATTCTTTGATTGTTTCCACTTCGAGCGGTTCCACCCGTGGGTCAAAGCCAGACCACATTTCTGCAAAGTTCTGCGGAGCGCTTCCTGCTTTCAATGGTGGCAGGGTTTCCTGCTCCGCATGGCTTTTATGAAACGAGCTGAAAATAAAATGTGGGTGAGGTTCTGCGGCCTGGATTGCCGTAGAGACAATCCACAGACAAAACGATGAAAACAAAAGTTGCTTAAGCGACACGTGAAAATCCTTAATCGAGGTGTGAAAATGGGACTGACTTCACACTATCACTGTAACCCTGATGAGGCCAACAGGATAGTGAAAAAATAGACAACCAGCCAAAGAAGAGGCCATTCAAGTATACCAGCTCTGACAGATCCATCAGACAGAAGTTGAGTTACGACAAAGTTTCCGATTCACTTTGAAGCGATTCATGTTCATCAAAATACTCACCAATCGCTTTTCGAAGGATTGAACCTTTTCGTTCGACTTTTCTGAGGCTACAGGATAACTCTTGAGATATTTCTTTATTTGTCATCCCGGACAACTTCATGGAAGCAATCGTTTGTGTTTCCAAATCAAATTTCTGTAAGATCGATTCCAGGTCCAGATCGAGCTGATAATCAAACTCATCGAAAACCAGGTTCTGAAAATCAGAGTCTGATTCCATTGCAGCTAAATCGGCTGCCGACAGGACCTTTCCAGCACCTCGCTTTTGGGCATAAATTCTTCTCCAGGACTTTGCCAGTTTACGCCGCGTGATCTTGATCAGATAAGGCCAGAGATCGTCATGATCATCAACAGCTGGCTGGCTCTCACTATTTAATTTCTTCCAAAAACTGATAAAGGCGCTTTGCAAAATATCGCTGGAATCCGCGTGAGTTTGCAGTTTGGGAGACAGATGTTTGTCCACATAGTTTCTCAGCTTCACCTGGAACCGTTCTCTTATTTCAAGAAAGACTCGACTCGAAGAGTCCTCCGCTTCCTGAAGCATTGAGTCTGCAAGCACGGAAATCGTCTCGGTTGGATCGGGCTGCGAGGAATCGTTCATATATTTCAAAAAACCGTAGAAAACGATGGCGGTGGTCTAAACGCGTTTGCCATTAACAAATTAGTGAGAGCCAGAAACTCGAAATAATACAACTAATATAGGAAAAACAAACATGAGATTCAATGACTTGCAGACACCAAACGCGTTACAAAACCATTGCTTAAGCGGATTTACGCTTCGAATCGGCTTTTGGGTACCTCTTCTATTTGTTTTGACTGGCTGTTCCTCAGGACCCTCAGAAAATGACTTGCTTGAAGCATTAGAGGAGACAGCCCCTCATGATCTCGTCTGTTCAAGTCGGGTCGTTGAGATCACTGAAATCAAGTCTCTCAAAGAAGGGCAGAAATGGAAAGTTAAATTTGAGAGTCGAGATACGCCTGCAGAACCCTGGCTCCTACCAGTCGATGTTCCCGCTGAGTTAAAAAAGAACGTACCGGATCAAGAAAGCTTCCAAACTGCCGTCGAGCAGTTTCAACAACTACGATTTCCTGAAAAAAACAAGATTCAGGAGTTACACAAAGAATTAAGGGCTTTTCGATTTCCCAAGGTCTATCGAGAGAAATATGGAGTCTCTGATGAAGTTCTGTGGAGGGGTGAAGGAACACTGGAAAAAGAAGGAGAACTCTTTCATCTCGAGCTGACAAAAGTAAAGTCCAACGAAGACCTGGATTTTAAACAGCTGACTACGAAATCGAAATTGTCAAAGCAGACCGCGATTGCAGATGGCTCCCAGAACGATCCTTTAATAATGTACCAAGAACAACAGCGTAATTTTGTAGATGCTGTTAAATCAAGCCGGCAGAAGATGGAAGCGCGATTAGCGGCAGAAAAAACCAATCTAGAAACATTAGTCACTCATCCAGTTCGGTTACAGGGGGTCTTTAAAAACGGAACAGCAAAGTCCATCAATCTCAATTTCGAATTTGAACAAAATCGTGACAAACACTCTCTGAGTGCCGTTGCGATTGACTCTGATGAGATCATATCGCGGGTTGTCTTCAGTGGGTCATTGTTGCTACCTGATGTGTCTGAGCGTAATTCATTCGCAAGCAGAAACGTCCATGATGGCTGGGTCCTCACTTTAAAAAATGAAGACTTCAAACTATCTGAACTCGCAAAGACGTTTCCACGCGGAATGGTGATCTACTACGATCAGCCAACTGCCCAATTCCGTCTCGCAAATCGAAACAGTGCATTTGATTTCAGTGCCGAAAGAGAAACTCAGCCAGAAAACAATTCTACCCAATTACTGGAAGCAAGAATTCTGAAAGGTGCTCAATCCAGCGGAAAAGAGAAAATCAATTCCATGCCAGATCGTTTGTTGCAAATGACAAACATGGAATTTGACCCGGCAAGAAACCTCTTTCGCATTGTGATACAAGAAAAAGATAATCCCTTTCTGTCGGCAGTGTTTGAAGGCGTTCGTCGCACCGATCCCCCCCATCATCTGGGCATACCAATTCAGTTAAAACAAGTTTCCTTTTCTCATCTCTCACCCAATGGAAACAAAACGCGAACCAATTTGTTCTCCAAACAATCGGGAACACTATTGCTGGTACCAACGAAAGCAGGCTGGCAAGGCGTGATAGGTGATGCAAAACTGACGTTTCAAATTGAGAAAGATCGTCTCACCCTACCAAGTGCTTTGGAGCGATGGAAACAGGCGCTTCAACCAGGCACTCAATGGTCGGGGCCGCTCTATTGGAAAAATGATCCGGAAGAAGCACTCCGGATGCGAATTGCCGATTACCGTCCCGATCAGAACTATGTACGACTGGTTCTGAAAAAAAAGAGTGATGCGCGTCAATACGTTGTCTATGAAGGCTCTTTACAGAAGGAGAGTGGGACCATTGATGGATTTGGCTTAGTCATGCAACAACGGGGACAATCTTCATTCGTTGATAAAATCTCTGACGGAGTCTTTTTTAATCAATACGTTTATTCCGGCGGCAGAGTCTGGAACATCGATTGGGATCACAAAGTGTTTCGCCTGTCCCCAGATGGAAAGCAGATGTATGCCTATTCGCTCAGAGGACAACGAACCATTCTGACGAAAGACGAAGCAGTGAAACCGAGTCACCAGCTGAAAACAGCTGAGTTCCAGAAATTATGGCGATCTGCTTTGAGCACAACCATACTCTGGAAAGGAGTTTTAACCGCACCAAAAACAAACAGTTCGGTTGAAATTCTCGCCAAAATCCGATCTTATGAACCAACGACAAACACTGTTGAACTTGTCCTCGAAGTGAAAGGGAATTCGAAAATCAAAGCAAATTATAAGGGGACTTTGGTCACAACTGAGAATATGATTAATGGCTATGCCTTAAACTTGAAAAAAATGACGGGTGTCAATTCAACGAGTCATTTTTTTGATACCTATAATCTTGGAAGCCGGAAAGTTCAATTTCGACTCAATGAAACTGGTACAAAGATGTATGGAAGACTGACTGATTTCCAATATGACGATCCTGAATTTATTGAACTGGAAGCTTCGACCGGGAAGTAACGCTGTTGGATCTCGCTTTGATACAATTGCCTAAATCTCCTTCACGAACTTCAGAGAATGAAAAGACATGTTCGCCGAACTAAACCTGGAAGACAATCTGAAAATCGACTCGCTTTGCGATGCGTTTGAATCAGAATGGACTCCTGAGAGTTCGTTGATCTTCAAACCCTACCTCGATCGGTGTGCGCCTCACCTGCACCGGGGGGCCGTACAAGAACTCATCAAAGTGGATCTGGAATTACGCTTTTCCAATGGTCTTGAGATTGCTCCCGAACTCTACCAGAATCAGCTTCCTGAATTCAGCGATGTCATCCAGGAAGTGGTGGAATCGAGTAAAGTGGAATTGAACACCCTGCTGTTTCCGCAGCAGACAAGCGAAAAAGATCAACATATTCATAAGGCAAAGCCCAATACTTCAAAGGAAACACCAGAAGAACATTTTGGGCGTTTCAAATTACTGGAAGAATTAGGACACGGTGCATTCGGCACAGTATATCGTGCTTATGACCCGACGCTGGATCGCGTTGTCGCGTTGAAACTGCCTCGTCTAGAAAAACGAGATACAGAAAGTATCAATCGTTTTCTCAGCGAAGCACAAATCGCAGCCCAGCTTCATCATCCCAATATTGTAGCTGTTTGGGAACGCGGGGAGATCAAAGAACAATACTATATTTCTTCAGCCTATGTTAAAGGCGAGACACTTGAGGACTGTCTGAAAACTCATCCACCAGCCTTGAAACAGAAGGTAATTTGGATACGTGATCTTGCTCTGGCACTCCATTATGCTCACGAGCAAAATATCATTCACAGGGATATTAAACCAGCCAATATCCAGGTCAATGAAAACCATGATCCGATGATCATGGATTTCGGATTAGCAAAGCGGACGAATCTTGCTGTCGATCAAACAACCGATGGACAAGTGATGGGAACGCCGGCTTATATGTCACCTGAACAAGCAAGAGGGATTGTTGCAGAGATCGGTCCAGAAACGGATCAATATTCATTGGGAGCCGTTTTTTACCAACTACTTGTTGGTGAGCCACGACTAAAAGGAACTGCATATGAAATAATAAAAACGCTTCAAAATTATCCTGCACCGCCTACCATTCACCTTATAAAACAGAAGATCCCAGCAGACCTGATTCCAGCCGATCTGATTGCAATTTGCCAGAAAATGCTGCAACCTATCTCGAGTGACCGGTATGAATCATGTCTAGCCGCTTCAGATGACCTTACCCGATGGTTGGATGGACGATCTGTCTCTGTCCGAAAAATTTCTCAGGCGGAACGTGTTTTTAACTGGGCGAGGAGAAACAAAGTGGTCAGCAGTTTGCTGGGCCTGGTTTTAGCAATACTTTCAACGAGTTTAATCATGATCTCACTGGCTTTATTTGAAGCTTCGGATGCTCGTGAAGAGGCAGAAAATAACTTAACAATTGCGCGAACTCAGGAAGCAATTGCAGTGAACGAAAAAAAGAAAGCAGAGATATCAGAGGTAGCCCAGCGAATCGAAGCTTCTCAATCAAAACTTCTTCTGGCAGGTTATGAAATACAAGCAGGTCGTTTTTACGAAGCACTCTCTTATTTGAGTGCTCTGCCCAAGCCTGATCGCAACTGGGTCTGGAAATTGCAATCATCGCGTATTCCAAAAGAAATTTGCAGGATTGCAAATTTCAAGAAATATAACTTTGTCAGCCCTCGGGTTGTCCTCTCTCCAGATGGTAAGCTTGTTTCCATTTCGTTATCGTTACCGGCGGACAAAACATATCATCACCCCAGGATGGTAACATCGATATTTGATGCACAGACCGGAAAGTTCCAGCACGAAATTCAAAATAACGACTACCACATTGCTACAGCTATGACTGACGGTTTTACCACTGATAGTCGGTATCTAATTATTGCTTTTCAGAAAAAATTTCCCATGAGATCTGAATCAACACTCGGGATTTTTGATATTCAGCAAAAAAAAATAGTCAAATATTTTGGCCCCGTGCGGAATGCTCATTTAAGTCCATTCAATGCGAATGAAATCGTTCTCCAGAGGAACTCAAAGGAAGATAGCAAAAAGGTCGAATACCTGACCTGGAATTTCCTGACTGATAAAGAGACTCATTTTGGTATCGGTCCCTATGTTAGCTTAAATCGCTTCAGTGTAAACTCAGACCAAACGGAAATTGCTTTTCGTTCTCCCGAAAAAGTTGATGTAAAACTACTTAAGGAAGGAAAATCACCTCTAGCAGGAATTTTTCAACGCTTGAATGCCAATCACCACAACCTATCTAAAGATCAGAAACAGATTGTTGGCAGACTCCAAGAGAGTTGGTATTGGAAATCGAAACGAAAAACTGTTGTTCCCGGAAAGTCAGTCATCGTCGAATTGCCTTCAAAGCTGGTTACTGTTTTGGAGAATGACCCTGCTGTCGCTTCACTCTTTGATTTTTCTTTTAACTTTTCGTTTTCTGATGATAACAAGTATACGATGCTGAAAGCATCCAAGTCCACATCGCTAGCTTATGAGCGGAAACAGTTTTGCTGGTGGAATCGACAGTCTGGTGAATATGTCGGCAAAGCAATCGGACAAGGAGTCAGCCGAGATGGAAAGCGATATGCTTCAATTGAAAATCGTTCGGTCGTTATTCGCGAAACACCCAAGCACTTGCGCCGCTTTCAATCTGAAGCGATTGAAAGCACGTTAGCTCGCTGGCATCCACTTCATCCCGCTCCCCGAACCGAGGCTCGACCGATTGTCTTTTACTGGAATGAACAACCTTGGGTTTTTATTTCTCATCGACATGGAAACGACGTTGTTGACAGAAAGAGAAATATTGTCACCCGTAAGAGAGCCTTCCCACTTCCCTATTTTCGTATCTCCAAAGTGGCAGTTCATCATAAAAGTGGGAACATTGCGTACTATCGAAGTAAAGACAAAGTAGAAGTTCTTTCTCTGAAAACCGGAAAAATAGTCGCTCGTTTACCTTGTGGAAAATTTCCTTCAAGCGCCTTTTTGGCATTTCACCCTGACGGAACAAAACTAATTGGCGGTGATGCAGAGGGGCTCATCATTTGGTCAATCACCGAGCAAAAAATTCTTGAAAAAATTTCTCACACCAAGTGTTTAATGGGAATGCGGGGAAAAATGCAGTTTAATTCGAGTGGTAACTTTCTTTCTGTATATTCTACCGGGTATCAATCTGTCATTCTCGAAAAAGATACTTGGGTTGATCAGGCAAAGAAAATATCGAAAGTTCTTTTCAAAATCACCCTTTCACCAGACGGCTCCCTGCTTGCCAATGCAGATATCAATGGGCAAATTACGATTTTTGACTTTCGTTCGGGAAAAGTGCTTCACCAAATCGAAACAGATGCCCAATATGCAACTCCACAGTTTCATCCAATAGAACCGTTATTGATTGTGGGACGCAATGATGGACGTTTATTGATGTATTCCACAAAAAACTGGCGACTTGTTTTTGATGAAGCTTTGCCCGTCGGGCGTGTCGAAGAAATAAAATTCAGTGAATCCGGCGATGCATTTGCAGTTTCTGTGGAAACAAACACGACACGCCGCTGGTTTGAGTTTTCATCAAAAAGGTGACTCGTTCTGCTCTCAAATTTCTCCCCCCTAGAGCAAGCCCATCCGTCGTTCAATGCCACTCTCTAAAAGTTGCAGGAAACCCGGTTTGGATCTACAATCAGAATTGATTTGAGAAATGAACCTGTTTCACGCAACTATTAAGGCGATTAAAGATGCCTCACACCAATTTGCAGACACTGATTCGTCACGAAGGCGAAGCACCACGGGAGCGGAGCACTTGCGGTTGGCGTGATCGACTCATTAGCCGCGAAGACCGTGATGTAGCGGCCTGGGCTCACGCAGTCGATATTGACGGTGCACGCGAGCATTACCACAAGCGATCTACTGAACTTTATTACGTACTGGACGGTACAGGAGTTGTCATTCTGGATGGGGTCGAGCATCCCGTAAACCCTGGTACGATGGTTCATATTCCGCCCGGTGTTGTGCATGGTGCCAAAGGTCGCATGCGTGTCCTTGTTGTAGGCATTCCGGACATAGCAGATGATGATCTTTTCTTCGTTGACGATGCGACAGCATAGCACTTTTGTTTAATCGTCAGTCTGGCAGGAGAAATCATCAAACGTAACGTGTCCCCATCCGCCCGCACTTTGATCGACGATGCGTAATTTCACTCGTTTTCCAATAGAATCACTCATGTTCCACACTACGCGTCGCATCGTAGGTCCATTACTACCGCTTGCCTTTCGCAGTTGTTTCCCATCGGAATCATAGAGGGCTACGTATGTGGAATTGCCACTACCACCACCGATTAAGAAACTGACTTTAGGCCCTTTGAGAAGAAACGTCGGCGATTCGATGATGCCGACTTGACTGTCATCGCCACGCGTCTGAGTCTTTCGGTTGCCTGTGAATAGAAACCAGTCGCCTTGCTTGTTGAAGGGCTGACTTTTGAAGTTTGGTAAAGTGTCTCGATCCGTGAGAGCATCAGGCAGAGATCCTTCGACGACTTTCCATCCTTGCCAGTCCTCTTTTTCAAATGTGAATCGATAGTTGCCTACCGGCTTTGCGTTGTCATAAACCACTTTTCTGTTTTTGATGGACCGTCGAGTGGCTTCTAATCTGCGCGGGCCTTCATCAAAGAACCGGGCACCGCGACCGCTACGATCAATGTCGCCAAGTTCTTGCCGGGCATGCTGAATTCGCTGCATCAGACGTTGCACCACATCTGGATGCTGTCGGGCAATGTCATTCGATTCGCCAGGGTCTTTATCGAGGTTAAATAACTGGGTTTTCACAACGGCTTCGATCATGCGACCCCACCAGCCGGTGCCTGGGGGATTTTTCTCTCGAGGTAACACCAGTTTCCATTCGCCAACGCGTACTCCAGTCAGGAGACAACCACAATAATAGAAGTATTCATCACGCGGACTATTGTCTGTTTTGCCCAGCAAGAATTCCGATGCATCGAAGCCATCTAAAATAAGCTCCTTCGGTGTCTTCGCTTTGGCGAACGCCGCAAACGTCGGCAGCAAATCCATAGTTGTCAGGACCTCATCGCTTTCACGGCCCGGGCTGATCTTACCAGGCCAGCGCACAATGCAAGGCACGCGCGATCCGCCGTCCCATGCCGACATTTTCCAGCCACGCAGGGGATCTGCTGTCCCTGAATGGTTTCTGGGAATCTGTTTTTCAATCCAGGGACCATTGTCGGATGTAAAAACGACGAGCGTGTTTTCATCTAACCCAAGTGACTTGAGCTTCGCAAAAATCTGACCGCAAGACCAGTCGATTTCTTCGATTGTATCTCCGTAGGGTCCGTTTTTCGATTTGTTCTTGAAATTTTTTGACGCACCCACGGGAATGTGCGGCATGTTATGCGCGAGATACAGAAAGAACGGCTGCCTGTGATGTTTTTCTATCCAATCAATTGCTTCACGAGTGTAATCGCCAGTAATGGCATCCCAGTCTTGAACCTGAGGAACGACCACTTCCTCATTGCGTAAGATTGGACTGCGAAACCGCGATTGATTCACAAATGTCGTAAGACCGTTAAATTGGGGAGTGCCATAGAAATAGTCAAATCCCTGAGCGTTCGGCATCGTAGCAGCACGAAAACCTGTCGAAGCTTTGCGATCGCGTTGACATAAATGCCATTTTCCAATTAAAGCCGTCGCATAACCTGCCTCTTTCAGCATCTCGGCCATAGTCCACTCTTGAGGATGTGGTACGGTATGTAAGTGCTTGACGTTATCTGGTTCAGCAACGCGAATCGGGTAACATCCTGTCATCAAAGCGGCCCGCGATACACCACAGACCGGTTGCGCATAGAAACTTGTCAGCCTTAGACCTTCTGCGGCCATTTGATCCAAATGTGGCGTCTTGATCGTCTGACTACCGAAACACCCCAGATCGTGATAGCCTTGATCGTCAGTGAAAATCACAATGATATTAGGTTTGTCATTTGCAACGGCAATCGAGGTATGGAGTAAAAGGGCTAAAATGGTACAACCCAAAATCTGAAGAGGGATCGCGTTCTTTCTCGTGAGTCGGAGTCGGTTGGTCATCATTCCCCTTTTTCTACCAGATGATGAAACAGGCTTAATACTCTCAATGTAGCTCTTTTGTTTATTGGGCGATAGTAAAAATTAGATAATTGGGCCTCTTCTTTAGATCCATGTTGTCTCAACCCAAAGCCATCTATGGAGGTTTCTGGTCTTACAGACCTCGTCATTTTTTGTTGTCAATGCTCAATCCTACCACAGATAAACCTGCGGTGTTTTTACTTTTTAATTTCATCCGTAGTTGTTTAATTCCATTTCCGGCGGGCAGACAGTCATTAGCTCCTGCACTAGATCATTGGGCTCTTCGATCGGACGCGAAAGACGTCCAAGGCCGACAAGCTTGGCATGTTTCGCTGATAGTTAAAAAGAACGTGAGCGGTGGCCGCAAAAACAACCACTACCCCTATCATGTATTTTGGGATTTCACTTACGATAACAGATTCATGATGGACTCGCTTAGAAATACACTTTTTTCCTTTAGGAGCTTCTATGAATTACAAGAGGTGTTCTCAACACTCAAGCCATTGCCATGCAGATTGCTCGGGATTAACTTGCAGATGCTAAATGTTCCCTACGGGTCCAACATCAGATCTTCGAAAAGGAATGCTCACTATACTTCGATCAATATTTAGAGGTCGTCACGGTGATTCACGAATCATCGGCTATTTTGGGTTTGTGAGCGTTGGTATGGAAATCAGACAGAGTACTCAAGTAAAATTGAGCTTGACACAAACCGTCCAGACGGTACAATAAAAAAGTCCAAGGAGAATTTATGTCCAAAGCTAGCGAATCTCGAAACAAAATCTGTGAAGCAGCAATCGCTGTTGCCGCGAGGGACGGATTCTCTTCGATGAGTTTGGATGCCGTAGCTGCAGAAGCCGGTGTCAGCAAAGGCGGATTGCTTTATCATTTTGGTACAAAAGAAGAGTTAATGCACGGCACGCTACAGCATTTTGCTGAAGTTGGCCAACATATGCTCTTGGGCAGAATTGCGTCTGACCCCAATTCGGAAATGCGCTGGGCGCGTGGAATTGTTTCATGCATGTTTCCTTCAGATGCGGAGTTGGAAACTACAAAACAGGAGCTTGACCCATCGATCATTTTCAAGTTCATGCTATCAATGCTCACGTTAGCTGCTGATCGTAGTACCAGCATCGGCCCCCTTACTGAAATGGGAACAGAGTTGCGCGATCGTTTACTCGAAGATGAGTCTGTTGGTCTGGAGCAGATGCTGATTTGGCTCGCGATCGACGGTCTTCTGGTTTGGCAGCTATTGGGGTTAATCGACCCAAAAGACGAGCTATTCGCTCGTGTGGGCAATGAATTCCGAAGCCGCGTGGGACTGTCACCTCGAGAAGACAGCAAAGAGCAATCGACCAAGAGCAAAAAAACGACTCAGCGAACAAAACGACGGAAAGAGGGCCTCAAGTGAAGCTAAGCCGGTCCTGGAACATCATCTTCGCAATCGTTGTTATCGCGACAATCGCTATCGCTGCACTTAGCTCAAACAAGAGTGAGTTGCGAAGTGTCGTTGCGGGTAATGCAAAGTCGCGTTTTCTTTCCGAGGAACAGGATAAATGGATTGGCGCGCTCGGTCGAATTGAACCGCGTAGTCGCATTCGGCGTATTTCTCCTTGGGGCGGTTCTCGCTCGTCAGTCATCACGGAGTTACACGTTAATACAGGAGATATCGTACAGAAGGGGCAGTTGCTTGCCACATTTGATACATTTGCTCAACGATCTAGTGAAATTGCGGTAGCGAAAGCAAACGTTGCAACTGCTCTAGCGAGACTCCAAAAAATCAAATCCGGCGAAGAGCCTGAGACCATCGACGCGAAGCGTGCCGAACTGAAACTCGTACGCACGCGGATGGAGTCGCTTCGAAAGGAATTGGAACGTTCAAAGCGGCTTGATTATTCCAAGGCGATCACCGTTCATGAACTTGAAAAGGTTCAGCTCCGTTTTGACGAAGCGGTCCTAAACATTCAGCAGTTTACAAGTGAATTAGCGGCCATGGAAAATGTCCGTGCGGTCGATATCACACTATCAGAAGCCGAGCTAAAGACAGCGGAAGCTGAACTGCAACTCCAATTAGCTTTACTCGAAGCCACTCAAGTTTTTGCGCCTATTGATGGCAAAGTGCTGAAGCTTCACGCGCATGCGGGCGAGACGATTGGCGACCAAGGAATTCTAGAGTTAGCAGACATGGAACATCTCCAGGTCGTAGCCGAAATCTTTGAGGCCGACATCGCTAAATTGTCTGTTGGCATGTCCGCTGAAATGAGTGTCATCTCGATGAATCAACGGTTCAAGGGATCCATTGCTGAAATTGGGCAGCTCGTCGGCCGCCAAGACGTTCTCTCTGTCGATCCCGTGAGCGATGTGGATGCCCGCGTAGTTGAAGTGCGCATCGACTTGGAACCTGACGTTGTACAGGCGCTCGCGCGGCTTTCGAATGCCAGAGTCGAGGTGGTGATCAAGCCAGAAGTGTCAAGAGATCTGTCAGTTGATAGGGGGCTACCTTGATGGTTCGTCTACCTGCGAGTCTTCGTGTGGGGTGGCAGCAAGTCAGCCACAATAAGACCAAGTTACTCGTGGCTTCCGCTGGCGTGATTGTTGCAGTCATGCTGATGTTAGTGCAACTGGGTATTCGCCGCGGAGCCATCGATAGCAGTATCGCGGTCGCGAAACGCCTGACGGCAGATGTCGTTGTCGTCAGCCCGCGGACGAAAACAATTTTTCAGCCTTCTTCCGTCCCAAGGAGTATGTTCTACCGGGTATTGGCAGATCCAGAGGTCGAGCGTGTGCAATCTCTCTATGTTGGGCGCGCTGTATTTCGCAATCCGTGGAGTGATATCGAGTTTCCGATCAGCGTCTATGGAATCGATCCAGACCGACCAATGATGGATCTACCCGGCTACGAGTCAATGCAGCAGATACTTGAGCGTGCTGACCGCATTTGTTTTGACCGGCAAAGCCGACCCACCTATGGCCCTGTTGCTGACGAACTTGATAAAAGTCGGAGCGTGATCACGGAGGTCAATCATCGAGAAGTCCACGTCGTCGGCTCCGTTTCCGTGGGTGTGTCTATTAATACGGACGGCAATTTGTATGTGTCTCCAGCGAATTTCCTCAGGCTTTTTCCTGATCGCAACCCCGGCTCGATCGATATCGGTTTGGTCCGATTAACAAGTGATTCGGACCCTCAGGCTGTGGCCAGTTCACTCTCTGAGCTTCTCGGCAAAGAAGCCCGCGTTTTGCCTTGTCAAGATTTGGTCGATGCCGAAGAAACTTACTTAAGAGAAACCGCCCCTCTCGACTTTATCTTTGGTATGGGTACGGCTGTAGGGTTCTTCATCGGTTTTGTGGTCGTTTACCAAATCCTGTACACAGAGGTCACAAATCATCTGCCTCACTATGCAACGCTGAAAGCGATGGGATTTCGACAATCATTTCTGGTTCGAATCGTCCTCAGCCAAGCCGTGATCTTTTCCATTTTTGGGTTTGTCCCAGGCTTTCTAATGGCTCTCGGTATTTATTCGGTCGCTACAGATGCGATCCAAATGCCAATTATCATGACTATTGATCGCGCGGTGACAGTGTTTGCTGTGACTTTATCGATGTGTGGTCTGTCAGGCCTGATTGCAATTAGACAACTTTCTTCCGCTCAACCAGCAGACGTGTTCTAGATGTCGAATCCTACTCCCATCGTTGCAAACAGCCTCTGTTTCTCATTCGGCAATGGAGAACTGCAAAAGCAAATCTTGTTCGACATCTGCTTTTCGGTTGAAGCGGGGGAGATCGTATTTCTGACTGGACCGAGTGGCAGTGGCAAAACGACACTATTGACCCTGATTGGCGGCCTCAGACAAGTTCAGGAGGGAGAGTTAACCGTTCTAGAACATTCGTTGCATCAAGCGACAGAGTCAGAACTGGTTTCACTACGCAAGCAGATTGGATTCATTTTTCAACAGCATAATTTACTCCCCTTTCTGACGGCAGCACAGAATGTCGAATTGATGCTGGAAATGCAGGGACTTGTGTCGTCAAACGAGATCGTTTCCAGGTCTGCCGAGGCTTTGGCTGCCGTTGGCTTAAGCGATCGCATGAGGCACGAACCCTCTGGCCTGTCCGGGGGGCAAAGACAACGCGTCGCGATTGCTCGTGCGCTAGTTGGCAATCCTTCTTTGATCCTGGCAGACGAACCAACTGCCGCATTAGATAGCAAATCTGGCAGGAGTATCGTCGATCTGTTGAAGAAACTCGCACGAGAGCGTGGAGTTCCAATTCTCATGGTGACACACGATTCCCGAGTACTGGATATTGCAGAACGAATCATCGAGATGGAGGATGGACGGATCAAAGATTCAAGCGCGTTAAGTAAAGCCAGTGAATGAAAACACACTCAACGAAAAGATTATTTTCAAGAATCGTGATAAGATTTCTGATCACTTTTATTGGACTGATTGCCTGCTCGTGGTTGCTTCATACGATTAGCCGTATCTGGATCGTTGGGATTCTGCAGACATCGTTCATGAAACACAAGATCAGCGAAGGGTTTCAGCCTTGGAATGGCTGGCAATCCTTTCTAATAGTCCATGCCACGTCCGCAGCTTGCGCAATCTTGTTTGCATTGCTCGTATTCCTTTTTTTACTCAAAGAACTGGAGGTGGCATAAGCGATGTGGCAAATTGTATGTGGTCACTGTGCTGATCAGCGCTCTAACCGGGCTGCCGCTTTACGTTTTTCCAGGGGGTGCCCCAGCGCGCAAGCTGTCGCGAAGTCGGTAAGTCTTTGGGATTCAAACCAGCCTTTCCACATATTGTGCCCCTGCCCCGTGACCACTTCAATTTCAACGGGACCACCAAAGACCTTATAACGACTGGCCAGTTCTGCGGAGTTTGCTTCCAAAGGCACAACCTTGTCATTATCACCGTGGATATGGAAAAGAGGCACTCTGGCATTGGCAAGTGGTTTCAGTCGATCGATTGGATTGTATTTGGACAATTCCAGTTCGAATTGTGCAGGGGTTAATCCATAAGCGCCAGCGGCACGCGCAATGCCGGGATAACTCTTGATGTTACAGACCGGATAAATACCAGCGATTCCGCCCACGGATTGCGGATGCTCGACTGCCCAGCTGTAAAGCATCAGTCCGCCGCGGCTGCGTGCCAGCAGGCATGGCTTCTTGCGAAAGCCACGTTTCTTCACCAGATAATCATAGAAGGCCGTGTAGATCTTTCGACCCTGTGGACTGCCAAAAGATTCGCCAACGTCGATACCCGCGATGGCGATGCCTTTCGCGAGAAAATGTTTGAACATCCAAACCTCAGATTTGGCCGGTAGCCCGCTAAGAGTGGGAGCGTACCAAATCCATGGAATGTTAGCGTCTGCATTTGGTGGTAGAATAACGAATGCGTCGTGCTCATCAAGCTTGAAGGACTCACCCGGCAGTGGCAGAGACTTGTTGCCTTCTGAAATTACGGGTTCTGCGGCGGTCGCCACCGTGAAACTGAACAGGCTTAGAAAAACAAGACAGAATCGATTCATCATCGCTTACTCAATCCCATTATTGGTTACATCTCAGGCGAATATTTCTGTCACTGGTTTGCCGTGTCCGTCCTTTGTCGCAAAGAAGGGACGTTTCTCGACGTCGTAAGCCGTTTTCGGGCTGACGCCCATCGCGGTGAAGATCGTGGCATGTAAGTCTTCAACGGACACCGGGTTTTCGACCGCAAGCAGAGGCCGCTCATCGGCCGTCTTACCGTAGAGAAAGCCCTTTTTGACGCCGCCACCAAACAGGGCGACGCTTGTGCCGCCAGTGAAATGACGGTGCAGACCATAATGTTTCATCTCTGCTAGTTTCTCGGTCTTGGCGCGTGACTGATCTTTCGCGTTAGAGCCCGGGACTCCCTCAATCATCATGTCGCGACTGAACTCGCTGGCAATGATAACAAGGGTACGATCGAGCAGGCCTTTTGCTTCGAGATCGAGAACGAGCTGTGCGATCGGTCGGTCAATCTCCTGCTTGAGACGTTTCACAGTGGTGTGACCATTCTCGTGCGTATCCCAATGGATAAAGGGGATGTATTCGGTGGTCACTTCGACAAATCGAGCCCCTGACTCAACCAAACGGCGCGCCAGAAGACAACCCCGTCCAAATCGGCCTGTGTCGTAAATCTCTCGAGACTCCATTGGCTCCAGAGTCAGATCGAAGGCGTGCTTTTCCTTTGACTGCAACAAACGATGCGCCGCGTCCATCGAACGCAGCATCGATTCCTGCTGGTAATCGCTCATCCATTCACGATTTGGGTTTTTGTCGATCAACTGACGATAATGCCGGTAACGATTGGCGAACCGTCCGGGCTCCATTCCCTTCGGCGGTTGGACAGAGCGAACGGCGTCTTTCGGGTAGGGTAGATTCATCGGGCCGTATTCCGTACCAAAGAAACCGGCGGTAGTGAAAGCTTTGAGTTCTTCCTTTTCCCCGACTCCTTCAAGCCGCTGGCCAATATTAATGAACGGCGGGACAACCGGATTTTTCGGTCCAAGCACCTTCGCCATCCAGGCTCCGATGTGCGGAGCAGCGACCGTGAGCGGCGGGACATAGCCGGTGTGCCAATGATACTGGTGGCGGGAATGCAGAATGTGACCAAGATCCGGTTGTACTGCGGAGCGGATCAGTGTGCCTCGATCCATAACTTTGGCAATCTGCTCCATGCCTTTTGTAATTTTGATATTGTCGACTGCAGTATCAATCGCCGGAAATGTGCTTAGAATTTTTTCCACTTCAAGCCCTTTTTCAAAAGGCAGATAGCGTTTCGGATCAAATGTATCTGGGGCGGCCATACCTCCGGCAAGCCAGATGAGAATGCAGGAATCGGCCTTGGCAGACGGTTGTTTTACCGCTTCGGAATTGGCCCAGGCGCGAGGGGCTCCCATTGCTAGTGCACCAAGAGATGCCGCGCTTAGTTTTTTGAGCAGGTCACGGCGGGAAATTTTTTCTTCGAGTGTCATCATAAGATTATCGACTTTGAACTAACGAATCATTTGAAATTCAGGTTTCATGAAGACGATCCACAAAAGGTCTTCAACAGCGATAGGATCGCGGCCATCTCCGACAACTTCAGCTAGAACGGTTCGCTCTGCGGTTGAGGGGTCACGTGAGAGGGCATATCGAAAAAGCAGAACGATCAACTCCTCACTATTCATTTCTTTGCCGACAAGATGTTTTGCACCATTTCGGAGGTACTCGGCCAGGATATCTCCATTCGAAAGGTCTATTGCCTGCAAGGTGGTCAACTCGCCGGGCCTGGTTGTCACTACCTGATCGCGATGTGGTCTACCCAACGAGCGCATCAGAAAATTGTTCTTTACTAAAGCCGCACGAACTGGTGGCGCGGGAAGAAACGACGGACCTGCATTCACTTTGGGATCCAGAACAGCGCCCCAGGGGGGCTTGCCGTGCAGATTGAGTTCTGCTGCCGCGGCCCACTTTCCGGCCGGAGAACGCGCTTCCCAGGATTTGTTGCTCGTAATTTCTTTTTGATCAACACCATCTAAATATGCGATCTGACAAATAAATCCCGCAGCGCCTCCGAACATCTCCGCATCGACTTCAATCAGGTTCTCCCCCACCTGAAGATGTGGTGTGATGTCGATATAGACCGGCTTCTTCCAGCTTCGAGAGGTGGCGACTTTCGCGCCATTGATTTTCATGACAAAGGCGTTATCACACGTTGCCATCAATTTCGCACCGGTCGAAGTCGCGTTGAGCCTAAACTTCTTTCGCAGCTGTGATTTCTTGCCCACTTCGCCGCTGTGCCAAATCCAGTAGGCGGTAATCGGTGTGGGCACCAACAGTTCCGATGCGGACTTCGAATTTTCTGCTTCCGATTTCTCTGAGCGGTCCACCTTGGCTTCCGCAACGGCGGGATTCCCTCCCGTTATCTGCCAGATCGAGTCCAGAAGTTGCTCAGCGGTCATTCGTTTGGCGATGGGCCCCGCGTAAACATAATCTTCACCCGGCTCTTTTTCCAGAATCACGGCCTGCGACTGGTAAGCCTGCGACGTCATGATGAAGCGGGTGAACTTCCTCAAATCATAACCATCCTTCGCAAACTGCACCGCAAGGTAATCTAACAAATCCTCGTTCCAGGGCCGCGTATGCATCGCGTCGACCGGATGCACGATGCCACGGCCCATGAGTTGCGCCCAAATCCGATTGACCAGCGTCCGGGTGAATCGCCCGTTGTCGGGATGTGTCATCAACACAGCCAACTGCTGGAGTCGCTTGTTTTTAGGGGCTTTCGAATCAACATCCCCCAACTCGGGAAAGATCCATTTTGGCGTGGCCATCTTGCCTGTCGGCTTATCACAGCGATTGAGTTCAAGGGGATGATCAGAATAAATCGCGGCTAAATTGTAGGCCTCTGATAAAGTCCAACGATCAATGAAACTGTCGTGGCAACTGGCGCACTTCATGTTGATGCCAAGAAAAACCTGCGAGACGTTCTGGGCAAATTGGATCTCGCGCGTCTGGCTTGCGTTCACATCGCCGCGCCACTTGATCCCGTCGATAAAGCCAGCTGATTCGGTCGTCGGCGAAATCAGTTCGCGAACGAACGCATCATAAGGCTTGTTTTCGCGCAACGCAGCGTAGAGCCACGGAGTGATCTGCTTGCGTCCACCGGTGATAAAGCCGGTGCCTGTATAATCGTTGCGCAGAAGGTCGTTCCAGGTTGTCAACCAGTGATCGGCGTAAGCAATGTCGTTCGCCAGCAGCTGATCAATCCACTGTTCGCGTTTATGGCTTGATTGGTCCGCGACGAACGCCTGCAATTCTTCAGGCATCGGCAACAGACCAATGGCGTCGAGGGTAGCCCGACGAAGAAAGGCAGCGTCTGAAACCGGTAGAGGACGCGATTGTCCTCGCTTGGCGAGATCGGCATCCAGTAGTCGATCAATCGGATGATCGCGGCCGTTTTGTGCTGGGGGCAGGGTGACAAGGCGGGGTTTCAGCGGGGGTTCCCAGGCAGACTTACCTAACGTGATTCCCGTGTCCCAGGGCGCTCCTTGATTGATCCATTTTTTCAGAGTTGCGATCTCCTTTGCCGAAACACGGGGACCTTCCGGAGGCATCCAGACGGAATCGTCGGACGATTCAAGTAATTCGATCATATGGCTCTTTGCCGCATAGCCTGGGACTACCACTTTACCGGACTCTCCTCCAGCCAGCAGTTCGGCCCGCGTATTCATCGCCAGGCCGCCCTTTTTCTGGTCGCCCGTATGGCATTTCGCGCAATGCTTCTGGAGCACAGGCATCACTTCATGAGCAAAATCGACAGCAGACTGGGGCTTCGGTAGCACATCATCCGCATCGCATACTGACATACCACAAAGCACGAATAACATTGTATAAAAATATTTCATTGATTGTTCTTTGCATGATCGATAATAAATGACATCTAAGTTCTTTTATTATAGCGGACATCGTCACAGATAAACAAACAAACTTCTAACGATTTCTGGTCCGACGTTTTTGGTAACCAGAGGATAACGATTGTTAGTATGCGCTACACAAAGCTGGTGTTACAAAATACGCTTCGTAAAGACTCGCATTCGAACCCATTCCAAAAGTCGTGAAACGGTAATGCTTTGTAAAATTGATTGTATTCGACAGTGTGGTCTACTTACTCAGACCTGGGTAGAATGATCCTGCTATTGGGTGCAGTAGCACGAAACGCAAAGTTCCAGGCGCCGCGCGTCACACCTACTTGATTGCTCAGCCAGACCTGTAACTTATTAGTCCCTTTTAGTAGTTTCACTTTCAGAGTTCTTGTACGAATGTAGGGCTGTGATCCAAGATCGACAGTGGGATCGTCGTTTAGCTTGAGGATCAAATGGTCGTCCCAAGCCAAACGGAATTCCGCGGTCATTTCCGACTGAGCCTCTAATTTGCAATACGCAACAGCCCATCCGTCTAACGTGGGAGAATTTGCATTGGACGCCTTGGGACGCAAAACGTGATTGAACTCAACAAATCCTCGGATTGAGTCGCGCTTCTTCCAGGCACGATCAAGAAATGATTTTTTAGGATTAAACTTACCATCACGCATTGGTAGAGATTCTACCTTCGCAAAAGGTCCTGCTAACCACCACGAACCACTGTCAGGTAACGGAAGATCATATTCGCCTCGGAGAATTTTTGTTTGCGGTAAGCGCTGCTTTACCGGCGGCATCTTGAAATACGGCCTTACCGGCTCTTCAGAATACCAATACGCAGTTGATGAAATATCATGCGCTCGTGCGCCAAAGCGGATATGTAACGATTCGTTAAAGTGGACTTCGTCTTTGGCAAAAAAACGATAACCTACCAGTTTTTGCCGTTCGCCTTTGGCATCTTTTTGAATGTAGTAAGGCATGTCCGAATAGAGAAATGTCTGCGGCACATAATCGGCGCCTCCATGAGAGGCGCCAAAAGTATCTTCACCACCAATGCCACGTAGAAACGAAGGCTGGTCGCCAAGACCATCAATGTAGATGTTGTCTGCTCCACCATGGCTCCAGCGCATCTTGTGTCGGCTTTCCAGCATATCGACGGCGTAAACAAATCCGATTAACCTTCCCGGTCCGGCTGCATCCAGCATTATGAAGTCGTCTGCAAAATCCGCAACCGGAGATTCTCGTCGCCAACGGGCACGAAATCGCATCTTTTCCTTCAATTGCTGACCTGGATAATCGTGCCAATCGACCATCATGTAGACGATGCTTCCCTCAGGCGATTCAACCTCAATACGTGCCCCCTTGGCAAAGGGCATCGGAAGATAACACGTCATCCCCAGTTTCGGCTTAACCGAGAGGAATGGACTATTGATCTGATAGTTCTTTCCCGGTTGAGTCAGGTTATGCATTAAGCCGAAAAAATCGGGCAGAGGTGCTTCGACAGACGGGATTGTTTCGCCATCGAAGTAAATTCGTAAAATGTCCTTTCGACTGATGAAATTCCCCGTTACCCAGATGCGACGAATACATCCAGGACCGATTAGCGTTCCGAAGGTTTGCTTACCCTTGAATTCACTGCGTAGACTGATACGTCGCGAAACGGGGTGGTCGGGAAGATCCAACTGCCATGACGTTGATGTCTGTCGAATTGGCGGGGACGCGCCGGCCCCTGGACAGACAGCAGGCGTTGAAATCAACAATAAAAGCCACAAAGTGGCCCGAAGTTTCATTAGTTTCATTGTTGATTTTGTTTGTCGATGGTCATTTGATTTTATGTTCATAGACGAAGATTATAGGTCGAACTTCTTTCGACGACCAACACTCTGGTATCCGTCGGGCACGAGTGACTCAGATTTTTAAGTGACTAGAGGGCGACGTTAGTAACGACTTAGAGTCAGAGTATGCGAAGTCGTTAGTGCTGACGTGGAAGAGAATTACGTCTTACAAAAGTATCATTTGGTTCTTGATAAATATATTGTCATTTTTTGACGGATTAGTCAATACGGCGTATATTTGCGTTTAAACCAATTTTGGAGGATCTCGTGATGCCATTGGAATAATCATTTAACGAATCGGACGTGATCGAGAGTGTCATGGACGTATTTTGTAGCAAGGGATTGTCGAAGAAGCGACATCGACCACTTACGGATGCGGATCATATTGACCTGGCCGAGGCGGCCAAATCCTACGTCGCAAGCCTCACTATTGCCAACGCTTCGGTTGCTCACCTAACAATTGGTCCTGAAACGACGGCGCCTGAGCAATGCCAACTGCTGCTTGAAAAGCTGGCTCAGAACGCCGAATTGCTTCTTAGCTAGTGGCCCCAAATATCTGAAAGAGGAACATGAATTTCGTAGAAGATCATTGTGGTTATTTTCTATCTGAGCGTTGGTCAAGGATGAGCGGTTAGAAGTATGCTTGAATACAAATCACTCTACAACAGTTCCATCGTCAGCTTGAGCGACTATCGCTGCAGTGCCTGTCGAGGTGGACCAGCGGAAGAAGAGCATTCCAGCGATAACAAAATTGTTCTCATGCGCCACGGTGTGTTCTGCAAACATGTGGGAAAGCGTATTGTCGCTAGCGATGTCAATCAAGCGACGTTCTTCTCAAAAGGATCGACCTATCGCGTAAGCCATCCGGCCGACTGTGGTGATCGTGGAACGATCTTTTCTGTCTCGCCGCATGTTCTCAACGACATGATCCACGAACTCGATCCCTCGATCAGCGATCACCCCGATCGACCGTTCCCGTTTGTCACAGGCCCATGCGATTCGCGGACTTTCTACCAGCATCGTGAACTGGTGACGGTCCTTGAGTCTGTTCAATCCTATCCGCCAGACTCGCTCTGGGTCGATGAGAAGGCAATGCTGCTCATTACTGATGTGCTCAACGCTGCATTCCAACGCACCGGGTTGCCGAAGAAACGGCATCGACCGCGTACGGATGCGGATCATATTGATCTGGCCGAGGCGGCTAAATCCTTTGTAGCAAGCCGTATTGGGGAACGCGTTATTCTCGACGATGTCGCTCGCGCAGTGGATGCATCGCCTTTCCATCTCGCACGTGTGTTTCGGCGACATACCGGGATGCCCGTCCATCGCTACCTTATTTGCCTACGCCTCCGCACTTCGCTTGAACAGCTTGCCGCCGGCGCTAGTGATCTAACCGCACTGGCGCTTGACCTCGGATTCTCCAGCCACAGCCATTTCACTGACACCTTCCGCCGCGAGTTCGGCTGCTCGCCATCCGACATGCGACACACCCTAACGCGCAAATCGCTTCGCGAAATGAGCAAGAATCTGGAAGCCTGAGTTCTCGACTTCGGCTATCATCACCTTTAAATCGCTGGCGCAAGTCGCTGCAATATGTTAATTGGTGTCCAATTCAAAGGAAGATGATATGAATGCGAAAAAATGTCCCGTGTGCAGTTGGGAAATCAAAGAAGCCTTCAAGGTTCAGGCTGATGGGAAGGAAATCGCCGTCTGCTGTCAGGATTGCGCCAAAACAGTGAAGGAGAGCCCGGCCAAGTACTCCGGTCATATGAAGTAACTAACGTTTTGGTTTCAGCCGAACTTCGTCCGGCGGCAAGCGTCACCGGATACAACTTTTATGTATTTTTGAGAGGATTTCACCTTGGCATCGATTCGGAAAGAGATTGTCATCGCGGCTCCGGCCGCCGCCGTGTGGGACGCAATTCAGGACATTGGGGCTATCCACACTCGGGTGGCCCCTGGATTCGTAACCAACACGACGCTCGAAGACGGCGGAGGGATTCGCGTTGTCACCTTCTCCGACGGCCTCGTCCTGAGGGAGCGAATCATCTCCGTGGACGACGACTCCCGGCGTCTGGTCTGGTCGGTTGTCGCCGGCCCATTCGAACACCACAATGCTTCCGCGCAAGTGATTGGCGATGACCAGGGGTGCCGGGTGGTTTGGACCGCTGACCTGCTGCCAAATGAACTCGCCGACACCGTCGCCGAAATCATGGAGCGCGGCCTCGGCTTGACAAAGCAAACGCAGGAGGCCGCAACTGCATCCACGAGAGCAATCCAAAGCCAACTCGGTGAGTTGGACCCGAACCAGTACGTGTTCTGCCCCGCAAGCCGGCCAACGCTACACCACGTCAGTCTGTTCGTCGCCGACATGGAGGCGTCGACTCGTTTCTACACTGTCGGTCTCGGATTGACAGTGCGGGAAGAGTTTCGAGACATTGTGGGGAAGCGCGCCTCCGGAGAGTTTCCCTTCGGCGTGGCGAGCGTGTTTTTGGAGGCCGGTGATGGGCGTTACGTCGAGTTGCACCCCGCCGGCCAGTGGCCCATGTCTCCGCCCGGATTCCCGCTGAACCACCTCGCGCTCGGCGTGACCGATGTCGATGCTGCCTACACTCGGGCACTCGCCGCCGGCGGAACGCCCACCGATATCCCGGTCCCGGAGCAACGATGGGACGGCACGCCGCTCGACGTGATCATGTCGGGTGATCACCCCGAGCCCATGCGGATGGCGTTAGTCCTGGGGCCGAGCCGTGAGTTGATCGAGCTGTACCAGGCGACTACGGCGAATTGAAGGCACGCCGAACTAGGCGCTACAGCTGTCCCGGCTTATATGTTCGTTTGTGGAACTTCATAGCCGACTCAGAGGCCCGGACTGCTGAGTTGAATCGTTACACCAAGAGAGTTTGATTCATGATGAAACCCACCATGGTTGCATTGACCGAAGCGAATCCGATCAGTCGCCTGCTTGCATCGATTGTAGAGATGTTTGCAACCTGAACCAGACTTAAGTCCATATAAACGTTAAAGACGAAACCCTCAGTCAGAAAACAACTTCTGACTGAGGGTTAGTAATTTGGATCGTGACCAGTTTAAAAAGCTCCTCGACAAGGACTCGAACCTTGAACCTAGCGGTTAACAGCCGCTCGCTCTACCGATTGAGCTATCGAGGATTAGATTGAAGATTAAGAAATTCTTAACCTCAGTGTGGGTATAAGATATTGTGAGGATAGGATGAAGTCAACCGAACTTAACAGCAGCGTTTTGATAAAATTCCCAATAATTTTAGCATTCTGAGAATTTCGTAACTATTTCGAATTACTCACCTTCTGTATTGGGCTGTTCCGGGGCAACCCCTTTAATCTTTTCCAGAGTGACTTTGTTGCCTTGCTCGTTGTACTCGATGAGATTCATAAAGGCTCCCATCAGCATGATCCCGCGTCCACAGGGCCGTTCGAGATTTTCGAGTAATGTCGGATCGGGAACATCACTCCGATTAAAGCCGGGGCCTTCATCCTGGATTTCGACGCGAACTCGTTCATCGTTGATCCAGCATTTAATTTCCACACTCTTGTCGGGCGACATTCTATTGCCATGTTTGATGGCATTTACCAGCGCTTCTTCCAGAGCCAAGCGGACTCCGAAGACATCGCGTTCCGGGTATTCACGTACCTCAAGTGCCTCGACAATCTGGACTTGCACAGCCTGACCTTCCGAGGTGTCGCTAGGAATCGTTACTTCAAAGTATTCGTCCGATGACATGAATTTGGCCAGCACACGATTTCTGGTGTTTGTGCAGTTACTAAATTTAGAGATATTTAATTAATCACGGCTCAGGAATAAAGTTCAAATAAGAATGATTTTTCATTTACCCCAATTTTTAAACATCTCACAACGTTTGCTCTCAACTTTCGCTTTGATGGAGCGGCAATTGATCTCGCAGAGCATCCACTCCGCAATTGCCGGGCCAAAGCTAAAAGCCTTCAAGAGCGGCTTCCTGTGTTTCAGCGATATCAAAAAGTTGATTCAGTCTGGTAATAGCGAACACTTCATAGATATCGGGACGAATTGAACAAAGTTTCAATTTGCCTTTTGCCTTTTTTACTTTTTTATCCAAGGTGATCAATTTTCCCAGTGCAGCACTGGAAAGATATTCTACATTGGAAAAGTCGAGAACAATTTTTTTGCGTCCATCTTCATCAACAAGTCCAAATAATTGGGTCCCAATGATCTGGATGTTTCCTTCATCAAGAATCTTCTTGTCAATAAACTTTGCAATGGTGACATCCGAGACTTCCTCAATGTCAACACGACGGTGACCAGCAGCCATAATTCCAGCCCACCCTCTTCTAAAAAGACAAAATCCGACGTTGGCACATGAATTCCCTATGAACGCACTATCGTTGATCTGAATTGTCTACGATTGCCTGGCCCGATCGGAATCGATCATAAAAACGAATTGATTAAAGTAACAAATTATACCTGCTTTGTCTAAAAAAGAAATTATCTAAACAGATATTCCCGTTAGACTAACATCAATTTGAGTGAGGACAACACATCCTGCGTTAAGCATGATCATCACGCTTTCATTCCTTGCTGTCAAGCATATTCGCAAGATTGTTTGCCGTATTATCGGGGTCTAAGTGCCATATTCAGCAGACTTTGTGTAATTTCGCTGACTCGGATTGTCAATTTCTGCTCATTCCCAGCTGAAAAGTCACAACAAACGGACAAACTACGACCTGTTTCAAACAGATCGCATTCACTGACAACTTTTGTAAAGTCTGCCGAACGTCACTTTGAGAAACGTGTTAAGTAACTGAAACAAATGGGAGTCACAGTTCGCTTTCACGTGTTCAGAATCCGCATCATTTCCATCGAACCGAATTCAAATCACGCTGTTCTTCTCGCCAAACACGAAATGTAACTGTCATAACCATGCCAAATTGCCTGGAAGCTTAAGAATTCAAAGCCTGATGATTTCCCGATAGAGAAGATCCCACGTCTCGGGCGCACTGTTTGCCCCTCAATCCTGTCTGACCATCCTCATTTCGTAGCAGTTCGCTTGGGCTATCTGAGTATTCAACAGGGAACATCATGAAAAGCCGATTCAACGACTTACTCTTGATTCTGTGCTTCTATCTAATTTCGACCGCCACGCTACAGGCTGCTGTCGAAATCGAACTCACAGATGGAAACCGCATAACAGCAGACCGGATTCAGTGGGGACCATCGGCAACACTGGTCCTGGAAACATCAAACAAAGGGCAACAAGAACAACAAACAATTCCCCTGGATCACATCAATCGACTTTCCATTGATGGCAGCCATTACGATCAGCAGACCATCCAAATCGCGGCTGCGAATCCTGATTTGATTCATACCACTCATACAACTTCAGTTCCGAATCTGATGCGTGATCCGTTCTCTCCCAGTGAATATGAAACAGAAACAGCGCCCCCTCCGTTTTTGAATCAACCGAATCAGATTCCATATCACTCAAGTTGCAACCGCGGTGTGATTATTGGAATCCACGATGATCCCCTCGATGCGTATGTGCCCTTAGTTCATCAGTATTACCCAGAAGGAGTACCCACGCTTGAGCGTGGCTATGCACTGGGATTGATGCGAAATTTGGTTGTGCAACAAGCGTGGGAGTCCTCGCCAGCTTCAGACAGGTTTCCACCGCCTCCGGAACAAGCCCCCATCTCAGGCAAGTTAGCAAACATTGGGGTGCAGGCGACTCCATTGAATACACGAGGTAAAGCAGACTGGAACGCATTAGCCATTCGTGTGCAAGGCTTCGACCGACGAGGAAATCCGGCCAGAATTTCCGGAACAGTTCATATCACTCTCTATGGCCAGCGACAACAGCTGCTACATGTTTGGGATCAGCAGTTCGCAGTACAGCCGGTCGAAACGATGACATTGGCAAATTGGACCTGTAACAGTTCTTCGACTCCGGAAACACAAACGCCGCGCGTCGGCAACCGATTCGGTGCGGGACAACCCAATGATCAAACCTGGATTGTCAGATTACCTGCTCCCACTCCCGAACATAATTTAAATGTCTATGCGCTGGGGGAAGTGCAAGTCACACTCACTTCTCCTGGTAACGGAGTTTTTGAAGCGTCTTCAGGCGCTGTTCCTTTACGACATCTTTCACAGCCCCGTGATTCGTCGCTCGCGCAAACCGGAACACGTTTCTTTCCCTCTGAAGTCACATCGGAAGGAATCTCACGCATGAGTCGTTTGAATTTCAATTCCCCCTTAAGGCCAAACAGCCGCGCACTCTCCATCCAACCTTAAGGTCAGACATTTCGCAGAACCACCGGCTTTGATGAACTCATCCAGGGGAGTGCTATAGGTCTCATAACCAAGCTGGTTGAGATCTTTTTCCAATTGCGGACATCCCGTGTTGAGAGCCACTGATTTCCCAATGACAACGGCATTACAGGCGAACCGCTGTGCTTCTTTCTCCACGACAGGAATTAAATGCGGCACATGTTCTTTCAATGCCTGCTGCCCATACTCATCAAAGGCTGGCGGATAATAGATGGCTTCCGTTTCACTCAAAGGACAGAAACAGGTATCGAGGTGATAGTAAAAGTCATCGACGAGTTGCAGAGGAATCACTCGGCAATTCATTTTTTCGGCCACCCATTGCATCGCCCTCACATCACTACGGATCAGATAACCGGCAAAGAGCGTCTCTCCACAAAAGAGTGCATCGCCGGCGCCTTCAAAGAAATAGTCGTCGGGCATTTCAATCGTTTCGAATCCCGCGTCCTGAAACCACTCCTGATCAACGGGCGTTTCCCCTTGTCGGGCTTCGTGTCGAAACAGCGCCAGAAAGACACGCTCCTTCCAGATCAGCCCTGCATTCGCCGTAAAGACCAGATCAGGCAAGCCCTTAACGGGAGTCAGTAATTCAATTCTGGCGTTTAAAGAATTGAGAACTTGATAGAGAGACTCCCATTGCTGGCGGGCCACTTCTGGATCACTTTGCTGACTACGGCTCATCCACGGATTGATTTCATATTCAATGCCGTAATAGTCAGGAGGACACATCAAAATGGTCGGCGTATCGAAACTCAATGACCTTTTCTTTCTGTATGATTACTCAAACAAGATCTTCTTTATTAATTATACTCTAGTATGAAGCGTCCTGTTTGAATTATTGATACGCCCAAAAAGTCTGAAGCTACTATACCAAATCGCTCATATATGGCCGATTCTTCCCGGTTCTTAAGGTTTAATTACTGTTCAAAAGAACATCAATCCTCGTACATAACTCATGTTCTCATTAATGCCGATGGTGTAGTGTTCAAAATAGCGAATCTTACTTCAACCAGACCGCTTTAAAGAACATAAGAGGCCTTTTTATTAATAAAACTAATGTTTTGTTCCTCATGATCTGATGTAAAAAAATCCCACTTTACATGTAAAGTCTTATAGACATGTAATTAATCATGTGTATATTAATAAACTAATGTATTAATATTAGTTGTTGATTGCTCGAATTTATTTCTTTTTTAAGGAGTGGGCCATGAGGAATAAAACATGTCGATATGGATTTACACTGATTGAATTGTTAGTCGTGATCGCGATCATCGCAGTCTTAATTGCCTTACTTTTACCAGCCGTCCAGCAGGCTCGCGAAGCGGCCCGACGAAGCACGTGCAAAAACAATCTGAAGCAACTGGGATTGGGACTGCATAACTACCATGATACCCATCGCAAGTTTCCACAGGGTAACTATGGAATGACCAACAATCAATGGCCGCTTCGTGACGGAACGAACTGGCGAACAATGATTCTGCCGAATATCGATCAAGCTACCGTTTATAATCAACTGACCTTTGATGATGTGAATGCAACGTTCAACGGATTAACCTACACCGGCAATGAAGTATTGATCGGTTTAAAGATGCCAGTATTCCTGTGTCCTTCCAGTGTTCTCAAGCCGTTTGATAATTCGGGAGTCAGTAACAATACTGCTGGAGGTCTCAACCATCACTACGCTGGTATTCAAGGAGCAGCGCGACCTATCCCTGGTCCTGATGCTAATCAGGGAACGCGAGACTGTAGTCATGGGTGGTCGTGTGATAACGGAACGTTTTTCTCAAACGAATGTATTGCGATCGCAGAGATCATCGATGGCTCTTCGAATACCATTATTGTTGCTGAACAATCTGGCCGGGTAAACGGGCAAAACCTGACTGCTAATTACTATGGTGGATGGCATGGAGCGCGCAACGATTCCCGGGTCAGCGGCCCCAGTTGTTCTGACTTATGGTCGGCTGGCACAACTTGTGTTCGATTTGCTCCGAACTCCAACATCATTCAGACCGGAGCCACTGACCGAAAATATCGCAATAATACCGTTATCAATTCTGAACACACCGGTGGAATACATGTTCTGCTGGGCGACGGTAGCGTTCATTTTCTCTCTGAGAATATCGACTTCCTCACACTCAAAAAATTATGTGTACGTTACGATGGGGTTCCCGTGGGAGAATTTTAAACGATATTCGGCATCCTGTGCCCCGCAATCAAATACTGCTATGTGTGTGAATTGTTGTTTTCAAATTTCAGTGAATGAAAGAAATCGCTATGAGAAAGTATGGAGTCCTGATTATCCTGGTGTGCGTTGTTCTCATCTCCAGTGGTTGCGGCGCTTCTGGACCGGAATTCAAAACCGGTACACTTACTGGAACTGCAAAGATCGGGGACCGCCCTTTTGACGCGGACGCAGTGCTGATGTTTCTCGATAGCACCTCGGGACAAGCCTATACCGCACCAGTCGCTGCAGACGGAAAGTTTTCCGTCGGTGAAGAAGTCAGAGTGGGAACTTACACTGTCTATCTCGCTCCCAAGCCGCAAGCACCAGATGATCCTGAGATGCAGCCAACAGGGGTCACGATGGATACATCAATGCCCGACAAATACTGGAATGAGGCAACCAGCGACCTCAAGGTGACCGTCAACGAAGGAGATAATAACCCGACTGTTGTCTTCGAGAAAAGCTAACCTTAAAAAGAGATCATCGAATCGGAGGCCAGGTGGATCAGCCTGGCCTTTTTTTATTTCTAGAGCCTTCATCTCCTGCTTTGTGAGAGATTTTTCGACAGAAGGCATAGTTCTGTTTCCAAAACGGTTTACAGAACCATCCTTTGAATCACACAAATTGACCACTCAACGGGTTTGATTTACCCCCATGCCGTTCTCTTCCCTGCCCGACCCGATACGTCCTGCTCTCTGGGGAGATGCTCATTTGCGTTTACTCAGAAAATCCACACAAACGGAATCCTCTCGAACGGATCCTAGTTTAGGGAGGAATTACCGTTCTGATTGTCATCGTAGCCATCGAGTATCGCGCGAAACAGAACTATGATGCGTCTGTCTCCGCACTACAGGAAATTGCTAACGGCGTTCGAGATGTCTCCATCGATGAAGCACGCCAGATAATGGTCGGATTTAGCCAGGAAGAGGGACCTCAGCAGAATGACCAGGGTTTGGACACATACCATTATCAATGGTTCAGTTTGTTTAAGAGGGGGACTTATCAGTTGACTCTTGTGTAGAATAAAGGCCAGACGCTCCATTCATTTGATGGACTGGCTTTTACCGAAGATCCAGATATTGTAGCGGCAAAAATCGAGGAAGCGAACGCTGATGTCGGGGAATCAAATCCCTCGTTAATTAGTAATGCACTTCCTCAAGATTCTCCCCTCAAAAACGGTATAAGAGAAGATTCGGCTAAAAGACAAGCGATTCCAGAGAAAAAGACATCGAATGAAAATAATTTTCTCAATTGAAGTTAAAAACGCGGTTCTCCCAATAATGATCCGATCACAGGAACGAAACAGGAATCTCCTGCGCCTCGTCTTTTTTTTATTATCAAATAGTAATTCCAGTCTACGAGCAGTACCCGTTGATAAGCATCACACATCGCGTTCGGGGTTTGCTTTTTTATCGGGAACTTTGAAATCCGGATTGACGAGTTTGAAGTCGGCGTCTTTGGCTCCTGCCGGAGGAACATTGAATTCCAGTGCCGTTTTTGAATTGTATTGTGGTGGAATCGGATTCGGACCGCGACGGTCCTTTCCAGAAGCATCGTAGGAAGGCAGGATTTCCTCGAACGCATCAAGCGTGATGATCACGTCATTCGGCCCGATGACGGCTCCATCGTCGTTTGTCATCACCAGTGCCAGTTCATACCGTCCATTTTCATCCGTTTTACCGAATGACTCAGCGGCTCCTTTGTCCTCACTGTCCTCCGCCGTCGTTCGCGGGCGAAACAGTACGGTGGCTCCTGGTAACGGTTGATCATTCATCGTCACAGTACCGGCAACAGAAGCCAGCTTTACTTCATCAGCCCCGCAGCCTGTCATAACCACTAGTGCATTAATCATCAGAAACAATTGCGGAATCGAATAGTCGTTCATCTGTAAAGCACTCCTTAAACAGAACTCAAACCATAAGTTTTCAATCTGGCTGTAACCATTCCACTCAAGGAACTGATCGATCACCATTCTCCAATGATTTCTTCTCCTGAAATTGATCCCAAGTTTTGAAAGAGTGTTAAGTCGATATTTTCACTGAGAAAGCGACTTGATCCGTCTGCCAGCAGAACTTGCATGCCACCGACATGCATGCTTCCCCAACCACGTTTGCAAGCGTTGCTGCCTCCTGCACCTCCGATCGCCACACAACGATCATAATCAGGGAGAAGTGTGCGACGCTGGGCGACAAAGGAAGACTGGTTGTATGAAGTGTATGTGTAGGCCCAGAAGGTCCCCCGGCGGGGCTGTGACTTCGTATGATACTCTCCCACCACGATTGTATTCGAAGTGCCATCGTTAATTGTACTGAATTTCTCTACCGTGAAACTATTCGTTCCAATACTATGTAACAAGCCTCTCCAGTTCTCAGGTAGACCTGATCCATCGGCATTATCCATCCAGCCACTCGTATCGGTTTTCCCAGAAACGGCGCGATAGGAACTCATACGATATTGTAACCCACTGCCCGGTCCGCTCGCCGGTTGTCTCAATTTTCCGGCGTTGTCATCCGATGGGCAGTTATAGACAACAACGAGTTGCTCCCTGACAGCCGCATTGGGAGGATCTTCGTTGAACACGTTTGAGTTGTACTGTTGAAATAAGGATGCCTGATCGAGTTGAGGTAGAATCGAAATCCCCCAGGTGATTCCGCTTTTGGTTCCGCAACAATTTCCCACTGTGATTCCGCCAGGAGGGAACGTACGAAAAGCATCGTGATAATTGTGGAGTGCTAAGCCAATCTGTTTCAGATTATTCTTGCACGAACTCCGTCGCGCGGCTTCGCGGGCCTGTTGGACGGCTGGTAACAACAAGGCAATCAAAATTGCGATAATCGCAATCACGACTAATAATTCAATCAGTGTAAATCCGTGCCGACGTGGTTTATGACTCATGATCGACTCCTGTAGAAAAGAAATAAATTTAAGTGATCGAATATCAATTAATACATTAGTTTATTAATATACACGTGATTAATTTTATATCCAGGAGGATTTACACTTAAATTGAACTTTTTCTACAGTACCTCATGATCAACCAATAGTTATCTTTATTTAGAAACAACGCAGTTTACAGCAAAATTCAGTTTGAAAGTATCGAATTTAAAGCTTCAGAGACAATTATGGCATCTTGTACAAAACAGATTTTCGTATATCAAAACAATATTCTACAGGTATTAATATCGTAAGATCGGAATATCATCGCGAATGAAATAAATATTAAACGTGAAAAAAACAGTCTCCCTTTACCTTTGAACTGTAATCATGAGTCACGAATTCACTCAAGTAGCATCGATTCTCAAACAGATCGAACATAGTAAAGATTCACTTTGCTGCCACATCGGCGACTCTGATGTATTCGCTGTCTCTGAATCGCTAGTTAGTAGACTCCGCACGTCTGGGTATACGGCACACTTTGCAAGTCTGTTTACAATTCAGCCGCGCTGGCTCGATCACTTCTTTTCAAAATGTGCCAGCAATTGGTTCGCACGCACTGCGCGCTGCTCACGTCAAGCTGCGTCAGAAATCATTACTCAACTGCCCGTACCGGTTCATGAACGACTTAATTGCAATGCCGGAAACCCTCGCTGTATCTTAGCTGTTGCCGCAATCGCCTACACCAAACCTGATTTTCTAATCTACACGACTTCTGGAATGGATCCGCAAGGAAGAGAAGTATTACAAAGCTCTTTCCACGAAATATGCGCGGGTGTACGCGCTATTCACGTATGTCATTTACCAGACCCAATTGAGTGCCAGGAGAAGTGTATTGAACACCCTCTCATGAAATGCGTTTCCTGCTCGACGGAAAAAACTGTCTGACTTCATGATTTGCAAAGCGTATGAGGCCGATGATAAAATGAATGAAAAAGAGGGGACAAAAACTTCATGACGCATCTCCAGGCGCTTCTCAAAAATTCCGTTCGACAGTGTCCTACTAAAACAGCGATTCAATTCGAGGGTGAGTGCGTCAGTTATGCAGATCTGGAGCATCAGGTTCGGAAAGTCGCGGGCGGATTACAAAAGCTGGGAATTCACCAGGGAGATCGTGTGGCCTGGTTCCTGCCGAATTGTCTGGAAGCGATCCTGACAACTCTTGCTTGCTACCAGATCGGTGCTGTAGCCGTTCCCCTGAATTATCGCTATGTCGCCGAGGAAGTGATTGATGTCGTTGAGCGCGTTGACGCCCGGATGATTTTGTTCCATGTCGATAAGATGCAAATTGTTCAACCGCTACTCCCTACACACGAGGGCATGATTGCGGTTTCGGTTGGCTCGACTCACAGCACACCAGATGACATACATCCCTTTTCGGTATTATTAGAAACTGAGGCACTGGTATCGGGAATCAATGTGGAACCAGGCAATCCAGCTTTCATTCTTTTTACATCTGGCAGTACCGGTCATCCGAAAGGAGTCATCCATTCCCACGCAGGAGCATTTGCCGGGATCGAGACCTCGCGTCAGATTTTTGAATTTACGAGTGAGGATGTCGTGCTGGTGGGCAAGCCCATCAGTCATGCCGGTGGTTTGCAGACTCAGTTGATGCCTGCCCTGTCGGTCGGTGCGCGAGTCGTCCTTTCCATGAGGCCCACTCCTGCCTCGGCCGTCTCGATAATTCAAGCCGAATCGGTCACTGAATATGGGATGCTTGCCAGCGACCTTCTGGATTTCGTGGAATACCTGGAACAGAATCCGACAGGACTACCAACGCTCAAAAACAGCATCGGTTCGGGAGATGCGGTCCCGACAGACCTTCACCATCGCTTCCGTGACCTGTTAGGCTGGGAAGTAATGGAAGGTGCGGGCATGACAGAAATCGGAGGTTACTACGCGGCGAATCCCCGTTTTGGAACCCGTAAGTGGGGATCGCTTGGATTACCAACTCCTGATACCGAGTTGCGGATCGTCACAGCCGAAGGAGATGACTGTCCCTCTGGTGAAACGGGTGAAATTGTGCTGCGGACGCCCTCAGCGACTATCGGCTACTGGAATGACGAACAAGCTACAACAGATTTATTTCGAGGTGAATGGCTGCATACTGGCGACCTGGGGCATTTTGACGATGATGGATATGTCTGGTTCATCGGTCGAAAGAAACTGATGATCGTCCGCCGCGGTTCCAACATTGCCCCCGCGGAAGTTGAGTCGATCATTGATGAGCATCCATTAGTGCATGCTGCCGTTGTTGTAGGCTTACGCGATCCGAGAGATGGCGAGCTGCCGGTGGCGTGTGTCGCGCTGATCGGAAAGCAAGACGATTCGAGCGAAAAAACCATTCGCGCCTACGTCGCGGATCAACTTGCTGAATATAAAAATCCGGTGCACTATCTGTTCTTTGACGAATTGCCACGCACGGGTACTGGCAAGTTTGATCGTCATCAGCTTCAGGAGCTAGTTGCAGAGAATTTTGGTGATTAAGCGGCTTGAGCTAGTCGCATCCGCTGTCGATTCATAATAATGCAGACATCCATTCAAGCAAAGCTTGTTTATTTCGGAATGCGAGAGGCGACTAATAGCGACATCATTTCCTCGACAGACGTTGATTCGAATGCCTCTTGATCCGAACAGATTTCGAGGATGCGATTCGCACTTGTTTCCGAAACACCGCCACGTAAATAGCGTTCGAACTTTTCCTTCAACAAAGGAATCCCTTCAGCACGCCGGCGGTAATGTCCGACCGGATAACCGATTTCGACTCGCTCAGTTTTGGTGCCATCTTTGAAGAAGACTTGTACGGCGTTACCGATGGCGCGTTTGTCGGATATCAGGTATTCATGGGTGAAACGTTCGTTTTCCCGGCATTGCATTCTGTTGCGTAGTGCATCGATTCGTGGATCAGCGGCAACCGCGTCTTCGTAATCTTCGGCCGTCAGTCGCCCGAAGATCAAGGGTATAGCAACCATATATTGCAGGCAGTGGTCTCGGTCAGCAGGGTTATCGAGGGGTCCCGTTTTGTTAATGATGCGGTTTCCGGATTCTTGTGTTTCGATCACGATTTGTTCAATTTCATCAAGGCGCTCATTCACTTCCTCATGCAATATCAAAGCGGCTTCGACTGCGGTCTGGGCATGAAACTCGGCCGGGAATGAAATCTTGAACAAGATGTTTTTCATCACATAGGTTCCAAACTTCTGGCTGAAAGAGAGAGTGTCGCCTCTGAATGAAACATCTTGAAACCCCCAGGTTGGTGCAGTAATGGCAGTGGGATAGCCCATTTCTCCACGTTGGGCCAACATGGCCAGAAAAAGACCGCGCGAAGTCGCATCGCCGGCTGCCCACGATTTTCGTGAACCGGTATTCGGCGCATGCCGATAGGTGCGGAGCGATGAACCGTCGAGCCAGGCATGGGAAATCGCGTTGAGTGTTTGTTCGCGATTGCAGCCCAGCATCTGTGCGGAGACAGCCGCTGAGGCGATGCGTACCAGCATGACATGGTCGAGGCCTACTCGGTTAAATGAATTCTCTAGCGCAATGACGCCCTGAATTTCGTGGGCCTTGATCATGGCGACGAGCACATCTTTCATCAACAGCGAGCGTGTCCCGGTTCGAGATTGATAATCGGCCAGTGCCAGAATGGCGCCCAGATTATCGGAAGGATGCCCCCATTCCGCAGCCAGCCAGGTATCGTTAAAATCGAGCCAGCGAATTGTAGCACCGATGTTCCAGGCAGCCCGCACGGGATCAAGCTCATAGGAAGTTCCGGGTACTCGTGCACCGCCGGGAAGTTCTGCGCCCGGTACGATGGGTCCCAGCAGCTTGGTACAGGCAGGGTAGTTGAGCGCATACAGCCCGCAGCCGATGGTATCCATCCAGCAATAACGGGCCGTCTCCATGGCTTCATTCGATTGCTCAACCGTGGGTCGACCCGTATCGAGGTCCAATACATAATCGGCAATGTCCTGAATCACCCGGTCAAATTCCGGGCGGGCGGCATCGTAGACGTCAGTTTCACTCATCTGTTAACGATTCTCCAGTGCAATCCAGTCGAGGTTTTCGGGGCCGGTGTAATGGGCACCAGGGCGAATGATCTTACCATCTTCACGTTGTTCGATCACGTGTGCGCCCCAGCCAGCAATGCGGGACATGACAAACAATGGGGTAAACATTTCTGTGGGAACGTTCATTCGATGATAGGAAACCGCCGAAAACCAATCGAGGTTGGGAAACATCTTTTTGACTTCCCACATCACTGACTCCAGTCTCTCGGCAATGTCGAATAACGTCATTTCCTCTGCTTCTTCCGAGAGCTGTCTGGCAACAGATTTAATCACGGTGTTGCGCGGGTCGCCTGTTGTGTAAACCGGATGGCCGAACCCAATGATGATTTCCTTTCGACCGACGCGTTCGCGAATATCGGCCTCGGCAGAATCGGGATCCGTATAACGGTTCTGAATTTCGAAAGCGACTTCATTCGCACCGCCGTGCTTGGGCCCCCGGAGTGCGCCGATGGCTCCTGTAATTGAAGAATAGAGATCCGACCCCGTTCCGGCAATCACGCGTGCGGTGAAGGTCGATGCGTTAAATTCGTGCTCCGCATAAAGGATCAACGAGGTGTGCATCGCCCGAATCCAGGAATCGCCAGGTTGCTCGCCATGTAAAAGTTGCAGGAAGTGTTCGCCGATGGAATCCGCGTCGGTTTCCACTTCGATCCTTCGCCCCTCATTGGCGAAATGGTACCAAAACAACAACATCGAACCAAAGCTGGCCATCAAGCGGTCAATCAGATTCCGCGCTGTCTCAGCCGTATGCTCGGCCGGTTCGGGCTCGCACGTTCCCAGCATCGAGCAGCCCGTCCGCAAGACATCCATGGGGTGTGCCGAGGCGGGAATGGCTTCCAACATTGTTTTGACGGGCTCGGGAAGTTTTCGCAACGACTTCAGTTTTGTTTTGTATGCGGAAAGTTCCGATTGCGTTGGCAGTGATCCGTGAATGAGCAGGTACGCGATTTCTTCGAATTCGGCTGTCTCGGCAAAGTCGAGTATGTCAAAGCCACGATAATGCAGGTCGTTTCCTGAACGCCCCACAGTACAAATTCCTGTGTTGCCCGCTTCCACTCCCGAGAGTGCAACCGATTTTTTCGGTTTTCTAATATCGGCCGGTGGTTCGTTCATGATGGTTCGTCCTCCGAACTGTTCTCTGCAAAGAGCTGGTCAAGTTTGTTTTCGAAATCGTGATAGCCAAGATAGTCGTAGAGTTCGTCACGCGTTTGCATCGTATCGAGCACACCTTGTTGCGTGCCATCCTTGCGAAGGGTTTGATAAACGTTAAGCGCCGCCTTGTTGGCAGCGCGAAAGGCGGACAGCGGGTACAAGGCAATACTCACTCCTACGTCTGCCAATTGCTGCGCGGTAAACAGGGGTGTGGCTCCAAACTCGGTAATATTGGCCAGGACGGGAACCTGTACCGCATCGACAAATTCCCGGTATTGCTCGAGCTGAGTCATTGCTTCCGGGAAAATCATGTCAGCGCCCGCTTCTACACAAGCAGACGCGCGGTCAATGGCTGACTGCATGCCTTCCACGGCCAGGGCATCGGTGCGAGCCATGATCACAAAATCGTCATCCAGCTTGGCATCAACGGCGGCCTTGATTCGATCGACCATTTCTGCCTGAGTCACAATGGCCTTGTTGGGACGATGTCCACACCGTTTCTGCTGAACCTGATCTTCCAGATGCACGCCTGCGGCTCCTGTCTTGTTCATCGCGCGCACAGCGCGGGCAATATTGAACGCGCCCCCCCAGCCGGTATCGATGTCAACCAATATTGGTAAACTGGCTGCGTCGGTCATGCGTCTGAGATCGATAAGCACATCGTCCATTGTGGTGATTCCCAAATCGGGAAGACCGCACGACCCCGCTGATACTCCTCCGCCGGAAAGATACAAGGCCCGGTACCCGGAGGCTTCCGCCAGGCGCGCGTGGTAGGCATTGATGGCTCCTACACACTGTAAGGGTTGTTCTTCTTCAATGGCTTTGCGAAATCTGCCACCTGCCGTGATCACAGTTCCCTTCCTTCCTTTTCGTTCAATGCTGTTGAGATCTTCTCGATTAGTGACTGAAGTCTTTATTAACTCCCCTGCTTCAGTGTGGCACCTACATAACGATTCTCAATTATCTCGATAATAGAAAACTGCTTGTTGACAGTCCACTGTTGCTTAGTACGATTTATTAGTACAAAACATTATATGCAATGTGTGAGAGTTAATTCGTTTCACAAAAATTGATATGGTAAACGATCAATCTTTAATTCACGTGTTGATATTACTCATCGGGAGGCTGACATGAGTAATCTGAGCAGAAAAGATCCAGTGACAATCGTTGAACGCGATGCACGAAACCAGCTTGCAGTCCTCATTCGTCGATACCTCGACGATCAACTGATGTCGTTCGATTTCGACGATGCGCTGAAAGATTTCCCTGATACGGACGACACGACAGTCAAATTTGTGATTGAGACTGTCTGGTATTTCTACGATGATTGTAAGGACCATTCCGTTGTGTTGACCAAACCAGAATGGGATTACTTCCAACGATTAGTTTTATTACTAGAGTCGAATTCCACTGTTATCGTCAAGAAAACACGTCTCTGGTCCTTCGCGAAACCAGTTGCTGCCATTTTGTTACTCGTATGTCTGTTGATCGTTTGGCTAACCGGCATTGGTGATCATTTACTCATTTTCTTCATTCCATTTGGCATCGGTTCCATTTTGCTTTCATTCTTCCATCGACCGGAAGCCAAAGAAAATCCTTTTCACGAAGCCGTCACACCATTTCAATCCATCAGCGACCTCAGCATCGCCTATGAATCCACGAACTTCGTCAAACGGCAGTATCCTTCGGATCTTGAATCGCGACGAATTCGCTCATTTGATTTCCGTATGCCAGTGTGGATGTCTTACGTTATCCTCTGTTTGTTCTTTGCACCATTACTATTGTTGATACAATGCTTTCGTCAAACAATCACAAATGTACGCGTGAATCCGGCATAATTATGAGATGTGTACAATTTAGAAATAGAGTCCTGATCCAATAGTGTCTTTTATGACTAGTAGCAATCTCTTTCACGGTTTTTCTGGTGCGGTCGGACAAAAGCTGTTCTCTCAATGAATCATCACGTTGGGCAATGCCGCTTTTAAGGTCGAAAGTCGCTCTTTCGTTAACCCTTTACAATCGTCAAATATAATCTTTCTGAGATTCTGAAATTTTGCGAGCTCTGTCATTAATTGATCCGATATGAAAATGGAACCAAAATAAATTTGCTTGAGCTCACGATTGCTTCGAAGAAGCGACAAGCTCTTAGGCTCCAGCTTACACTCTACAATGTCCAGCCGCTTAAGCTGATGTAATTGAGAAAGGCATGACATAGCAAATTCATCAATAGCACATGTGTCAACATAAAAACCCTCTAGAGTTGGAAGGTGAGTCAACATTTCGAAATGTCTGCTTTCGAATTTGTCGCCTATAAAAGAGACAAGCTTAGGTTTCTCTCCTGACTCCCAGTCTCCACCTAGCCTGACGATTTCTTGTCGTATCAGATCTTCGGTAACGGTCAATTTCCCATAAGGAGGCCGCGCATCAGCTGCGTAAGAACAACTGGTAATCGCTATGACAGCAACAAATGAAATCGTTTGTAACATTGTTATCTCCTTTTAAGCCTTGCCTGCGTCGGACAAATAAAGGTGTCCGAAGCCAAATATCATTCTAAAAAATGCATAGAGCTGGGAAAACTCCTTCAAGGGAATATTTGGGGTCAAGTCGAAGTTCCCCAAACCTGAGAAACAGACCAAAGCTCGTTTACTTTTTCAAAAAAGCTGGTCATTGTCAGAAAAACGATTTACACTACACCTTGATACAATCTAAAAATAGAGTGTTTTTTGAGACGCACTTTTTATCACAACACTCTTGTTGTATACGAATTTTGAAGTGATTGAAAGGATGCTTGTATACAATGGATGAATTTATGCAAGCCGCAATAGACGAAGCGGAACAAGGGCTTAAAGAAGGTGGCATTCCAATCGGGTCAGTTCTTGTTTACCAAGGCAAGATTATTGGCAGGGGACACAACCTTCGCATACAAAAAAAGAGTGCCATTTTGCATGGAGAAATGGCCGCGTTGGAACATGCAGGCAGGCAACCAGCAAGTGTCTATCGAAATTCGACTCTCTATACGACTCTGTCGCCCTGTCCCATGTGTAGTGGTGCCATCCGTCTTTATCAAATACCTCGAGTCATTATCGGGGAGAATCAAACCTTTTTAGGCGATGAAGAAATGTTAAAAGCGAGCGGAGTTGAGATCGAAGTACTTCAAAACGCAAAATGCATTTCCTTGATGGAACAACTCAAGGACTCAAGCCCTGAACTCTGGAATGAAGATATCGGAGAAGAGTAATCGGAGAATTAAGGGCGGAGAATTGGGTCAGGACTCGTTTTTTCTAGATTTGACCTGCTCCCCTTTTTCTGTCATCCTTGCCAAATATAAAAATCCAGTGCACTACCTGCTCTTCGACGAACTACCATGCACGGGCATGGGCAAAATCGATCTTCATCTGCTTCAGGAACTGGTTGTAGAGAAGTTTGGTGAATAAGGAAACTTCGCATTAGTCTGCCAACAAATGGCTGATCCTACCACTGACAATGCCATTCCCTCTTGACACTTTAATTCGAAAACGCGAAAGTCCTCTTGTATTCAATGGTCTCGTATAGATTCTTATTCCGTAAAAGGACTGTGGGGAATGGACGCCGCTGATCTGTATGCTGCAAAACTCAAAAGTACTGCTGAAGCAGTCGCACTGATTTCAGAAGGTGAGACCGTCTCGGCTGGCATGGCAATTGGACAACCGCCCGCACTGGTAGCGGCGCTGGGAGATCGCCTGCGAACGGACGACCTCAAATCAATTCGCTTTTACTATAAGATCGGAATGCAGCCGATTAGCGACTCACTTCTGGTGGAAGGTGTCAGGGAAAAGATTGACCCCCACTGTTTCTTCCTGAGCGGCACCGAACACCAGATTATCAAAGACCAGCAGCAGACAGGCCACAAGGTGATGAGTTTTGTCCCCGTGCACTTCAGCGACCTTCCTCGGCTGTTCAAAGAAATCATCGATCTCGATACGTTTCTGGTTACAGTCAGTCCCATGGATGGGGGAGGCTACTTCTCTCTGGGTACGAACAACGATTTCGCTTCCACCGCTGCACGGCATTGCAGGCGGCTGCTCGTTGAGGTCAATCAAAACATGCCTCGCGTATTCGGGCAATCACAGATTCATGTCAGCGAAGTTGAGGCCATTGTGGAAAATCATGTACCACTCATTGAGGCAGGAGTGGCTGAAACTTCGGAAGCAGGCCGTGCCATTGGTGCATTGATCGCACCGTTAGTCCCTGATGGCGCAACGATCCAGCTGGGCATTGGACGTGTGCCTTCGGGGGTTGCCGAGGCATTGAGCAATCATCAAGACCTGGGAATTCACACGGAACTGTTTTCTCCCAGCATGGCCGACCTGATTCGCAAAGGAGTGATTACCGGGAAAAAGAAAACGCTGCATCCCTTTAAACATGTCTTCACGGTCGCTTTCGGAACCAGAGAATCATACGCGTTCATGAACGATAACGCAGCGTTCGAAAGTTATCCCTCATCTTATGTCAACGATATCCGTGTCATCTCACAACATGACAACTTTGTCTCTATCAACACGGCTATCGAAATCGATCTGTACGGCCAGGTGAATGCCGAGTTTATCGGGGAGCATGAATACAGTGGCTCCGGTGGCCAGTATGATTTCGTAAAGGGCGCTTCCCTGTCGAAAGGGGGAAAGTCCATTATCGCATTGCAATCGACGGCACGCAAAGGAACGCTCTCGACAATCGTGCCCAAGGTCGGCATGGTGACAGACCCGCGGATGGATGTGGAATACGTTTGTACCGAGCACGGGATTGTCAATTTGAGAGGCAAATCAACCAAGGAACGGGCCGAGGCATTGATCAGCATTGCTCATCCTGATTTTCGAGATGAACTGACCGCAGCCGCACAACGCGTGACTCTAATTTGAGGTGGACTATGTCTTTTATCACAGTCAGCAATGAAGATCGAATTGGAACGATTGCGTTCAACAACTATCAGAAGCGAAACGCTTTGAGTGCCGATCTGATCACCGAAGTGTTATCAGCCCTTAAGACAATGCAACAAAACGGCACGCGGGCCGTAGTGCTGCGGGCAGCGACCTTCGAAAAAGTCTGGTCAGCCGGCCATGATGTGGATGAACTTCCGCAGGCGGATACAGACCCACTCCCATATGATGATCCACTCGAAAAGCTGCTACGGGCTATACGCAGTTTTCCCGCCCCCGTGATCGCGATGGTGCATGGCTCCGTCTGGGGAGGCGCTTGTGACCTGATTATGAATTGCGATCTGGTTCTCGCTGATGAAACCTGTGCCTTCGCAATTACCCCTGCCAAACTGGGGCTCCCGTATAATGCATCGGGATTCCAGAGCTTCCTTTCCAGGCTGCCTCTCAGCATTGTCAAAGAGCTGTTCTTCACGGCCAACCTGCTGACGGCAGAGCGGGCCGAGCGAGCCGGACTGGTCAATCAGATCGTTCCCCATACAGAATTGGAAAGCCAAACCTATGAATTGGCGCGGACCATCGCGTCTCGATCAGCGGCATCGATTGCCGTTGCCAAAACAACGCTCAACATGCTCAGTCAGGCCGCACCACTTAGTGCATCGCAGTTCGAGTACATTCATGGGCTGCGACGGAAAGTCTATTATGGTCCCGACTATCATGAAGGCATCCAGGCCTTTCTTGAAAAACGCGCCCCCGTATTCCGAGTTGATCCGGAATTAAACGACACTCCCTGACTGTAACACAAAATACTTTTCCTTCTTCGTTAATATCTCATGGAAGATCGGCATCATTTTGAACGACATACTTAAGTAGGCAGTTTTATTAGCCCCAGCAAACTGTTTAAGGGATCGTCGCATTCCGCGAGGAATAAAACTGAATGTTATGTTTTCTCATGTAGTGCCGATTGCGAGTAGCATGGGAGTCTCTCGATCTTCATGAGAAATTGCCAAAAATAGCTCCATCCCTTCCACCTCCCATGTCGCGGCTGGATAGACGCCGCAGAGTGGAATGGTTTCGAATTCATCTTCTACCTTCGAAACATTTGGAGCGCCGAATCGACTGGATAACTCCTCGACAAGTGATTGGTGGACAGCTTCGAACTCACGATGCTTCCGTTCTAATGCGTCATCATTCGTATCTTCGTCGCCTTCGAACTCTTGGATCTTTATTATCTCCAAGGCCCCAGGCTCACCACTGGTCAATTCCTGAGCAAATTCAACTATGTCATTCGGCATTGAGATTTCGTCGTTCATAGTCTGACTATCCTTTCGATCATAGGCGTGGCTCACATCAGTAATACGAAGCTTTCGCATACTACCTGTTGACTGCAGAATGCAGCCTAGTACGAATACAGAATTTTACCGAAGCGCCCACATCGTATTCCATCACCAGTCGCATTTCCAGTCGTTTCACGGATTATGCTGCGTTGGAGTGAGATGCACGGTATCCATTCCCAACCCCTTAACCCCTTGGCAAAATAGCATTAAATCTCGTGCCCGATAAACTCAAGGGCCTCTACTAGATCGTATTTCTTAGACCATCCACCAGACGATTAGTCCTGTAAAAGGACTGGTTCGGAATCGGCGCACAATGCATTCTCAACCAATTCAGTCAACGCGCTGGGACGCAGAATCTCAGTCGTGTTATGGAGCGCTTCGAGCGACCACCATCTGATTCCTTTGAACGTACCATGTTCGCATTCCGACAGACCAGCATGATTGAGTTCCGGTCTCTCGGAGACATGGCATACAAAGTAGATTTCGTGGCTGATGACGCAACCTTCCCCCGGAAGATTCAGTGATACGTTTCGAACTCCAATCTGTCGTCCTATCGTTACGTTATTCAACGCGAGTTCCTCCCGTAACTCGCGCTGGAGTGCATCTACTGGCTGCTCCCCCTCTTCGATTCCACCGCCGGGCGTTGCCCAATATTTAAGAACATCAGGCTGTGCTGGATCAACCGGAATGGTGTCTTGGTGTTGGATCAACAGCACCTGACTCCGATTGTTCAGCAGAATCGCCCGCGCTGAATTACGTTGTTTCATGGCTTACCCCCCAAGCCCGAAAAACAGGCTTCGTCTCTCTTTACGCTCCTGCTTCGGCACTGCTCCTGAGAAATGGTTCTAATTGAAACGGGATAATACACAATACTCGTTGTTGACAGTATACCACTGACTGATATGATTTAGTATTACATTGCATCGTAGAGAATGTATGCAGCCACATTCGTTCAAGTAAAATTCATACGATGAACGATCAGTTCTAAATTCGCATGTTGATTTTACTCATCGGGAGGCAATCATGAGTGACCTGAGCAGAAGAGATGCGGTAAAAATGGTGGCAGGGCTAACCATGGGGGTGATGGTAACCGGAGACATCAACGGTGAAGAGAACAAGAAAGTAGCCGACCCATTTCTAGAGAGTGCGAGCAAGTGGCCCTGGAGCTTTAGGATTATCGAGCAGGTCACTTTTAAAACCAGTCCCACTGAATCGAATCTCTTCTTCACTTCTGCCCACGCCCCGGGACACTTACCCAACGTGGGCAGGTTACTCTTAGGTTCAATGTGTGTTTTTCGGGCCGAGACTGATCATAACGAGTTCACCAGACAAGGCGGGCTCTACTGGGAATGCGGCAAAACCAAAGGTAAGGTACAGTTCAAACAGAAGGGTACCTTTAATCAGCAGGGAGCATTGGTGATGGCCATACGTGATCTGGAAGGCACTGTTAACTGCTACTCACTGGAACCTGATTTACGCTGCTGAGTGTCAAAGTTCTGTTTTGGTAGAAGACAACATCACAAATAGTCTCGATACGAAAAAACGAATCTTGATTTGTTCTAAAAAAATAGATTTCGCAACAAGAGTTTAAATAATGGTTGACCGCGATGCACGAAACCGACTTGCTGACCTCATTCGTCAATATCTCGACGATGAACTGACGGCGTTCGATTTCGATGATGCGCTGCTGGATTTTCCTGATACCGATGACTCGACAGTGCAGTTTGTCATTGAGACTGTCTGGTATTTCTACGATGATTGTATTGATCATCCCGTTGTGCTGTCGAAACCACAATGGGATTACTTCCAGCGATTACTTCTACTACTGGAGTCGAATTCCACTGTCATCGTCAAGAAAACACATATCTGGTCCTTCGTGCAACCAGTTGCTGCCGTTTTGTTACTTGCATGCCTGTTGATTGTCTGGATAACCGGCTTTGATGATCACCTACACATTTTCTTTATTCCGTTTGGTATCGGTTCCATTTTGCTCTCATTCCTTCATCGTCCGGAAACCAAAGTTAATCCTTTCCACGAAATCGTCACACCGTTTCAATCCATCAACGATCTCAGCATCGCCTACGATTCCGCGAACTTTGTCAAACAGCAATACCCTTCACATCTTAAATCCAGGCAACTTCGCTCTCCTGCCATGGATATGTTCATATGGGTGCAAAACTTCGTTCTGTGTTTGCTCTTTGCACCGATACCGTTGTTGATACAGAGTTTTCCTCAAACAATCACCGACGTTCGCGTGAATCCGGCGTAGCCACAACTGAATAAAAAGACCAGGTTTTTTTACTTTCTACTCCGAGTGTTTTTCGAGTTTGTTAACATTCTCACTGGAGGGGCAAAGTAATGAACGACATATTTGCTACAAAGCAGAGACACTATATACCTTGGCCAGAGTATCGAAAAATTGAGGAAGAAGCATCACACGGTACACTCATTGGCCAAAGTGGGATATTACTCCCCAAGCTAAATGACCGTTTGAAATACTTAGCAAGTGCTGAAGATCGTGACGGATTCGTATACTTTGGTGAAAGAAAATGGCTAGAATCGTGTCTTGTAAATGGCGAAATCACCTACAGTACATGGGTTTTGTACCAACTAAACGAAGTGTTCCAAAACGGTCTTTTAAAAGACTTTGAAGATACACTTGGGATTTGCTGGGGAGGTTATACCGAAAATGTATCCCAATTCTGGCTTCCTCATGAGTTAACAAGTTCTTTGATTCAGTTCGACAATATCAAACTTTTGATTCCAGGTGATGAATCAGGCCCAAAACCGTCACGGCTATGTGAAGCATTTGAAATTCTTCATAATCTTGCCTACTACCTCAACAACGCCAGTGTCAGATACCACGAAACGGTTTTCTTAGACGAAATCGTAATTCAAGACAGAGAGAAACTATGGAGGATAGATCTCCTTAACGACTACGGAAGTGTTGGATCAGTAGAGTTTGTTGGACAAGAAATTGAGCCTTGATAACACAGACGATCAATTTAATTACCACCGGGTGCCACTGTCAGAAATACTTCAGTCCGGTGATGTCCTGTTCTTCAATCTCAGCGGGCTTCGCTTGCGGCGTGTAGATGTCTCAAACAGTCAACGCGGCTTCCTCTATGCAGATTGACCAATTTACAAGCCACGAACGACACAAAACAAAAAAAAATTCCTTGTTCGTAGTAATAAAGTCAAAAGGTAACATAAACTGTGCCGAACAGGATCGGGGTAGGTCTCTTTTACTAGTGAGACACGCCCCTTTATCTATTTCTTTTATTATCAAACACACCTTGAGACTCGATGATCAGTTTTCAAAAAACGAACGCGGGGGCTTGAATTTTGAGTCGAGCTGAAACTCGAATTTCGATTCCGGTGCATTGACTGTGGCTGCCTGGACGATCGCATGAGGCTTGAACAGGTTATAGGCAGGGGGAATGCGAGTGAACAGGGATCTTCCGATTAGCCTTACTTTTCGTACCATTAACAGATATCTTTACCCTCAGGATTGCCTTGCTTTCTGCTTCACAATATTAAAATCAATAACACGAATAAAGCTTCTGCGGCTTTATATAAAAATGACAGCTCTCAGTTGCATCATAGACCTGTTGAAGGGAGTTTTAAGATGACGATCGAAACAGAGCAGGAGCTCAAAGAATTAAGACATATTGGCAGAATTGTAGCAATGACGCTGAAAGAGATGATGAATCGCACAGAACCTGGCATGACCACGGGCGAGCTGGATCTCATCGGCAAAGAGATGTTTGAACGCTATGATGCCCATTCCGCTCCGAAAGTAACATATAATTTTCCCGGCTATACCTGCATCAGTATCAATGAAGAGGTCGCGCATGGAATTCCCGGAAACAGAGTGATCCAGCCCGGCGATGTTGTGAATATTGATGTGTCTGCTGAAAAGAATGGATACTTCGCAGATACCGGTGGAACCCTGGTTGTTCCTCCGGACAACGCGATCAAAAACAAACTGATCGACTCAACAAAACTCGCCCTGAATGAAGCCTGCCACGTCGCGAGAGCAGGTCGACCGCTCAATGGCATCGGAAGGTCGATTGAGAAGGTTGCAAAACAGAGCGGCTTTCAAATTATCAAAAATTTATGCAGCCACGGTATCGGACGCGGTCTGCACGAAGCACCTGACACAATTCCAGGTTACGATGAGCCAAGAGAGAAACGCAGGTTACATGCAGGACTGGTTATCACCATTGAGCCGTTCTTATCAACGACAAACAGGTTTGTCACCGAGACCGACGACGGATGGACACTGGCAGGGGGAAAAAACAGTCTCTCAGCCCAGTTTGAACACACGCTGGTCATTACGAAAGGTAAACCAATCCTGTTAACCATGATCTAAAAAACGGCAAACCACTATATATAGATAATCGCGACTTGCAGGTTATCGATTAAACTTGAAAAATGGACGATACTGGTCCATTTACAAATCTTCTAACTCATTGAAATTAAAACAGATACAACAATCATAAAAATCAAGCGCTGCAAAATCCGGTGCAGTTGATTTAAAACCAATAGCCGATCAAGTGTCTAAAACTTTTTCCGAAGGATCGGCTTTGCACCGAGGACATGAATAAAACTCAGGTGCATGGTTTTCCAATCTAAGACTGCCGATTCCAATATATCCTGCTTTTGCATTCGCTGGATCAACATTCTTTTTTATCCCAAGTATCGGCCCAAACTCTTCCTCTTTTGCTGCTGCATCAAAAATAGTACCCAACAGAAGTACTAGACCGCAACACGGACACTGCCTTGATAATTCTGCGTTGTCATTCATGTCAGTATCAATATGCTTACTTCGACGTCGTGAATAGTACTACGTCATTTCATATTAACAACATTAATCAATCACCTCGCAAAAAACTTGAAAAAAAAGTTCTAAACAAACATAATTCAGTGACCGTGTTGAAAACGATCAAGAGGAGCAAGGAAAAAGTTCCGATCTGGGTGATTGTAATTTAAGAGAGGCTGGTTTGAGCTGGGCCAATTTGGAGTGCACCACTTTTAGCGGGATAAATTTGTAACTTACCCTCATTTTATGTTCTCTTTAGCTGTCCATCAATATGTCAGCCATCACTTGAAAAAGGGCAGTTGGCAAGCACTGTAGTAGTCCAATACAGACATATTATTCCTAATAAGTAGAATTATCATGAAACCAATAATCAATTTTTTCTTTGTGTTTGTATCTATTACTATCTCTCTGACAGTATTAGTACTTTATATAAAACAAGACAGTTTTATAGAGTCTCAAAACCATTCCATTCAGAAACAAAACGAAGAGCTTCAGCTCCAGCTAAATCAAAAAACTAAGAAGCTACAGACTCAACTAAATCAACAGAATACGAAACTTCAAAAACTGATAGATCAGCAGATTATAGAAAGAAAAAGAGCAAAACGAACTCGTTTGATAGATATCCTCTACCAGGAAAGGGAAGCTCAGAGTGGATCGATTCCTGTGTTCCTCAAAAATCACTCAACATCCAGAAAACCGAGATTACCAAAAGCCAACTTGCGATCGAGACGAGAAGCTGTCATCGAGTTCATCAAACTTGAAAGGGAAGCAGGAAAGAAAATTGATTTGAATAGTGCTTTTCTAAGTAATGTTGATCTCAGTAGGAAAAAATTAAAAGAGTATGACTTGGTAGGGGCTCTGAAAGGTGCTAGCCTGAGAGGAGCACACTTGGAAGGAGTCGACTTTAGCGATACAAATCTGGAAGGCGCCACTTTTTTAGGAGCTAATTTGGAATCGGCGCGATTCTTTGGAGCCAACTTAATCGACACGAACCTCAGAGCAACAAACTTAGAGGGAGCCATGTTCTTTGAAACACGCTTGGCTGGAGCGAAATTTCATGGATCGTACATAAAATTGGCTGTTTTTTATGGAGCTTTTCTGCATGGGGCCATTGTAAATTCATCCCAATGGATTGAGGATTACCATAAGATGAATCCACGTTTAAGAACTTTCCGTTTAGATCAATACTCACTCGTCGAAGGAAAAGATGAAAACGGAGACCGAATCTATTTCATCAATGGGCCAGACCCCGCATTAAAAGCTAAGAAACCCAAACTGTAAACAAATTGATTGGAACCGCTAACAGCTGTCGAAATGAAGGAATAGGCAATCAAAGTCATCATTTAATCGGTCAACCATTTTTTGCCAACTGTAAAACAACCGGTGGCGGCAAAGAATCCTACTATGGGAAATGCCCCTTGTTTACCCTGCAACCCCTCGGTAAATAATACTCGAATCGCACCAAAGAGCATGAGTAAGCCAAGTAAAATGGCAAGGCAGCCGAATATCTTTTTCACGACTTTACCGGGAGTGATCTCGATTGCCTTTTTCGATTTCTTTTTCTTCTTGGCGGAAGCGGGTTTCTTTTTTCTCCGTGTGGGGACACTCGGCTCTTCGTAGTCTTCATATAGATCTTCGATTTCTTCGTCAGCGGCCGGCACTCGGATTTTCGCACCGCAGGATTTACATTTGAGTGTCTGGCCGGCTCGTTCATCGCGTACATTATAATTTTGGAAGCATTCGTCACACTGAACTGAAATCGTCATGAAAACTCTCTCAAAGTGGGCTGCTCTCTTCTGTATTGCTTGGATTAGATGCTGCTGAGACGAGAGCCGGGTCACTAAAAAAGCCCTATCTCTTTAATGAGAAAGGGCTTATAATTGGACGATACTGGATTCGAACCAGTGACCTCCACGATGTCAACGTGGCACTCTAACCAACTGAGCTAATCGTCCTGCGGTTAAAAAGGGTACGCGCCGATTAAGAAATCGTCAAGTTCCAGACGAGTTTCTGTGAAAAAAACTGCTGAAAGTAAGAGTCTGGCGCCCTGTCTGACCGATCATATCAATTTCAGCGGTTTCCGACGATTTTTCTGCGGACGGGCGAACATTGACGCGGACATAACTTGTCGAATATAAAGACTCTACCTCCTTCGAACTGCCTGAGCAGTGAGCCCTTTGTAACGGCGACTGTGGTGGTTCCGACTTTAGATGAAGTTCAAAAAACGAATGATTCAAATCAAATTACCCGATGGAAGTGTTAAGGAATTCTCAGACAACAGCTCCGCAATCGATGTCGCACAATCAATTGGAGAACGGCTGGCCAACGCGGTGGTCGCTGCCGAGGTAAACGGAACCGTTTGTGATGCGTTCCGACCCATGCAGGAGATCGCGAATTCGTCCGAAATCTCACTCCGCCTGCTGACCGATCGCGATGCCGAAGCACTCGGCGTGATGCGGCACTCGTGTGCCCACGTAATGGCGCGAGCCGTGATGCGTCTCTGGCCCGGCATTCAACTGGCCTTTGGCCCGACCCTGCCTCATGGATTCTATTACGATTTTGGTCTCGAACATACCATCAGCGAAGATGACTTTCCCAAAATCGAAGAGGAGATGAAAAAGATCATCAAAGAGGAGGAACCGTTCGAACGATTCTCCCTCGACCGAGGCGAAGCCGTTTCGTTTGTGAACGAGATGGCTCAGCATTCTAAAGCGGAGCATATCGAAACGGGGCTCGCCGATCATGGGCAACTCAGCTTTTATCGACAGGGCGAGTTTGTTGATCTCTGCCGTGGTCCTCATATTCCCAACGCGGGAAAAATCAAAGCTTTCAAACTGTTGTCGGTTGCAGGTTCCTACTGGAAAGGCGACACCGGGAATAAACCGTTGCAGCGTCTGTATGGAACTGCGTTTTTCAGCAAAAAAGATTTGAAAAAGTATCTGGAACAGGTCGAAGAAGCCAAACGCCGCGACCATCGTGTGCTTGGCAAAAAACTGGGACTGTTTCAGATCAATCCGGAAGTGGGACAGGGACTCTGCCTCTGGCTGCCCAAAGGGGCCACGATCCGCGCGGTACTGGAAGACTTCATCAAAGTTGAACTCACACGGCTCGGCTATCAGCCGGTCTACTCACCCCATATCGGGCGTGTCGAACTGTATGAAACCAGCGGTCACTTCCCCTACTATCGCGACTCGCAATTCGCGCCCCTGTTCGGGCACGATGCCGGTCAACTGGTCGATTTCTGGGTCCGCAAACTGGAAGAGGACAATCTGTCGGCTGAGGATGAAGAGACATTTTGGAAATCCTCACGGGTGATGAACTGCGATTTCGAATTCCCTCCCGGCGCGAATCGCGAAGAAAAAATTGCAATCCTCAAAGACTGGGAACACAAAAACGAACGGTATCTGCTGAAGCCGATGAACTGTCCGCATCACGCGGAAATGTATCGCTCGATGCCGCGGAGTTATCGCGATCTCCCCGTGCGACTGGCGGAATTTGGAACCGTGTATCGCCACGAGCAAACGGGGGAATTGAACGGGATGTTGCGCGTCCGCGGCCTGACTCAGGATGATGCGCACATTTTCTGTACTCCCGAGCAAGTGGAAGACGAATTCCGGATCACACTGGATCTTGTCAAATTCATTCTGGCTTCGGTTGGCCTGGACAATTTCCGCGTGCAACTTTCGCTGCGTGAACCGGGCAGTGACAAGTATGTGGGCAGTGAAGAGAACTGGCAACGTGCCGAAAACAGTCTGCGAAAAGTACTCTCCGATTCGGGAATGCCATTCACAGAGTGTGAAGGTGAAGCCGCGTTCTACGGACCAAAGGCCGACTTTATGGTTTCAGACTGTATCGGCCGCGAATGGCAGTTGGGAACGGTACAACTCGATTACAATCTGCCAGAGCGTTTCCAGCTTGAATATACCGGCTCCGACAATCAGCCACACCGTCCGGTCATGATTCATCGTGCCCCGTTTGGTTCGATGGAACGCTTTACCGGTATGTTGATCGAACATTTCGCAGGTGCGTTTCCACTCTGGTTGGCTCCTGAGCAAATCCGTGTGTTGCCCGTCAGCGACAAGACACTCGATTATGCGAACGAAGTGGCAGCCGAACTGCGCAAGAACGGATTCCGTATTTCCGTCGACACACGCAGTTCGAAAGTCAACGCGAAAATTCGCGACGCCCAACTGGAATTGATTCCGTATATGTTCATCGTCGGTCCCAAAGAGGCGGAACAAACTGCGGTCGCGGTACGGGACCGTATCGACGGTGACTTGGGACCAATGCCGTTAGGGGATGCAATTTCCAAACTGAAACAGGAAGTCGAAGATCGTCTTGTACGGCAGGTTGTGGAAAACAGCTTTTCCGGAATCGAAGGACAGACTGAGGAATCGAATGAATATTAACTGGGATCAATCATTTGAGAATCATAAAGGGCACTAAGTAAAAAAATGCGGTAGTGGGGCAGTTTGCGTTTTTTCTTGCTTGAGCGATTAGGCATGGATAAAGTATGTGCTGGCTATCAAGTCTCGGCAAGTCAAGACATCTCTTGGGGAAAGAACCGATGAAAGAGAAACCAATCGCCAAATTCAAACTGTCATTCAAGCGTATGTACCTTGTGGTGATGGCCTATGCTATTCCGGGGTTTCTATTGGTTGTGATTGCAGATGCAGCGGTTTGCGGTGTTGAAAACATGAATTTTTCTGGTACGCTGATCACAGTCTTGGGAACTATTATTGGAATGGCAGTCATTGCAGTGGCTCTAGTAGCCCTTGTAGTTCTAGTCCCATACTACAAGGTAAGCGTGTATAAGGATCGAATTGGATGCCGTGACTTTTGGGGTTTCTATCGAGAGCAAAAATGGAGTGAAGCAGAGAATGTGCGACCGTTCACCTATCTGTTTGGGCTTAAAGTGGCGATACTTCAAAGCCGTTCAAACAATATTTGGATTCCAATGTTCCTTACGGATATGAATGGTTTCCGAACTCTGGTTTCCGAACTGGCCAGCCCCGATTCAGCACTGGCAGAGTACCTAACGCAAAACGAGCAACAAGAGATCGACACCTAGTCAAGCGACTCGACGCTTCCGTGCCCGAAGTCAAAATTCAAACTGACCCACTACCAAAAATTCTGCTGCGTTCCGACGATGATTGAGATAGATTATCGGCCATAAAAAAACTCGCATGAGTTTTCTATTCTCAACAAGGCCATTTCACCTATGAATTCAGATCTATTTCAAAACGTGTGGATCAAGCCAGACGGCATATGCCCCCCGATTAATCCCTGGAGTTTCAGTTCGAATTTCCAGTCGATGAATATTTTTGACAGAAACTTTACAGAATAGCACGTCCTTATCATGTCGAATTGGGATGGATTTCCAGAGAACTCTGTTATCTCCCAAGACTATGAAGGTAATTGTACTGTTAAATTGAGTTTTAGAGTCCCGGATGGCCACACCGGTCACAAAAGTATTGTATAGACCATCCAGCTGGTAACAGACGCGCGCGAAACCTCTACTTGGTGGAACCAGTCCCAGACCATTGGGGAACTCAATCTGATTGACCGTAAATATTCCCCCATTTCCAGGATCACCATTCTTTCCGAAAGGCCATCCACCTGGAATGACATCCAGTTCCTGCATGTGGTTCAGATACCGCAGGGGCATCTTGCTTAACTTTTCATTGATCTCCCTTTTATCTTCTCCGATTGATTGATTCCACGCTCGACTATACAAGTCATAAGCGTGCATTTCCAATTCTCGCTTTGTCAATCCTTTCTCTTTCTCAGCTAATTGATACCAGCCATTGGCAACCTCCAGCAGCGCACTTTGATTATTTAAGTTCGCAAGTTCCTGCTTAGCCAGGGTTCGAAATTCCGCATCTTCGCCTCTGGCGAGCCAGACAAGCCCCTGTTTCCAGTCATTCAACTTTAAGGCGTGAAACTGTCCATATAGAAAAGCTGATTTTGCGTCGTTCGGATTCTGTTGCAGTTTTTTATGAAATCTTTCGACGTTGCGATATTCGCGAACCAGCATTCCACAGCGCTGTTTTAAACTGTTCGCCAGTGTATATGCGTGGTTGTTTCCTGACGCTTTCCCCGCTTTGACGGCTAATGCCGCGATCTTCAGTGCTGACGAATAATCGCCTGCCTTGATTGCAGCCTGACTGGTCTCGATCGCTTCAAACGCCAGTTCTTTCCTGGACCCTGATCTCGATTTCGATTTCTGTAACAGCTGCTTGTATTTTTCAGAGAAATCGATGTTCTCAGAAAGTGGAAATGCTCCCAGAACTTGCGTTCCATCCGAAATAATAAGGGAACACAAGACAAAACTAAGCATGTGAACGAGAAACTGGTTTTTTAGAGTTAACATTTTTAAATCCAATTAAGAATTTGTCTAGACTTATGTGCAAAATAAACAAAGGATACGTTTCTATCATAAGTGAACCACTCTGGGGTTCCAAGCGTTTTCTCGACGAATTAAACAGGGAATTCCCATTTGGATTGAGTCCGAAACCGCTCCAGGCAAATTTTTTCGGTACCTAATCATAACGTTACGTTGTTATTCAAAGGTCTGACGCAAATCACGTGTCAAAGTGTGGGAAGTCAAATGGGAAATGTGGGATTAAAGTACGATCTATTTGAGCGGCTCGGCGCTAGCCGCCGGTACTGTTCTATTCGTCATTCGATCTGCAATCGGTAATTCACACTCAATTGCAATTCGAAATAAAGTCGCAAAGTACCGAGTGCCAGCGCACTGTCGCTCACAGGATTCGTCGATTGATTCAGACCGAAAGTTGGTTGTTCAGACCAGCTTTCCTACTCTGAACACTTTGATATTTAGATTCCATTCCGATATAAATTACGGAAGTGAGTTTCATTTTGCATTCTAAAATGAAATGCGCGGACAGCATCGTTTCTGTTAAAGCATCAGATCCATTCTATACCTGTTTTATGTGAGTAGTACACTATGAGCCAAGCTGTGGGACAACAGATTGAAACCGAGTTTTTTGCGAAGTTTCCGACCTCTTCACAGATGTACCAGCGGGCCTGTACTTTGTTTCCCAGTGGGGTGACTCACGATGGTCGCTATATGCAACCGTTTCCCATTTATGTCGATCATGCAACAGGTTCACATAAATATGACGTGGACGGCAACGATATTATTGATTACTGGAGTGGTCACGGTGCTCTGATCATGGGGCACAGTCATCCGCAGATGGTCAAGGCGGTTCAGGATCAGGTTGCGAAAGGAACGCATTTCGGCGCCTGTCATGAGTTGGAACTGGAGTGGGGGGAACTTGTCCGCAAACTGGTCCCTTCTGGTGAAATGGTGCGTTTTACCAGTAGCGGAACTGAAGCCACCATGATGGCGTTACGCGTCTCGCGAATCGCTACCGGAAAAACAAAAGTCATGAAATTCGCCGGTCACTTTCACGGCTGGCACGATCTCTTAGCTCAGGCCGCCGAACCACCACACGATGACAAAACCTATAAGATGCCCGGAGTCACGCACGGCGTGTCTGATGAATTGATTATCGTGCGTCCCAATGATCTGGGGCTGGTCGAGAAAGCGATTGCCGAACATGACCCGGCCTGTATCATTGTGGAAGCTACGGGCAGCCGCTGGGGTGTAGTGCCTTTGGAGGATGGTTTTCTACAAGGACTAAGACAACTGACGGCTGACAAAGGCGTGCTGCTGATTATGGATGAAGTCATCAGTGGTTTTCGAGTCGCGCCCGGGGGAATGCAGGAAGTCTGTGGGATTGTCCCCGATTTGACCTCTTTGGCAAAAATCGTTGCCGGCGGATTACCCGGCGGTTGTTTGACCGGTCGCGCCGATCTGATGCAGGCGATTGCCTTTGATAATCCGTTCGGCAAAAAAATGAAGCACCCCGGAACTTATAATGCGAATCCACTTTCGGCGGCGGCAGGCGTCTCTGCTCTCAAGTTGATCGAAAATGGAGAGCCCTGTCGGAAAGCCAACGAGAGCGGCGCGAAACTGCGAATGGGGATGAACGAAGTCCTGACACGTAAGAATGTGAACTGGGCCGTCTATGGTCAGTTTTCGATTATCAAAGTGCTTCCCGGCTACGATGGTCCGCGGCCCGTGGATGACAAATTTGTGCCTTACGATAATGACTTTGATCGTCTGGACTGCAAACACGATGCGCAGTTAGGCCACGCGTTTCGCTGTGCCCTGCTCTTGAATGGGGTCGACTGGTTCGGCTGGGGCGCCATGACCACGGCTGCACACACGGATGAGGATATCAGCTTCACCGTGAATGCCTTCGAACGGGCCATCGATGCACTTCGCGCCGATGGTTTCATCGATTGATACAATGCGAAAACTCTCGGAGTCGATTGAACGTGGATGAAATCTGGAAACCAACTGCGAAAGAGTTGGAACAAGCAATTCATAAACAGACTCCCGATATCATTGAGAAGGGGTTGAAGGCACTGTTTGTCGGTACGAACCCCGGATTGTACTCGGCTGCAGTCGGACATCACTTTGCGCGTCCCGGCAACCGGTTCTGGCCCGCCATGTATCAAGGTCGTGTGACGGAGCGACTCTATTCACCGTTTGAAGATTACCTTCTCCCCAAACGGGGAGGTGGCCTGACGAATATTGTCAGCAGAGCATCCAAACGAGCTGACGAACTTTCCAAAACGGAACTATTCGAAGGTGCGGAAATCCTCACCGAGAAGGTCATTAAGTATCGTCCGCAAAAGGTGGTTTTCCTGGGAATCACCTCCTATCGGAAAGCCTTTCAGGAACCCAAGGCTCAACTCGGTTTACAGGAACGGACCATCGGAAACGCTTCTCTCTGGGTGCTCCCCAATCCAAGTGGCCTGAACGCGCACTACCAGCTTCCCGCACTGGGAAAGATATTTGCCGAAATGTGGCGCTAAGCACTCTTCCCATTCTCCCTATTTTACAAAATAAAGGCTCTTTTCTCAGGCTGGCTTTCATTCGGGCTGAATTGATTTAATCCCTCCCATTTCTTTCGACGATAAAAATCTATATCCGATCAGAGAAACTGCGCAATCAATGTCAGCTATTCTACTTGTACTCATTTAGGAAATACGTCATTCCCCATGCCAGCTTTTATCACGCAACGAAATTGGCGTCGATTGATATTGCTGTTGCTGTGTACTGCCATGATCAGTCTGCAAGGCTGTCTCGTCCGTCGAGAACGGTATAGCCTGGCCAGTATGTGGGCCGATTATAATACGTTGCGTGCGCCTGCCATCTTTTTGCAAAAACAAGAACATATGCCTTACAAAGCAAGGCAGGTTTCTTATTTCCACTGGCAATATGGAGTGACTCCGGGACGTGATGTGAAATATTCGCGACCCGATCTGGTTGGCGGATTACAAGGAGCTGGTGCGGCTCCTTATGAAGCTGTAGTGAATGTCGGCGCGACAGAAAATGAGCATACACCGCCGAATGAACCGACACCGAGTGTCATCCCAAACGGCGCAATGACCATCCCCTATCATGGGAAAGTAAGCCCCCCTGTGACACCGAAGAAACCGTATCCCCAATCCATTCCACCTTCACCAGAACCACCGCCTGCTGCGGGAACAACAGCGCCTCCCCCTGTGCCACCTGCTCCTTAATATCTGAACGATCCTGAAACGCAATTAAGAATCTACCATACAGGGGCGGTTGTTGTATTTTCAGAGATTATCGTTCGAAAGGATTTTGTTCATAAACAAGGGTGGGCTCGAATGAAATTCGGGCCGAGCACAGAGAGCAGGAGGTTGAGAATTCACTTTTCAACTCAGCGCATACTTGCTACCTGTGTTTTCAAGCTCAGAACGGCATGCTGTTTCTTAATAGATCATATTCACTACAACCTCCTGTTGTCTGACGACAATTCCGAATTGCATTCGGAACCACCCGATCTATGAAAGTTTTTCAAAGCGAATTACTTGCGAATCGCAGATGAAACCTTCGGTACAAAAACCGTAATCCAGATAAAGGGTTGTCCCCGTTCATCGATCACCAGCTTGCGCGTGAGTCCATCGCGGCCGATGGCGTTACGAATCAGAATGCCCCAGGTCGTTCGTTTTTTCGAAATGTTGACTTTGACCTGGTCCAGATCGACTCCTTTTTGCTGGACTGCATACTCATCGACAATCATCGGGATGCCTGAGGCTTTAGACGCCGCCAGCAAAACGTCTCTTAGTGGAACGTTCGTTAGTTCCACAGGAATCAATTGAAAGAAACGTGGTGCCGTTTTCTGACGGGACTCTTTCAATTCCCAGCCGATAGGCCACGCGCTGGATACCGATCCTATCGGAGTCACAACCAGTTCCAGGGAACCCGAGGGAGTACGTGAGGGATAAAATTCCAATCCGTACTGCTTCAATAAAATTGCGAGCACGGTTCCTTTCGCCAGCTTTCCGAGATCGGGAATGACTTTGAGATCTTGATATTTTTCTGATACCCGTTTTTCCGCATCGATGTTCATTCTCACAAGAAGTGTTTTAGGAAAATCAAGTTTGCTGATCGCTTCTTTCAGAGACATTCCCTGCACATTAACGGGAGCTGGCTCGGAGAGTTCGGCAAAGACGGTTCGAAACTGGTCAGCTGATAAACCCCAGAGGGGTTTACTGTCGGGTGAACCTTGAGCGCCATAAGTTTTGAGTTCGTTCAGCCACTCCTTGAGTTTCCCCACATCTTTGCGTGCGAACTTGTGTCCTGGAAATTGAACCTCACCCCTCCGATCTAATATGCCAATCAGGCGGACTTCACGAAACGTGCCCCGTACATTTTGTTCAATCTCGGGCTTGTCATCGCCCGAAGAACGCCGGGTCTGAATGGAAATATTCAAATCACGAAAGATCCGCCCCCACTCCTGAGCAAACAAAGCCGAACTTGTATTTTCCATGAGCAATGTGACCGAAACGGAAGTTTTGATCGGAGCTCCCTGAGGTTTCGTTGATTTCGGAATCGAGAGCTGTGCCTGCAAACAATGATTTTCCTGTAGCAGCAGTGCTAATATCAGACAAACACCGATCGTTCCGGAAAATCGTTTCATGTGAATTTCAACCTGAGTATTAAAAGACTTTAGTAAAGGCACGCTCTTTCTTTCGAACTCTATTGTAGTGGCTCAGGCAGGATCGAGTAAGAACAATTTTAGAGATGTTGGATAGGAAAGAGGCTATAACTAAGCCCCTTGTGTGTATTATTTAAGTCCCACATTCACAAAATGTGGCGTTGACCAGGCAAGATGTCCATGGGCGGCCATCAGGTTTCCGGGCAGAACGGGGGCATCTTTCGATTGCACAATTCGCCAGTAGAACCAGTGTCTGCCAGGAGGTAAATCTGTCAAACGATACTCAGTGCTGAATTCTTTTGCTCCCGTTCCTGTGAATGTTTTGATCTCCTTGCCATTGTGAATCAACATGGCTGAAACAATGGGACGTGTGCCGATTGCTTGCAGAGCTAGATTGATCGTACCATCTTGCGCTGTGATTTCCTCACCCATCAAGGCACCATTGGCGCGAGTATCGACAAAGAACTGAGCACCGTTTGTGGCAAAGCAGCAGCGTTTTTTTAAGGCGTCGAGAATCGATTCCGCCGTTAACTCTTCGGCGTAGATTCCCGTCAAGGCACCACTCAATCCGGGAGCGCGACGATGAGAATCCCCACAGGCCACAAACGCCAGGTTTCCGCCGCGATTGAGGACGCCATGAAACAGTTTCGGAACACGGGCGATGTAATTACTCCAGCCCGAGGTTAATTCCATGCCCACTTCAACGGGATGTCCCGATGGTTTGAAGGCCGGGTGTTGCGTTAAGGTAATACCACCCGTCTTTTGAACGGCTGTGTTCAATTGGCTGATGTCATTTTCCACTTCAACAAACCGCACCACGGGGCCTCCCGTGGAAGGGTAAACGACGCTGCGATGGTTGGGGTAGGAACGGTTTTTATAAGGATGCGTCCAGTTGCCAGGATCAGCGGCTTTCGCCGTTTTGACGCCGGGAATGCGGGACGTCCATTCATAGCCGGGCAGTGAAAGGAACTTCTGTTCTTGCGTAAACGCATTCGCGAAGAAGTTACCCAGTTCGTATTCGTATTGTGTTAACGGGACGATGTAGTAATCGTTATTCGTAAAAACAACCACATCCAAAGCGGCCCGGTCTCGGGCGTAAACGTTCAACTCATCGGGTTCCCCCTCGGCATCGGACGAAAGATTATTATGACAATGCATGTCTGCCCAGAACAGTTTCAAAGTTTTTCCATCGGCTTGAATCGTTCTTCGCGTGGTGACTTCCCGCTCGATGGGAAGCTCGATTGGTTGCCAGCCAGCCCATTGTTCCTGTTCAAACTTCGTTTGCTTTTTCAAATCACCGACAAGACGATGATACACACGACGTCCCCCGCCAAACACATTCGAAGCCAGCAGAGCAAATTTGTTATCGATCGCTTGTTCGGGATGTGCCAGATGATAATCAACCTTTCCCTGATACAACACAGCCGCAGGCTGTAGTATGTTCTGTTGAATGCGACGTCCCACCAGGTCTCCCCGTGGGTTGGCCGTCGATCCGCGATGGTCTGATTTTCGTTCCCATAACAGCCAGAGGTCCTCTCCGTCAGCGAGTAACATCGGAGCCGTACGTCTGCCGAGATAACCACTTGTGGCAACCGGTTTGGGTTCGATCTGCGCCATCAAGCCTTGTGTGAGTTTTGCCGCGACACGGTTCCCCTCTGCATCTTGAATCTGTTTCCACCCCTGTGGACCACGCTTCGCGACATGCAGTGTATGCCACTGACTGATCACCCCCGGGCCGCCCACGACATCCTGTTTTTGTAGCCAGGCGACAAACAGACCTTGTTTTGTGGAAAGAATCGTTGGCTGTAAACCGTGCATCTCGGCTGGGGAAATTGTTTCCATCGGACCGACTTCGGGGGCGACTTTTCGCCCAACGACATTGTACCGCTTGTGACGATACTGATCCCAGACCACCCACACATTCGCTGACTCTTCAACAGCAATCGCGGGACGGAAGGCATCCACCGTGTCAGTCGAAATCGTGAACGGTTTCTGCCACTCCTTCCCTTTAAGCACACGGCCTTGAATGCGAAAACGCCCGCCTTGCTTGCCGCTCCAAGCAACCATCAGTTGATCGTCGGCAATGCGGGTTGCCGTCGGTTGAATGGCATCGATCTCCGCATCGGAAACAGTGACTACTTTCTGCCCTCTACCCGCTCGATACTCGCGTGCCAAAATTGTCCAACCAGTGGGTTGTTTCGCAGACCAGACGACCCACAGTGAATCGCCGTGCATTGAAACCACAGTCGGATGGCCATGCACGGCTCCCTGTTTACTGACAGTTTGAATCGGTCCTAGTGTTCCGTTCGCTTCGATTTTACGCAGTAGAATTTGATCGCGGCTATTCTTGAACGCATTCCAGGCCACCCACGTGGAGCCATCGGACATCGTGACCGCAGAAGGATGAGAGTCGTAGGTTTTGCTCTCCTCGTTGATAATGACATCGTCGGCGATCTGCGAAAGGTCAACGGGAACCGACTCTGCCCCCGGCAAGCTCTGCATGTCACACAGTAAGAGACCAAACAGAATGACAAAGGGAATGAGCGAGGAGAATTTCTTGATCACGGTTGTGGTCTCTCTGTGGGAATAAGGGGAGGCTCAATGGGGCTGATTTTGACTATATTCCAGAAACGCAACGAGAATCATTGTAACATTGCAACTAGCCCTGTGTGTAGCGTGTAAATATCCTTTGAGAATCTTTTGCACTTTCCTGTTGAAGAATGTTTAACATGTTTCTCACAATACGATATGATCGGATATAAGAGATGGTTTAACGATTCACTTACCTTGAGGACACACCATGTTTCATATTCCAAAGGCACCCTGCTTTTGCTTCCTGCTCAGCTTCGCTTTGATCGCTCCTGTCGTGGGTGGAGAGACTCCTTCTGGTTTTGAAAAAATCTTCAACGGTAAAGACCTCACCAACTGGAATGGATCAGACAAATACTGGTCTGTTCAAGACGGGGCACTCACAGGCAAAGCGGATGGCAGTTTGAAGTACAATCGTTTTATCATTTATGAAGGCCAGCCTGTTCGCAATTTTGAATTACGAGTGAAGGTCAAAGTTTCTCCCGGCGGCAACAGTGGAATTCAATATCGCAGTAAAAAGTTTCACGATCTCGGCGATACCGTGCTCACCGGTTATCAATGCGATGTGGTTTCGAATCGTCCCGAATACAACGGCATGCTCTATGAAGAAAAAGAACGGCGGATTCTCGCCCGCACCGGGAAGAAGGTCATCATCGACACGGCGGGACAGCCCTGGGTGGTCGGCAAGCTGCTGGTCAAAACCTTCCCCGCGGGAGAGTGGCACGATTTTCGAGTTCTGGCCAAAGGCAACCACCTGCAACACTGGATCGACGGTCATCAAACAATCGACGTGATCGACCTCGACAAAAAAGGACGCGACCTCGCCGGTCTATTGGGAGTACAAGTCCACGTGGGCCCGCCGATGACAATTCAATACAAAGATTTTTATCTCAAACGACTACCCGATGACCTGCCCCTCATCACGGCTGAAGAAGCGCCGATTCCTAAAACCGCCGTCAAAGTCGTTCCTCAAGGGGGAGGCAGAAAAAAACGGAAACCCAAACAATCGCGTTAGCAATTTCTACAGCGTAGGTAGAAGCGATCTTGCTGGAGATCGATTGTCTTGCAGAGACGGTTGAAGATGCTTCCGGTTAATTTTACTAGAACGATTTTTTACTACCACGAAAAACACGAAAGACACGAAAACGACCTTTTCACGTTTTCGAAGTCGTTCTTAGTACAAGTGCATTCAGACAAAACCCATATTTTAGCTCAAATCTGCAAAATTCTGCTAAGAAATAGCGTCCCGTATCGAATGACCCCCGGGAAGTGAGCCTATTTCGAACAATCGTTATCGCCCGATCTTCCATAGACCATACACGATAGAAAGGGTTTGTAATGAATCGACATCGCAATCTCGCCGTTCTGGCACTCCTGGCTACACTGACGTGGAATCATTCTCAGGCTTCGGCAGAGGTTTTCGAGAAGGAGTTGGCCGTCGATGAAACGCTTATGATTTCAAATAAGGATCTACCCAAAGGTTGGGTTGTGGCTTCTGATCCGGAGCTTGTCAAATTTGGTAACCGCTGGTGGATGTTTTTTAATTCGATTCAGCTCGACTTTGAAAAGGGCCTGCCCATTCATGTATTGGCTGCCAACCTGCCCCCCGGTGAACCGCTGAGTGCCGCCCCCTCTAAATGGACTGTGCAACCACATCCGGTGATTTCACCAGGTCCCAAAGGTTCGTGGGATGATCGCACGATTGAGACCACCAAATACGTTTTTGGATATGATGCCACAGCCAAAAAGTTTGTGGGCCGGTTGTACTATGTTGGCTGGCCGACACAGAAAAATGGACAGAAACATTATCAGATCAGTTTTGCACAATGGGACGACAAACAGAAACGCTGGGTGAAACATGGTAAGCCCGTTGCCACGGGTACCGAGCCGTGGGAAAGGATGAATAATTCCAGCTTCATCGGTGATCAATCGGTTTACTACGAAGCAGGCTCAGGAAGAGGCGGAGCGGACGGCGTCTGGCATATGTGGTATCAGGCCGTCAGCAAACCAAAGGATGGTGGTGCTTCCCTTGTGCATCTTACGAGTCAGGACGGAATCACCTGGGGAAACAAAAAAAGACTGACACATAAAGTGCCGTTTACCAATCAATTTGTAAAAACGGGGCCCTTCTCGATCGATGTACTTGTCAAGAATGGACGCTACTACTTTGCCGGGTTCCTCTACAACCAGCAGGACCTTTCCAAACAAGGACTCTGGATCACGGAATCCAGCACGCCGGACGGGAGCAAAACAGGCGACTTCACAGAATGGCATCCACTCATTTTTGAGAACAACGGTGTGAAATGGCATGACTCCGGTCTGATGAGTTCGAAATGTCATGTCACAGGCTTGTTCGCTCCGACATTACGGGAAGAGAACGGCAAAGTGTGGATGTTTTATCACGGCTATTATCGCACCGGTGAGGTGAAAGATCCGTGCAAAGACAAATCGAAGAATAGCGGAGTGATTGGCCGTGCTCTGGTGAAAGATTTCTCTAAAATTGGACGATAAGCTTTGCGCAGAGAAACACTCGATTCACTGCATGAATCCAATAAATAAAATTGCCAACCGGAGCCGAACGACTATAGTACTTTAGGACACCATAATCTGTACGTTTTTTAGAGGACCTGAACGATGTTTGGCTGGTTTCGCGGCAATCCCAAAAAGAAATTAGAGGCCCAATACGCGACGAAGCTGGAGCAGGCGCGTGATGCACAGCGGAATGGGAACATTCAGGGTTACGCGTCTTTGATGGCAGAAGCCGAAACGATCTTGCAGGAAATTGATCGTCTTGCAGAAACGGTTGAAAAGAATTCTGATTAATTCGCTACCGCTTCTTTACTACCACGAAAAACACGAACGACACGAAATATTTGAGCTTTTAGTATAAGTGTTTTTTTAGGACATCGAGCGGGTAGACCGTATCGCGCCATTTGACGCCGCCGTTTTTGAGTGTGATCCAGGCTGAGCGCCAGAAAGCGAATGTGAGTGCCAGCGAGGCGTAGAGCAGGAACGGGGTGATACGAATTCCGGAACGAAACAGACTCCCCAATATGGCGTAGCTGAGATGTAAGAGGACCAGAGCTACAACAAAGCCAGCGGTCTGAGCGATCGGAAACAAGAAGGGCATGATAAAGGGGACGAAAAACAACAGGACGTAGAGCGATGTGACTACGGAGAGACGTTTCAACGAATAATTGAGAGAAGCGAACGCATTCTTTTCGACGCCGGTGATGACGCCCCAGGCCGAGGGTTGCCAGCGGACTTTGAGCTCTTTGATGCCCAGATAGAAATCCTGTTTGAACCGATGCTGTTTGACCAGCTTTCCGAGCTTGATGTCGTCGATCACATCGAGCCGAATGGTTTCAAAGCCTCCAATGCGAGTGTAAACTGAGTTGCGTATGAGATTAAACGCCCCCACGCCAATATAAACGTGCTGCCATCGTGAGGGGACCAGCCAGAGATACGTGCCTGCTGCTAACAGAAAACCAAAATACGTCACAAACGCGGATTCAATAATTCCTCCACGTGCCAGTTGGGGAATCAAACAGAGGTGATCGAGTTGCTTGTGCAGAAAGATTTGCGTGGCGTTCGTGATCGCCTGCGGATCGAAAACGATATCGCCATCGGTAAACAGCAATAAGTCCCCTTTTGCGATCTTCGCTCCCTGATGCATGGCGTGCGATTTTCCCAGCCAGTCGGACGGCAGATCTTCAATCTGGAGGACCTGCATGGAAATCTCTTCCTGCGCTGCTGCCTTCTCTGCGACACGCTCCATAATCGCGCCGGTTTCGTCTGTCGAACGATCATTGACGGCGATAATTTCGAGGCAAGGATAATTGGTGGCCAAGAGCGAGTTGAGTGTGACTTCGATGGTTTCCGCTTCGTCTTTGGCGGGTACGATCACGGAAATCAGCGGCCAGGTTTCGGGAGCTTCGGTCTGAGCGACGCAGCGGGACAAACGCTTGCGCACCATCATCACAATCGACGGCACAAGTAACACGGACCAGAATACGACGGTAGCCCAGCCCCAGAATGTGATGAACGATGCTTGCATCAGGCGTTGCCTTGTTCTTTGTGCTAAAAATGAGCTGCGAGCCGATCAGTGACCATCGAACCGATTCTTAATGAAGACGTAGCGGCTGGCGAAGGAGCGTTCAACACGTTAATCATGCGGTCGGATTCATCGATGAGAAAATCATCAATGATATTCCCATCCGGACCCAAAGCTTGTGCGCGAACACCGGCGGGGGCGGTTTCCAGATCTTCGGCTTTGATTTCGGGGAGCAGATGCTGTAGTTCTTTGACGAACGCGGATTTGCTCAGCGAACGCCACATTTCTTTGACGCCCGTCCTCCAGTATTTGAACGCCATCTTCAGGAAACCCGGATAGGTGGCTGATTCAAACATGTCACGGAAATTGATATGCCGATTTGAATAACCTTCACGGGCAAACGCCCAGACCGCGTTGGGGCCACATTCGACGCCGCCGTGAATCATCTTTGTGAAATGCACGCCGAGGAAAGGAAATTCAGGATTCGGAACGGGATAAATCAAAGCACGACACAAGTGTTGCGCCTGTGGTTTGAGCACATAATACTCACCGCGAAAAGGAACAATTTTGGAATTAGGCCGCGCGCCACCCATGCGGGCCACGCGATCGCTGAACAGGCCACCACAATTGATGACGTGCTTCGCAGAATACTCTGCCAGTCCGGTCTGAATCGTGAGATAGTCGGCGTGATGCCGAATGCCTGTCACCTCGGCAGTGGTCTCTACCTGATTATCTTTTTCCTGAATCCGTTCTGCCAGTCGGACAGCGACCTGTTTATAGTCGACGATACCGGTTTCCGGTACATGAATGCCTCTGATGCCTGCGACATGCGGTTCCAGTTCCTTGAGCCGTTCCTCGCCAATCATTTCACAGGTCACGCCGTTTTGCTGACCGCGGTCAAAGATGGTGTTAAGGGAGGAGAGTTCACTTTCATCGACGGCGACAATCACCTTACCACATTTTTCCCAGGCGATTTCTTCGGCATCGCAGAAGGCTTCCATCTCTTCTTTGCCTTCGCGACAGTTGGTGGCCCTTAATGACCCGGGTTTATAATAGATGCCCGAATGCAGCACGCCGGAATTGTGTCCCGTCTGGTGCTGGGCAACTTGGGTTTCTTTTTCGAGAACCAGGATAGATTTATCAGGAAAGCGTTGTGAGATCCTCCAACCGGTGGCTAATCCGATAATGCCGCCGCCAATTATTGCTACATCTACTGTTTTCATGGATGACTTCTATACTCAAATGGAAAGCAGACTCTTATACTCCACAATACAATAACTCCAATCTGGGTCTCTCTCACCTTCATTGACATCATAACTTAGCAGGATCAAGGCGGCAGGAAAACAATGGTTGAGCAAGTTCGCAGTTATTTAGAACAACATCAGGATCGTTTTGTGAAGGAACTCACAGAATTTTTAAAAATCCCCAGCGTGAGTGCCGATTCGACTCTCAATTCCGAAACGAGGCGCGGTGCCGAGTTTGTGTTGAAGCAGCTCGAGGACGCGGGCATCGAAAGCCAAATCATCGAAACCGCCGGGCACCCGATTGTGTACGGTGCCTGGAAAAAAGCCGAAGGTAAGCCGACCGTTCTGGTTTACGGGCATTACGATGTGCAGCCACCCGATCCATTGGATCAATGGATTACGCCCCCTTTTGAACCCGACATTCGCGACGGTCACATTTACGCCCGCGGTGCCACGGACGATAAAGGGCAGATGTATACACACATTAAATCGGTCGAAGCGTGGATGAAAACCCATGGCGAACTGCCAGTGAATGTCATCTTTGTCATTGAAGGCGAAGAAGAAGTGGGCAGCGACAATCTGGATCGCTTTCTGGAAGAGAACAAAGATCTGGTCGCCAGTGACATCGCCGTGATCAGTGATACGAGCCAGTACGCACCGGGCATACCCGCGATTACGTATGGCTTGCGTGGCATTCTGGCTTGCGAAGTGATTGTGCAGGGTCCAAGTCAGGACTTGCATAGCGGCGTGTTTGGTGGAGCGGTGATGAACCCCGGAAACGGCTTAGCTAAAATGATCGCCGCCCTGCATGATGACGAGGGGCGAGTACGGATTCCCGGCTTTTATGACGGCGTGATCGAATTACAGCCGGAGGAACGTGCGCAGTTTGCTGCTCTACCCTTTGATGAAGCAAAATTCATGAGCGACCTCGGTGTGAACGCCGTCAGCGGAGAAGCAGATTTTTCCACGTTAGAACGTCGCTGGGCTCGGCCAACCTGTGATGTGAACGGCATGATCTCTGGTTACACGGGAGAAGGCCCAAAAACCATAGTGCCAGCGGAATCACGGGTCAAAATCAGTTGCCGTCTGGTTCCCGGTCAGGATCCGGTGGCACTTACCAAAGCGCTGGAGCAATACTTGCGAGCACAGTTGCCGACCGGCTTGACGATGGAGTTTGTTGATTTCCACGGATGTAACGCACTGGTTTTCGACTTCAACAGCCCGTACATGAGCGCCGCCAAAACGGCGATTGAGCAATCGTTCGGCGCGGCTCCTGTTATGATCCGCGAAGGGGGTTCGATTCCCGTTGTCGAAACATTTCAGACGGTCGTCGGCGTGGAAACCCTGTTACTCGGCTGGGGACAGAACACGGACAACCTGCATAGCCCAAACGAACGCTTTGCCCTCGAAGCCTTTCGCCAGGGAACGTTAGCCAGTGCCCTGCTCTGGCATGAACTGGCGGGCGTAACTGTTTGAGGTTTTTACTACCACGAAATTCACGAAAAGCACGAACTACAGTGACGCTGCCGAGATCGCTGGTCTGAAATGCTAAAGTTGACAAAAGCCAAATTGCGACCAACGAATAACGCATCATGTAGGGTCGGACCCGCGTGTCCGACCGCGGTTGTTTATGATCCGTTGTAATTTTATCTTTTGTTGGCGAATATTCTGTGCTTTATTTTTAGGCATTGGGAATGCTGGATAGCAGCGGGCGAACACATGGGTTCGCCCCTTGTATCTTACGGTTGACTGTCTGCAATTCTTTGTTTTGATATGTAAACAAAGCCATTGATTCCCGCCTTTAAAGGCGGGAATCAATGGTGGCGAGTGTCAGATCGTGTCCGCCCCTGGTCTCAAAGACCGGTCTGTAGCTTGATCGCCACTCGCTCTCTACATGCCTTAACCCGTACAGTCGCCTGAGCGGTGCCACAACACCAGCTCGTATCAGCAAGGAAGGGACTTAGCATGCAACAGCATAACACAATTTTCGTCGGAATCGATATTGCGAAATTTAAATTCGATGTCGCTTTCTCACATCTTTCCAAAGGAACTACCTATAATTATACACCAGAGGAGACCAAAAAGTTCATTCAGATACTTCGAGATATTCAGCCGCAACTGATCTGCCTCGAAGCAACAGGAGGACTGGAACGAAAACTCGTTGCCTGCTTACACAAGCATCAGTTCGCCGTGGCAGTCGTGAACCCCAGACAAATCCGGGACTTTGCCCGGGCCAAAAATCAACTTGCCAAAACTGATCAAATTGATGCCCGAACCATCATGCAGTTTGCACAACTGATGCAACCCCGCATTACTCCAGCTTTAACACAAGCTCAGCAGAAAATGCGTGAATTCAGTTCCCGCAGACAGCAGGTCAGTAAAATGATCATCCAGGAAACAAACCGTCTGGCATCCACTGCGGACAGAGACGTAAGTAAGCTGATTCAGCAGTCGATTCGTGCCTATAAAAAGCAGATCAAAGTCATCGAGAAGAAACTAAAGCAACTGATCGCCGCTGATAAGCAGGCTCAGGAACGCGCCAACATCCTTCAATCGGTTCCAGGTGTAGGAGGGATTACGGCGGCCTTACTGATTGCAGAGTTGCCAGAACTAGGGAGTCTGAATCGAAAACAGATCGCACGGTTAGTAGGAGTTGCGCCAACCAATCGGGATCGCGGAATCATGAGAGGGAAACGAACGATCGGTGGAGGACGGGTCGGTATCCGTAATGGATTGTATATGCCTACCGTTGTCGCTCAAAAACATAACCCCAAAATCTGTGCGTTCTACAAACGGCTCGTCGAAAGTGGGAAGCCCAAAATGGTCGCACTCGTGGCGGCTATGCGGAAACTGCTCACCATTCTCAATGTCATGATCAGAGAAGGGAGAAAATGGGATGAAAAAATAATTAAAGCTTGATTTTAGAGACAGTCGCTACGTGTTCTCAATTGCCATTCTGAATCGTCAATTCTGTTTCTAGTGGCATACAATGCACTGTCGCCCACAGGATTTCGTGAGTTTCGTGTCTTTCGTGGTAGTCCTGATTCCTTTTCTTTAGACGAAAGCACTTTGATGCTCTTAATACAGTTCCCTATTTTCAGCTAGGGGAGCGGGCACTATTCCATAAGGTGTTTTGCTGTTGCTCGTTGGCTTCTTTCAGCAGACTCTGGTAGGTGTGGCTTCCAGTTCTTCGTCGGACATATTCTGGAAGGGATGTGATCGCGTGTAAGAACGTAACGAATTTGTTCTTTGGAAACGGGAATCCTGAATTGATAATCGACGTTGTAAAAAAATCAAAACAACTATTGTAAATAATTTGCAAATGTATATAAAATGTAAAAAACAGAACTTCATTAACAGTATAGATCTGTTTAAGTTGTTTCCAGAATTAAAATTGTTAGCGGAAAGACATCAAGTGTTTCATTTCATTCGCTCGCTATCTAATCTATCCGGGCTGATTCTTGCTGTCGGATGTATTATTCATTGCATGATGATGCCACTTTTACTGGCAAGCCTGCCAGCCTGGGGATTGACCTGGCTAGTTAGTCCACGTCTGCATCAAATTCTTGCGTTGCTTGGTATTGGGATTGGACTATGGGCACTACTACCAAGCTGGAGGGTTCATGGTCGCAGCACAGTGATCTTATTAGCAGGAAGCGGATTGATGATCATGAACTACGCTGCTTTTTTTGGAACGGAATGCTGTCAGATTCATCCAAACAATCAGGAAACAAATCAATTGCCTGAATGCTGTCAAGATTCCTGCTGTAGCACTTCTGTTTCTGAAAAGTATAAAAACGAAGAAGTTGTTGCCATTACGGAAAAGGCCGACGTCCTCGTAGCATTACTGACATTCTTAAATTGGTTATCGAGTCACCCTACTGCAATCGGTGCGACTCTCCTGGCATGGGCACATTGTTTAAATGGATTATGTGGTCGTGCGTGCTGTCAAAAAGAATCGGCATCATAAGCTCAATTGACAAATTCTTTAATCCTGACTTCCATTTCGTAGAATCCAGAAACAAAGAATGATGATGTTATCACTATCGACTGCAAGACCATTTATTCTTTTTCAGTCGTGGTGATGTTGATGGTCGTTTTTATGATCCAACGTTCCTGTAACCGACTTACCGTCAAGTTCAAGAGTCAACGTGACCTGAAAATCATTGAGTAGTTTGAGTTGCTGAGGCAGCTCTTCAAAAGGAAGCACAAATCTTGAGGATTGGGAATCTGGATCTTCTTCCAATGGAGATGCAACAAAAATGACGGGAATATCCTGGTCACCGGTATGAAAAGTTGCCTGAATCTTTTCAGAGTCTATCGAATAAGGCTTGTGGGTTTTCGCATTGATGACATGAATTTCAATTTGATTTCTTTTGCCGCTGGATAAAAATTCTAACTCAACACCACTGCTTTCAGGTAGCTGGATGATGTGTCTATGGTGTTCGTGATCTGTGTGATGTTCGTGATCTGTGTGAGGTTTAAGCGAACTCGTCTCTTCCAATTCCTGGCTACAGGCGGTAGTGATACATGTCAACACCAGCAAATAGATCCAATTTGTCGGAACTGTTTGCATTGAATGAATTTTTTTCATGATCTTTTTCAAGATAGTATATTTAGAATTCACCAGTAATTTCTCCGTCACTACGGTGGGCCAGCCGTTGAAACAGCCCTGACTGGTGAGAAGAATCTGAGTTTCGAAAATCTATTTTGTCAGACAGGAAATGAACCGAGCCGTCAGCGAACAGAAAATTTGCTCCCCCCGGATGATGGCTGCTGAAATTGGCAGATCCCGTTCCATCACAGTCAATATTGACCGACACGCTTCGTTGATTGAGGGGATAAAATGCCGTGCCTAACACCATCTGATTATCAATAAAGCCACAATCATTGACCGAGTTGACTCCTGGCCAGACAGCAGCATAATTTTTCCAGCTTCGCTCACCTAGAACAAACGTATTACTGGTTCCATCGGTGATATGATGCCAGGAAACTCGTGTGTTACGTCCTAACACACCGTTTCCTTTAAAGTCTTCGTCAGACCAATCACTTTGCTTTGGTTTCCAGATACTACCCAGCGAACCGACGTAATTTGATTTACCAATTTTGGTCGGCATCGTCGTCACAGGGGGAGGATCTGGAGTCGGTTCTGGTTCGGTATCATCTGTAGGATCAGGATCAGAGTCAGGAAAAGGAAAAGGGAATGGTTTTGGTTTAGGCTTTGGTTTTGGTACAGGGAAAGGAATGGGGGGACGGGCATGAGCGATTACAGAAATCCCTGAGAAACCACGGGATACAGAAGGAGTAAGATATACCCACATTAATTCAGAAGAAGCATGATTGTTTAAGTCGTTCTCTGGTTCTGGTTTTGTCTGCGTGAGATATTGCGGAACCAACAATTGCCGATAGGAATGAGAAAGAGAAGAACCGGAATCGGAGGGACACAAGAAAATCGATAACTCCGTCTGGTAGAAGCGTATCATATTTGGGTCTACAACCGACTCAGTCAGGGATTGCTTCTCAAGATTGATAGTGTCGTAAAGAGGCCGTTTTTCCAGATAAGGTAACAGGAACGCACCCCAGGCCCAGCTTTTGGCATATTGATCCTGACTTAACTCTGCTGTGTATCCAGGTGGAAAACACCCGTGAGATTTCGAATACAAATGCATGCCCAGACCCAGCTGCTTCAAATGGTTCGCACAACTTGCCCTACGCGCAGCTTCTCTCGCCTGTTGCATAGCCGGTAATAGCAATGCAATTAAGATTGACATGATGGTTATGGCAACAAGCAATTCGACTACGGTTAATCCACGACAGCCTGTTTTTGTTTCAGGTCGATTTGTCTGCATTTCTCTATGCCCGCGTTAGATAAAAAATCAAAGTTTTTCTCGCACGTGTCGAGATCATGAAAGGATCTCGACTCCATGCAGATGTAGAGTGTCCTCATCTAGAAATTTTCACCATCACCTCATCCGAAGAAGAGCCTGATAGAGAACACATTTGATAGAGGCTCAATATAAAATAGTGACATCATTCCTATTTTATTAATCATATTGCATAATTGATGCATCAGTATAATACGATTATTAGCAAATTGATTGCAATAAAATTATAGTAAGATTTGTGAACTATTCGAGATAGGCCCGTAATCAAGTTATTTGATCGAAAGGCCAGAATTCATCGATTCGTTGATCTGGTATCGATCGATAAATGAGCTCAGTTTAAATCTCTCAGGTATGCGTCAGCCATCCGACGATGTGTGTGGTGGATTTCAGAAACTAAACGCCGTACTTCGTCCTGTTCCTCGTCCTCGACCTCATGCTCAAGTAGTTCAAGTTTTTCTCGAAGAAGGAGGGCTTTCCAGTGGTGGTATTCACTGAGATTCCATTTTCTTAAATAGACGCCCACCTCCAGCTTGCGTGTCCAGTCATCATAGTTTTCGATCCAGTATTTCGAATGTGATTTATTCCCAGACAGAGCACCGGAAAGGGCCTCTGTTTTGGCAATCCCCATTTCTTCGAAGACAACATCCGGCGCCGGGTAATAGGAAAAGCAGCCGACACCGCTGGCTATGATCAAACCAACGAGAATTAATAATCCCAGAACCGGCCCAGGAATCACAACGTCATATTTACCAGTACGAACAGGTTCCGTTTTCATCAGCCAGCTTTCGATACGTGAGTGTCTGTCAAAGAATCTCAGGGCAAAGCCTGCTAGAATCAAGCAGCCAAGAATACCCGCTGAATAAATTTCATAAGGGTCGACGACATGTCCCAACTTCTGTTTTGCGGTGATATAAAAGTCGGTCGTTCCCGAACTAAAAGGCTGGCAATAGATATCGAACGCATGCGTGTGGTCCGACGGCTCAATATGCGTCGGAAAGAGAGGTTTTTCCACTCCATATGCCAGACCGATGATGATCAGTAACAGGAGAGAAAACCAGACAATCGTCTTTTTCCAGTTATAATTTCGAATGATCCAGACAACCAGTCCCAAGTTCACTCCGGCACCGAGCACCAGCAGAATGAACGCAGCCCCGACCGAGTTGGCGTGCTGAAACATCGACCCCAGTTGAGACATCGCCAGCATGGGAGTGGCGTAAACGGGAATCGCAACCCCGGTCATCAGCAGTGGGGCATAGGGGTTGTCATAATTGACCGATCTCTGCAAACTGCTTTGTGGTAAAACCACGCCTAATAATGCGACACCTGCCAGTCCGATTATAATATAAATCAAGCTGGCCCCCGACGCCTCTTTGACAGCGCTGACCCCAACTGAGATCATACGCTTAATTCCGTAGGGAATCGCCTGGTCATCGGCGGGTAATGCAGTTTTTTCGGGAAAGAGCCTGTCCCAAATAGTCCCCACGGCAGTAACGATCAACAGCGAGAACAGTGCAAAGGCCAGAATCGTTACCGGTTCAGAGAGAGTCAGACCGTAAAGTAACGAGAGCGGGTTAAACAGAGGAGCGGCCATTGCAAAAGCAATGATGGTGCCCCCTGCCAGTCCTGATCTTTTTAACTGTCGGGCAACGGGAATGACACCCAGCGAGCAGACCGGGAGCAGCATTCCAATGCCCCATGCTCGAACCAGGGACGATCTGGTTCCTTCACCAAACAGCTTTCTGGTCTCTGCTGAACCAAAAAAACGCTGAAAGATTGCTGCAATAAACAGGCCGGCGAGTATAAAGGGCGATGCTTCAAATAAACATTGCACAAACCGAAGTGCGAATCCCCAGAGAATATATTCTAACATGTTGTTGTCTCAGAATAGTAGTAAATGGATAAAAAAGACTTTCAGCATGAGGTTTAATGATTGAACTGATTCATTTCGGAGCGCGCGGTAAATTCGTTTAAGTTCTTGACCAGGAGAAAGTATTGATCAACCAATTCTGAATCTGCAGTGGTGAGGTCAATCTGCTGAAAGATAGTATTTAATTGGGTTGAAAGCTGTTTCACTTCGTTCCACTCTCGATGTTTCAGCTCACTGTCTGCCGCCATTTCAGGGATCCAGGCAATGATCTCTGCAAGCTCCTGTGTTTTAACCTGACTTTCCTCAGCCTGATTATTTTCCAGCAGCCATTTCATCCGAGTTTTAATTTCACTCACTGTGGCAGAAAAAGACTCGGGCTTATGTTCCGGAATGTGGTGCTCAAGATGCTCCTCTTCCGCAGCAGACTGAGTCGTCTGTATGCATCCGGCTTGTAGTGAAATCAAGAGACCACAAAAACACAATATCGTAATGATGGCAAATCGTTTTTCCATGAGAGGTTGGTGATGTGTTTTAATTGCAAATTATGGATAAGAATAAGAACGAAACGATTGAAGAGACTGCATTCCGTTGTTGTGAGTGAATACATCATCCGAAGAAGTTCCAGGGACTTAAGTAACTCTCCCCTGAGAGATCCCGATTATGGTCCATGATGTCTAACCAGAAACACCTGCAACTCAAGTAATGGGGAGACTTGGAATTACATTCTCTTCACTAAACGATTATTTCCTTCCACTCATTGTCAAGTCAACATGCAAATGCAAATAAATTGCAATATTAACATGATTGTTAGTAGCAAATCGAATCTAAACAGTGCTCTTTAAGAGATAACGAAAATAATGCGCCTACAAACATGTATAAAGGCACTTAGAACCAGGCGAGAGATCGCCAGAAATAGTGGAAGGCAAAGACGGACAGAAAAACAGCGTAGCCGGGAGCACGCAGGACATGAATTTCAAAATGGCGCGTGCTTATTTGTTGCAGCAAAATGAAAATGAAAGTCATGAGAAAAATCGTAAGCATTGCCTGCCAGCCATAAATCATTCCACACAAAATGAACGAATAATTTACGCTGTTTAAGTGTGTAAAATCTGACAACCCGGTTTTTCTGATGATCCAAACGAGAACAGGAGCAAACAGCGCTCCGGAAACCGTGCCAAAGAATAATGAGATCAGCACATCACTACGGTGAGGAGCGTGCACAGAATGAAGAGTCGATTTGAGGGGGATCAGGTCCGGCCAGATCAGAATAGCGATCAACACGATGCATAAACATGTCAGTAGTGAAGAAATCGGGATGCGAAAGCCATCCGCATTAATTAACGCCCAGCCCAATAGGGAAGTCAGCATGAAACAGTGCAAGAGGTACAACCGGACCAGATCCCATTTCGTATAAAACAGAATCCAAAGCACACCGTTGTAAAGGTTGGGCTCTCGAAAGGGAATATTCGCACCACCTGAAATGAGTTCTCGAAAATAGAGTATTAAAAAAATAGCCGCTACAGAAAACTCGACCAATGGATATCGGATATTAATGGGTGCCTGGCAGTCACGGCACCGCCCCTTGAGACGAAGCCAGCTTATGAGGGGAATATTGTCAGAGAGTTTTATGGGTGAGCCACATGCTGGACATGAAGATCGACTGAATGTGAGAGGAAGCTTTCTGGGTACGCGATAAACAATGACATTCAGATAGCTGCCAACCGCTGCACCGAGCGCAAAAAACGAAACCGTTGCAAACAGGCTTGTAGCATACAAGAGAATCAGATCGTAAAGGGACTGATCTTCCAGCTCGTTTGACGAGGCCGTGCTTTGTAGTGTCGAGTCGTCAGAGAAAAATTCAATCGTAGGAAGAAACAGAAAAAAAACGATCAATAACACAGATAACGAACATATTAACAGCTTAAACATCGGAAATGATGGTCTGTTCTGCATTTTGATATCGTTAGTTTTCTGGAGCTAATTTGAATAGATCTAATAGAAGCAGGATCAGAACCATTACTGCGACAACAGGAGCGGAAAAAGGCCCATGATAGAACAAGTTTGTTTCTGAAGTTTTTTCTGCATAAAAGAATGTGAAACACAACAGAATCAGAACCAGTAAATGAAATACCATATTCTGAAAACGATTCTGAGAGTTAACAGCTGTTTTTAAGACGATCCATAAGTTACTTATAAATAGCACTACTGCAAAATAGGGTTCTGTTATCTGCAGTGCCCAGAATAGACAGCCCAGGATCGCGCTCATCATCAATATCATATTTGTATATTCGATGAACATCTCGCGATCTACTTCGCCAAAGGGAGTCCAGCTTGAGGAAATGCAGAATGTCTATTAAACAGCCGCCATACCACGTTTGAGCCACCTGAAGAAAGCACTTCAACTGCTATCTGTATTTGATTTCGTTTGTAAGATACTAAAGCTGAGCATAATAAACATTGATATAAATTGCAATTATTTTGCATATGTATTTATTGTGTGAATTAATATAATCAAATGAGAACGCAATCAGATTAGTTTTAGAGACTTACCAAACTGTAATGAGACTGCCGTTGATCGCTGAGACTTTCATGACCGTTTGGCTTTCTGGATCAAAAAGAGGCACGTCGAGTTGTATTTATCGAGTTCGATTGCAAAACTCTACATGATTCATCCCACTCAATTTGGAGTGGAGAATCGTGTAATGCATTAGCACTGCCAGGTCAGTCGCGTATCGCAGTCATCTCAAATCAGGGACTTACATGGACTCTTAATCCTCATACAGTCAGTAATCCAGTTTAATGCGTCTTGATTTTGAACAAGTGATCCAAAAGCTTTCAATACTGGCCAGACTCCGCGAATTCGATCCTCAAATTATTGGTACTCCACCACTCGGGATCGAACTTGAAACCAGCGACATAGACATTGCCTGCTCAGCCAATGATCTTGCGCGCTTCAAAGATGTAGCATCAATCGAATTCAGCACATTTAACAATTTTCAATGCCGCAATTCCAATTTGCAGAATCAAAACTCGGTCGTCGTTCAATTCCAGGCATATGATTGGGAGATTGAGCTGTTCTGCCAAACGATTCCCACAAATCAACAGTGGGGTGTTCGGCATTTCAACATCGAACAACGACTCCTCAATCTCGAACCAAAGTTAAGAAGCATCGTACTGCAACTCAAACAACAAGGGCTGAAAACCGAACCAGCATTTGCGCGTGCCCTTGAATTGCCGGGAGATCCTTATGCGTCGATTCTAAACCTTGAGAATATGAATGACGCCGAATTGGCACATCTGATTACCAACAGGTCGTAACGATTTTTACCCCCCCCACAAAACAAACCACCAATAAAACGCTGGTACAATTTCCAGATCCTAATAAATCATGGGACCAGAATTTGGTGAACTGCAGTCTGGATTGTAAGATCAACCGTCGGGGCTCAGTATCACTGTTGTGAGTGAAATTGGTCTTTCGAATTACCGAGTGCTAGCGCACTGTCGCTCATGGGACTGTTTGATCGCTTTGAAATTTGCGCACTATTGAATGTCACTGTCATGACAATTCGGCTTTTTACTACCACGAAATTCACGAAAAACTACGACGCTGCCGTCGTCATTGGTGTGATATTAAAAAGATAACCGGAGTCTGATATTGCCCAACAAACATCACACTCGTAGGGGGCGACCCATGTGTCGCCCCGCCTCACGACGTTCCATCGATTCACTCCCAAAATGGAACCTCGCAAATCATCCGCTCGACGCACCACAATCACACCAACCCTGACGGGCAAACACGTGGGTTTGCCCCTACGTATACTCAATGACCATTCTGTTTCGTCAAGTCTGTTACCAGTCGCCCCCAATGAACTGTCGCTGATAGAATTTCGTGAGTTTCGTGTCTTTCGTGGTAGTCCTGATTTCATTTTGTTTAGAGGAACGCGTTTTGTGCACTTCCCAATTTTCAGCTAGGGGTAATGGGCGCTATTCGGTATGGTGTGGGTTGTTGCTCGTTGGCTTCTTTCAGCAGGCTCTGGTAGGCGGCTTCCAGTTCTTCGTCGGACATGTTTTGGATGTCGTCCGGGGTCAGGTTGAGTTGCCAGAGGTTGCCGCGGGATTGGATCGGTTTGTCGAGGCCTAACAGCTTATCGATGCGTTCGCGGGCGCGGAGGCGTTCGCGTTGGGTGGACTTGGCATCGTTGATCACACTGACATAGAAGAAAAACGATTCAGCACGTAACTGTTCAATCGGTACTTCTAAACGTTCCATCATCTCGCGGCGGGCACGGGTGATATAACGATCAATCGAACGTGTGGAAAGATTGAATTCCAGATTAATGGCTCGTTTGATCTCTAAAAGATGTTTTCCGAGACTGAGTAAATGTTTTACAAGCTGCACTAATTGAATTTGCTGTTCTCTGGTGAGCTTTGTTTTCCCTTGAGAGGTTAGGTTGGTCATGTTCGTCATTCCTTTATTTAAACGCGAGCTTTCTTTGTTGAGTGAGACTCATCATGCCCAATGGCACACACGGGTCAACAGAAAGATTTGCGCAGTTTTGTCTGAGATGTGGTACGAAATCGCGGTTTGGTTTCACTTGCGGATTCAGAAAGCGTGCTCAAAAGGAGTGACTCGGTACGAGACATGGAGAACCAGTTCTGGTATTTCAGGTGAAAATGTGGAAAAAACGATGCTTTTTCGCATGCACAAACTGAGGTGGTGCGCGGCGAGCAGTGCTCAGAAAAACGCGCCTCGCGCGCGCGACGCAGAATCAGGGAGTTTCGAGAACGGCGCGACGACGTCAAGTGCAAAAAATTCACCGGGGTGCCGCACGAAAGGGAAGAGGAAAACTCGTCGCGAGTGTGTCAAGCGAATCTTAGTGTGGTGGTGATCTTTATGAACTTATTAAACCAGTTCACGCATGACCTTATACGCATTATTGTCAACCAGATAACGAGGCCGTCCTTGCAGATCGGTGACGGTGGTCGTTTCCACGTTGATTCCCAGATTGTGATACAGGGTGGCAAAGACTTCCTGGAAATGGACCGGACGGTCTTCTGCGTATTCGCCCAATCTGTTGGTCGAACCGATGACCTGCCCCGTCTTCATGCCGCCACCGGCCAGGAGCGCGGTCGAGACACGCGGCCAATGATCGCGGCCTGCATTCGGATTGATCTTGGGAGTCCGTCCGAATTCACCCCAGACAACAACGGTCACATCGTCGAGCATGCCTCGATTTTCAAGGTCTTCGATCAACGCGGTGACCCCCTGATCCAACATTGGCATGTCCTGTCGTCCGCGTTTGAAGTTGCCGCCATGCCAGTCCCAGCGACTGAAGGCAAGCGTCACGCAGCGGGCACCCGCTTCGATCAAGCGACGGGCGGTCAAGAAATCATCAAGCAGTTTCGGTCCACCGTCGGCGGCTTTTTTCGCGGTTCCTCTGCCATAGCGATCGCGGAGTTTCTGATCTTCTTTTGTGATGTCTAATGCATCCGCCAACTTACTGGAGGTTAAGATGCCGAACGCCTGCTCTGTAAATGAATCGAGACCTTTCATCATTCCCGAAGCATCGACCTGGCTGCGGAAACGATCGAGTGAACCGAGCACCTGTTTCCGATTGTCGAGACGATCCAGGGTAATGCCGTTGAGCGTCATGTCTGCCATGCCTTCGCCGTTGGGGCGGAAGGGCGCGTGTGACAAGCCAAGAAAACCGGGCTCGCCGGCACGTGACCAGGGCATGTGGCCCATTTTGGGAGACAGCCCGAGGAACGCAGGTACCGCAGGATCAACGGCTCCATATTTATGTGAAAGTACAGATCCCAAACAAGGCCAACCGCCGAGTGGCTGGTTATTGAAACGTTGGCCGGAGAGACACTGGAATGCATCGTGCCGTCCGTCCGAACCAACCATAGAACGAATGAAAGCAAACTTGTCGGCCATTTGTGCCATGCGCGGAAATTGATCGCCAATTTCAATGCCGGAGACGTTGGTTTGAATCGCGTTGAATTCGCCACGGATTTCACTGGGCGCGTCAACTTTAATATCCCACATATCCTGATGAGGAGGGCCACCGGGCAAGAAGATCATAATGATCCCCTTGTGTTGTTTCTTTTGCGGCGTTGCTGATTCGGCCTGGAGCAACTGTGGAAGAGACATTCCGCCTAAAGCAAGACCACCAATCTGCAGAAAATTTCTGCGAGTGATCCGATCACAAAATTGACTTTTCTGAGAACCCAAGATCTTCAGCATGGTTTCAGGTCTCCAAATTCAACACGGTGGGATGTTTAAAGGTAGGGATGACTAGCTATTTGGTATCCATCTCAACAAATCTAGTTAGCCATATAAAAATATCGGCGAACCTTTATGAATTAGTATAGACGATTTTGATTAGAAATCCAGCGCAGATTGTAAGATGTGTATAATTTGTCCAGTATTATTCCTATATTCGGAAACGTCGATGCGGGGTATCTCAGGCAGCGATTCAAAGCTGGTATCTGACTTCTCAGTGTCGAACCAGGCAATCAAAGTGGGGGTCATCGATTGGGGAGTGGTTTCTGAGGCTTCCCAATGACAAAAAGCCACTTGAGGATAATGTCGTTTTAATTCTTGAATGATGGCCGCAGTTTCTTCAGCAGGTAAGCCAGCCAGTGAGAACACGAAGGGCCGTTTCAGCAAACGTTGTTGTAGTTTTTTGATCGTCACTTTTTTAATGGGGTGTATGACTTCGGGAGCGATTTCTGTAAGTGGGTCGAGTACAAAACGGCGATACCAGAACGCGGGATGAGGAATCAGCAAGCCCGCGGTTTCTAAAACAACTTGATCGTAGAGGAGGAGATCCAGATCGAGTGTACGCGCACTCCAACGGACTTCCCGAGTGCGGCCCATTTCTGTTTCCACGGTCTGTAATTCTGCCAGCATCGCTTCGGGTGAAAGCGTCGTCTTCAGATGTGCGGCCCCGTTTAAAAAGGTATCATTGGTTTGATTGCCTACAGGTGCCGTCTCAATCCATTGACTGGTCTTGATCAGTGAGACCTCAGGATGCTGGTTGAGTCGATCCAGCGCATGGGCAAAGGTTTCCCGCACGTTTCCCTGATTTCCTCCCAAAGCGATAAAGCAGTCAGGCATACCAGTTCTCTGAACCTGGAAATGAGTGGTTTTGTTCTACGATAGCTGTTTCATCAGTCAACGAATCAGTGTAATTCCAGAAAACACGGGTTTCAACAAGCTCTGCGCAATTAATAAAGAGATCGCACAGAACTCACACTGAGAGGTGAGACAAACATCTTTTCGATCGAAACAAGATGGCAGGCAGAACGTCGTCCACTTGAATCAGCCGTGATTTTCCAGTTCTGTCTTGGCATTTTCAAACATGGAATTCGTTTGATTTCCGACAGCGGCGATTCCAGCGATACAAGCCATCAATATCGCGGCCAACATGACAGCATACTCTACAGAGGTCGGACCATCTTCTTCACGAATAAAACGTTTCAGAAATTTCATATCTACGACCTCTCAAACAAACAGGAATATGGTGTATCATCGCCAGCCGACATCATGAGCACGACGCTGGCGTAATTTCTCTGTCAAAGTGCCTTCGCTATACATTAAATCTACCTCATGTTTGAAATCGGTCTCGGTAAAATTTGGAAAAGTTGTTATAAAATTATGGAAATCCGGATCGAATTCCGATTTTTCCAGGGGGAATTTCCGGGATTGTCTGTTGGGACTCTCTTCAGACTGGCATAATCGTCGATTCCCTGTCACAATAAGCGGCACAGCGTGGCTCCCAATTTCTGAATGATCAGAAGCAGACAGGAGTTAGGTCTGTAGGAATCGTTTCGTTTCTCCCCATTTTATGAACTCTATTGGATAGGATACAATTGTTATGGCCAAAGAAGAGGCCATTGAAGTCGAAGGTACAGTGACAGAAGCACTGGCAAATACTCAATTTCGAGTAGAACTGGAAAACGGTCACCAGGTTCTGGCTCACGTGGCAGGTAAGATGCGAAAACACTTTATCCGGATTGTTCCCGGAGATAAAGTGGTTGTTGAAGTCTCGCCTTACGATCTGAACCGTGGACGTATTGTCTATCGAGAACGATAGTCGGCACGCATCTGCCATCCGTTCTTTTCCCATACGAAGTGCAGATTCATTCACTCGTTCGATGTGATTCTTTGCTTAATTAATTCTGTACTCGTGTGACATTCGTTATAATCTCCTTGTGAAACCTGCGCCGTAATATTATGCCAGATCAGTCAGCGAATACGGAGCCGCTTCCCTTTGTGCAAATCTATACCGATGGTGCCTGCCGAGGGAACCCGGGACCAGGAGGTTGGGGAATTATTCTGCGACATCCCTCTACCGGGACCGAGAAAGAGTTTTCCGGGGGAGAAGCTGTTACCACCAATAACCAAATGGAATTGCAGGCGGTGATTTCTGGCCTGGAATTACTGACGCGCACTTCACGAGTCGAAATTATTACGGACAGCGTTTATGTGGCAAAAGGATCTCAAGAATGGATGCCAAACTGGAAAAAAAATAACTGGAGACGCCGCGAAGGCAAGAGTTGGAAACCAGTGAAAAATGAAGAACTCTGGCGAAAACTAGATACACTGCTGGAGCAGCATGAAGTCAAGTTCACCACAATTAAAGGCCACAGTGGTCATCCGGAAAACGAACGTTGCGATGAACTGGCGGTTGACTACGCGTTGAAACTGCAGAATCAGTCTGATTTGTAACCATATGGTTCCGGAAAACGATGAGCGAATCCCCTCTGGAAACTCCTGTTCAATTTCTTAATGGAGTAGGGCCAGAACGCGCCGAGTTACTGCACAGAATCGGGATTCAAACGGTTGAAGACCTGCTCTGGCATTTGCCACGCAGTGTACTCGACCTGACGGACGTTCGTCCCGTGAACGAACTGGAAGATGATCAGGTTGCATCGGTTTGTGGAAAAGTGGTCGACCTTGATGCCCGCACGATTTCCCGAGGCCGTACGATTACTTCAATCCTCCTGGATTGTGGCGACGGTTTTTTGAAGGGAACCTGGTTCAATCAACCCTGGGTGATCAAGCGTTTCTTCCAAGGTCAGTTATTGATGTTTTCTGGCAAAGCCAAAAAGCGTTCCGGAAAATGGGAGATGTCTCATCCTCAATATCAGGTATTGGAAGAAGATCTGGATAATCCTCAAGGCTTAATTTTACCCAAATACAGTCTGACCGAGGGACTCAAGATGTACCAGATCAGACGTCTGATCCGCGCGGTCGTCGATGAATACGCGCATCTGATCCCCGATTATTTACCGGAAGCGTTTTTGCAGGAACAATCACTGACTCCCCTGTCGCAAGCGGTGATTCAAATGCACAAACCTCAAACGATGGAAGAATATCATGCCGGCGTACATCGGCTGATCTATGATGATCTTTTAGAATTTCAGTTGGCACTGGCCATGCGCCGCCGACTCTGGACCTGTGTGGATAATGCACCACTCTTGAAGGTGACCGCCAAGGTCGATGCTCGAATCCGTCGGCTCTTTCCTTATGACTTAACAGACGGGCAAAACCAGGCGATTCAGGAAGTCAGCGACGATTTGGGATCGGGCCGGGCCATGCATCGCATGCTGCAGGCCGATGTGGGCGCGGGGAAAACGGCAATCGCGATTTACGCCATGCTGTCAACGATTGCCGGTGGTTATCAAGCGGTACTCATGGCACCGACTGAATTACTGGCTGTGCAGCACTGGGAGACGATCAACGAAATTTTAAAAGAGAGCCGCGTGAAACGCTGCCTGCTCACGGGCAGCTTATCAGCTTCAGAACGTAAAGCGACATTGGAACAGATTGAATCCGGTGAGCAGCAACTGATTATCGGCACGCAGGCCGTTGTGCAAAAAGATGTGAAGTATCACGATCTTGGACTGGTCATTATTGATGAGCAGCATAAGTTTGGCGTGATGCAACGCGCTCACTTTACGAGCGATCAAAATACGCCTCACATGCTGGTGATGACGGCGACACCGATTCCACGTAGCCTCTGCATGACTCAGTTTGGAGAACTGGATATCTCCGTCGTTACCGAGTTACCCCCCGGTCGGCAGCCAGTGATCACAAGTCGCGTTTCTACGAATCCGCAACGTAAAAAAGCATGGGACTTTTTACGAGCCCAAATTGCAACGGGCAGACAAGCTTATATTGTATGTCCGAGCATAGAATCGGGTGATGAACAAAATCGTCGTTTTAGTGCAGAAGAAGTTTATCGTAGACTTCAGAAAAGCGAACTCGCTTCGGTTTCAATCGGATTAGTACACGGTCAGATCGACCGTGAAGAACGTGCGGAAATTATGAGCCAGTTTCATCAGGGAGACATCCAGGTTCTGGTTTCCACAACGGTTGTCGAGGTGGGGGTTGATGTTCCTAACGCCACATTGATGGTGATTCTACAAGCTGACCGCTTTGGTTTATCGCAACTTCATCAACTACGAGGACGGGTCGGACGCGGGGTACATCAGGGAAACTGTTTTCTCTTTTCTTATACCGAAAGTGAGGATGCACTAAAACGACTTTCCGCGATGGAAGAGACAAACGATGGATTCAAGATCGCCGAAGCCGATTTTCAAACGCGTGGTCCCGGTGATATTTTTGGAACGAGACAGCATGGAGAATTGCCCTTACGTGTGGCTGACCTGCGTAGAGATGAGGCAATATTGCACGAAACGCGCGAAGTGGCTTTGCGTCTGGTAGAAAAAGGAGAATTCGACCAACCCCGATTTGCGCCATTAAAAGTTCGCGTACTGGAACGATTTGGCCAATTGATGGACCTGGGACAGAGTGGCTAAGTCTCGAAAGCGCAAGTGAACTAAGTCCACACACGATTCGAAAACCAGGCGGCGAGCGTTCCACTTGTAATCACAGGAAACCAGGCAGCTTGATCTGGTGTGATCATCCTGGAACTTCCCAGATAAAAAAAGCATTGAGAAATGGCAAACAGTCCGCCCATGACACACGAACAAATAGCGATATTCAAAATCTGACTACGACTCTCTTTGCGAAGCACAAACGGAATCGAAACCATCACGGCAATCAGATTCATAAGAGGGCTGGTTAACCGAGAATGCAAATCCATCGTCTGTTTTCGGATGGAGAGATCACTAAAGGACGGGTTATTGATTCTCGCGATTAACTCAGGGGTTGAGATCAACGAACTGGAATTCCGATTGCATAGTTGATCGCAGCCGACATCAGACACAACAAAAACATCGTTTGGATCTTCTCCGGGAAGAATCATTTCTTTTGCGAATTCTGCAATTTCCAGATCATCATACTTTGGTGAGGCATTTTTGAGTAACCAGCCTCCCGGGGAATCTGGTGTTTTTGCAAAATAGAAAGCGGTTTTCGCTTTAAGTGTTACAAAATCATGTACGGTAGGTTTGGAGAGCACGAATTCTGCGTTGGACATTTTCTGTTCTGTGAGGGAGAGCTCCAGCCCGTTAATCATAATCCTTGTACTGAAATCATAAACGGGTTCCACAAATTGAAGACTATTACTTGCATCACCACGATTAGCTTGAACTTTATCGGCAATCTTCGGGATTAAAAGCTCCTGGTTTGCGACGACAAAACAGTTGACTGTGATTGTGGCGAATGCTAATGGAATTGCCAGTCGGTATGTAGGAATACCTGCTGAAAGAACGGGGTTGAGTTCGCCGTGACGAACCATTAAAGAAAAGACAACAACACCAGAAAGCACAGTTAGGATTGGACTGATCATATCAAAGAAAATGCTGGATTGATACAAGTAGTGCTGAATCATCACCGCGAGCAAGCTGGTCGACGAATCACTTTTTACGGCCATTTGAAATTCATCAATATTGGTGAATCCATCAAAGACCATATACAAACCATAGGTCGCCATGAAACCAATAATGAAGACATGGAAATATCGTTTTAGCAAATAACGGTCGAAGGTTGTGAACACGTTTCCCAATCGCTGATTATCGTCAGAGAAGTTGAGCCAGAAGGATGGCTCAGAAAAGCAGGCCGCGTATTACATCGGAATCAGTCAAATGGGTCAATATCAGGAGAGCCAAACCAGCATGTAAAATGTATACGTATGTGATCTTATTTTCAATTATTGTTTATTTAGTTCTCGCAGGTGACCAAAGAGATGATTTTTCTGTCTCATGACAAAAAGAGTTTTCATAAGTCATTTTTGAAAATGAACTTGTGTAATACATGAACCTTTAGAAAGTTTCCAACTATCGACATTTAATTCACGTAGAGAATAATACGAACAGATGGGTTCCCTCAAAATGCAATTTGATTGGAGAGGTTTCTCATCACTTGAGCATTTTTAAAAGCTATGCTTTTTAAAATAGCAGCTTTTGAATCTACTTGCCGAATTTGATAATTATGAGGGGAAGAGACGTGGTACGAAAAGACGCAATAGTCAAGTTGCATAAGCAACTGTTAAATAGACGAGATGTACTCAAAAAACTAGTGTCTGGTAGTTCAGAGGGCTCCTCTGCCAGCCGTGCGATTGTAGAAGACAGCGGCGATGCGGCGATTCGCGAAACCCGTCAGGGGTTAGAGTCTCACTTAGCAGAAATTGAGTCGCAAGAATTAGTGCAGATTCGTCGCGCAATTTCACTGATTCAAGAAGGGCGCTACGGTCATTGCGAGGCCTGTAACAAAAATATCCCCATTGCTCGACTTAAGGCAGTTCCGTATACCATGTTTTGCGTCGATTGTGCGCAAAAGCGCGAATCAATGGGCTTACCCAGTAATGATGTTGGTAGCGATTGGGAGAATGCCTACGAATTTGAAGGTCGGCTTAACGATCAAGATGTCAGAATCCATGATTTGGATATGGAAAAATAAACTCTCTTTCCGATATCAGGAAAAGAGGTTCTCTACGACTTGATTGCGAGTTGATCGATCTCTTCACAAGCCATTCCATTTTCCATCGATAGTTTGGTTCTGAAAGAGATTGATTTCAATCAGGAGTGTGATCCTTAGCAATGTAGGAAATCACTTCAGCAAATCTTTATCAATTGCTGGTTTCCTGTATGCAAAATCGTCCGGCAGTTGGCGAAGGAGTGCCTTATTTTGCCGTAGCTAGAAATAGCTGGAATGCAAAAATATCGGTCCTGGGTCCCGCTGAAAGACTTGCAAAATGAAAAATCGATACACGCTCGTTTTCGTGCTTGCGTTTACTCTCTCTGCTTCATTGTGGAGCACCTGGTTTGAGTCTCCCTTAAACTCAAAACATCTGGAAGCAAAGGTTCCTGCACAGGGAATCGCTCGACAGCAGATTTCGACTTCTGTCCCTCTTTCATCGCTACACGAAGGCAGTAAGCATCTCGCGAAGATTGCGAAACTGGCAACTCCGAGTGTTGTTCATATTCAATGTGAACGACAAACGCCACGTGGTGCGGTCGAAGAAACCGGCTCAGGTGTTATCGTACGAGGCGAAGAAACTTCCGGTTTGTTTATCGTCACGAATCGACATGTCGTCCGAGGTTCAAATGGGCGGTCCATTTCGATTCAATTGCACGATGGGCGGATCATTCACCCGCTCCGTAAATGGGAAGACAAAGATACTGACCTCGCCGTATTAAAGGTAAACGCGAGTGGTCTTTCGCCCGCAGATTGGGGAGACAGTGATAACCTGGATATCGGACATATGGTATTGGCGATGGGAAGTCCTTTTGGTTTAAGTGAGTCAGTCACTTTGGGAATCATCAGTGCGAAAGGTCGTCGCTCTCTCCAGCTGGGCAGCGGTTCCGAAGTTCTTAACCAAAACTTTTTGCAAACAGACGCTGCCATCAATCCTGGAAATAGTGGAGGCCCTTTAATCGACCTTGAGGGGAAAATCATCGGCATCAATACAGCGATTGCATCTAACAGTGGGGGCAATGATGGTATTGGTTTCAGTATCCCCAGTAAACTTGTGCGTCATGTATTCAATCAGCTTGTCAAGTATGGGCAAGTCTATCGCGCTTACCTGGGAGTTCAACTTGATCCAGAATTTAGCATCGCGACCGCGAATCGATTGAAAATGGACCGCGTACGTGGTGCCCGTGTTGTGAAAGTCATTTCAAATACCCCCGCTTCCCGAGCCAATTTGAAATACGATGATATCATTCTCAGCTTTGCCGGAATCGATGTCCTGGATCAAAATCACTTGATCAATTTAGTGAGTCTGACACCAATTGATAAACGTGCTAATGTTGTGCTGCTCAGGAATGGCCGAAAAATCAATGTCATGGTGGAATTGGCTAATCGAAAAATTCTGGATGAATTGGAACGGAAGCAGAAAAGAGAGTCTGAACAGTCTTCGATTCGAATTGGACCAGCTGCAGAACCCACCAGCTTTCAGCGTATCAAGAACGATAACGATCAAGCAGAGGTGACAGGCTTACAACTCTATACCATGAATAGAGAGCTTGCGATTCAACTGGGATTTGAAACATCGCAATCAGGATTACTCGTGATGGATGTGGCTCAAAAAAGCCCGCTGTACGGAGTTGTCAACCTGTACGATGTGATTGAAGAAGTAGCGGGTACTCCGGTACACAATCTGAGTGAGTTCCAACAAGTTCTCAAACAGAACCGGGCACTTAATTCTCTAATACTGAAAGTATCCAATGGGAAAAAAGGGAATCCACATCATCAATTAGTGGTCTGGCAGAGAAATCAGTAGTTTTAAGAATATGCTACCGCTGAGCTGAAAATAGACTGTTATAAAACGAAAAAACCAGGTCAGTTCAAGACTGACCTGGTTTCGTTTTTCGTATCACAGAGTGATTCTCACTAGTCTCGATAGAATCGAGTCAACTCTTCAAAGATGAGTGGATCACGAATGGAGTCGCTGGCAAGACGTGCTCTGAAACGTTGATTCCCTTCGACAGTCCCTCGCACGATCACTTGATACTCAACCGAGTCTCCCGGTGCCAGGTCTCCCAAAGATTTGAAGACAACAACACCATTTTCGGCGATATGCTGTGTAGGACCGGTTGCTGAGATCAATTGGACTCCTGGTGGAAGTTCGCATGAGATCGCAACGTTCGAAGCAGATTTGCTACCATCATTCTTGACGTTCAGTTTGTAACCTGTTTCAGCACCAATTTCAACGGGATCATCCAGATCGGAAATTTCCAGAACAAGTTGTGCCGTTCCTTCAATTCGAGTTTGTAGCTGAGCATCTGATTTGACATTGTGCTCAGAGACAGCCCGAACATGATGGACGTAGTTACCGATTGTCTTAGTTTTCAACTTTAGTTTCACATTTGAAGACTGACCTGGCTCCATACGACCAAGGAACCAGCTGATGGTTGAGTCTTCTGGATTAAACTGCCCGCCATGATCGGCACTGACAAATTCAAAGCCATCAGGAACTCTGTGTAAAACTCTCACATTGTTTGTCGCAGCGGCTCCGTCATTGATAGTCGTAATGACGTACTGTGCATTGCGACCTTTATAGCGAAGGCCGGGACCATCAATGGCAACTTGTACTTTGGGAGCAATGACATTCACACGTGCTTGAGTGGATTGAGTCAAACCACCTTCTGCTTTCGCACGAACTCGTACAGTCTGCTCGCCACCCTGCACAGCAGCCAAAGCTAGGCGAATCGTTCGAGTCTCGCCAGGATTCAGAGAGCCGACTTGCATTTGTAAAAATTCAGCAGTGACATGCTCTAATCCTGGTGGGATTTCTGCTTCCAGAATCACATTATGTAAGGTTCCTGTTCCTGGGTTGGAAATTGTCACTGATTGAGAAGCAGGCTCTCCAATCATGACATTTGTTGGCCCTTTCACAGCAACTTGCAATAGTGGCTCTGCAACCGTAAATGATTCAGATGATGAGTTTGTAAACCGAACATTGGCACTCGCTGAGATTGCACCACGCTGGCTGGGAATCATAGAAATCTGGATGATTTTTGTTTCACCCGCTTTTAACGATCCAAACTTCCATTCCAGGTGATCACGACTCGAAGTTGGTTGGGGTACAGCATTCGTCAATCGGACTGAAACGGGGAAGAAGACTTCCACAAGTACATCGCTGGCAGTTTGCTGGCCTTCATTCTTGATTTCAAGTTCAAACTTACATTCCTGGCCGACATTGATCTCAGTCTTCTTAGTCCACTTGTGAGAAACTTTAGAGGTAGAGACTTTAGAAGACACACCAACAGGCTCTGGAGTTCTTTGAATCACGCTACGATTTTGAATGGGCGCTGAAATCGTAATTCCAGTAGGCCGAGTCGAATTGTCCTTGGTTTGAGGGTTTCCAAATGTTAACTGATGTTTCTTTTCACTACCTTTCCGGTTCGGAATTCGTGGAATCGTAACATTTGGTTTTTGGGAATTTGTCTGATTAAAATCAGTAGGCAATCGAAATTGCTGATTATTTTTTGGACCTGCACTGACCTGTTGAATCCTACCATTACGGGACTGATTATTGCCACGTTGAAATTCAGCATGCACAATTTTTTTCTGGTCAGCCTGTTGAGAAGAAAATTCTTCAAAGCGATATTTGTTCTGTTTGGCAGCAGATTCAGCATGACCAACTTGCTGGAATGTTGAGCGATTACTCTGTGGTGTCAGCTTCTTGTCTTCCAATCGACGATAAGGACGTTCCTGACCGAAGAGTTCCTTGTAATAGTTGGGAACCTTGGAAAGTTTGGCTTTCGCTGATTGCTTTGAAGGTGAAAGCTGTTTCGTCGTGGTCGATTTCTGATTCGGTCGAGAAATCGTAATTCTTCCCTCAGAAGATTTCACTTTATCATTCTGATTCGAGAAAAATTGGTTTGACGATTTTGATGGGGGAATCGCATCGAAGGGAGACTTCGATTCGAAAATGCGGTCATCGGCGGCAGCGATACTCGCACTCATTACCATAGTTGAAAATATCGCGAGCATCTTTTTTCCGCGTCGCATTTTGTTTCTCCTTACCGATTGGAATTTACTGCTGGATAGGATTGAGCATTGATTTGGATTGACGTGACGAGTTTGGTGTGAGCAGGTGAGTTCAAATAAATTACAAACTGCGGTATGGCTCTTATCCATCTCTCTTAATCGGATGTAGGGATTCTCAAAATTGAATGAGATATTCCAATTTTTTAAAATAAACGGAAATAATAAGATTTCCTGATTATGACGATTTCTTAGGTTCCACTTAGCCAGTAATGCTGAAATGTATCTCAAGTTTAAATTCTATAAGGCATTACGTAGTTGGTTTTGTCAGTTCCAACAGTAAAATGAAATGGTATTCCGGCTTGATTGCCATCTGCAAACGTATACATTTACATATAGCTTGGCTCCCTGACATAGCGAGTCATGAAATCCAAGCTCCCTACGATTGACTCGTAACTCGAATCGTCGAAAATGTCTGTGTGCAGCAGCAAAGTCATTTGTTGAAGCAAGTTTCTTCACTGGTTTCAATAACTATGAAAACTCATTCTTCTAATTCTGATCTTTTGCAAAAACAAAACCGGGCGATCAAAATATACATGCTGGGGTGTGTCGATTTTGATTCTCTGTTGACCTTGCAAAAGCACGCCTTAGAGGAAATGCATGGGCAACAAACAGACCAGGCAGTCGTCTTTGTCTGTGAACATCCTCCGATCATCACAGTGGGGCGAGAGGGAAGCCGTAGCCAGTTAACAAGATACTATCAGGAGTTTCAATCGGGGCAGATTGACGTTCGCTGGCTCAATCGGGGGGGAGGAGCCCTGATGCATGCACCAGGACAATTGGCCGTTTACCCCTTATTCCCTCTGAACCAACTTGGAATATGTGTTCACGATTACCAGAGCGGAGTGAAACAAGCAATCATTGATATGGCAGCAGAACAACGAGTCGAAGCAGAAACCCAACCGGAAACGACCGGAATTTTTAGCCGTTGTGGGCAGTTTGCCAGCGTGGGGGCTGCGATTCAATCTTGGATTTCTTACTATGGTTTCTACATCAATGTTTCACCGGATATGAAATTACTACGCTTGATTGATTCCAATCAGTATGATCACAGGCTTACATCGCTGTCTGCAATTCTCACGCGGGAAGCCAGTATGAGTTCTGTCCGCGAAAGTATTGTGAGACAGCTTGCGACGAAATTTGGATATCAGGAAACCCACTTTTTTACAAAACACCCCTTATTACATAAAGTGAAGAAAAACGTTTATGTCCACGCTTAATATATTGTCAGACCCTCAACCTGCCCCAAGACAGCGACTCCCCAAATGGCTGAAAAGACCTCTTCCCAAACCGGGTATGTCATATACAAGTCATGTGATTGATGATTTAAATCTTGTTACCGTTTGTGAAAGTGCAAAGTGTCCTAATCGAACGGAATGCTGGTCCCACAAAACGGCGACGCTGATGATTCTGGGAAATGTCTGCACGCGGCCTTGTGGATTCTGTTCTATCGCAAAGGGAAAGACAGAAACAGTTCAAATTGATGAGCCTGAACGTGTCGCTGAAGCAGCAGAGCGTTTGGGACTCAAGCATGTTGTGATTACTTCGGTCACTCGCGATGACCTACCCGACGGCGGAGCGGACCATTTTTATAAGTGTATCCTGGCTGTCCGCGAACGTACAGGAGCCGACATTGAGGTTTTAACACCGGATTTCCGAGGCGATCGTAAAGCGATCCATCGAGTCATTGAAGCACGCCCCGATGTCTTCAATCATAATACGGAAACGGTACCACGACTCTACCATCGAGTGCGACGGAATGCCGTATACCAGAGAACACTCGATTTATTGATTCAAGTCAAAGAAACAGATCCTTCGATTGCAACAAAAAGTGGTCTGATGCTGGGACTAGGAGAAACCAGGGAAGAAGTCCTGGAAGTCTGTGCTGATCTCCGGGCTGCAGGCTGTGATATGATCACCATTGGTCAATATCTGCAACCGACTCCCGAGAATTTACCAGTTGAACGATTTCTCCCACCTGAAGAATTTGATGAGGTAGGAGATCAAGTTCGAGCCATGGGTTTCAAGCTGGTAGCCAGCGGTCCCTTTGTGCGTTCCAGTTACAACGCAGGCGAAATGGCTGCGGTTCTGGGAACTGATTCCTGAATGGCGACACCAATTCTTGTTCCTCATCTGGGTAGTGCAGACCAAAAATTGAAAGTCAGTTTGTGGTTGAGTCGAGTCGGGGAACAAGTTCTGGCGGGAGATCGTGTCGTCGAACTGCTGATACCAGGTATTACATTTGACGTCGAATCCCCCTGCTCTGGAACCATTATTTCCTGTGATTGTCAACCCGGTGCAGAAGTTTGTGAAGGAAGTGTGTTAGGCTGGATCGATGAAATGAAACCCGATCCATCAGCAGAACTGGAATAGAACAAATCGTTCAGCGTTTGAAAAGAAATGAGATGACAAATGATAGCCAATCAAATACGTGGCCATCAGCTGATTCTTGAAATGCTCGATCGCAGCTTGTCACGAAGCCGGCTGCCTCACGCCCTGTTATTTGTGGGAGATGCTGGCATTGGGAAAAAACGAGTGGCTCAACATCTTGCCCAATGTCTCTTTTGCCAACAAACTCCGGTCGATCAATTAGTCTGTTGCAATGAGTGCAATTCATGTAAGCAAATGGCCGCTGGTACTCATCCAGACTTAATCAGTGTCGAATGTCCTCCCGATAAAGCCGTTCTCCCGTTAAGCCTGATCATCGGCAAGGACGAACAGCGCGGGCGAGAAGGTATTTGCTATGAAATGTCACTACGTCCTATGCTGGGAGATCGACGAATCGCGATCATCGACGATGCAGATAAAATGAATGCAGAGAGCGCTAACGCCTTGCTCAAGACACTTGAGGAACCCTCTGCAAATTATTTAATGATTTTGATCGCGAACGAACTGGATGCGATATTGCCCACCATTCGTTCTCGCTGTCAATCAATTCGGTTCGGACATTTGTCGGATGACGATGTAGCAGAACTATTAATCGAACAGCAATTAGTTGATTTTGATGATCGGGCAACCCAAGTGGCACGATTAGCTGAGGGATCCTTGAGCACTGCCAGACAATTACTGGATGAAAGCTTAGAGGAACTTCGCGTCAACATTACACGACAACTGATCAAAAAACCGTTTCAGCCACAAGTCTTCGCTCAATCCGTGATACAGGCCATTGACGACATCGGAGGTGAAACAGCGACGCAACGGAAAACGGCCAAATGGATCATTAAATTTTGTGCTGATTTTTATCATCAGGCAATCCAGTACGCAGCCAACTACGACTTGGAATCTCACTCGGAGCAAATTAGACAATTTGTCGCTGGTTTTTCAGATGAAGCCGAAGAGCGGATCGAAAAAATTGGGAATTTGCTCGACCGCATGATTCTGACAGAAGAACAAATCAGCCAAAATGCAACAATCACTCTGTGTATCGAGAGCTTGAGTGAAGATCTGCGAAAGATTCAGAAATCATAAGCCTTTTTTAAAGAGGATCTTGCATGTGATCGTCGGCTTTTCAAAAAAATGTCAATTTCTCTTAAACAAGTGGGTATTGATTGGTGCGGATTGGCTATAATAAAATCTTATCTGGTAGTCGTCATTATTCATCATGATCATTTCCGTAGTGCGATGGCTATCTCACTCAATCTAGCTTGCATGAAATTTTAATAAATAAATGAACAACGAAGTTACAGGCTATATCGTTCGATACGGTGTCACTCGATTGATTGCAGAATTCACCTGGAAGGGAGCTGCAGAATTAAATCGCAACGCGGCCGTCATCATTAAAAGTGAACGGGGACACGAATGGGGGGAGGTGCTTTCTCCGGCGACTGAGCGCGTCCGTTCTTTTATGAAAGAAACCACATCAGCAGGACGTATCGTCAGGCTGGTTACGGACGACGATTATCGCCAACGTGATCAAAGTCGCCATGAAGAACGAGCAGAATTTCTGGGATGCCAGGAATTGGTCAACGAACATAAACTACAAATGCAGTTAGTAGATGTCGAGCATCTCTTTGGTGGTGAACGGGTTATCTTTTACTATCTTGCAGAGAAACGTGTCGACTTTCGCGAACTTGTAAAATCATTGGCCCGAAAATATCGGTCGCGAATTGAAATGCGGCAAATTGGCGTTCGCGACGAAGCAAAACTTCTCGCCGATTTTGGTGATTGCGGAAAACCGGTTTGTTGTGGATCTCACCTGACTGAAATGCCACCCGTTTCCATGAAAATGGCAAAGCTACAAAAAACATCCCTTGATCCAAATAAGCTTTCTGGAAGATGCGGTCGACTGAAATGTTGTTTGCGATATGAATACGATACCTATAAGAGTTATAAAAAAGACCTCCCTCCAATTGGCTCAACGATCATTACCAAACAGGGAGAAGCAAAGGTGACAAATCAGGAAATCCTTTCAGAGTGTGTGCAAGTCATTTATGCAGATTCAAAAAAGACAATTGTTCATAGAAAAGATATTCTGGAAGTGATCAAAAAGAAGAAAAGTGAATCGCCTCCGAGTGAGTAAAATAAGAGGGAAATCCCGAATTTACTAAGTCAAGTCCTGTTAGGGAAACAAGTGGAATTTCGAATGATTCACAATGATATTTTTTAATATCTGAACTGATATCCTTAAAGAAAGACTTGACCAAAGTCTCCAAGATCGAAACACTAGAATGTAGACAAAGGCGTTTATTAAGAATTATTCAGGGTATGGGTGAAAATATGACATCGACAACAAATCTTTCCCAACCGAAATTACAATATCACCCTAATGCATACGACTTTGTATTTGAAGCCTTACAACAAGCGCAAGAACTCTATGCACGTCCTGTCACCAACGAGAGTGAGCAGGAAGAAGCCCATGTTTCAGGGCAGGAACTTCTGGAAGGCGTCAAAATCCTTGCTTTAAAGCAACTGGGATTAATGACCACAACCGTGTTCAAGCAGTGGGGTATCACGACGACCAAAGATTTTGGAAAAATCGTCTTTGAAATGATTGAACACGGCAGAATGCGAAAAACAGAAAACGATCGCCTGGAAGATTTTGTCGATCTCTACGATTTTGATCAGGTATTTGACTTAGATTATACCATTGACACAAGTCAGGTCTTTAGTCGTAGTACAGCAGAACAATCTTGATTCTGCTGACCAGCCTTCCTTTCAACCCTCTTCTTTTCTCGTCTCTCTCGACGCCTCTAAGTTTTGCATTTAGCTAACTTTGTTAAGTTGCTGTTATTGCAAAATTAATTGCACGTGCTACACTCCTCCGAATAGAGACTTTTGCTTGAGTTCCAGCTGTATTTTTTGAGTATTCAAAATTTTTTGATCACTGTTGCCCGAAACCGACTCAGGTTTTGTGGTTTTACAACAAGACTTACAACGGCTTATTTACATGGGGTTAACTCTAAGGATGAGATTTCTTTGTCGCGCTTGCTTCCCTCCCGTTCGTCTTCTCACAACTCTCCTCACCTTAACGATCATCGCTTTTTTCTGCTCAGCACCTCTGCTTGCTGCTGAAGGTTCGACGAGTGCGCCACCTGATGCCGAATCGGCAACAGTTGTGATCAGTTGGCTTGTTGCCATAGCAGGAGCGATCTTTGCACTTTTTACTGCGTACCGCTTCTTCAGCTGGATGGTCAATCAAAGCGAAGGCGATGCAAGTATGAAAAAAATTGCCGGACATGTGCGAGATGGTGCCCGCGCTTATCTGGATCGGCAATTCAAAGTAGTCACCATCTTTTTCGCAGTCGTGTGTGCACTGCTGGCTTATATGGCCTTCGGCTTGAAGACTCAATCAGAGTGGGTTCCCTTTGCATTTTTAACGGGAGGCTTCTTTTCTGCCCTGGCAGGCTGGTTTGGAATGCGAACCGCCACACTCGCCAGTGCACGTACTGCTCACGCTGCGAAAGATTCATTAAACAGCGGCTTACAAGTTGCCTTCCGAAGTGGTGCTGTGATGGGACTTGTAGTCGTTGGACTGGGTTTGCTCGATATCTGCCTCTGGTTTGGTGTACTACATTGGGTCGTCGGAATGAGTCTGGCTGACATTACCGTGACCATGCTCTGTTTTGGTATGGGTGCAAGTAGCCAGGCTTTGTTTGCACGTGTTGGCGGTGGTATCTTTACCAAAGCGGCAGACGTTGGTGCCGACCTGGTTGGTAAGGTGGAAGCAGGTATTCCCGAAGATGATCCACGTAATCCCGCTACAATTGCCGACAACGTTGGCGATAATGTGGGTGATGTTGCAGGAATGGGAGCAGACCTGTATGAGTCATACTGTGGATCCATTCTCGCCAGTGGTGCGCTTGGAGTTGCCGCCTATCATGGTTATCCCAAAATGCAAATGATGTGCTTGTTGCTTCCAATGTGTCTTGCCGCTGTGGGAATTTTTCTTTCTGTCACCGGAATCTTTATGGTGAAAACAAAAGAAGGAGCATCACAGAAAAACCTGCTGAAAGCTTTGGCAAAGGGAATCGACAGTAGTGCGATAGGAGTATGCATTGCAGCATTTGTACTTGTCTGGTTGATGCTGGTGATTCCCTCTCAGTCATCAGGAATTCCCGCTGATTCGCCACTCGTTGTTGGCAATTCTTTATTTGGTGTATTTGGCTCTATTGTTTGTGGTCTCGTTGCAGGCTGGTTGGTCGGAAAATGGACTGAATATTCAACAAGCGATGAATTCAGGCCAACGCGTTTTATTGCAGATCAATCTTCGACCGGCCCAGCAACAGTGATTATCGCTGGAATCGCCGAAGGTTTTTATAGCGTTTGGGTTCCGATTGTCGTGATCGGGGTCGCCATTCTTCTAGCTTTTGGGTTGTGTACCGGATTTGACTTTGCAAATGCTCAGATCTTTGCCATGGGTTTGTATGGCGTGGCTATCGCCGCTGTGGGAATGCTAAGTACATTGGGAGTCACTCTCGCGACAGATGCCTATGGTCCGATTGCTGACAACGCAGGCGGAAATGCCGAAATGAGTGGGCAGGAGCCATTTGTTCGCGAGAGAACCGATGCGCTAGACAGCCTCGGGAATACAACTGCTGCCACCGGTAAGGGTTTTGCCATTGGCTCTGCTGCGTTAACAGCATTGGCTCTACTGGCCGCTTATGTCGAAGAAGTTCGTATCGGATATGAACGCTGGATCGAACATTCGGCTGTTGTTGAAACCATCTCTGACGATATGGCAAATGCTTCAGCACTTAAATTGAGTAGTAACTGCATTGCATTACGAACTGCTAACAAAGAAGGACAAGATTCAGAACATAACAATCAGGGATTCTTATTATTCCCAGCTCTGAATCTGACCCAAATCACTCCCGGTCGTGAAAAAATTGTAAATGCAGAAGTTGGCTCCGTCATTAATGGGCTTAACATTTCCAAACTATTAGAAAGAGGGGAAATTGTTGATGTCAAGAAAGCAACAGTGCCTGACTTCTCACGCTTTTATAATTTCTCTCTGTTGAATCCCAAAGTGCTTGTTGGAGTCTTCTTTGGCGTGATGGTCGCCTTTGTCTTTTGTGCTATGACTATGAAAGCAGTCGGACGGGCCGCAGGCGCAATGGTAGATGAAGTGCGCCGTCAGTTCCGTGAAATCACAGGCATTATGGAGAATAAAGCCGAACCCGATTATGCTGCGTGTGTCGAAATCAGTACTGCAGCCGCTCAGCGCGAGATGATTCTACCTGCGATGCTCGGATTACTTTCACCGATCATTGTAGGCCTTCTCCTGGGAGTTCCCGGCGTCGTCGGCCTTCTGGTTGGTGCCTTGACGAGTGGGTTTGCAGTTGCCATTATGATGGCTAATGCCGGTGGCGCCTGGGACAATGCGAAAAAGTACATTGAAGCTGGTGCGCATGGCGGAAAAGGAACTGATGCGCACAAAGCCACAGTAGTAGGCGATACCGTTGGTGATCCTTTTAAAGATACCAGTGGCCCCAGCCTGAATATTCTGATTAAATTGATGAGTATGGTTTCTGTTGTCATGGCCGGGTTTATTATTCAATACGCATTAGAGTTATTTTAAGTGATTGAAACAGGCTAGAGGTTACGAAAATCAATACTGAACAATCTAATTCAATTGAAGGTGCCTCCAGTTTAGAACGCGCCTGTCTCTGTGCTCAAACCTGTGATGGACTCAAAGGGAAAGACATCATCGTACTGGATGTCTACGATATTACTCCTTTGTTTGACTATTTTATTATCACAACGGCTGCCAACCAAAGACAAAGCCATGCGATTGCTGAAGAGGTTCGTGTTCTAATGAAACGCGATCCCTCGCATCGACGCAACATTGAAGGCAAAGATAGTGAGTGGATTCTCGGTGATTATGGAGATATCGTTCTGCATATATTCACTGAAGAAGCACGCGAGACCTACGACTTGGAACGCCTCTGGGCAGATGCCAAAAAAGTGGACTGGCAGTCGTTCAAAGCGGATTCAGCTTAACAGAAACCGTAGTTTCTAGCTTTCTCCCCTATCAGCGTGTATTCTGGGCATCAATACTCTCGCCGTAGCATCTTCTCATGAAGCGAGAGATTAGAGTCCTGTGATTGGAAATTTGACATGAATATTCTTGATGAACTCAGAACTCGATTCACGCCAGCTTTATTGGCATGGACGGACGATCCATCTTCCGTAATTGAAATGCTGAAAGCATCTCAAGATGCCAAGTTTGGTGATTATCAGGCAAATTTTGCAATGCCTTTAGCGAATCGTTCTAAAGAGTTAAAGCCACGAGATCTTGCCGCCCAAATTGTTGAACAAGTTGATCTATCAGATGTCTGTGAACCCCTGGAAGTGGCTGGTCCCGGGTTTATCAACATCAAGCTGAAACAAGACTGGTTGGAGGATCAAACCAAACAATTAGTTACCGATGACCGACTGGGGGTCGCTACTGCTAAGTCTCCACAGAAAGTGGTCGTTGATTTTTCAGCCCCCAATGTTGCCAAACCAATGCACGTAGGACATTTAAGAAGTTCGGTGATTGGCGATGCCAACTATCGTGTTCTGCAGTTCCTGGGGCACGATGTTGTCGGCGATAATCACATCGGCGACTGGGGAACACAGTTTGGTATGATCATTTTTGGATATAAGCACTTCCTCAACGAAGCTGCATTCCAGGAAAGTCCTGTGGAGGAACTGGCACGGCTTTATAGACTGGTAAACCAACTGTCTGATTACCATGCAACCAGGAATACCATTCCTACAGTACAGAACGAAGTTGAGCAACTGGAATCAAAGCTGAAAACAATGGAAGCGGCTAACAATCCATCAGACAAAAAATCCCAGAAACAGCTCAAGAAATTAAAGTCAAACATCGGAGAACGTAAGTCAGAACTAACGTCGATGCAGGAAAAACTGACTGCATTCGAGCAAGACAAAGACTTGCAAAGCAAAGCTGATACCTTTCCTGAAATCGCTAGACTGGCACGTCAAGAGACAGCAAAGCTCCATGCGGGAGATCCCGAAAACCTTGACCTCTGGAAACAATTTCTTCCAGAGTGTCTCGAAGCCATTCAAGTTGTTTATGATCGCCTCGATATTCACTTCGACATGACTTTAGGGGAAAGTTATTATCAACCTATGCTGGCAGATGTGGTAGCTGATCTCAAAGAAAAAGGATTAGCGACCGAAAGCGAAGGAGCGACTTGTGTCTTCATAGAAGGTTTCAAAGCCCCCTTTATTGTACAAAAGCAGGATGGTGCGTTTACCTATGCCACGACCGACCTGGCTACGATCAAGTATCGGGTTGAAGAACTCAAAGCAGATCGGGTATTGTATGTCGTCGATTCAAGGCAGAGCGAGCACTTTCAATTATTGTTTGCCACGGTTAAAGAGTGGGGCTTCACTAATCTTGAATTACAGCATGTGAGCTTTGGAACCATTCTGGGAAAGAATAAACGCCCATATAAAACAAGATCTGGTGATACTGTTGGTTTAGAAAGCCTGCTTGATGAATCAATTCAAAGAGCATATGCAATCGTTGCAGAAAATGATGATGCCAAACCTGATGGACCAGAACTAAGAAAAGAGGAACGGACTCAAATCGCCGAAACTGTGGGCCTGGGAGGCATCAAATACGCCGACCTGAAGCACAACCGCGATAGTGACTACGTATTTGACTGGGACAAAATGCTGGCAAACCGAGGTGATACTGCTACTTACATGCAATACGCTTATGCACGTATTTGCGGAATCTTTCGTAAAGGGAATGTCGACCGCCCTACCCTACGGAATGAACACACAATGCTCAATCTTGCTGAGGAAAGTGAAAGAGCTTTGGCGTTACAAATCAATCGATATTCCGAAATTCTTGAGAGCGTGGCTATCGAAGCACGGCCGAATTACTTGACCAACTACCTCTTCGAGCTGTCAAATTTATTCAGTACGTTTTATAACAACTGCCATGTCCTCAAGGCAGAAGACGAGAATGTGAAGACGAGCCGTTTATTGTTATGTGATTTAACGGCTCGTGTCATTGAGCATGGATTGTCTCTATTGGGAATCCGTACCTGCGAACGAATGTAAATATAGATGACAATCACGATAATCAAATTGCTTGCGCCAAGGGAAATAAAAAAAGCATTCCAAAATGGAATGCTTTTTTTATAAATATTACCCGACAAGGATTTGAACCTTGACTAACAGAATCAAAATCTGTTGTGCTACCATTACACTATCGGGTAATGTTGTATTTACCTGTTCAAGACGCGGTAGCTGCGTCCAGGTTCATTACTGAAGTAGAAAAATTCTAATCGAACGGAGTTTATTGAATCTCTGATAATCTGGCAAGAGTTGTCTCAGAGAAAATCAGCATCTTTCAAATTCACTAATCGTTACGCAATTTGAGATTCATTTCACCCAATTTTTCACGGATTTCATTAAGTGAAGTCACGCCGAAGTTGCGACTGGCCAATAACTCATCCGGGCTACGTCGAAGCAATTCGCCCATAGTTCCAATTCCAAGCCGAGACATACACTTCCGTGAACGAACAGAAAGCCCGAGGTCGGATATGGGTTTCTCTGTAACAGGATTGTCAGCCAATTCAGGAGGCAAGGCAGCATAGCCACCATCCTGACCCAATGATTCGTGCAGGTTTTGACCGATGTGTAAACCGAATGAAGTAAGCATCTCTCGGATTTCATCGAGTGACGTCTGGCCAAAATTCTTTCCGGCTAACAGGTCATTTTCGCTGACACGTGTCAGATCACCCAACGTATGAATATCCATCGCATGCAGACAGTTGCGACTGCGAACAGAAAGCTCGAAATCAGTCACTGGTCGATCCAACAGTTGTTTCATGCGGGCTTCGTTACGAGCAGTCTCTTCATCGTAGTACATGCTGTCAGCCGCTTCGATATCTTTTAGATACATCGCAGCCATTTCATTTTGTGGATCTGCTTCCAAGATACGCCGGAAACAAAATGCAGCAGCCGGATAGTTTTCCATATCCTCATAGAGTAATCCCAAATTCAGAATCGCTCCCAGATAGAAAGGCGGGCTGGAGAGTGACTGCTCATAGAGACGGATCGCATCTTCATCATTTCCACGCGAAGCGTTTTCTCCTGCGAGACGAAATATCGCGCGAGAGTGACGGGGGTCCATATCGACGGCTCGTTCAAAATATTCAATCGCCCCGTATAAGTCTCCACGGTCTGAGCGAATACATCCCATCTGGAATGAATATTCGGCTCGGCCAGCCGCATCTTTAGCGATGGAAGAGAGAATCGTTTCTGATTCATCCAAATTACCCACCAGGCGAAAAGTTTCTGCTCTTCTCAGTGAGCACTCAATTGCATCGTAGCCCAACTTTGCTGCTGTCTCTAGTTGTTTGCCAGCGTCTGGATATCGCTTTAGTGCGATTAAAGAAACAGCATGAAAAAAGCTGGCCGTTGCGTTATCTTGAACTTTTTCAAGTTGCTCAACAGCATCACTGTGTTGACCTAACAAATGCAAGGCGATACCAGCCTTCGCAGAAAGCTCAGGCGAAGCCTGACCCTCAGCGATATTTTTGACGAGAGCCTGTACTTCATTACGTAGTTCGGCAACCTGATCAGAGCAGACAATTTCAGTCAACTGCTCTACATCTGAATATCCGACACTACCAGAACTTTGTAATACACCTTTTACATCAATTAATTCGTCTACACTCACACTAATTTCCTTTATTGCAGCTAGCGCGCAGATGGAAGCAGGCAATAGATATCATCGCGACCAACTATTACCAAATTTCTTAAACTCGAATCTTACAATCTGGTTAGGGAAACAGCAACCATCAAGGCTCGTTTACCCTGTTTTATCGCTATAGCTATGTACCTTATGCTTAAACATTACAAAAAAGTGGTCAAACAAACACCAATAAGCCTCTTCAATGGACAAGCCCCTGATAACCACCATCAGAGGGAGATCCCGGCAAATGAATATTTTCTTGGACGATTGCTCTGCCTGGATAGTCATTCAAAACGCTTTTCAGCAGCTCTTCATTCTCCCTGGGGTCGAAGGAACAGGTGGAATAGACCAAGCGGCCTCTTGACTTCAAATGGTCTAAAGCAAGTCGAACCAAGTGACGCTGAATTTCAACCAGTTCATTGATTGAGGAATCATCAATGCGCCAACGTGCTTCAGGACGTTTACCAAGCACCCCCGAGTTTGAACAAGGGGCATCGACTAAAATCGCATCGAAGGGAGCGCCAGGTAAATCAGTTTCATACAACTTAATCAGTCGAGGCTGAACGATATTGAGCCCAAGTCTAGAAGTGTTCTGTTTGATATTATCGAGCCGGTCCTCTCCAACATCAGTTGCAATAATCGCCCCCTGATTTTGCATTAGTTCTGCAAGATGAGTCGTTTTCGTTCCAGGAGCCGCACACAAATCCAAAACCGTTTCATCCGGCTGTGGATTTAAGAGATTTCCGGCTGCAATCGCAGATTCATCCTGGATCGTAAATTTTCCAGAATCAAATCCAACAAGAGATTCTAGAGGAACTGCCTGGTCCAACCTGATCGATTGAGGCTCTTTTCCCAAGCTAGCCTGGATACCCGAATCCAGAAGCTCCGCGAGTAAAGATTCCCGATTGGTTTTTAAAAGGTTAACACGCAAATAGAGCTTATTGCGCTGATTAAACCATTGAGCAATCTGAAGTGTTTGATCGACACCATATCGAGTAAACCAATCAGAAACGAGTGTCTCAGGAAAACTAAATGCTCTGGAAACATACCTGGAAAAATTTGTTTCAGGATCATCAAAATAATCTGATGCAAAACAGCGATATCGCTCGTAGCTCAAGGGAATCGCATTCGCTTGAGGGGTAATGGCAATTTCTTCAATAAGTTGTCGACTCATTGAACGCAAAATCGCATTCACCATTTTTTTCCAGCGTACACGCTTGAGCTTCCCTGCAAGCTCAACTGTTTCAGAAACTGCTGCGTGATCGGGAATCTGATCGAGCATGACCAATTGATACACACCGATTTGCAGCAGCGTCCACAAGGAAGGCTCCACCTTCTCCCTTGGACGCGTCAACTGGTGCTCAATCAGCGTATCGAGAGTCAACTGTCGTCGAATGACGCCAATACTGATTTCCATCGCTAGTCGGCGATCTTGCGAGGAAAGTTCAATACGATGATCCCAGCGATGAAGCGAATCACTTACAAATTGATCACGAGTGCGATATTCTTCAAGCAGAAAAAAGGCGAGTTCACGCGCGGAGCGAAAATATTGGGGCAGTTGTATGTCTTGCGAATTTGAAGATGGCTTTTTTTGATGCCATACATTTTTCTTTTTCACGATGACTGACCACACAACTTTTCCAGATCGGCAAAGAAATGCGGATAAGTCTTAATGGTACAATCTGGATCTGCAATCACGATTCCTGGGACTTTCAAGCCGACCAATGCAAAACTCATCGCCATTCGATGATCATCATATGTCTCGATTGTTGCCGAATGAATTTCACCTGGATATATCGTGATCGAATCCTCCGTTTCTTCAACTTTGATCCCCATTCGCTTCAATTCATTTGCAATCGCAGTGAGACGATCAGTTTCCTTGTGGCGAATATGCCCCACATTCCTGATAGAGGTAGGACCTTCTGCAAACAATGCAACTGCGGCCAACGTCTGAGCGGTATCACTAATATCATTCATGTCCACATCGATGCCTTTTAAGGGGCAACCATGCACAGTGATACTATTGCGACTTTGTTCTATGTTGCATCCCATGTCTTCCAGGACCCGAATAAAATTGATATCGCCTTGCAACGCATCTTGATTCAACCCCTCTACTGTGACACTCCCTCCCGTAATCGCAGCAGCAGCAAAAAAATAGCTGGCTGCAGAAGCGTCAGGTTCAATATCATAAGCTATGGATCGCCGATAGGTTTGCGGGTGAATTCTCCATACAGAGGGTTGAATTCGATCTATGGTAACACCAAATTGTGCCATAACTCCTAACGTAATCTCCAGATACGGCTTTGAGACCATTTTACCCTGGATGGATATGGTAATGGGATTTTCAGCAGTCGCAGCAACCATCAACAAGGCGCTTAAATATTGACTAGACACGCTACCAGAAATTGCAGTTTCACCACCTGATAATCCATTCCCTTTGACTCTGACTGGTGGGCAACCTGTATCATTTTCACAGACAACATCGACTCCTAATTGCTTCAACGCTTCCACCAAATGCTGAATGGGGCGTTCTCGCATGCGCGCATTGCCATCTAGAATATATTCACCGGTACCTGTTGCACAAAGTGCCGTCAAGAACCGGATACTGGTACCGCTGTTCTCCAACCACAGGGAGGCTGTTGATTGTGGAATTTTTCCAGCACAGCCTTCTACCAGGATAGTACACTTTTCCGGATCGTGCTTGACGTTGATACCTAATCGATTCAGGCTTTCAATCATGACCTGAGTGTCCTGGCTATCCAGAACTCCTGTTAACTGAGTCGTTCCTTCAGCGAGTGCGGCAACAATTAATGCACGATTCGTAATGCTTTTTGAGCCAGGTGGACGAATCGTCCCTTCAATGGAACCGGTAACAGGTTTGACTTGATAAGTTTTGAGCATGGAAAAGTTAAATGAAAGATGTGTTGAGATCTGGTAACTGTCTCAAGCTAATAGTGAATGAGTCGTTAATTCGTCACAGCATACACACTTGGTATCCAAACCTAAAGTGAGTAGATCCGTGTCTTCAAGTGTCTCTGAGACTTTGAGTCGCATCTGGAAGACCTTCCTTGATGGTCGGATAAACTAATTCGATCCCCAAACCTTCGCGTAACCTTTTATTACTACACCGCTTATTCAATCCTGCCGCCCGTTCAGTACTGTGGTTGCGCATTGACTTCAATTCAGGCTGATCTGACTCCTTCACTGCAAATTGTGGAAGAGGAGCATCTATCATTTGTGCCAAAGTTTCATAGTATTCCTGACGAGTCATTGGATAATTGTCACTGACCAGATAATGAGACTCGAGAGGAATATCGGCATCACATCGGAGGATTGTATTGACGATATCTGTGACATGAATCAGATTTAAATAAGCTTCAGGTCTACCCAGTAATGGTTCACCAGCTCTAATTTGTTCCATCCTGGCAAGTAGTCGTCCCGGACCATAAATCCCGGCTAACCTGAGAATCACGGCTGACGCGGAGTAGTGACCTTCCCGTTTCGAGATGAGTCTCTGTTTTTCAAACAGACGTTCCGCTTCCAAACAAATTTTTCCGTTTTCCCGCTCCGGTTCACAAGGGCTTGTTTCGTCAACCCATTCTCCCATAGTCTGACCATAAACACTGGTACTGGAAAGGTAAATAATTTTCCTCGTCCGATTTTTGATTTCAGAGAGTACATGATTCAATCCCGTGACATAGATATCATGACGAGTCTGATTTGCTGAACGGTCAAATCCCACCGCATACAAGACCGTATCTGCACTGGGCAAACTTTTGAGTGATTCCGGTTGGGTGATATCTCCTTCGATCGGCTTGAGTCCAAGCTTTTTGAATTCATTGGCGCGCTTTTCTGATCGTGTTAGCGCATAGACAGTATGCCCCTGCTCTAGCCATTTCTGAGCCACTGGTAAACCTACATATCCACAGCCAATAATAAGTTTCGTCATCGTTCGAGAACAATTTACATTAATAAATGAGAAATAACTGTTTGGCTTTATTAACGTTTCCCCCGAATTCTCGGGGCAAGCTGATGTGAATTTTGTAATACCTGTTTGATTTTATCTTGAATAAAGTTCTGTAATTCTAATTCGGAATTGTCAGACAGGGATCGGATCAATCTTACATGCTGCTTGTTGACAAAATAGACGTCCAGTTTTTGAAATCGGTCTGCCATCGTCTGCAATAAGACTTCTACTTGTGTTATAGTCAAGTCGTCTCGTTTTAGAACTGTTTCAGTAGAATTTCTTTCACGTGTTAATCGCGCAAGTGTATTTTTCTGGGTTCGATAAAGCTGCCCTGCAATAAATGCCCGCCTTAAGAGACCGTTCTGATCAAACTGATAAACGGGATCACTGCCAAAATAAAAAGAAAAATGACCGTTTTTCTTTTGTCCCCAGAATACAGGATCCGCTTCATGTTCGACTTGTATTTCAGCACGAGGAAAGAAGGCTATCGCTTCTCGCATCAGGTCTTCGCGGTCTTGTTCATTTCGTGCCATCGACATCTCACTTTTTCAGAATGCGATCCCGATTGTACATTTCTGTTTGAACTCACCAATACGACTTAATCAAACAGATGGCTTACGGATTCGTTTCGGTGAATCCGACGAATGGCTTCTCCTAATAAAGGAGCAATTGAAATTGATCTTAAATTAGATAGTTTCTCCTGATCAGGAATCGGCAGGCTATTTGTGACAACGATCTCTTTGATCGGTGCTGCACTCAAACGTTTGATTGCAGAACCACAGAAGACGGCATGGGATGCACCAAGATAAATTTCTTTGGCACCATGTTCTTTGACAACATTAGCCGCCCCAACAATTGATCCTGCCGTTGAAATCATATCATCAAAAATCAAGGCGATTTTACCTTCTATCGGACCACCAATGATATTTGCCTGCTGTGTTTCCAGAGCATTCTTACGACGCTTATCAACAATCGCAAGTGTGCCACCAATGTGATTATTATGCTGCAAAGTGCGTTTAATGCTGCCTTCATCAGGACTAACCACAACGAGCTCTTTGTCAGGAATATTCAGAGATCGAAAATAACGGTCAAGAATGGGTGCTGCATATAAGTGATCAACGGGTGTATCAAAAAAACCTTGAATCTGTGCAGCGTGAAGATCCATAGCCAGAACCCGATCTGCTCCTGCTTCATTAATCAGATTAGCAACCAGTTTCGAAGTGATGGGAACGCGGCCTGAATCTTTTCGGTCTTGTCGAGCGTAGCCAAAATAGGGAATTACAGCGGTGATCCGTTCTGCGCTGGCACGTCGACAGGCATCCATCAGAATCAACAGCTCCATCAGATTATCGTTCACGGGCGGCGAAGTCGGTTGAACGATAAACACATCTCGTCCTCGAACATTTTGATTGAGTTTTAAACTAATTTCACCATCAGGGAAATTTGACAACTCTACTGAAGCCAGTCGAATGCCGAGATAATCCGCAATTTCTCCAGCTAATTGCGGGTGTGCTCGTCCACTGAGAAGAGTCAGATGATCATACATTAAATGCGATGCCTGCAGTTGTAGTGCGGAACATTATGATGCGGGAGCCAAAACAGTCAGCGCCGAACGAATCTGTCTGGCAATTCTCCCTATTCACGCTTATCGCGAGAAAGAAGTCAAGTATGAGGTTTCATTTTCGTGCGAAAGTGCCAAAATGCAGTTATCTGGACAAATTCTAAGAACATTGACGAAAGAAAAAGGTGGACAATTTCGTTCGATTATTCAGTCGCAGCACTTTGAATAATCTCGGCGATTTCAGCCAGTTGATCCTGCGTATTCACACCTTTAGCTTCCTGAATGTCAAACACAGAACTGGCAAAAACAGGCTGTCCTTCCTTCAGTAGAATCTCTGCACAATCTGTCAGGTAGTACTCTGCCTGACTATTATCAGGCTTCACTTGTTCCAGAGCATGAAATAATTGCTGACAGTCAAATGCAAAACAACCCGTATTAATCTCCTCAATGGCGGCTTCTTCGGGAGTCGCATCTTTTTGTTCCACAATCCGCAAGAATTGACCTTCTGCATCGCGAACAATTCGTCCGAGACCTGCATTCGCCTTCGTTATTGCTGTTCCCACGACACAGGCTGCCTGATTCTCTTTTTGAATTTCGAGCAAGCGCGCTAACGAAGCCCCTTTCAACAATGGGGTATCACCGGCTAAAACCAAAACAGGTCCATCATGGTTGGCCAGATGATCTGCACACATCATAACCGCATGACCTGTGCCTTTTTGTTCTGCTTGCAGTGCAAATTCTACATCGGAATGGTGAGCCAGTGCCGTTTTGACCTCCTCTGCTTTATGTCCCACGATCACAACTAATTTCTGGCAATTTGCGGAACGCGCGGCGTCCAAAACGTATTCGATCATGGGACGCCCCAATATGGGGTGTAACACTTTGGGGAGATCTGACTTCATCCTAGTGCTCTTGCCGGCGGCAAGGATGATCGCTGCAGGAGGATTCACTAATGAATTCCTTTATCAGGTATCATGGTGTGATAGATTCTTATGTAAAGCGCGGCTTAATATTGCACACCAAATCGGGCAATGAAACCATCTTTAATATCAAATCCACCACCGCTTTTGAAGTCAGCTTCTCGTTTTAAGGCACCACCTGCTTCGAGGAAGAGAGACACCAATCCATTGTCGCCTCTGACACCGAGCATCATGACGTAATCCTTAAATTCTACTTGATCACGGTTTGCTACACCAGTTCGTTCGACCTGAAAGGCTTCAATGTCGTATTCAAAGCTACCATACAACCAGACACTTTTATCTCCGACATTACCCATGAAACGACTGACGCGTGCTTTGGGAAACATTGCACGCACTTCCCAAATATCATTAGGCGTCCAAACGATTCCCGCATAAGGAATCACATAGTCACGTACTCGATCCCAATAACCTGCACCAACGGCAAACATCCAGGTGTCAGAGGGACGAAAGAACAGAACGACACGTGCGTCGAACATCCAGGCTCTGGAACTGAGACTTTTTCCAAAATCAGAACCCAGAGAAGGGGTGAATCCTAACTGAACACTCCAAAGCCCATTGCCGGGCGTTGATAATTGCAAATCTGAACCAAAGCGAAAACCTTTTCCCGGCAAGGAAATGTTCTGCGGACCTTCCCATCCTCGGTAATCGAATTCTGGTGTCACTGCAAAAATCCAACCATTACGGGTCGGTGTTGTATACGTCAGATCCACGTCTGTTTCAAAAACTCCAAAGTTTCCACCGTCAGCTCCTGTTGGAGGAACGTAAGTGCGTGATTTAGGCAAAAATCCAATCTCAAATCGAGATGTCCAACCAAAGCGATAAGGCTGTGGGCCATTCATCCCACTTGCATAACCAGACGGCGGCTGGTTTCCAAACTGGCCTGGACCAACCCCTGGAGTGAGAAATGGATCGTATCCAGCAGCGGGAGCACCATACAAGTTACCTCCTCCGTTAGGATCAAAAGTCTGTCCTTCAGGAACAGTGTAAGAACCACTGGGAGGGTTCGTATTGTTACCAAATGGAACTTGTTCCTCATAAGTTGGCTGAGGGCTTTGAGCGCGAATCACTGCTTCAAAGTCCTCTGCGGGAGTGTAGACAGTTGTTAATTCAGCGGGATTCAGTCCCGCTGACAATACGGTGGCAAGACAAAGAAGGGAAGCGTTCAATGTTCAACCTGCAAATATAGGATTAATCAGTTTATGAGCAGAAACGCTCTATCTGAATGGGGAGTTAGCGACACAATGTAGCTTGACTCATATTTGGGGGTGGTTTAGTGAGGGAATTTTCCAAATGTAGACGATTAGGTCAACAGCAATCTGAAGGCAATCGGAAGCAAACTTGAGGAAAAGTTCGAATTTTTTGGAAATTGAGTAGAAAAAGTTCCAGACTTCGATCCAACAAGAAGGAACTAAGAAATGATAGATAAAGAATTACCAGGTAGAATTTTAAACCCGAAAGACAGAACGATAAGACATCTTATAAATAGACAATTTGACAGTAAATTCATAATCTTCGAAACTAAGAAAGCTGAATCGCGAGTATGAAATGTCCCGTCTTGAAGGAGATTCGAATTTGTATCTAAACGAGGATCGAAGCTTAAAATTCCTGCACTATGAACGATGGCGAATACAGTATTTTATTCAAGCATGTAAATATCGCTGGCACCGATCAATCAGGACAGTTGAGACGTCCGATGAAGTCTGTCAGAGTAGCTCACATCGCAGTCGCTTAATATGTTCTCAATAATCGAGAAGAATTGAGATACTGCGGTGACTTATTTATGGTAACCCAGGCTAGTCACTACAGAATGTAATTCTTCAAAAGTAATGAACCGTCGGCGATGACGCAGTTTGTACTGGTCAATTGCTTGTGCCAGTTCATTGACATCTGAGTTGTCTGAATTGTAAGAATTGCTGAACTGACGCCTTTCGCCCATCTCTTGCAGAGGATTGTCATTTCGATTCTGGCGACGATCCTGGAACGTGGCAGATTGTGGCTCGGTAACCTGTTTCATACGATTGCTCCTCAATTAAGTATTTACCAAGCAAAACGTAGCTTACATTTTTTGGTAATGTGGGAAATTTTGCTATCTGCAACGATTATTGCTGTCTTTTGCTGCGGATCGTTTTCAATGTTCTGCTTATGGCAGTTATACGAGAAAATCAACTTAAATTGACTCTTCTAGATGCAGAGTGCGTCAATTTTGCCTTAAAACAGAACCATCAAAAAATACCATCGACAGTTATTTCTGTCTTCTTTGGCTTACATGGCAATTCTCGTTATATTACAAGTATTACGATCCTGCGTATTCTGCCTGTCATGCTGTTAGCTGAGGGAGGGATCTCTATTACTGGTGAAAAGAATCAAGACGTCTCTGGCTTAAAAATGAAAGATTGATGTTTTATGAATACAAAAGTTGCAATTTTGGGCGGAGGCGGGATGGCAACTGCCTGTACAACATTACTGACTGAATCATCAGATGTTGCCGTTTCCATGTGGGTACGCAAAGCTGAGGTCGCTGAAGATTTGAGAAAACATCGAGAGAATAAAAGACTGCTCCCTGGTGTTCCACTTCCGGAATCAGTCAACGTCACTTCCGACATCGATGAAGCAGTTAAGGATGCTGAATATCTCGTTGTAGCCATTCCAACAGAGTTCCTTAGAACAGCGCTCACGCCATTAGCACCGCATCTGAAAAAAGGTTTGCCAGTCATCAGTGTTATCAAAGGCATTGAAAAAGAGACTTTTTTTCGCCCCAGCGAAATCATTGCCGATGTTTTGGGACCGCGCCCTGTTGTCGCTCTGGGCGGCCCCAGCCATGCTGAAGAAATTGCCCGTCGTCTGCCGGCAAGTGTAGTCGCAGCCAGTGGTGATATTCAACTCGCCAAACAGACCCAACAACTCTTCAGCACGGACCGTTTTCGTGTATACACGAATGTAGATATCGTCGGTGTGGAATTAGCGGGAGCGTTAAAAAATGTGATTGCCATCGCCGCAGGCATTTGTGATGGCGGCAAGTATGGTGACAATGCAAAGTCGGCGATCATGACTCGCGGTCTGGTAGAAATGAATCGCTTCGGTTCTGCATTGGGAGCTGAACCCACGACATTCTCTGGATTGGCGGGTGTAGGCGATTTAATTACAACTTGTATGAGCCCCTTTGGCCGAAACCGAAAACTGGGAGAACAGTTGGGACAAGGCGAATCTCTGGAACAGATTCTTTCAAAGATGGACGCTGTTGCAGAAGGCGTCAATACCACTCGAAGTGTGTATGACCTGGCTGAGGACAAAGGCCTGGAGATGCCCATTACCACAGAAATATATCGTGTTCTGTTTGAAGGCAAATCACCGGATGATGCGACTCAAACACTAATGACACGTCCTCAAAGAGAAGAATAATTTGTTGTTGTCTTTCTCAAATCAAAAAAGATGCTCAAGATCCTTTGAATCAATCCGGGAGTTATTTCATGCGATTTTCAGAACGTATTTTTTCAGTCCTCGTTTTTTGCCTGCTGATTCCTACAATCTCTGCGGCAGAAATCTGGCCTCAGTTTCGCGGCGCAACCGGAAGTGGAATTTCCACGGAGAAAAACTTGCCTGCAAAGTGGTCGCAGGATCAAGGAGTTCTCTGGTCTGCCGCTTTACCAGGACGAGCAAACTCTTCTCCTGCAATCACGGCCAACCGAATTGATATCACTACAAAAACCAATGATGATTCGCTCTGGGTTATTTCTTTTGATCGCAAAAGTGGTCAGGAACTTCGTAGAGTCAAAGTAGGATCCGGATCATTATCAGCTCCCGGCCCACGCAACCTCTGGGTCCATCGACACAATGCGGCAACTCCTTCACCGATTGCTGACGACCAGAATATCTGGGCCTTCTTCGGTACGGGGCTTCTGGTATGTCTTGATGCAAAATCGGGTGAAATTCAATGGAAACGTGATCTTGTGAAAGATTATGGTCCCTACAATATTACGTTCGGCATGGGTTCAACACCCCGCTTATGGGGAGATTTACTGTTTGTCACCTGCATCACCAAAGGCCCCTCTTATGTTGTCGCATTCGACAAGAGAAGCGGGAAAGAAGTCTGGAAAGTGAATCGAAAACTGCCTGCCCATAAAGATGGAGCCGACGCCTATTCTACCCCCACTATTTTTCAAAACGGAACCAGAACTGAGTTACTTGTCTCTGGTTCAGAGCATGTAAATGCATACGATCCCCAAACAGGAAAACAACTCTGGATCGCCGGCGGGCTCGATATCCCCAGTCCCTTTGGTCGGATCATTGCAGCACCCGTGGCTGATTCTCAAACGGTGATTGCGACATCGGGTAATCCGGGAGGTGGAGGACTTGGATACATTAAGGCATTCAAACAGGGTCTAACAGGGGATCTCACCAAATCAGGATTATTATGGAAGTATGATATAGCAACGCCGGATTCTTCGACTCCCCTAATTCTGAATGACAAACTTTACATGGTGAGTCAAAATGGTATTGCCACTTGTGTGGATCTAAAAAATGGAAATCCACTCTGGAAAAAGCGCATGAAAGGAGAATATTTTTCAGCATTGGTGGCCGGTGATGGAAAAGTTTATTTTCTCAACACCGATGGACTTTGCACAGTCATTAGCCCTGAGACCGGCAACGTTATTGCTGAGAATCAATTACCAGGTACATTCTATTCCACTCCCGCGATCAGCGAGGGAGTGATTTATTTGAGATCCTTTGACCGTTTATATGCCATCAAAGGTAAATAAAAACAAACACGTTCATTATCATTGGTTACCTGATTATTTTAGTTTAATTATTTAAGCATCTGCTTTAATTTGATATTCGCATGATTATTGTACATAAACCATTATTAGAGTTACTTTTTTATTCGTAACAGATGGACTTATGGCCGACGCCGATTGTTGTTACCAGTTGCGCGGCGGGCTTTCTGTCGAACGCTGTTAATGGCTGTTTTGGTTGGTCGGTTCGGATCATATTCTGCAAGACGTTGTCGAGTGATCTGTCGTAGAAAATAAATCGAACATTGCCGTACGAATAGAGGTTGAGTCGCCTCTAAACCTGTAGAAAGCTCTCTCAAAAACTTTTGATCTCTAGGGGCTTTTGCCTGTGCAACTCGAAACCAGGTACGCACTGAAAGCGTGGATTGAGTAACATTACCAGTCATACCAATTTTATTCCAGACTGTCCGCGTCGTCTGATTATCTTGCGCAGCAACTAACCAATTGATGGCTGCAACCCGTTGAACTTCTGACTGCGAAAACGCTGCCTGAGGAACCGAATCAATCGGATCAAGTGAGAAACCAAGATTGGTACTTATCAGAATGTTGCTACCAGATCCAATCGGAGAAGCAGATAAGAGTGCTGTTATTAGATCATCACTTTGATTCATGCGTTTGATAAACGCTTTACTTAACCTCAATGATTTTACTGGACCTTTCAGCCAACGCTGTTTTTGGGTCGCTTTTGAAGGTGTGCTAAAACCCTGACCGCTCAATACAACCATCTGGTCTGCCTTCAATAGAATCTCTTGCTGTTCTGAAACCGATATAACATGAACTTCTCCTGAGAAAATAATTAAATCTTTACCATGCTCGTCGCTTTGAATGAGTCCGAACGAAGTCCCTTCTTGATTGGCTTGAACGGTCCATTCCAGTTGCCCCTCTCGATATCGCAATGTATCACCTACTTGAAGTTGTGTGAAAGCAACTTTGCCAGAGTGTAATTCCAAATCAATCAACGCGTGCATTGGACCAGATTCGTTATCAGATTGATTTGTTGTATTCGGTTCCCGAACTCCTTGAATGGCTAGCTGAATTTCCGAATTGGCGTCTGCTACAATCTCCCGGCTTGAATGTTTAGCCACTGATTCATTTGATCTCGGTTCCACTTTCCCTTGTAGCCAGCTGAATGGCAATGTGCGTACCATAAACTTCTTATTAGCAGCAACCACGTTTAAAACACCTTTTTGTGTATTCTGGCGTTTTTTAGAAACACCAGACAGGATTCCTTTCCAAGGTAAGGTGGCATCAGTTCGATAACCGGAAATACCAGCAAGTCGGGTCCAGGCAACTTGCAAATCAACTTTAACAATCGTCTCATCAGGCAAATATTTTCTCGCCATGATCGGTTCTTCGATGTCTTCCTTGTCCATTGAAGGAGTTTTGAGAATTGAGTCTGGTGAATTTTGTGGAGAATCAAGGGATTTCTTTGTTTCAGGACCTTTTGTCAGTTGAGGAGTCGGTTCAGGGACTGGTACAAAGTTAGGATTTTGATCTGTGCTAAGAGAGCGATGATCTCGAAAAGGAACGGAATTTTCGGGAGCAGGATTCTTTGTAATTGATGTGTTCTCGTCATGATCAACAAATAGCAAATATGCTGGAAGAGCAATAATAACTACTACAATAGCCATAACCACATAGAGCCAGCGTTGACTTGGTTTTAGCTTCACACCATCTATATTAAAACGATGTTTTAAATGTGGATTTCGCTGAGGTTCATTTAAAAATTCCTCGTTCACTTCAAGTTCGACAGAATCTGTTAAAGCTAAATTTTGAACCGACTGCTGAGGTATTTCTATTTCCTGTAAATAGTTCCCGTCAGGATGTTCGAAATCAATGTGATTACATTGCTCCAAAGCGTAATCAAGCATACGTTTTGAAGCCTGCAAAGAATGCTTTGAAAACTTGTTTGTAATGTCAGGATAAGTAGAGTCTAAATGTGTTGACTGGTATGCTGAGATCACTTCACGGAGAACCGCTGTATCATTCCAACAAAATGATTCAAATGAGTGCTGTTCTTCAAAACTCATTCTTTCTTCTACAAATGCGGCAACGAGTTCAGAATCAACTAAATCAAAATCGGTTTCCGAATACTCTGTGGAAGACATTGGTTTTTTATAAAGACTCGAAAGCGTTTTCCAATGTTGCAATAAAACAGAATCGGAAGCCAATTGTTCACGCACTGACATCCCTTCTGCTACGGAAAGGTGGCCTTCCAGCAGCTTGATTAATGTCAGGATGTGAGTGTATTGCTGATTCATATCTGTTTGTTTCTTGTTTTCACTAACTTTTTCAATCTTTGTTGTGCACGATACAGTTTAGGACCAACTGCATTTTCTGAAATCCCAAGCGCCTGGCCAATCTCCGCATAACTCAACTTCTGATCAAAGTACAACACTAAAACCTGACGATCTGTTTGCTTCAATTGATTCATACAACTCTGAATTTGCACACGCTCATCTGCCTCAACGGGATGAGTCTCCTGCAAAGGCTTATCAGGAATCGTAGCAATATCAAATTGACTGTCATTTGGTTGTATTTTTTTTGCGGTCCGCTGCTGATGACGCAAAAAATTCAATGTCGTCCGTCGCGTAATCACTGCCAGCCAAGTGGACAGTTTACTGCGTCCTTGAAACTGACGCAGACCACGCATATCACCCTGAAACAACGCCGCCATGACTTCCGCTCCACAATCTTCAACGAGATCTGGTAGCGGATTCATTCCAAACTCACGACAGGTAGAAAGAATTCGACTGATAATCAGCTTATCATAGCGGGTAACAAAATCGCGCCAGGCACACGGATCACGCTTGAGTAATAGCAAGATAAAATGATGCTCTTCCTGAATAACTGATTCGGAATGGGCTTCGGATTGTGCGTTTTTATTTACTTTCTTCTGAGACACTTGCCGATTTCCGATGGCCTCTTGCTGTCTGACACTTCGACGTTCCTTCGACGCTTGCCTGACTGGCACATCGCTGGGTGGATCGTTTAAAAGAGGAAAATCAGTTGATGTCATAAAGTGACTTTTTCATTACCATCAAAATAACAAAAATCTTCAAATCCATCTGAGTTCCAAAATTGAAATGAATAAAAACCGTGAACCACATTATTCATCATATGTGGTTCACGGACGATTCACAAGAAATTGTATCTCTTCGCTTAGCCTCCTAACGCAGTTCGTATCGCATTTTTCTCGCGTTGCAAAGTAGTACGTAAATCCGAAATGGCATCTTCACAAACGTTATTGAGTCGGCGAGCAAGTTGTGGTGCCCCTAGTTCCAATAGTTCATCAATACAAACATTACAAATTCGATTCACACGTTTCGCACAGTTTTCTGTGCGTGTAGTCGCGGACCGAATACATCGCCGAGCCACATCGTGAGCCGCATCTTCTCGTCCAGCAGCCATTAATTGACGGATTTTTCTGACGCACTCTACCGTTTCTTCAGCTGCCGCATTCTGACATCGATCAACAATATCATTGACTTTGCTGGCACAACGGGAAGCAAGATCTTCAGGTGAGGAATCAGCAAGCGCAGTATCAGTTAAAAACATCAGGCCCACAGCAAAACATAAAGCAAATAAACGATACATTAAATTTATCTCCATGAGGTTCGATTTGTTTGAAATGAGTAAATTTACAGGCCTGTTTGTCTCTATTGTCAGCACTATTTGTGGGAAGAACACGACATTCCGTGCAGCTAAAATCGTGTATTTGCGAATTATTTTAAAAAGAAACCCTTCACCCTGAATCGATGATCAACTAATAAAAAACGCCGCTCAACCAGGATTGAACGGCGTTACCTTCCGTATTTTTTCTAAATCAACCGGCTAGTGATCATGGTCATGATCGTGTGCATGAATTTCTCCGTTATAAGACTTACCATCGATTTCTAACACGAGTCGAGCCGTCGCATCTTCTTCATGTAAAAGTTTTTCGAGTTCCTTCTCTTGCGTGCTGAACCGAGAAGATTGCCCCTCAGGATCTGTCGACTCTGGAGAAGCAGCTAGAGTAAACTGTTGCCCTTTGCCATCATGCTTAGTATTGATTAAAAGCCTTTCGGCTTTAATAGGCACACTCTTTTTGGCAGTGCCATCTAAAATATAAATGATGACAGAACCGTTTTTTTCATCGTGCACCAGCTCAGCATGGTAGGCTTCCTTCCCTAATTCAATCAAAGAACCGTGATGTGGTCCCTCACTGGGATGATCGTGCCCGTGATCATCCTCTTTCATTGTCACGTCTTCTGGTGCCGCTTCATCAAATGTTTTTCCTTGATCTATGTTGGTATTGCAACCTGCCAGCGTAAGATCCACCAGAGTAAGTAGCACAATTGAGAGAGCTGCAAATTTATTTTTCATCAGTCAAATCCTTTTTTCAAAAATGTAATTTCGTTTTTGTTTGTCATAAAACTCTTTGTATATTATGGTCAGTATGCTTCCTGCTAAGCAGATGTGAGAACTTCTTCCTGTTCTTCTATCAGTGGAATATCATCCGCACTTTGGGCTACAATTTTGGCTCCCGCTCCTCGTCCAAAAGTCCAGAACAACGCAGGACGAATAAAAAATTCCAGAATCGTACTACTGAGTAAACCTCCAATGATCACGGTTGCCACCGGGTACAATATCTCTTTCCCCGCTTCCCCTTGCGATAATGCCAACGGAACCAAACCAATTCCTGAGGTGAGTGCCGTCATGAGCACCGGTGCCAGTCGCTCTTGACCGGCTCTCACAATCATCTCACGCGTCCAGGTTTCGCCTTCATACTTCACCAGATGCAGATAATGATTTAACAAGAGAATACCGTTACGGGATGCAATTCCTCCCAGAGAAATAAATCCCACCATTGCCGCGATTGTGAGTGTTTGACCTGTGATGACCATCGCAATAACGGAACCAATAAAGGCCATTGGTAGCGCTGCCATCACCTGAAACGAAAAATTCACGGAACGGAACATCGTAAACAGAACTAGAAAAACCCCCATCATCGATACCAGAAAGAGCGCAGAGATCATACGGGATGCCGTTTGCTGACTCTCAAATTGACCGCTGTATTCCACAAAATAACCAGCCGGCAATGCTTCAATGATCGGAACTTCTTTTGCTTGAATGTCCTTAACGACATCAACCAGACCGTGACCACTCACATTACATTGCACAATAATTCGTTTTTGCACCTTCTCACGGTTGATCGTATTAGGCCCTGAAGAAAACGAAATATCTGCGACAGAAGACAGAGGCGTTGTGCTACCATCTGGTAACTCTATCGAAAGTCGTTTCAGCTTCTGTAGGTCTTCACGGTATTTCTCATCCATGCGAATTAACAAATCGAAAGTACGCTGACCTTGCAATACTTGAGAAACCACTAAACCATTCATCGCTGTTTCGATATATTCATTTACATACGCACTGGTTAAGCCATACAGTTCCAACTTGTCTCGATTCAATTTAATTTGAAGCTGAGGAATTTCAACCTGCGGTTCCACAAGCACATCAGTCACCCCCGGTACAGATCTCATATTTGCCGCCATTTCACTGGCTGTGTTACGCAGGACCGTAAGATCTTCACCATAGATTTTGATACCAACTTGAGCTTTCACTCCTGAGATCATATGTGAAATGAGATGTGCCAGCGGTTGTTCGACAGAAATCACAATTCCTGGAATGTTTTCCATTGAAGTACGAATATCATCAAGAACCACTTCGCGACTGCGATCCGACTTCGGATCAAAAGTGATGATGAATTCTGAAATATTCACACCTTCTGCGTGTTCATCAAGTTCCGCGCGCCCCGTTCTCCGGGAGAAAGCAGCAACACCTTCGATATTTTTCAGCCGATCCATAACGGTTTCTGAAATTTCGTTCGATTTTCGTAACGATGTCCCTGGAGGCAAAACGACGTTCAGCTGCGCAACTCCTTCATTAAAAGGAGGCAAAAAATCTCGTTCCAACTGAGCAAGCAGTAAAGAGGCAACAAAAACACAAACGATTCCTGCCAACAACAGCGGTTTAGCAAAACGAATGCTGAAACTGATCACAAAACCTGCAATCCATTTCAATAAACGCAACAGAGGTCCATCTTTCGGATGAGCCTGGTCTATTTGGAGAGAATCAGAATTGATTGGAGAACCAAACTTTTTGCCAAGTAACCAATACGAAAGTACGGGCGTTAATGTGAGTGAAACTACAAGTGAAGAAAGAATCGAAACAATATAGGCAACGCCTAAGGGAGCAAACAAACGGCCTTCCATCCCGGATAGAGCAAACAGAGGTAAAAACACTAAAACTACAATCACAGTACCAAATACAATTGAATTTCGAATTTCGCAGCTTGCCTGGAAAACAACCAGCAGGGGTGGTTTCGGATGCTCCTGAAACCGATTTTCCTGTAGTCTGCGAAAGATATTTTCCACATCAACAATCGCATCATCCACGAGCTCACCAATGGCAACCGCCAGTCCTCCTAGCGTCATTGTATTAATCGAAAATCCAAAGACGGAAAATATGATCGCTGTAATCGCGATAGAAAGCGGAATGGCGGTCAATGTGATGAATGTAGTTCGAAAATTCATTAAGAATAGAAACAGAATAATGACGACCAGAATTCCCCCATCCACCAGGGCGTCGATTACATTCTCAATCGAACGGTCGATAAATGATTTCTGCGAATAGAGTTCCGGCTGAATGCGAATATCAGCAGGCAAAGACGGTTTCAAGTCTTTCAGAGCCTGTAACACATCCTGGGCAACGCGTCGTGTATCAGCGTCAGGTTGTTTGTTAACCGTCAGTACAACAGCTGATCCACCAGCAAAGGTGCCATCTTCCTGTTTGACGAACGCAGAGCTATCCCCCCGCTTGACCTGAGCTCCTTCTCTGACTTTTGCAACCTGTGAAAGTAAAATCGGACGCCCCTTGCGCGTTGCAATCACAACTTTTTCCAGATCTTTTAGCGTCTGAATTCGTCCCAGTGCGCGCACCAGAAACTCATTGGGACCTTGCTCATCCAGATAGCCGCCTGTCGCGTTCTCATTACTCTGTTCACAAGCCTGCCTAACATCATGCAAAGTGATTCCGTATTTCACTAATGCTTCCGGATTGACAAGCACCTGAAATTGCTTGCGACCGCCTCCCATTGTAAATACTTGAGATACTCCAGGAATCGTCAACAGTCGCTGTCGCACTACCCAGTCCGCCAAAGTACGGACTTCCAAAGGCGAAGTTTTCTCATCCTCGCTCCACATTCCGATCATCATGATTTGTCCCATGATTGACGAAATCGGAGCTAACTGAGGTTTAATACCATCAGGTAATTGTTCGGTGACAAGTTGCAAACGTTCATTGACAACTTGCCGGTCATTATAAATGTCAGTTCCCCATTCAAATTCGACATAAATGATGGAAATGCCAACACCAGAAGAGCTGCGAACCGATTGAACTCCGGTTGCACCATTCAATGTGGTCTCCAGCGGAAACGTAATTAACGCTTCCACTTCTTCAGGAGCCATACCCGGCGCTTCTGTCATCACCACAACACGCGGACGATTAAGATTAGGAAAGACGTCGATCCCCATGCTTGACGCCTGCCAGGTTCCAAATCCAATCAGGAATAGCGAAAATGCAAGCGTCAAATGCCGCTGTTTCAGTGAGAATCGAATTATTGCATTCAACATATTTCTATTCCGGACTTGGGAAGAAATTTATAAAAATGGATCAGCAGCACACAAGCATTGATTGGTTAATGAGAATGCCCGGCATGCGGATCAGCACCTCCACCTGCTTTATTTTTTAAAGCCATTTGCAGTTGATGTGCTCCAGCGAGCGCGATTTTATCACCCGGAAAAATAGAACCGTCATTTTGAATGACAGCCCACAATTGATCCTGATAGAGAATATGTACCGGACGTCGATCAAAATGATCGCCATTCTCTTGAAACACAAAATGCTCAGCCCCTTCGCTGGCAACAGCTTCAACAGGTAACACAATTTCTTTCTTCCATTCTTCAACAGGAACTCGCAATCGCATTCGTTGACCTGGCTTGAATTGCCATGTGATAAAACGGTTTCCGTTGTCTCTGATATTTTCATGCTCTATCTGATTAGGAAGATTGACAAATACGGAAAATGTGCGTGCATCGGTTTCGATTTTATTGTCAAGATAGCTAATTTTGAGATTGTTGATCTGTTTTTTCTCTTTGTCTTTCCCTTCCTGGATTGCTTCTACCGACCATTGATTGACCATACAACGGGTCAACTCAGCCTCTTCCTGCTCAAACGCCTGTCCTTTAAGATACAGATCACTGTAGTCAGCTAAAACACACAGCGTATCACCCGCCTGAACGAAGTCACCTTTACTGACATTCAATGCTTGTACAATGAATTGTGACTTTGTCGACACAGACGATTTATCTTTCTTTGAGGGAGGATTCACCGAGATTCGTCGAATCTTCTGATTAGGAAGTTGTACTTCGCCGGATTGATCATGCAAAATAGGGACGTAAATCTGATGGGATTTGATCAGATGTCGTGTTTTCACAATTTGATCAACTTGTGCATTACTAAATCCGTGTAACAGCAACGCTTCCCTTTGTGCTTTTAAGATGGCTTCCAGTTTTTCTTTCGCGTATTCTCGCTCGAGTAATACTTTACCAGCGATCACTCCCTGATTCGTGATTTTCCGAATCCGAGCAATTTCTTTGTTTTCCACATCGAGTTCACCGAGTGTCTTGAGAAAAGCCGTCTGTGCTTGCACAAGGTCTTCATGCGTCAATCGAATTTTGAAGAGTTCGCGACCGGGTTGAACGGCTTCACCCGCAATCACATTCACATTCGTTACGATGCCCGTCATGGGAGCTACAATGGTAACCCTGGTTTTTCCTGGGCGTTCTACCACAATCGCAGGAATTGAAATCGTCCGTGTGAAAGATTGCAGTTTCACTGGAATCAGTTTGTCTGAGGTTAGCCCAATATTCTTTCGAGCCTGATCAGATAATTCCAGCGAGCTGGTTTCGTCATGTCCTGAATGATCATGATTATGAGAATCTTCATCTGCATGACTGTCTGCTGATTTCTCATTTTTTGTTTGGTTATTTTCTAACCCGTTTTTTATTGCGGGTAACCACTGCTGCTGAGAATTCCATAACAGAAACCCCACCAGAATCAGGACAACCAGAGACAGAATCCGTTTCCAATTTTGTGTTAGCGTTGAATTATTCATATCAGCCCTCAATCAGGCAGCGCATACTTTGATTAAAAAGTGTGTCATGGGAATCGTAAAGATCAGATCTGGTTGAAAAGGGGTTGCGCCTTGATAAGTACAACACCAGCGCATCGTTCAACCAATATGAAGATCAGAGAAGAGAGGCTCTATAATAACCAGACTGTGGTTTGCGCCTGCGCGCGCACTCCCGGCGCTGTGAATGAAGAAAGGGCGCTGATCTCGAGCATAGAATGAATGTACTGTTTCTCCTGAGAGGAACAAAAAAGATCCGTAGGAGGTAACAGGTCCACCATTTGAGGAGCTTCTTCAAGAACTTTAGCAGGCGCTGATGCTAAATAAGAACAGCGACCTTCCTGACAGGGATCCGATTCCGGAATGGTGGGAGCCTCATCAGTTGTGCCTTCAAGTTCTTGATGACCTGCGGAATGCTCGTGGTTGTGATGAGCGTGTTCTAATTCTGCATGTTCACATAATGCGATAGATTGGCAGGAGTTCTGTTGTCCCGCATGACACTCGTGCGCATGATGCCATCCACACCCCAGTAAGGTATGTGTCAGCATAGAAAGCAGCATTAGAACGACGGTGAAAGATTGGTACATAAAAAACCTTAGGAAAAATTGAACTCTGATTCAAATAATGCCACTAAACAGAGAATCTGTCAAGATATCTCTTTAACCGAGCAAAATGAGGGACACAGAACACAGAATTAGAATTTCATCCATAAGTGGTTTTAAATCTTTGCTTTATGCGGAGGCCCAGCCAAAGATTTAATTAGCGTTCCTGCCAAAGCTGTTGTGATTTTGAATACATTCGGTTCAAACAGACTCTTTAATTCTGGAATCATTGGATCCTTAAAATTTTCCCGAGAGCTTGACTTGTAAATACGTAAGAAAAGTACGATCCTGCAAAGATCTACAGTTCAAAACTAGATAAAGGAGTGATTTGTGTCTGCCAAATTCCGTGTATTAATTACTGATCGTGCCTGGCCGGATTGCGAAGTGGAACGCAAAGAATTAGCACTCGTCGATGCAGAAGTTATCGAAGCCCCTCCCGGAGCAGACGAACAGACACTCATCGAATACGCTACCGGAGTTGATGCCATCGCCACATGTTGGGCTCCCGTGACAGAAGCTGTGATTGCAGCGGCCCCGCGTTGTAAAACGATTGCGCGTTTGGGAATTGGATTGGACAACATTGATGTAAAATATGCCTCTTCCAAAAAGATTCCGGTCACCAATGTTCCCGATTACTGTATCCCGGAAGTCGCCGATCATGCGATTGCGTTGATGTTAGCGAGTTTACGAAATGTTGCCTTTTTTCATCACCAGACGAAACAGGGAATCTATGATCTCGCAGTTGCGCCAATACCACATCGAGTCAGTACATTGACAATGGGAGTCTTTGGTTTCGGCCTGACGGGACAAGCCGTTGCAGCGCGTGTACGTGCTTTTGGTATGAACGTGATTGCAAACAATTCGTCTGGAAACGACTATGGAACGGGAACCACTATGGTTTCGTTTTCAGATCTACTGGTGCAAAGTGATGTCATTTCCATTCACGCACCACTGACAGATGCCACCCATCATCAATTTGATGAAAGTGCGTTCGAACAAATGAAGTCAACCGCTTTAATCATCAATACTTCCAGAGGAGGGCTCATTGACTTTTCTGCATTGAAATCTGCTATTCAAAATGAGCAAATCGCTGGAGCAGCACTGGATGTGTTTGACCCGGAACCACCTGATCTGAATGATCCTTTTTTCAAGGATAAAAGAGTGATTGCCACTCCCCATGCTGCATTCATTTCGCAAGAATCACTGGATGAACTCCGGCAACAGGCAGCCCGCCAGGTGGCAGATATCCTCGTGGGGAGGGAAACCACTAATGTCGTAAATGCAACAGCAGTTGAATAATCGTTACCATCCCTACAAAGATGTTGAAAAAGTGCATCATTGAATCAGTGAAACTAAGTAAAACTGCCCGAAAATAAGCTAGGCTAAATGTAGTCCTCGTTTATTTTTAGCTTAAAAAACCAGTTTGAAAGGTTAATGATTCAGGTAAGAATGGATGGACCCCAATCGTAACGCTCCCCAATCTGAAGTAGATGGGAAGGCGCTCGCATCACAATCTGGCACAGATTCTGATGCGATCCGTCACGAAGAGCGTACGCCATCACCTCCCCCAAAAGAGAACTCTCCACCCCAGAACATGTCCGCTTCCGAGGATCAAAAACGAATCAAAGAACTGGAAGCAACACTGCAAGAAAAAGAGCAGTTAATCGCCGTCCTCACCGAACGGCTCTGGCAAGTTGCTGAAGAACTAGGACACAGACATCACAACGACCAAGAATTCGATTCAATCTCTAAAAATTTTGAATCAATCTCGGCGGAAAATCTCCGAGCAAAAGAACAAGTCACAGAATTAGAATTAGCTCTCGAAGAAAAAGAGCAAGTGATTGTGGCTCTTACCGAACGCCTGGAGCAAGTCGCGGAACAGTTGGACCGCAGACACCGCACCGGTGCCGATCGTGGCATGACGATATCCGGTGGTGTTCCGCAGGAAGTGATTGAAGAACAGCAAAAAATCTCGCAAGATTTACATGCTGTCTTAGAGCTATGGCAGGGCATGGAAACGGATGCGTCCCTGTCAAGAATTGAACTGCAAATCTCTGAACTCAAGCAAATCGTTGAAAAAGGATTTGAAGCGGGCCCTGTTGCTGCCAAACCGTCAACTCTGGTCGATTACTTATCATCACCGACCATTGAAAGTTCTCCAGAAGAGGCTGTGAGTCAAGTAGAAGAACTACCTTCTGAACAACTTCAACCAGAAGACCAAACTGCCAGTGTACCGGTTGAAGATGAATCTAACACTGAAAACTCCCCCACAGCCGATAGTGAAGACGCTAGTGGCTGGGAAGCGATGAAGGCAAAATTACTCGCCGGCCAAGGTGTCGATGTCGATACTGATCTCGCGAAAAAAACGATCGTACCATCAACGCCCCCTGAACCGCCTCAGGAAACACTAATAGAATCAACAACACAAAGCCTGAGCGCAAATATAGCTGACTCCAGCCAACGCACTCTTAGTAGTTATAAGCCTCCATTGCCTCAGGCTCCTGCTGAAATCCAATATGAACAGGCTTCTAACGATCAATTGATTCAAGCCATTAGAGAGCGAGACCAATATATCAGTCAATTGATCAAGAGGGTAAGAGAAGCAGAAACAGCAGTCATTCCAGTGAATTGGGAACAACTCAATAATGCTCCCGCAGAGTTACTTGAAAAGCTTCAAGTTTTACACCACGATCTGGAACATAACCTCGGATTGGCAGAAGTGGAAATCTCAATTGAGCGCGCCCGGCTATCCCGAACAGAATCAATGCTTCAAAATCGCGAAGAACAAATACGCAAAAAAGAAAAACAAATGGGTCTGAATTTAGAACGAGAAGAAGAAAAAATTGACGATGACGAGATGGACGACGACCGGAAAAAAAGTTGGCTCGGCTTTCTCAACTAAAGCAAGTTCATCAAATCTTAACATAACACTTCTCTCCTGGCTCGGACAAAAATAAGCTGGTAATCTTAGCATTCGTATCATTTCTATTACATTTCTGTAATTCAAACATAGTGCTCTGAACACTATATATTTCTCTCCTCACTCCCACACAGCTTGAAAATAATCTCGCTCGATCTCACTATTCAGCGTATTGTAGCTTATCTCTTCCTGTTCAATTGATATTTGTATGCAGACGATTCTCTTCGATTCTTGATAAATTATGGAATGTCGGTCATGATGACGTTCCATTAAACAGAAGTAGGCCTGCGTCAAAAATTTAATCGATCCAATAACGATTCCATTCATAATTATTCAGCTCATTTTTTAAACGATTTGCAGGAGACTTCTTTTGAAAGATCCGTTGTCAGAGCAACCAGCCCCCCCATTGATGTTATCGCTGATGCTCCTTGTTTCGGGCAGTTGCGCGCTGGTTTTTCAAGTGGTTTGGATACGTGAGCTACGTCTTGTATTCGGAGCAACAACTGCTTCTTCTGCTGCCGTCCTGGCAATTTTCATGGCAGGATTAGGTTTAGGAAATTGGCTCTTTGGCAGGCGTATCGATAATTCACTGCTTCCTCTTCGACTCTACGGGTTGCTTGAAGTGGGAATCGCATTGTCTGCGGGACTCAGTCCATTTCTAATTGATTTCGTGCGATACTTTTATGTCGAAGTCGGTGGACAATCGGTCCTCGGTCCCGGGCTGGCCACTCTTCTTCGACTCCTGGCAGCGGCCCTCATACTTTCCATTCCCACTATCATGATGGGAGGTACGCTACCTGCTGCAGCGCGTGCTGTGTCAATTGATGCAGATCAGAACCGGCGCAGCGTTGCCTTTCTTTATGGATTGAATACGTTCGGTGCCGTTATTGGGGCAGGTTTGGCAAATTTTATGCTCTTGGAAGCATTTGGAAATCGCACCGTATTATGGTCAGCTTGCGGATTAAACCTTCTGCTTGCAGCCACCGCATTACGGTTATCTAAAAAATTGTCATCGGTTCCACATAAGCAGACGAAACAGCAAACAAAGGAACTCTCACAGTCATCCCCCCTTAAACAAGAACCAAGTCGAATCGGAGTCGTCTGTGTTTCAGCTGGAATCGTTGGATTTGTATTCTTTCTTATGGAAATTGTCTGGTATCGGATGCTGGGCCCTTTACTTGGCGGAACGACATATACCTTCGGTTTGATTCTTTGTATCGCGCTGTTGGGTATCGGGGTCGGCGGGGCACTGTATGGAATTGTAGCACGTTATCTGAAACCATCACTCCCGTTTTTAGCAGCAATCTGTGCCGTGGAAGCTTTGTTAATTGCGATCCCCTTCTGGTATGGAGATCAAATTGCGTTCTGGGTAATAGACCAGCAAAGTGAATTCGTCGCATCTTTTGGAGATCAGATTTGGAATTGGTTTCAAGTAGGTGCCTTTGTCATTTTTCCAGCGTCACTGGTGGCTGGTTTTCAATTTCCCTTACTGATTGCAATCGCTGGAAAAGGACGAGAGAACGTAGGAAAACATGTCGGCTGGACTTTTGCTTCTAATACATTAGGCGCGATTTCTGGTTCCATTGCCGGTGGTTTTTTTCTACTCCCGATCATGACTGCACCGGGTCTTTGGCGATTCGCCATCTGTTTACTGATTTGCTTGGGTATAGTGATAACTGTTTTCAGCCATCGATGGAAAAGTCCCTTTGTGATTATCACAGCTGCTGCATCTCTCTTTGCGATCCTCGGAATTGCTGGAACAGGTCCAACCGCGGTCTGGCGTCATTCCGGTATCGGTGCAAACCGAGCAAAAATCGATGGTACCGGACGTAATGCAGAACAAAATTTCGCAAATACCAAGAAACGCCAGTGTATTTGGCAGGCTGAAGGGCGAGAATCAAGTGTCGCCATCACGGCCACGGACAGCCTTGCCTTTATCGTGAATGGAAAAAGCGATGGCAATGCCTATGGCGACGCAGGCACACAAATTGGACTCGGGCTGATTGGCCCGCTTTTACATAAATCTCCAAAGAGGGGATTGGTTATAGGTCTGGGAACGGGTGAGTCTGCAGGCTGGATGGCTGATGTAGAAGAGATCAATACGGTCGATGTTGTTGAACTGGAACCAGCAGTTTTGCATATGTCCGAACGTTGTGCCCAGGTCAATCGCAATGCTTTGGAAAACCCAAAGCTTCAAGTGCACTTTAACGACGCCCGCGAATATTTACTGACTGTGAAAGCACAATACGACATCATTGTATCTGAACCTTCAAACCCGTACCGAGCGGGAATCGCGAATCTTTATACGCGCGAATTTTACGAATCTGTTTCATCAAAGCTCAACGAGAATGGATTATTTCTGCAATGGGTCCAAGGGTATGAAGTTGATGACCACACCGTGATAATTGTTCTCCAAACAATACGATCAGTATTTCCGAACATTCAAATCTGGCGAACGAAGGCGAGAGATATGGTTGTCGTTTGTGGTAAATCAGAATCAGCATTCCAGCAAGACATAGAATTACTTCGAAAGCGTTTCACTGAAAGAACAATACAAGAGGGCCTCAAGCTTGGTTGGCGTGTTAGTGACATTGAGGGCATCTTCGCGCACTATGTTTGCGGTGATACTACGATTGACAAACTTTTGAAGGAACATGCTGATTTGCTTAATCAAGATGACCAAAATTTTCTCGAATATGCATTTGCAAAGACAGTCGGAAAGACAACACGCTTTTCGATAGAAGATCTGCATCTACTGGCAATGAAACTTGATGATAACTCTCCTGTTTCCTCAGATGAATTAAATAGTGAAACCATTGCACAACGCAGGCTTGCCATGCATTTGCATTTAGGTGGATCGATTCCAATAGTAAAACATCTTTCAGAAACTCAACAGAACCGAGCCGGAGCCTATAATCTGTATTTGATGAAACGCTACTCAGAAGCTGTAGAACGATTTAAGGAAGTCGATATCGATAAAAGCTGTTCCATTGAGTTAATGGTATATGCACACTCACTTGCCGAAGCAGGGCTCCCAATCCCTGAAGACATTATGGAGATACTCAATCAAAATAACAAAACGGAAGCCGCTGCAATAAATGCCATTGCATACTTTCAACAACGCCAGCTCGACCTTGCTCTTCAGATGATTTTGGTCGCATTTGAAAGATTACAAACGAATCCTTGGGGAAGTCCGTTACTGTTAGATTCCGTTCTGAGGAAAGCGGTGGCTTTATCGGATATCGATGACAGAACGGCTTTACCAATCTATGAACAACTGAACCAACCGTTTTCTATGTATCGCCTCGAAAATAAACGACTCGTAGTGCGATATATTATCTCTGAGAAGCTGGAATCAGAGCATATCGTAGAAGCCCTGAAATCAATGGAACCGCATGTTCCGTGGAAGGGATGGTTGCTCGAAAGTCGGGCCAAAGCCTACGCCGCCGAACAGCATCCACTCTCTGAGAAAGCAAAAAGGGATCTGAAACTGTTTCGCACCTGGAACCATTAAACAATGGTTTGGCACACTCTGACTATGAATTAGCAGTCAAACATTATCATTTCAAACCAGGCTAAGTCAGAGAATTCATTCTTCACACTAATTCTTGCTACCTGTCGCGCCGAATTTCTTGGATTACGCCTTCCAGGCTGCTGTCATCGCCAGTTCCCATCGCACTTTCTGAGAGAATTTAGAACGAAAAATGATGGTGTGTGAAATAACCTTAGTATTTTATCTCATAATCTCATTGTCGTCACTTAGATTCGGTGTGAGAATGATCGATTCGTACTCAAATACTTCCATTTGTTTTTGCGAAGTTATTTCTAATTGAATATTTAGCGAGGACAAAAAAACCTTGGGCTCTTTCCTGTGAGTTTCTGCTCCCTCAGAAATGATTTCAATTTTCGTATTTTGTTTTTATCCAGAAATCAGTTGACTTTTTTGCATTATTCTCTGTAAACTTAATTATTAATCATGCGTATATTAATGAACTCATGTATTAATAACATTAAGATATTCCGTTTACCAAGAAAATATCTACTCAAGTCTACCTACAGACTCAAAAGTCACATCTCTGATTCAATATCGGCACCTACAAGAAGTACCTCTTAAATATTGATTTGCCATTTTGGGCAATATTTTTGCTATCGATACGGACTTTTCTCATTTATTTTTTAAAAGGAAAAGAGACATGAATCTGAAGCATCAGCGGAAACGAGGGTTTACACTAATCGAACTATTAGTGGTTATCGCCATCATTGCGATCCTGATCGCACTATTATTACCAGCGGTACAACAAGCACGCGAAGCTGCTAGACGTTCAACATGTAAAAATAATCTGAAACAACTTGGACTGGCATTACACAACTATCATGAAACGCATCGTGTGTTTCCATTCTCAACCGTGTGTCGTGTTAATGCTGCCTCTAATGCACTAGGAGCCACTTCGAATACAAGACAGGGATGGTTTCACATGATTCTTCCGTTTGTCGATCAGGCCCCCCTGTATAATCAAATTACTCCCCGTATTCAGGCAAATCAGTTTCCCGGAGGCTGGCCTGAAGCCACGACACGAGTTGCGATGTTCAGTTGTCCTTCCGATCCTAAAGCGGGCAAGATCGGGCAACAGGGGTTTCATGGTAATTATCTGCTGTGTTCCGGATCGGAACACCAAGGTATTGCGGGTATCTACCCTAGATTAAACGGAATGTTTTACAACCTCTCCAGTACAAAAATGCGTGATGTGGTTGATGGTATGTCAACGACAATTATGGGAAGTGAAATCAATATTGCCGAAGATGGGATTCCCGCATCAGGACCGGGCAATGTCCTCTGCGGTGGTACACACGATCTACGTGGACGTTATCACAACAGCTACCACAACGGTGGTTTGACATTTACGACAATCCGACCACCGAATACTCCTACCGGAGATGTCGCTCAATATTGTAATGGTACTGAAGACGCACCCTGCCGTGCCTGTCAATCTGGCGAGAATGAAATTCACGCTCGTAGCCGTCATGAAGGGGGTGTGCATGCTTTGATGGGTGATGGTGCTGTTCGCTTTGTTTCTGAAAATATCGATACGATTCTCTTTCGGGCGCTGGGAACCCGTGAAGGAAAAGAGACGATCGGAGAATTCTAATCTCTCCTTAATTCAAGAACTGCCTGTGGTCCAGTCCCGATTGTGACCTCAGGCAGTGTCTGTATCTCCGTTTTAATTCATGAACTATACCAAAAGACTGATCGAGGCACGCTTACCTCGATCTTCAAAGGAGCGATCATGCGAGGGCCTACTTTCGGACTACAACTATTCTGTTACGCAATTGTTCTTCTCATATTCACGGGGTGTGGCGGTACATCGGATGCTCCTCAGCAAGTCAAGGTAGAAGGAACCGTAACCTTCGACGGAGAACCACTGTCGACAGGTAGCATTGTTTTTGATCCCAGTGATGGAAAGGGAGGCTCTTCTGCCGGCGGCATTGAAAATGGTAAATTTCAATTCGACAGCCAACTCGGCAAGAAAAAAGTACTTATCTCAGCAACACGTGAGACTGGAGAAAAAGACCAATACGACGAGCCGATTACAGAATCCTATATTCCAAAACAATATAACTCAGAAACGACATTAACAGCCGAAGTGAAACCAGACGGCGAAAACAAATTCGAATTCGCGCTTAAATCGAAATAAGTAACGATTCAGTAAAAGGCTCGTTCTGTAAATTCAGTCTTAACTTTTACATCTACTATATAGACTGGGGATCTTTTCAATACATAAAAATCAATGTCTACTGCTCTTCATAATTTGAGATCTCAATCAGATTCCCATCAGGATCACGAAAGTAAGCCGAGACAATTTTCCCGACCGCGCCGGTACGTATCACAGGACCTTCAATAATATCCACATCCAGGCTTTGCACATGCTTGATGGCATCTTCAACAGGGGTATTGATGATAAAGCAGAGATCAGCACTCCCTTCCTTTACATTTCCGGCTTTGGGTTCGAATTCATTACCTAGCTCGTGCAGGTTGATTTTCTGATTGCCAAATGTCAGCGCAAATCGTCCATCCCCAAACGAGATTTTTTGCATTCCCATCACTGATTCATAAAATTGAATTGTGGCTTCGATATCTTTGACGGTTAAAACCAGATGGTCCAGATGATCAACTTCCATGACGTCTCCCGCTTTGTAATGGGTAGTAACTCAGTTAACAATTTTATGACATATCCATACATTGGGTTCGATATAGAGTCCCTGCCCTTTTTCCAGATCAATGGATACCGGATTGAGTGCTCCCGGAATGATGAAGGACCCCGAGCCGGGAAAATCCATATTTGTCCATGCTTTCCATTCGGAAATTGTTCCTGAAATTGTCATAGACTGAGGACATGGTTTAATGATTTCTCCCCCCGCTTTCGCGTGCACTCTCAGCCAATTATCAAATGGTAAATAGTTTTCATTTTGCCATTGAATATAATTTTCCATCTGTATGAGTGGATAATGATGTTTGTCGCTAGGCCGAACCGCAATGATTAAATTGTTGAATTCTTTTTTGCGTGCCAAGTTCGCCATTTCTTTTACAGCGAGGGCGCTCAAGCCTTTCCCCTGATGATTTTTATTGACAACAATCTGTACTCCCATCAAGAGATTTGGCTTGATCCCCTTCTGATGGGTGGCAATCGAATTCCTGACACCCCAGTCCCATCCTCCATCGGGAAGCTCATGCATACTCTTATCAAAGTGAATTGGAACAGTATTTATGACCGCAAGGATATCATCTCTCTCCATCATTAATAATTGATAATCTTTAAACGCTTCGATAAATTGCATCCAATAAGCGTCTGCTACAGGACTATGCAACATGAATTCAGGCCAGACTTCACTACAGACTTTATCCTGTCTTTCAAATAAATCATACCGTTCTGCTAATGAAACAATTTTATAGTTCATAGGAGGACTGCGTAATTTCTAATGTTTTGATTCTATTTAACAGAACTGACTCTGATTGATTTCCATGAATCTGCACTAATGCAAATGTGACGAAACGAGAGACGCAATTTTTGTATGGTGATCCGACCAGGCATCCCAAACGAAATCCGCCCACTTCTTGACTCGCAAGATATGTTCTTCCGTCGTACCTGCCAGCGCAATATCGAAGGCTGTCATCGGACCAGTGGATAGTGGAGGTACATAATAAGGCCAATGTTGGACATAATTCGCAAGCTGCTGGAGTAAACGGGGAATCTGTGTCTGAGGTATTCCGAGATCATATGCCGCATGCAGACCAGCAAGATGAATCGTAATCGACTTATTCTTATGAGAACCACCTGCATGCTGAAGTGCATAGGCATCAACCGTCATCTGATGAACCTGTCCAAAGATAATCGCGTTACTGAATTGAGTTCCCAGAACTTCGCTATAAATACTCCAGCACTCAGGAGAACAGTGGTAATATCCGTCATAGGCTGCGGCTGTATCGGCAGGCATTCGCAGTCGGCAACCAGGACACTGACGCTCTTTGTTAGGCATCTTAGTAGGCTTTGGAATTAAGAGCCCTTTCTGTTTTGCCATCTCATTAACATCCTAAAATCAACAATGTTAAATACTTACTGGCCTTCGATCTTATTAAGACTCTGCACTAACATCCTAATTTTTCACCTTGATTCCACAACTCGACCGCGCGCTCCACAAATTCATCGATGTGCGTCTCAGAAACAGACACCGATTTTTTGAATCGGATGCACCCTTTTCCCACATCAATTCCATTGAGCAAGCTACCGTCAGGGTCGATTTTTTTCGCATCACCTACATAAAGGCTGACATAATGTTTCTGTGCATTAAGATGAAACAGAGGACCTCTGCGATCACCGTAACTCAGCATTTTATGTTGGATCCCCTCATCAAAAGTTGGAGCTTTTGATTGTATGATTGCTCGGAGGTTCGAAAGTGTTTCTCGCCGCCAATCATCATCCAGCATTTCCATGTATTCAGCAGGCGTTTTTGCATCATATTGCATGTTGGATTTCCTCGACATACGAATGAAAATCAAATACTGAAACCAACTTATTTCTGAAAGCAAAACGAGTACAAATCACATTCCTTCATCACGAACCGCAGGCGGACTGGCTGACCAGCAAGTGTTGCCAGGTTTCGATCTCCGTTCCAGCCTACTGCACCATCGATCTCATCGCCAATCACAGGTAAGCAATCTTGGAGCGTGAATCCGGGAATCGGCGTTCCATCGACTTGCTGAATCTCAAGCCGTATACTGCCTGCTGCACTAGTACTAAAATTGAGAAACAGTTGGCGACCTGAAAAAACAAATGGTTTCGTTAACAATTCACCTTCATCTGAGCTGGCATTGACCGAGACAAATCCATCCGTTCGCAAAACATAACGATCACCGCTCCGATGATAGATTGACATCTCTGCAAATCCAGTGGGAACGACATTCAACGCTACGTAATTCGATCGATTACGCCAGCGTGCAGGATCGAGTCCTGGTCGAATAAAAGCATGCGTGAACAGCCGGTCATATTTTGTAGCCCCCGCGCGTGCTGCCATGAAAAGAATATCGGTAGCATTGACATCTTGCTTGTCGTACTCAGGAGCATCGCCTCTACCAGGAACGAATCGTGTAGGCAATGCAATATAGATATGCGGAGCGCGAAAATAAGGTTGCGTCTGATTTGTATAAAGATGCTCTCCCGGTAAGTTGGGATTCATCGCAACCGGTTTACTCCAGTTCTCAAAGTCTGGGGATGTAGACCGGCTGATACTTCTTAATCGCTCGGGATCCGTCCAAGTCCGAAAATAACAAACATATGACTGTTCTGCTTCCGACCAGAAAGCGACATTCGCTGAATCAAATGCATGACGCCACTCTGGCTGATAGGGGATGACTTCGTTTTTCTTCGTCCAATGGATGCCATCTGCAGATACAAAAGCAAATAGTCCCCTGCCCGCTTCTTTGAGCCCTCGTTTGTCTCCAGGTCCCGGATAGCCGGCTAACGCCTTGAAACTCTCACTTGGCTTGACACCAGGATGTGTATCAAGAAAAGGGATGAAATTTGTCAGAAAAGGAGGCTGCTTTGCGAGAATCACATTATTCTCGCGCGTCCCATTTACTACATGTAATCCCAAACTCGGAAACTCCCATTCATGTCCATCACGACTTTCTGCGTAATGCACGGTTTCACCAGCATGCCCGGTATGGATTTTTCCTTGAAAACTCTTGTCAGACCCACGCCAATACGCTCGATAAATATCACCATCCTTGATGACCGTTACCATATGACGCACAGGCAGCGGAGACTTGGGCCGTGGTGTTTTAACGGGTTTATGTAGTTTGAGTTTTGTTTGGTGCATCTTGTCAATCAAATGTCTATCAACAAAAAGCTCTCTCCTGCTTCCAATTTCAATTGGTTCTCCCCAAACAGAGACATTGACCATGAGCACTAAGGGAATTGCAATACAATAAAACGTGTTACCTGCGAGACGATTTTTCATTCGAACTGAATTCCCTATCAAAAACAGATTTCAATTAGTAGGAACAATGTCATGGCAGAATCCATTTCTGAGTATTCAAACCATCGGGAAAAACTGTACTCCCAATAAGACGATGACAAACCCGACAATGCCCATGAGCGCCGTCATGGGAGTAACGTATTTTAATGTTTCTCCTTCGGTCATGCCGCTCATTTTCCCGATGACCCAGAATCCGCTGTCATTCATCCAGGAGATCGGCTTGGAACCACAGCCTATCGCCAGTGCCAGATAAACCGGATGAAACCCAAGAGTCGTAGATTCAGCAATACCACCTAAGATACCAACCGTGGTGATCATGGCGACAGTGGACGACCCCTGCGCACTGCGAATGGCGGTTGTAATCAAAAACGCCAAAGTCACCAGCATCAAGGGAGAAACTTGTGGCAGGGATTCGATCAGGTCACTGACCCCCGTTTGTTGCAGCACACCACCAAACGCACCACCGGCAGCCGTGATCAAAATAATCACCCCTCCCGTGGACAACGATGCCTGAATTGAGGTCGAAAGTTCTGACAATGATGACTTTTTCTGACGAATCAGAGTCGCGAGTGCGATCACTGTAGCGATGCCGAGTGCCATATTTTTATTTCCTAATGTCAAGATCAGTGATTGTATCTCGGGGGAGCATACATTTTTGATCGATTCGAATTTCAACATCGTGGAACCAGCAATTAGTATTACGGGAAGCAGAATGGGGGTGAGCGACAACCACAGAGCCGGTAGATCTTCCAGTCGACTTGCGGCCAGTTTGGTCAAATCTTCCTTAGTCACATCGGCAGAATCACGGAAGGGTAAGACACAGCGTTTGTTGATCATTACGGCATACCCCAGGCCAAACAACGCTGCGACACTACCGACGATCATCCCACCGATCATCATTGTAGCAATATCCACACCTAACTGTTCTGCCACAAACAACGGTCCGGGTGTAGGCGGTACCAGCGAATGAGCCATCGTGCCACCGGTTACAATTGCCAGTACATAGAGCAGATAATTCTTGCCAGTTCGAAAACGCATCGCCTTTCCCAATGGTATCAATAGATAAAAAACCGTGTCAAAGAACACTGGTATTGCTAATAAAAATCCACTGGCCATAAACGCGAGCGGAGCCAGTTTTTCTCCGACAAAGTTGACTGACGAACGAACAATACGTTCCGCAGCACCACTTTCCAATAAACACATTCCGATGATGGCAGCCAATGCGATTAAGATTCCAATTTTCGTACACGTGGAACCAAAGCCAGCAGCCACACGCTCGCCTACCGATTGTTTCCCCTGCATAATCGCTGCCTGATAATTAGTAGGCGTAATAGCAAAATCATCCAGTTTAATGAGACGGCTTGCACTACCTTCACGAATTTGTAAGTCGGCAATCGCAATTCGCTTGCCTGTTTCAGTAAATTTCGCAGTAACACGTTTGACTTCAGTTTCCGCAATCGGAATCAGCGGAAATTTCGGTTGGTCACGCCCCATGATGAGCAGCAGCATTCCAGGTTGGATAGAACCCAATTTGGTAATCTCAATTTGGAGCTTCTGATTCTCTTCATCGACCTCAATCAATTTCAGTTTATTTTTTCGCAGTGATGTCTCTTCAATTTGTGAAGCAGGGGTTAAAAATCCCACACAAATCGCCGCGGCTAACAGGGCCAGAAATGCGTGTAAACGAAAAAAGAGCACACCACCAATGACAATGGCCACCCCTGAAAAAATGATAAGTAATACCAAAGTGCTCTGTTCCATTGCCGTACCTGCCTGCGTTTCTGCTTCAGATTATTTTATTTCCCGAAAAAACATCTTTTTTTTCGATACGTCTAGAAATGAAGAGGGTTAAATTCCCATCAGCCAGTCATTTGAGTCAGTCTGACTCCTGGATCGACTAGAGAACAAGCTTCTTACACTTCTAATCAGGTGAAAAGTCATGACGAGTTTTTCCGTAAATCGAACGACACAAATTGTTTGCCTTTTTCTATTTACATTGTCGGTCCCATTATGCCACTCTTCCACTTTTGCAGCAACAAAGAGTGGCTCACAATCGACCAAACAACAAAGAGTTGATGAAATCGCAACGGCACAGCTGGTTGACGAGCTGATTGAAGCAGAACTCAAAAAAACAAATATTCAGCCAGCGAAACTGGCCAATGATGAAGATTTTCTCCGCCGTGTGACCTTCGATTTGGCGGGAAGAAAACCAACTTCTTCTGAAGTGATCCTGTTTGGCCTGGATGCGAGTCCTGATAAACGAAAAACGATTATTAATGATCTACTTAATTCAGAAAGTTATGCCGTTAACTGGGCGCGGTATTGGCGCGATGTCATTTACCTCCGTGCGACAGACATTCGTTCCCGGATCAATCAGTCTGAGTTCGTAGCCTGGATGACAACTCAACTCGACGAAAATAAAAGCTGGGATCAAATTGCTACCGACTTGCTTACGGCTACTGGGGATGTTCGGGAAAATGGGAGTACCGCATTGATCTTCGCCCATCAAGGTGATCCCGCAGAATTGGCTGCTGAAACTTCACGCATCTTTTTGGGAATCCAGATTCAATGTGCGAACTGTCACGATCACCCCACCGACAAATGGAAACGAGACAGTTTCCATGAGCTGGCAGCTTTCTTCCCCCGTGTCCGGGTGCGTCCGGTTCGAGATGCTCAACGCCGCTCCTTCCAAGTTGTTTCGGTGGATCAAGGTAGCCAATATGATCGACGCTTGCAAATGTTCAAAGATCCCTCACCACTATTTAGAGCATTCGATCGTAACCGGGATGGCAAATTGACAGAGGCAGAAGTCAAACGATCTCGTTTAGCCAGAAATTTCGAGCAAATGCTTGATCGTGGAGATTCAAACTCAGATAAAGCACTGACGATCAAAGAAATTAAAAGCATTGCTCTACCACCCAATACACGACGTGCCACACCCGAATATCTGATGCCCGACTTAAATGATCCTACTGCTTCGGGTAAAGTTGTTCATCCTGTGTTATTTGTCGGAACAAAAGCCTCTCCTAAAGGGCTGAAAGATCTGGAACGACGGGAAACACTTTCAAAATATCTCACATCCAAATCGAATCCCTGGTTTTCCCGTGCCATAGTAAATCGTATGTGGGCCGAAATGCTGGGTGAAGGGTTTTATATGCCTATTGATGATATTGGACCGGAACGTAGTGCCGTTTATCCCAAAGTGTTAGAGACTCTGGCTGACGGATTCACGGCGAGCCGATACGACCTGAAATGGCTTTATCGTACGATCGCAAACACGCGTGCCTATCAGAGGCAAATGCAAGCCAAAAAACCAGAGGAAATCCAAGCTCCCTTTGCTGCCCAGTCTCCCACACGATTACGAGGCGATCAAATATTCACAGCGATCACTCAGGTATTCGGCGTGGATGACCTTCAGGCAAACCGTAATCTGAGAGATCGATATAATAGAGGAAATCGCACCGCCCGTAGTCAATTCAGTAATTTATTTACTTTTGATCCTTCAACCGCGCAGGATGAAATCACCGGTGATGTTCCTCAGGCACTGTTTATGATGAACTCCACAACCATCAATGGATTTCTGAGAAGTAACCAGAACACGAAGCTCGCTCAGATAGCCAGAGATTACCCGAAGAATTCAGATGCGATTCATGAACTCTATTTACTGGTACTTTCCAGAGAACCGAGCAAAACCGAAATGAAAGTCTGTCAGGATTATTTTAAATCAACTGATCACCGGAACGAAGCACTCGAAGATCTTATGTGGAGCCTGCTCAATTCCAGTGAATTTATCACGAAACGTTAAGCAACCAGACCGACCGACGGACCGTCCTTTAAAGTTACTTTTGAATCAGTCCCTAACCTCATTTTGAGGAGTTTACAATGAGTCTTTATCACCATCAGCATATTCAAACTCATCGCAAAGGTTTTTCACGTCGTAGTTTTCTGAAAAAATTCTCAATGGGGGCTATAGCTGCGGGAACGCTGAGCTTTCACGACTTAATGAGTGTTTCCGCCGAAGAACTGCGTAAAGAAGGGCGTGCGATGATTCTGCTCTGGATGGCCGGAGGCCCCAGCCAGCTTGAAACGTTTGACCCCAAACCAAAGTCATCAGGTGCAGGAGATAAAAAAGCGATCTCTACTTCTGTTTCAGGAATTGAGATTTCTGAAAATTGGAAGAATACTGCTAAGGTGATGCAGGATATCGCCCTCATCCGTTCGATGACCAACAAAGAAGGGAATCATCAACGTGCCTCCTATCAGATGCATACGGGCTATATTCCGTCAGGCAGTGTGAAGCACCCCAGTCTAGGCTCGAATATCGCACGTGAAATCGGTAACCGAGAACTGGATATCCCCTCGATTGTTTCTGTGGGAACAACCAATGGCGCAGGGTTCCTGGGGGTTGATTATGAACCGTTCAACGTTTCTAACCCGGGAAATACTCCCAATAATGTGGCTGCTACCGTACCGAACCAACGATATCAAAAACGATTAGGATTATTAAACCGTCTGGATTCTGAGTTTGCCGGACGGGGGGGCGAAGTCGTAGTGAAGAACCATAGTAAAATTTATAACAAAGCATCTTCCCTCGTACTGAGTCCTCAAACAAAAGTTTTTGATTTTAGTTCAGAGCCAGAGTCATTGCGTGAACAGTATGGCGATAACACGTTTGGAAAAGGCTGTCTGCTGGCACGTAGACTGGTAGAGGCCGGCTCAACGTTTATCGAAGTCCGTTCAAATGGCTGGGATAACCATGCCAACATCTCGGAAGTGATTACACCGATCTCACAACAAGTAGATACCGGGATGGCGGCGCTCATCTCTGATCTCAAAGATCGTGGTATGCTGGAACGAACTCTTGTAGTATGGATGGGTGAATTTGGTCGAACACCTAAAATCAATGCTCGTGGAGGCAGAGACCATTATCCACGCGTGTTCTCAGCTGCTATGGCCGGAGGCGGTGTGCAGGGGGGACAAGTCATTGGCTCATCAACCGCAAATGGCTCGGCTGTTCAGGATCGGCCGGTGAGTGTCGCCGATCTGTTCTGTTCGATTTGTCAGTCGTTAAAAGTTGATCCCAAGAAAGAAAACATGAGCCCACTGGGACGTCCGATGAAGATCGTCGATGGGGGCAAGGTCGTCACAGAGTTATTCTCCTGATAGCGGAAATAACTCTGCCCAGTGAAACAAGAAAGACAGCCGCTTCATGCTCCGGAAGCGGCTGCTTCACTAAGCGCTTTGGCTTGAGCGGCTGAGGTATCAAGTGACAGGGTAATACTCACTGACCAGTGTCCCTGTTCGTCAGCCACAAATTCCCAACGGGGAATGACAACCGAACTCTGATGCACCAGTTCATATCCCCCCTCTGACTGACTGATCGTTTCAATGGGAAAGGTCCAAATATTAGCAGGCGAGGATAAATCCAACGCAGCATCCAGCCCCAGCCATTCGTCAACCAAGCCAATTCGATCTATTTTTTCCAGGTCCAATTGAGCACCCAACTCTCCCAGTTGCTTACCCAGATGGTTATAGAAATAACGGTCACTCGCCCCGGCGGCCATTCCCGCAAAATTAAATTCCACACCAAAATGGAATGGTACATCGGTGGGTAACTGCTCTAGTTCGTAATGAAATTCCAGGGTACCTGCTGCTCCTTTTGCTAATGATACAGTCTTGGTCATTTCAATCTGGTAAGGACCGACATGCCCCTTACGTATCATACGTACTTCGCAGTAATCATCAGTGCGACGCATCGAGCTTTGAAAAACTCCCTGCACAAAATCCCCCACTTCTCCTCCACCATCGATCGCAGTCTGTATATCGAGGCCAGGTTGATAGAAATGATCAACCAACGATTTGCGAGGGGTCTCATCATATTTCAATTTCTTGTCCAGATCAGGCTGTTTGAAATTGACTGCATTATGAATCTTCCCAAGTTCTTCTCCATTCTGGCTCCCATCCCGTTTCTCCTGTGCCGCTTTACGGATGATTTCATGGTAGGGTTCAGGACGACGATTCAATGTTGCAAGAAGATTCTGTTTTGCCCCCCGTACATCCAATTCATAAAGATGCCCCCCTCTTGCAGGTGCGAGGTAGCTTACGAGACGATTGCTGGCCAGTCGAACTTCCTGACGCGCATCCAGATTGAAATCCGCAGCATCAACAGTAATCCAGTTTGGTTCGGAGCGAGTGATCTTTTCCATTAAAGAATCTGCTGAAATCAAATGCTTATAGATAGCATTTCGGAGATGTGGTAAATACAAGCCTCCAAAGGCTCCATGCCAATATGGGCAATTACATTGTGCCCGATACAATTCCACGCGCGCTTCATTCAGCAAAGGGATATTCTCGGCATCGACTCCTGTTTCTTCCAGGTCTTGCAATCGATCACTGACCTCTAACATTCTGGCATACATTTCATTGAGTTCGGCGTATTTCACACGAAAGTTGCGCCAAAAACCTCCCCGTAGATAAGGCTTCAATCGATCAAAGCCTTCTACAGGAGCAAACTTTTCTTTTAATTCTGCCAGTTCGAGCTGACGTTCCGGTGAAAGTGCCCACTCCGTCATCTCACGATAGCTGGCATCGGGAAGATAACAACTCCCCAAAGGTGAGACCGAGTCGACGGCTTCGGAAAGCGTTGTTACTTTTAACCAGTCACTGTTTTGTTGCAGCAGATCTAGAAATTTTTTCAACCAGCCATCACGATAAACATGGTCATAAGTTCCAGGCCAGGCTCCAAATTTCTCGCCATCGTCACCAAAGACTACAACTGAATTGGGCTGGTGATCGGCAATCTGTTTCAGATAATGGATGGTCTCCACGGGATCTGTAAACGGTATTTGATAACGCAATGTTTCGTTGTCTGGAAAGATCTTTAGTAAACGGCCTTCGTCTTCCGACAGATAATAGCCGTGCATCTCATCAGCACGAACTCCGGCAGCACTAAAATGTGAGTCATCAAGGAGAGTATATTCCATGCCCGCATCGACTAGATCCGAAGCAAATGCCTGCTCCCAGACACGTTCTGGAACCCACATTCCCCTGATGGGAGTTCCAAACAATTTCTTCAGGTAATCAGTATAAGCCAGGATTTGCCCAATTCGGTCACGCCGAGGAATTCCCGCCAGAATGGGCTCATAAAACGGTCCACCTAGAATCTCTACTTGACCAGATTCAGCTAATCCCCGTACTCTGTCGATGTATTCAGGATGCACATCGACCAGCCATTCCATCAAGCTACCTGAAGTATGTAATGAAAAGGGAATATCAGGGTAATTTGATAAAACATCCAGAAATGGCTGATAGCTGTTTTGATAGGATTCTTCGAAAACCCCTTCAAAATTCCCAACTGGTTGATGGTTGTGAATGACTAATACGAGCCGAAGTCGACAGCCCATGGGCCGCATCCTTTCATCCGTGTAAAACACAGAAATATCAATTACGCTATATAATGGAACCGACTACCGAAATCAGGCCGAGTCGAAAGATCTATTCCATCATATTGCAAATACTGATCCCGCAAGATTTGTTACGAATATAACTTATAGTAAATTCAATCTCAGAAATATCATAGAGCACTTTTTAGGAGAATATAATCCAAGTCCCCTTAAAATCGATACTCTCGATCCTGAAATGCAGATGAATTCAGGTCAATTGTTAAAGCAGGTAATTTTTCGCCAGTTCTTTTAACTGGATTGACTCCGAATGTAACACCTAATTCTCTATTTTATCCTCGAAAGAAGTTCGTAATCCGCAATACTTTGTATTGTCGAAATCATTACATCCAATTCAGGATCCGAGCTGTTTTTTGAGATGTTTGATAGCCTGTTCAGGAAAAACTGGATTGATAAACATGTTCGTCGAGAGTTCAAAGCCTGCCAGATGTGCTAATCTTGGGTAAATTCGCAGGCTCCACGCGTAGCCAGATTCTTTAGTAGTATCAAAGGGTGGTGTTTGAATGACATAATTAAAGTCGTGACTTCCCAGAATTTCTTCCAAAGCCAACAGCAGACGTCGGCTGGTCTGGGCCAAATCATCCAGCTCCTGGTCAGTAGAATCGTCAAAATGCGTCCTTAGAGTACGAGGCACAATCCAGGTTTCAAAGGCAAAGCGACTGGCATAGGGACAAACGACATTAAAGTGTGTGGTTGAAGTCACCAGCCCCGAAAATCCTGATGGCATCTCCTGAGAGAATGTACTGAAAAGAGAATTCTCATGTTGCTCCAGATATCGTTGAGCCGTTTCTAGCTCCTGAGATAAAGATTCGGGAACAACCTGACTGGCGACGAGTTGTGAGTGTGCGTGCCCCAACGAAGCCCCACCAAGAATTCCCTGATTTTTGAAGACGATCACATAATTCAATTGAGGGTCGCACCGATGTACGGCTACGCGATTGCGATACGCACGAAAGATCTCCTGAAATTGGGAAAGTCCCAACCGAGTCACTTGAGTTTCAAATTGAGGACATTCGACAATGACTTCATGCACACCGTATGAATTTTGATCTGAAGATGGATCGTTAGAGGGAATGAGTGCTGGATACTTATTCGCCACCACTCTTAAACTCCAGCCGGGCTGATTCGGTTCACTTTGTGAAGTACGCACTGCATAGACTTCGAGAGTTGTCTCCGATTCTTTCCCTTCAGCGAAAGGATCGGTTTCCATTTGCACTTGAATATCTTCATCGAATGGAGCAGTTTTCGCGATAGCAATGGGACGCTTGGCACGTTCCGGCGCAAAGATCGTCGTAAAACCCGTTAATGGATCAGTGCGGATGACAGACATAATGTGTAGTTAACTTAAGTGAGATGGAGAATAGGATTCATTACTTACAAGTCAAGGAGAGGAAGAAACGGATTCCGTTTTGCAGGCGCGAAGGCTGCAGGCGCGCTGATAAACGGAGAGATAATTTTGGGCACTCTGGTTCCAGGACCAGTCTTTCGTCATGCCTGTTTGTATCAGCTGGTTCCAGTTTTGTTTGTCAGAATACATCTCAACGGCACGACGCATCTGCCTATATAACACTGTGGCATCAAAGTGCCAGAATGAAAAACCGTTTGCTGTTCCGTTTTCGAGATTTTCTCCGGATGCATCGATGACCGAATCAGCCAGTCCCCCGACTTCATGCACGAGTGGCACCGTTCCATAAATGAGGCTATACATCTGGTTTAACCCACATGGCTCAAATTGACTGGGCATCAGAAAAATATCCAACCCGGCTTCTATCTGATGGGCCAGTGCTTCATCAAAGCCAATATAGGTCGCCACCTTATCTGGAAATCGTTTTGCCAGATTCGTAAATGCCACTTCGTGTAATGGATCTCCCGTTCCCAGAAAAATCATCTGCACATCAGTAGTTAGTAGATTTTCTGCCGCATCAAGAATCAACGAAAATCCTTTTTGATCAGTCATTCGGGAAATTGTGCCTAGCAAAGGCACATCTGGCCGTTGCGGCAATCCCAATCGCGCTTGCAAAGCTGCTTTACACCGGGGCTTGCCTTCTTCAACAGTTTTCGCACTATAATTTGCTTCGATATTCGGATCGGTTTCCGGGTTCCACTCACTCGGATCCACACCATTCAAAATGCCTACCAAGCGATCTGCATGTGAGTCAAGCACTCCATGTAAACCATAACCGAATCGCTCTGTTCGAATTTCATTTGCATAGGTCGGACTGACTGTGGTAATCATGTCTGAGAAAACAATACCGGTTTTCAGAAGGTTTAGCTGACCGAAGAATTCCATTTGATGGCGATTAAAATATTTCCAGTCAATCCCTGTCAACAACATGTCCCAATGCCAATATTGGCCCTGAAATGCCATATTATGAATGGTATAAATAGAAGCCGTCTTTTCAAAACCGGGACGATCCTGATATTCAATATTCAAAAGCGCGGGTATCAATCCGGTCTGCCAGTCATTGGAATGAATTACATCCGGCTTCAGGTTCAGTTTATCTACGAATTCAAGAACAGAGCGACTGAAGAAAATAAATCGCTCACAATTGTCCTGATAATCGCAACCCCCCTCATGATATAATTCGGGACGATCAAAATAGCGAGGTTGATCTACCAAATAGACCGAGACATTGGAATTGGGAAATTTTGCTTTCAACAAGCTGGCTTCGACATCCTTACTACCTACAGAAATGATGACTTTCTCTGGACAAGTTTCAAAATCGTCTGCGTTGATACCCCGTCTGGCAGTTGATTGAGGATAATAAGGCAAAAACAAGCTGACTTCATGTCCTGCTTCTGCCAATGCTTTTGACAAAGCGGAAGCGACATCGGCCAGTCCGCCCGTCTTTGCAAATGGAATCGCCTCTGAACTTGCTAAAACGATTTTCATAAATCCCCAATCTATTCCGGATTCAAAATCCACTGAAAAGGCTACAATATTCTATACGTTATTATCTGTTGAATGTAAGGGATCTGTAAACACAAGAAGAGACCAAAGCCTGTATGCATTACGCCATTTCAGAAAGATTATTTTAGGTTGATCAAGTAAAACGCGTTTATCATGTGAAGTATTTTGTAGTTCAAATCCCGAGAGATTTATTCAAACTCCAGTTTTACTGAAAGATCAGTTACTGATTTTACCTCTTTGTTCAGTAAAATTAGGAAAGTTCTCTCGCAAAATAACGTATGTGTAATTGCGTATCAATTTCAGATTCGAGATATTATAAGATTTGGCTCCGACAAAGACACATGATTCTCTAATGTTTCTTGCTCAAGGATAAGTTTCACGATCAAAAAATTGATAACTTAACGGCGACTTTACTAATAGCCCATCATGAACACAACACAGAGTCCCAAGTTGCATTATGAATGATCCATCGGTATTTAAGGATGAATCTACTACTGAAGGCTTAACCCCAAATGAGCCTCCACAATCAGGTTCTGCCTCTAAAACTGTGCCGAATTCACAATCCCAAATTCATCATGATGCCTTTTCATGGGAACTACCGGCGGAAGAAATCACTCTGAGAATTCGCTGGTTTGGCCTTTGTGTCGGCTATGTGCTGGTAAATTTAGTCGGAAATAACTCTGCCATTCAAGTTTCTCAGTTAAACTGGATACTGACCTTGGGCGCTGTCTTTGCTTTGGCGGACACCTACTTCAGCTTTCGCGGTCGTGTCTTTCTAGGAGAGTGGCCGATCATCATCTCGGTGATGGAAGCGTTATTTATTGGATTACTCTGCCACTATGATGCGGGCTTGAACAGTCCTTTCCGCTTTTATTATTTCCTCTCCTTGATCGTCTGCTCGATTCGGCATTCTCCATCGATCGCTTACATTACGTTAGCTCTTCATCTTGCTAGCTTCACAACGCTCCTGTTTACCAGTCCCTCGGTTCCCAAGGACTGGCCTACACAATTGATGTTGATGATTGTCTGGATGGGTTGGGTCGCCTGGGCCAGTATTGCATTTTCCAGACTGGTCAAGCGAGCAAGTATGGAGCTTTCTGTTGCCAACGCACAGCTCAAACAAAATCAAGAACTCCTGGAAGAACGAATTGCACGCCGCACCAGTGATCTGCAAGAATCGCAGGCACTTCTTATTCAGCAGGAAAAACATGCTGCCTTTGGCCTATTGGCGGCCGGAATCGCCCATGAAGTTGGTAATCCACTGGCAGGTATCAGCTCTTTAGTCCAACTATGGAATCGTCAGAATAACGATGAATATACCAACAAACGACTTGAAGAAGTGGATGGCCAATTACAAAGAATACAACGTATTCTACGGGAACTGATCGACTTCAGCCGCCCGGCAACCAGCGAACGAAATCGTTGTAATATTAATGAACTCATTACAGAGTCATTAAATATCTCAAAATATTATAAACGCAAAAAAGGGAAAAAGATCATTACCCGTTTTGCTGAGAACTTACCAATCGTCCAAGTGGTTCGAGACCAGCTTGTCCAGGTGATTCTCAATTTAATTTTAAACGCGATGGATGCTACTGAAGAGGGCGAATCGATCGAAATTACCACCGAAGCGAAAGCCGGTCAAATTCTGATCTCAGTCCACGACAATGGTCATGGAATCCGAGACGAAGATAAAGAGAAACTGTTTCAACCTTACTTTACCACAAAAGCAAAAGGCACTGGTCTGGGTTTGTTTGTTTGTAAAAATATTCTTGAACATTCAAACTCAGGTTCAATTGAAATTGATGATACAGTAAAAGATGGTGCGAGATTTATTGTCTCACTCAATTGTGACGAACTCAATGGTCTGGCAGATATCCCTCCCGGTCAGGCGAATGAAATTAAATTTGTAACGACATGAAATATCAATAGGACTTAATTCAACGTGCAACTCAACCGATCCGTACTGATTGTCGAAGACGAAGAAGTAATCCGAAGTTCTCTGTCTGAATACCTTACCAGTGAAGGCTACCAAACCATGCAGGCTTCCACTGTCACTAAAGCTCTGGAACTAGCCCGTAGCCAGGATTTCAATGTCGCGATATGTGATGTTCAATTACCTGACGGTGATGGCATTGAATTACTCAGACGATTACAAAATATCAAACCCAGTATCTTTGTGCTGATCATCACGGCCTATGCCACAGTCGAAAATACGATCTCCGCTTTTAAAGCCGGAGCATTCGATTATTTAGTCAAACCGGTCATTTTTGATGATCTGTCTCATAAACTAAATCGACTCTTTGAATACCAGAAAATCTTTTATGAAAACCAGATCCTGAGACGGGAACTGGCGCGTAGTCCCGGAATTGAAGAAGTCGTCGGCAGTAGTAAAACACTACAAAATTTACAAAACACGATTCGAAAAATTGCGGCTACTAATTCGAATGTAGTTCTCTTTGGGGAATCAGGAACGGGTAAGGAATTATTCGCCCGCTCGATTCACTCAAATGGTCCAAATAGGGAGCAACGTTTCCTGGCGGTCAATTGTGGAATGCGACCGATTGAATTATTGGAATCACAACTATTCGGATCCGCCGCCAGTTCACCGCAGTATCCGCAAGCAGAGCAAACCGGTGTTTTTAAAAATGCGGATGGCGGAACAGTTTATCTGGATGAAATCTCTCAACTTCCCCTGGGAACACAGGGGAAACTGCTACGTGCCATCGAATATGGCGAAATTCTTCCATTGGGTAGTGCGGAACCGGTTAAGGTGGATGTGCGTCTAATCGCATCCACAACACAAGATCTGTCAGAAATGGTCAAACAGGGTGAATTCGAAGAAGATCTCTTCTATCGTCTGGACGGGATGAAAATTCATGTTCCTGCTTTAAGAGAGCGAGTGGATGATATTCCAGAACTAGTAGAATATTTCATTTCCAAACACTCGAGTAAAATGGGAAAGCGGGTCACTGGAGCGACCAGCGAAACAATTCGCACACTCATGTCAGCAGAATGGAAAGGAAATGTTCGTCAACTGGACAATGCAATCGAACGTGCCGTCATGATGTGTGACGACAACATGATCTGCCTGAATGATCTGCCACCGGAATTGCATCAGGATGAACCGCCTTTACCTGATGTTGATGACTTACGTCTGGCACTTAGACATTATGAGCGAATGCATATCACTCGCGTATTGAAAGACAGCACTGATAAACGTGAAGCAGCCAAACGCTTAAAACTCGGACTATCTAGCCTCTACCGTAAGATCGAAGAACTGGAGATTGAGCTTGAGTAGCAGGTCACCTGCTTACCCGGGGACTTCGGTGTGAACGGAAACAGTAGGTTCTGGTGAGTTATTTTGCTGAGGAGCGAGGTAATAATCGTGATACCCTTCACTTCCTCGATAGCGATACTTACCAGATTTTCCGTTATAGATACCATTGGCGAGAATTCCAGTGACGTTGATTCTATTGGTCTGAATGATCTGTTGAACTTTCCGAATCACGCCCCGACGATTCTTATCGACACGAACAACAAGTAACACACCATCTACTGAAGAAGCAACAATAGATGGGTCGCTGACAACAGCCAAAGGTGGGGTGTCAACCAAAACGTAATCAAAGTCATTACGCACTTGCTTTAACAAATGGGTAAAGCGTTTAGACATCAGCATCTCGGATGGATTTTCCGGAAGAGTCCCTGCTGTCATCAAAGACAGATCTTTAATTCTAGTTTCACGGATTGCTGTCTGCGCGTCAATCTCCTCAGATAAAACGTCTCCTAAACCGATTCCATTCACAATTCCAAATAAACTATGAATTGTGGGTCGCCGTAAATCAGCATCAACGATTAAGACCTTGCGACCTGTCTGAGCAATCGCCAATGCCAAATTGGAAATAGAAGTGGTTTTCCCATCACCCGGTTGTGCACTCGTCATTTGCAATACTTTGGCACCACTCTGGTCTGTTTTCAGCAGCAAAGAAGTCCGCAATGAGCGAAATGATTCTGCTTCCTTCGATGATGGTCGATAGTAATACCATAAGGCACGATCAAATTCACATTCACTGTCATCAATGCTAACACTTTCATCAAACGTCGGCACTTCACCTAAGACAGGTAAATGTAACTGATTCCTGATTTCATCAACAGATTTTAATGTCGTATCCTGTTTTTCTCTGAAAAACGAAATCGCCAGGACCAATCCCAATCCCACCGCACCTCCGGCGAGTAGAAATTTCAACTGACGTTTAATCACTAATACATCTTTAACAGGAGAAAGCTGAGTTAATGTATAACCACTGTTCCCTTGGGAAACTTTTTCGACTAACAACTGTTTAAAAATATTGTCACGTTGTGATTTCAGTTGTGCAATTTCTTCATTGTAAGCCTGATCTACTACTTGATAGTTTCCGATTTTCTTCGCGAGTTCTGTTTCTTCATCAAATAGCTTCGTCAATTCCTGTTCTCGATTGTGAAGTTCTTTTAATTGCTGCTCCATCGACTTAAGATAGATATTAACAAAATCAGCCTCTTTCACATTTGATAGTTTGAAATCCCCAGAGTTGAGATTATCAGCTGAAATTTCAATCCCCTGCTTTCGATAGAGATTCACGATCGTTTTAATGCTTCGGTTTACTGCATCGAGGTCGGGATGATTTTCACCGAAATCTCTTTCCAGACGATTCTTTTGAATCAACAACGGCATTAAATGTGTCTCGAGTGCAGTACGCGCACGCTCAAGATTTGAAGTACCTGGCGCGGAAATACTGGCTCCTGCAGAACTTGTACTACCAGGTTGCCCTCCGCGGGTTTGCCCCATTAGAAACTGTTGAGCAAGCAACTCAAGAGTTTCTTTTGATTCACCACTGGCAATGGCCGCTTTTAGAGAACTGATTTTGGATTTTAATTCTGTTAGTTTTAATAAATTGAGTCGACGTTCATTATCGATGGCTTTAACACGCTCCTGATGCACGTTGGTACTACCAGCCACCGCTGCGTCTGATCCAGGGGTATTTTCCCAATACAAGGGAGCATCTTCTCGAAATTCACGGTACTCTTTTTTCTTTCGTTCAAGATCGGTAAGTATTTGCTTATTTGCCTGATCGAGTTGCTCTCTAATTTCATTCGTATTTACCTGTCGGACTTCATGCAAATAACGTTGATAGGCGTCAACAATTGCCTGAGTCACTATTTTCGCATCTTGAGACCGCGGATTTTCGTATAAGATATTCAAAATATTCAGATAGGCCCGGTCGTTCCCTGAAATGCGTTTTACTTTCAAAGAACCAAGGATCTCTTCAGTTGGATCAGTCTCACCAGCTAACGATGGTAAGTTATAAAGTTTTGCTTCCTTAACAGCTTCACCTACAATCCGCGGACTTTTGATGACATCAATATGAGCCGTTAATTCACCGAAAGTTTGAATTTCCCCTTCTTTGATCGGCACAGGATTCTTTTGCGAAACCTGAACCTTAGTGCTGGCAGAATAAATGGGGCCTAATTTCATATAAGCGGCCTGCCCCAAAATGAGGCCCACAGCCAACCCTGAAATGAGTAGAAACTTATTGCGAAACAGTAACCGCACAATATCAACGCCTGGTCCGGAAGTATTACTTGGTGTGTTACCTTCCATTCCATCGAATTCGAAATCAGAATGATTTTCCAGTGGTTGAAATTCTGTATTCACGACAGCGGGTCCTGATCTATAAGCTGCTGAGTCTGTTGAGCAAAAACAATTACGACTCTCTGTGAGAGTGTTTCATGTGTTTATCAATTATTTAACAACCACCCAGGCAAGTCTTTGACTCTGATTTAATATATTGTTCGTACCAGGTGATTGTTCTTCGTAAGCCTTCCTTGATATCAACAACAGGCTCATATCCCAGATCCCGCTGAGCAGCTGAAATATCAGCCCATGAATGCAAAACGTCCCCGGTTCGCCGGGGTTGAAAATCGGGATCGTACGGTTTCTCCAACAGTTCACAAATGAACTTCAAAAGATCGATTAAATTCAAAGAGCTACCACAGGCAACGTTATAAACATTCCCTGAAACTTTATCAGCATCTGCCTGTGACGCCAGAATATTGGCCTGAACGACGTTGTCGATATATGTAAAATCACGGGATTGTGTTCCATCGCCAAATATTACTGGTTGGCGACCTTCCAGTAACGCAGAAGCGAATAAGGGAATCACGGCGGAATAGGGGCTGTTAGGATCCTGTCGCGGTCCAAATACATTGAAGTATCGAATACGAACCGTTTCTAGATCATAGGAATTCGCAAAAGCCTGACAGTACAATTCTCCCGCCAGCTTCGCTGCCGCATACGGAGAGAGCACTTCCGGTGCCTGGCCTTCATGCTTTGGCATTTCTTGCTGATTCCCATAGGCACTACTGGAACCTGCATACACAACGCGTTGGACATCTGAACGACGTGCTGCATCTAAAACATGAATCGTCCCTGTCACACAAGCCTCATGAGTATCAAGAGGATGTTCAACACTTCGCGGTACGGAAGCCAGTGCCGCCTGATGAAAGACGACATTGATTCCTTTCGTAGCTTGCTCAACTGCCTTGAGATCTCGCAAGTCGCCTTGAATGAATTCCACTTGGTCCTGGATATGCTCCAGATTCTTTAAAGCACCAGTGCTCAGATTATCGAAAACACGTACACTATGGCCTTCATTGACCAGACGAGTTGCCAGATGAGAACCAATAAACCCTGCGCCGCCGGTTACTAAATAATTTGTCACGTTTAAACCTCTGCATTGGTATGAATTCACAAGACTCACGAGAGCAGTCAACAATCACTTCTGCTTGTCGACCGGAGTCACCGGTATCAATACCTTCAATGTAGCATTCAATTCACAAGGAATAAGTTACGAATTCCGAGTATTCCTCTTAGAAATTATCGAACATTCAGCACCGATGACCTTATTCCGTATTATAAGCAGGAATTTCCCGCACAACCAAAATAATGATCAATCTGAGTGCGGGAATTTCATTCAAGTCACATGAATGCGTAGAGAGATAACGTGGAAATTCAATTTAATCGATACATAAATCAAGCGTTGTAACGATCATCGACATTTTGATGATTGTGCCTGTTCTCGGACGTTTTCTCAAAAACCAAATACGAAATCTTATTTCGAGTCAGGCCCATAAGGCGAAAAACGCGCAATCATAATTCCGGCAGCAACCGAAGCATTTAAAGAATCGACAATTCCAGTTGGCGTAAGACGACAAATCACATCGCACTGGTCTCGTGTTAAACGTCGCAAACCCTTCTCTTCGTTGCCGATCACCACCATCCAGGGACGATCCCGTTGAAATGCCGACACATCATCTTTCGCATGCTCGGACGTTCCCATAATCCAGATACCGGTCTTTTTTGCTTCAGTAATCGCTCGACTCAAATTTGTTTCCACAGCAAAGGGAACTGCCTCCATGCCACCGGAAGCAACATCGTAGACCGTGGCATTTAAGGGTGCGGAACGATCTTTGGTGAGAACAATCCCTCTGACACCAAAAAAAGCAGCGGTGCGAAATATGGCACCAATATTATGTGGGTCTTGAATACAATCTAAAGCTAACCACAGACCGCTCTGTCCGTCCTCTTCTTCTGCCGCACAAATCGTCTTTAATGACGCAGGAATACGCGGCTTAACCAGAGCCAATGAACCGGTAGTTCGACACCCCTGATCTTCGGACCGTTTTCTCTTCATTTTCTGCGGAGCAGATTTTTTGATGACTACCGGAATTCTGTGACCGCGTGCTTCATCTGCAACATCGCTCCAGTTCCCTTGAGTTGAGCCAGCAGAGAGACGAATCTCTGTGACATCGATGGGGCGAGTCTGCAATGCAGCCAGCACGCTATGGGGATTTTTTAACTCCAAAGTCACAGAACAATAATCCTGAATCAACTGCAAATACTAGGAACCAAATAGAAAATCAGCTGGCCGAATGGAAAGATTAGATATTCCCCTCGATACATTCAAGGACTTTGCGTCTCAGAATGTTTGTTATCTGCAAGTTTCTCTTTTGAGTACTCAGCCAAATCAGAAGTTTTGATCCGATTGATCCCAACAGAGGTATCACTTAAATCAGAAAGTAGCTGGTCATCGGGAACAATTATCCTCACTGGCAGTTTGACTGTGAACTTACTTCCTCGACCAAACTCGCTTTCGAGAAAGACTTCACCATCCAGTAACTTTGAAAGTTCGCGAATAATAGAAAGTCCTAGACCAGTTCCCTCAAATGAGCGAGTCAATGCATCTTTTGATTCTGAAGAAGACCTACCCTGTCGGAATTTTTCGAAAATATTTTCCTGTTCATCTAGCGGGATTCCAATTCCTGTATCTTCAACAACAAGATCCAACATTTGAGGATCATCTGCGCAAAGCGTTGCAGAGATATGAACTCGTCCTCCTTCTGGAGTGAACTTGATGGCGTTAGAAAGTAAGTTATTTAGAATTTGCTGAATCTTGATGGAATCCTGAAAGAGAATTGGAATCTTGGGGTCGATTTCTGAAGTCATTTCAATATTCTTTTTGTCAGCTAACGGTTGCATCGTGCCGACACGTCGTTCAATTAGATCTGCAATGGCGATTTCCGAAAGTTGCAATTCCATTTTGCCACTTTCAATCTTGGCAAGATCGAGAACATCATTAATGAGTGCCAGCAGATTCTTTCCAGACATCTGAATATTGCCGACATATCGTTTTTGCTTGTCTTCTAAATCTTTGGAATTCGCGAGCAGATCACTGAATCCAAGAATACTGTTTAATGGAGTTCGCAACTCATGACTCATCGTTGCTAGAAATTCATCTTTCAATTTATTCATTTCATAAAGCCGCAAGTTGACCTGAGCTAACTCATCAACCTTCGTATCTAAATCGGTGTTAACTGTTCTCAATTCTTCCTGAACGGTCACCAGATGCCGCAACATGCGGTTAAACGCATAACTCAACTCTTCAAATTCATCGCCCGTACGGATATCGGCTCGTAAGTCGAGATTTCCATGTGCGATTTCATCACTGACATCTTTCAAATGCAGAACGGGTTTCACAATGACATATCGTACGATGGCATAAGCAGCCAGCATGGCAAGAAACGCAGTAATTAATGCAGAACCTAAATTGATTGCTTTATTCCAGGCCAATGCCTGTTCCATTTTTTGTAAGGGGAAGCGAATATTCACAATACCAATCAATCCCCCTTCCTCTAAATCGGGATCATCTCGTAGACGATGGCAGGCAACACAGGACTCAGTTGCATGAATTGCTCCATAGTATTGAAATTTTCCTTCACCCTCATCCCGATAAAATACTTCTGACTCTCCTTCTTCAATCCGTTCCAGAGCTGCATAACCATCGCTGTCGATTGGACGCTCAGTAGAATCGGTATTGGAAGGATTGGCTTTGAAAACAGCCCAACTATAGTCCCCCAGGTCCTGAGGTTTCACCGACTGAGCCATTTTTTCGATCAACAGAACATATTGATCGTTCGTTTCTGACCACTTCCAGTGTTTTTCCAGAATGATCGGCGCAACTAACAACCGAGCTGATGTGACATTCTGGTCATCAAGAACTTGATTGTTTAACCAGGTGTTCAATGAAAAACTGGCTGTAATCAATACCATCAAACCGCCACCAAACAGAAAGCGACACTTTCGTTCGAGATTGGTTTCCCCCAGCAGTTTTTTGAAGGCACGGTAAGACATAGAGTTCCATCAATCGATGAGAATGAGATTAAGGACTTAAACGTGATATTAAGCCAAAACAGTCTCTGTAGAAAAGTAAGATTTTAGAAATCTAGCTGTAATTAACTGAAAATAGTCACTTTTCCCAAATATCCTTCTCTCCATCTTATTCCTTCATACCTCTTTACGTACAGATTGGTACAATCTTTTATTCTTTGAATGCCTGACAACACGGACAATAAAACGTAGAACGTTGTGCCTGTACGATGCGAACAATCTGTGCTCCCTTACATGATTTACAAGCATTTCCTTCCTGCTTATAAACTCGATGATGATTTTGATATCCACCTGATTGATTGAGTGCATTTCGATAAGTACCATCTCCCAGGGTTGAGCCTTCATAGCGTATTGCGGTTTTTAGAATTCGTTTCATTGCATTGTGCATCTTCTGAACTTCTGAGATGCTTAAATGGTTCGCTTGTCGCTCCGGATGGATCTGACTTAAGTGAAGGATTTCACTGGCATAAAGGTTACCTATACCTGCAATCATTTTTTGGTCCAACAACGCGACCTTGATTGCACGGCTAGTCTTCAAACAACGCGCCTTCAGATCTGTTAGAGAAATCACAAGGGCATCAGGACCTAACTTGTTTGCTCCTAATTCAGTTAACAACTCTGCTTTCCTGTAAAGTCGGACCGTTCCCAAGCCACGACGGTCCCAAAACCAAAGCGATGTTTTGGATCTCCTTTTTCGTAAAATCCACTCCAATCTTAAGTGACCTGAATCTGGTGGATCTGATAGCAACATTAGTCCAGTCATACGAGGCTCAATGACAAATGAATCTTCACTCTCAAGGTCCAGCACCACACGTTTGGCCAACCGTCGAACAGAGACAATTGTCTGGTCGATGACACGAGATCGAATTGATTTCAATCCAGGCTCCAACGAAATAGGTTTGCAAGAACAAGGGCATTTTCGAAAGTCGCTAATGACTTGACCTTCCACCACTTCACGAATCCCCCGAACCATAGTCTCAACTTCCGGTAGCTCTGGCACAGATTTTCCTTGTATATCAATTATATTTGTTTTAAGGTGTAATTGGCTTTAAACGTAGTGTTTCTATTCTACTACCTGTACCTGTTCTTTGGATGTCAGAGACAAGCTGAATTGGGAAGACCAAGAAATTTAAGATTACGCTTGACGTTGGGGCAAAGTTGGACGATCCTAGACCATAAAGCCCATATATTCCCCAGCTTGTGGAATGTATACATGCGAACCGAACATTTAATCCGTTAAAAATCTGTGCCAATCGGAGAGCGTCCATGCGCCCTAAATACCCTCAAGTAGGCTCCAGCGTTGTTTCAGTTGTTGCAACCATCGCCTGTTTATCCATTGTTCTGGCAGTCACATTTTATCTGGTAAATCAGCAACCGGAGGTGACCGTTGAACAAGCACCAGAACAAATTCAAGCTCACATAGAATCACCGATTGTGCTTGAAGAACAGGAAACAGTGGAAGCAACTCCTGCTGTTACACCTGATCAGGTCATTGAAACGCGCCAGATCTCTCCGAAAGAAGAAGTGGCAGCTCATTTGGAAGCGGGTGAATTCGGCAAAGCAATCGAAACCGCCGAAACCGTTGCCGACCTTCATCAACGAACTTTATTGTTGAAAATGGTCGTAGAAGCACAACTCAAATCGGGGGACTTTGTAGCCGCTCTGGGAACCATCAACCGTATCCCGCTGGCAGATGAACGAACAAAAGCCATGGGTGAACGGGCACAAGCAATCTCACTGGCCGGTGGGGCACAACTAGCTGACTTTACACAGTTGATCGACCTGATCCAAACACAGACCTCAGGACTCTGGGAAGATACCGGAGAAGGGGAAGGCTCCATCCGACAATTCGATAGTGGGGTTCGAGTTGATCCTCAAGGATTGTTACACCACATCAGTAAAGCAGAACTCGATGGTCGATTAGCGGCTCTGGGAATCAAAGCTCGTCAGGCAGACTTGAATAAAAACGTCGCACAAAACAGTCAAATGCGACTCATCTCACTGACGCGACTTGAAAAAGAAGTTCAGCAATTGATAGAAGAGGGACGTTCCCCTGTTGAAACCATGAAGATGTTGGCAGGCCTGACAAAAGTCGAATACGTCTTCGTCTATCCCGAAGATCAGGAAGTCGTCATTGCTGGTCCTGCGGAAGCTTGGATTTATAATGACCAGGGACTTCCGGTCGGCATCGAAAGTGGTCGACCAGTCCTGCAATTAGACGACTTAGTCACAGTTCTCAGAACTTTCTCTGATCAGGGAGAAGAAATCTTCGGTTGTTCATTCGATCCACGCCCTGAGGGTCTGGCTCGTGTGAAGGAATTCGTCGCCAAATCAAATGCACGTGGCCCATTACGTGCAGGAGCCGGTGTTCGAAACTGGACCAAACAACTCAAAAATCAATTAGGCGTGCAAGACATCACACTGTATGGCGTTCCCAAAACTTCGCGTGTGGCCCGTGTGCTGATCGAAGCCGACTACCGTATGAAGCTGATCGGTATTGGTAAAATGGATGCAGGGGATAATATTCCCAGCTACTTTGATTTACTGGCAAAGCAAAACACAAAAGACCCTCAAAACCTGGAAGCACTTCGTTGGTGGTTAACGATGAAATATGACTCTGTTTTGCACAATCCACAAAGAACTGCTTATCAAGTAGTCGGTTCTTCAGTCTTATGCCAGTCAGAAAATCAAATCGTCACGAATGAAGGTCAACGGCTGCAAACCGGTCAAGCAGAGGAATTAAACCGTGAATTCGCTGCTAACTTCACAAAGCATTATCAAGAACTGGCGGAACAAGATCTGGTCTATGCTGACCTGCAAAATATTTTCGATTTGGCTCTGGTTGCTGCTCTGATGCGAAATGAGCAGTTGGCAGACCGTGCTGGCTGGGAAATGGGAGCTTTTGCATCAACTGGCGCTTATCGTCCTGCGGAATTTGATCCGGCCCATACCGTTGACACAGTGATTAATCATCGTGTTTACAATGGAAAAGATGTCGTGGTACAAGTTGCTGGTGGTGTTCGTGTTGATACCGGTTCCGTTGTCAAAAATCAAAAAAATCTCAAAGTCTCAGATCAAGTGGGAACGGTTTCTAAAAAATCACAAGCTCCCGCTTTACCTGTTGGCCGATGGTGGTGGGATTTGGCTAACTAACTGAGCAAAAAGGTAAACTACAAAGCAAAAAAACCGCGGTCAGTTCTCTGACCGCGGTTTTTGTTTTGACCAGTAGATGGTTACTTCACGTAACCTTTAATACCAACGGGTTTCAATGTTTGAGGAAAGTCGCGAGGCTTCGTGTGAGCTTGCTGCATAATCTGCTCCATCTCCTTCAATTTTTCTGGATTTTGTTTGGCAAGATTTTTTGTTTCACCAACATCTTTTCCTAAATCATAGAGTTCTATCGAATTTTTCATTCGGTTTTGAACAGCCTTCCAATCTCCCATCCGAAGTGCTCTCGAACGCATTTCACCTTTGGTATATTCCCAATAAAGGTATTTGTGTTTTTTCTGATTTCCCTTGCCTAACAGAGTTGGCAAAAAAGAAATCCCATCAATATCGACTCCTTTTGGAACATTAGTCCCGGTAATCTGTGCAAAGGTAGGCAGGATATCCCAAAACGCAATTTGCAGATCTGAGGTTGTTCCGGGAGCGACTTTGCCAGGCCAATTGACAACGAAAGGTACACGCAAACCACCTTCATACATTGTTCCTTTATAACCTTTAAGTGGTGCATTTCCGTTAAAGAAGTCAGTCATGCCCTTCCAGGTGCCCCCCTGCCCGCCATTGTCTGATGTAAAGATAATCAAAGTATTATCTCGTATTCCCATTTCTTCCAACATCTCTACGATCTCACCCACATGATCGTCTAATCGAGAGACCATCCCTGCAAACGTTACCAACCCATCCTCTGATCCAATATAGCCAGGACGTGGATCAAGGATTTGTGTTTTAGGAAATTTCCCACGATAAGGATGCTCGGACTCTTCTGGCACAACCAGCTCTACGTGCGGGATGATGTAGGGTAGATAAGCAAAGAAAGGTTGATTTTGATTTTTGCGAATAAAATCTTTCGCATCTTCATGGATTAAATCATGAATGTAATTTCCCCGTTGATTATTTTCGTTTTCGGGAAGCATAACTTTTTTATCATTTCGCCATATCCAAAAGGGGTAATAAAAATGAGCATGTACCTGGAGTAATTGTCCGGTGAATTGATCAAATCCCTGACGATTGGGATGACCTGGAGTCCCTTCGTAACCGAGCCCCCACTTTCCAAAGATGCCCGTTGCATAGCCAGCATCTTTTAGTACTTCTGCGACGGTTTTATCTTGCTCGTAAAGTAATTGGTTCAGGTCGTTCGCGCGAATAGCAGTATGACCGGTATGTTGTCCCGTCATTAAAACGCTTCGCGAAGGCTGACAAACCATGGAACCCGCATAAGCCTGTGTGAATTTCATGCCCTCTGCTGCCAGTTGATCTATATGGGGCGTTTTGATTTTTGTTTGACCATAACACCCCAACTCAGCGTAGCCCAAATCATCGGCCATAATCAAAATGATGTTTGGTTTTTGTTTTGCATAAGCTTGTGAGACATCTGAGGCAAACAAACTCACCCCACATAGCACTGCCAGAATAAAAAATAACCGTTGATTCATGATGCCATAACCTTTCAATTTTTGTATTTCTTCAGTTTTTTGAAATATTTACATGTAGGAATTAATTCACTCAATTCGTTTTGGAAATAGTTTTAGATTGGGGTTGACCATATTTATTTTAACTTTTATTCTCCCCGCAACATTAGTAATCAAGCTGATGTGAAAAATTCAAGAAAACAATTCCTGGTAACATCACACCTCAGAATGACAGTTATCATTCTCTTTTTCAACCTTCAAACACATACCGGTGTCCATTGAGTGATTTCATTCTCTCAATGGAAAGATCGAGTGTCCAACGCACGGATGCCGCGGCTCCGATCTTTTTAAAAAGGAAATAGAGCGATTTTATCTGAGGCGTAATCGTAATGAACAATCAGGCGTACAATCGCCTCCCGGAAGTGGTACAAGTCCTTTCCCCCCCTGGGCTACTGCTTCCGGGAATTTTTATGCGCTGAGCTGAATCTTTTGTAAATTGGGAATGTCGTAGAATTAGCTCTCTCCGGGAAATCCATCCATTTTGCCAATCACAACAATTCCCGATTCGGAAACAGTAAACCCACGCCCCTTGTCTTTGGCAAGGTCATAACCGATTTCACAATTCTTGGGGATTGAAACTCCTTTATCGATGATCGCGTTTCGAATTTTCGCGTGTCTACCGATATTCACACCTGAAAACAGAATGGAATTATCGACTTCCGCCCAGCTATTAATTCGGACATTTGATGAAATGATGGATTGACTTACGCGCCCCCCTGAAATGATCGAACCTGGGCAGACAGTACTATCCACAGCCTGCCCCACACGAGGTTTAGAGCCTTCACTTTGAGCAAAGACAAACTTTGGCGGAGGATCCGGTGGCTGATAGGATCTGATCGGCCAGGTTTGATCATACAAATTTAACTGTGGATGAACCGAGATTAGATCCATATTTGCTTCATAATAGGAATCAATAGTACCTACATCTCGCCAATAATATCCATCTCCCGTATTTTTATCCTGAAAAGGATAAGCGCGTACCAGATGATCATCGATAATAGAAGGGATAATATTTTTTCCGAAGTCATGCGAACTATCTAACTGTGTTGCATCGTAACACAATCGTTCAAACAGAAAATTCGTATTAAACACATAGATCCCCATCGACGCCAGACTTTTATCAGGATGATTAGGCATCGAAGCTGGAGCCGCCGGTTTTTCTTCAAATTTCACGACGCGCATGTCATCATCAACGGCCATCACTCCAAACTGGCTTGCTTCCGTTCGATCTACAGGAATACATCCAATCGTCGCTTCAGCCCCGGATTCCTTATGATCACGAATCAGTTTGGAATAATCCATCTTATAGATATGGTCACCAGAAAGGATCAGAATGTAATCTGATCTGGCACGTTCAATCGTATAAATATTCTGATAAACGGCATCCGCGGTCCCCTGATACCACTGTTCGTCAATTCGCTGCTGTGGTGGCAAGACATCCACAAATTCATTCAGTTCACGGCAAAGAAACCGCCAACCAAGATTGATATGTCGATCGAGACTGGCCGCTTTATATTGAGTCAGAATCAAAATCCGACGTAAACCACTATTGATGCAATTGGAAAGTGTAAAATCGATAATTCGATACCCGCCTCCAAACGGAACTGCAGGCTTCGCTCGATCTCTGGTAAGTGGTTCCAGACGAGATCCTTTACCACCTGCCAGAATCAAAGCCAACACATTTCGCATTATTGTTCTCTCCTTATAGACATCATGATCTTCGTGAAATAATCCCTTTATTCACCAACAAGATGTTCTCTCATTTTCTTTATATGTTTTAGCATGCTTTGGTCATGAAAGGAATTCAAATTAGATCCGTTTTAATGATCTTACATTTTCTTCTAAAAATTTTGTTAAAAACACAAATTACCCATATTTTATTTCCATTTGCAAATTCATGAAGTTCAGATTGTTTTTATGCTTCCGACTTCTCTCGGCGAATTAATCAATTTATAATTCTAAAAATTCGACTTGTATCAATCTGTTGGGAGAACGCATCCATGAATTCCTCTGATGAAAAATTGACCAAATCATTTTACGATCGTATCAGTCATTCTTATGACCTGATTGCAGACTCCAACGAACATGTCGCTCGTGAAAAAGGGCTTGCCGCTTTGAGTATCGTCGAAGGCGAAAAAGTCCTGGAAATAGGTTATGGAACCGGACATTCACTCGTAGCACTCGCTGAATCAGTGGGAACAACAGGCTCTGTTTATGGAGTCGACATTTCTGATGGAATGCAGAAAGTCTCTGAAAAACGAGTCACAGAAGCGGGAGTTGCCGACCGTGTGAACCTGTCTGTAGCAATCACTCCTCCTTTGCCTTTTGAGGATCAGACATTCGATGTCGTTTCGATGAGCTTTACACTGGAGCTCTTCCCCCTGGAAACGATTCCCGCTGTTCTCGAAGAAATCAAACGTGTCCTGAAGCCAGGAGGACGTTTGGGTGTGGTTTCGATGGCCTTGCCTAAAGAAGGAGAAAAAGACAGTTTTCTGGAAAAGACCTACAAATGGATGCACCAGCATTTTCCACATATAGTTGACTGTCAGCCGATCGATGCTGTTGGTTTTCTGAAAAATGCTGGATTTTCAATCAAAGAAGAACTCGATTTGAATATCTGGACCATGCCCGTGGCAGTGCTTGTGGGAACAACGCCCACCTGATCCTCATCGACTATTTCCCTCTTTCGGAACCCGCTTTATTGGGGATCAATTTTACATGCCAGCAGATCAACGGCAACCAATGGCGGTTCAGGAAGAAACAGAACGTTATCAGAAAAAACTGACACTCTGGGATACCGTGAACATCATCATTGGTATTGTGATTGGGGTTTCGATTTTTAAGGTTCCGAGTCTGGTGTTTGCCAATGCGGGATCGATTGAAGCGGGCCTGGCAGTCTGGTGCCTCGGTGGTTTTTTGATGTTAGCCGGTGCCCTCTGCTACGCTGAACTGGCTTCTGCTATGCCTGAAACCGGGGGAGATTACGTGTTTCTCTCTCGAACATATGGAACGGGTGCCGGTTTTCTCTTTGGATGGGCTCAATTTGTCGCCATCAATCCAGGTAATATCGGGATCATGTCCTACGTCTTTGCTCAATACGCGGTCTCATTCCTGGGAGTCTCAGATGACTGGTCGGTACTGCTTGCTGCTTCATCTGTCTGCATTCTGATCTTTTTAAATTTGCTCGGACTGATGGTTGGTAAACGAGCACAAAATACACTAACGCTCGCCAAAGTCATCGGGTTGGTAGCTATCGCTTTGACTGGATTTTATCTCGGTATAAAGAATACAACCACTGTCGCATCTGCTATACCAGGTGGCTCAAATTCTACGGCTAACTTTGGTTTGGCAATGGTGTTCGTGTTGTATGCCTATGGTGGATGGAACGATGCGGCTTTCGTTGCTGCGGAAGTGAAACAACCGGGGAGAAATATTCCTAGAGCTTTGATTTCGGGAACGGTGGGAATCATGGTCATCTATCTTCTCATCAACTGTGCCTACTTGTGGGGACTGGGTTTTGAAGGTCTGCTCAACTCACCAGCACCGGCAGCTGACTTACTGGAGCGAGCCTGGGGTACGACAGGAAAAACAGTAATCAGTCTCGTCATCATGATTTCATCCTTAGGTGCCATCAATGGCTTGATTCTGACAGGTTCGCGAGTCAACGTTCGCCTGGGAATGGACCACCAGCTGTTCGCTGCGCTGGCACGCTGGAATTATCGCGTCAACGCGCCAATCTATTCGCTCATCACACAGGGAATGATTTCAGTGAGCATGATCGTATTGATCGGAACAAAAACCGGACAACACATACTGGAAAAACCCTTTGAACTGATTCAACATAAATTTATCAACTGGGAGAAATACGCTGGTGGCTTTGATACGCTCATCGCAGCCTCGGCGCCTCTGTTCTGGATATTTTTCTTTCTGACAGGCCTCAGCCTGATCGTCTTACGGTTCAAACTCCCTTCTCTGGAACGCCCCTTCCGCGTTCCCTTCTACCCGCTAACCCCCATTCTATTCTGCATCACCTCATTATACATGCTCTATTCCAGTCTCACTTATGCGGGAGGTCTGACCGCACTGGGATTGATCCCTGTGTTGATAGGCATTCCGCTTTATTTGATGAGCCGTGTCTCTCATAACACAAAATAACCATCAGACACGATTCAATCAAATTGGTTCCCAATATGCAGTGTTTATTTTCAACTTGAAACCATCGTGCCTCTGTCGAAACTAACTTTTTATGCGTCGCGCGCGTGAGAATTTTATTTTATAGCTGAACTGAGAGACGTATGAGAATTTGAGCACGATTAAAAAGACTAACATGACAGACTTTAAGCTTCATTCTCTAAAATCGCGTACAATATGAGCACCATTTTTCAAACCACTTTCAACGCATTTCGCGACAAGATCATGCATTACTGTTAGCCTGTCAAACAACTCTCGGATCAAAGTTCCGCCAAGGTAAAACTTGACAGACTGCTACCTTTGACGATGATTCGTTGCAAATCAAACAATATAATTTTCAGTAATGGAACAATCATTTGAATAATAGAACTAACTAGACGAGCCTCTCACAGAGTCTCAAATCAGCAACTTAATACTGGAGCTTTATCCTACCCGATATAACCTCAAACGAGGATGTGAAAATCAGAAAGTGGTTTAGTTTTGTGAACTGATTCTCAAATAACACGCACTATTTATAGAAGAACCTAAAAAGTAAAAGAGCCCTCTGAAACCGAAGTCCCAGAGGGCTTTTGAGTACTAACAAAAGAGTCAATATACTAGTTGAGTAGCGGGTTATCTCCCTCGACAATTGACATGAAGAAGTCATCATATGAATTGACACAAGCAGATTTATAGATCGTCACTCCTGCTGTTCTCTCGCTTGTGATGTTATCGATCACAAACATCAACTCATATTGCGTACCTTCAGAATCCCCATATGAGGCGCTGATTGAACCACCGTCATTTTAGACGCAAACCCGAGCAATTCTTTGACTTCATAATTCATCAGCAACCCTCATTTGTTACTTGAAAGGGCGAAATCGGGTGGAAATTAATTTATTCTCCGGGATAGCGATCCCACTGATACGCCAGTTTGGAATTTTTCCAGAAAACTTTATCTAACGCTGACTGGCCTTTGTTTTGCAAATAATCGACAAGAATTTTTTGCAGGGTGACGTAGTCGGCGGCTCGTTCTGAAACGGGCCAGTTGCTGCCGAAGATCATGCGGTCAACACCGATCTGGTTCCAGATGACGTCTAATGTAGGACGGTAATAAGCCACATCAGAGGGGACATTGTTCAGTTGATGCCGTGATGCCCCTTCGACCAGTGCAGAGATTTTGATATAGACCTGTTTTTGGTCTGACAATGATTCCATAGCCTGTTTCCATTTGGGATCGATCTCGTCTCCTTTGATGACCACGTTACCAATATGATCGACAACGATTCGTAAGTCTGGAACTAACTTTGCAACACGGCGTGCACTCTCTAACGTCGCAGGTGGGCCATTGAGATCAACCTGGAGTCCCATATCAGCCAGCATTTTTAAATCATCGACAAACCGCGGCTGCGATAACCCAGACTGAATTAATTGATGATTGACGCGGATTCCCTTAAAAATCGGATTTTTGGAAAATCGTTTGAGATGCGTACGAAACATCGCTTCGCCGGGTGTCAATCGCCCCACGAAACCAATAATTACGGGGTTCTCTTTCACCAGATCCAATATCCATTGATTGTCATCCACCAACTTACTGGCTTCGACAACCACCGTCGCATTCACAGGTTGATATTTTTTTAGCGCAACAAAATCTTTTGGCAATACTGTGCGATAAAGGGATGAACCTTCGCTCGGCCAGGGGACGCCTTCCGGGCGCGTGGGATCATAAAAATGCGTATGCGTATCGACGACTTTGGCGGGTAGTTTGATTGATGATTTTTTGCCTGCACTGAGACTGATTGCTGACTGAGCGGCAACCACACCTGCAGAGGCTGACTTGAGAAATGTACGACGATTGATGGCTTCCATTCTGGTGTTCCTCTGTAGTAATCAAAATTTGCTCTTAAGTGAGTGATCCTATCATAACATACCAAAAACCTCTTAGTCTGCTATATCTATCTATTTTTACAATGAATTTTGTCTGCTCTTTTGAAATCAGAATCGCACTTCCTTTTCATTGCCTTTTTTGCTAATTTTCACGTACTACTTATCTTTACTTTAATTCTTCATATGTGATGACAATCTCGTTGCCAGGATAGGCTTCAAGCCTGTATCCAGGTTTATTGTAGCGTCTCCAAAGCTTTTTGGATCCCCGATAATTGCTTTGAAGCTGCTATGATTGAAATAGACGTGCAATAGCAAATTCAACGGACTTGAACTGTGATGCCCGAGTCAGATGACCAAAACTCGAGTTGGAATCGTCGTGAACCACTCGCTCCTGAGAGCGAAACGGATGAAGGCTGGCCAACGGATTTTGAAGGTCCACTGTCAGAGGAAGGGACTGAACCAGAGTCTGGTTTGAATGCCAGCAATGCTGAACTGGAAGAATTTGATTTCTCACTCAAATTTGAAGACTATGCACCTGTCTGGCTGCAAAAAATAAGGTCGTTTTTTAGTAGCGATCCTGAATGGTCTTTTGCCTCTGCTGTTGGATGTGTTGCCATTATTCTCACGGTCGTTTTGCTCCTGGCGATGCCAGAGGATAAAGTGAAACAAGTTGCCGATCGTATTACCGCACCTGAAGTCGAAATCACAAAACTGCCCGACTCTGAACCCATTGATTCACGCATTGATGTTGAAGTTCCCTCGCCTTATGCCTGGGTCGAAGTAGGATCAGAGCCTCTGTATATCTCTTTCGGAGAGTTTCAAAAAACAATCTCCGAAGTTGTCGTCCTCGAAGAAAGACCGGAGACACCATTTAAACTACCCGAGTTCAATAAGAATCCAGAGCCAGCAACGGCTCCCGTAATTGTCATGGACGTACAAAAAATCAGAATCATTGAAAGAGAAATTTTGGATCCGGCAATCGACGAGTCCTTTGTCCTGAAATCACAGCCCTCTCCAGTCGAAATGGAAAGCCGACTTGATCCTGCAGAACTTCTTTTGTTCGATCAAAACTGGAAGCTCTTTGATCTAGTCAGAGCAGAAACTCGAACTCAACAAACAATTCGCCCCACTCTGTATCGCGAGCGGTTTCCTGGAGGGGAACATTTACAGGTGGGTCAGGAACAACCCCTTGATCGTAGCCAACTCGACCGACTGACACGTGTGACGGCTCCTCAGCAGTCAGACCAGTTAAATATTGAAATTCGCAAACGGATACCTCAAAACGGAACCGTCCAAAATCTGCTGACTTACTCCCTCCTGGTAAAAAACCAGGGAACCAGCCCTGCCTACAATGTTCAAATCGATGAAGAACTCTCGCCTGCGACGAGTCTGGTAGATGTTTCTCCCCCCGCTGAAGTCAAACAAAATCATCTGTATTGGAACATTGCCCGACTTGATCCTGATGAAGAGCGGGAGCTCAAGATCAAAGTCTTCCTTGATCAGGAAGGTAATGCAAAAACCAATTCCATTATCCGACTCGCGTCCAAAGTCACCGCTTCTACTGACATCTCTGCCCCTAGACTGGCAGTACAAATGACAGGTCCTGAGGTGGTAACAGAGGGAGAAATCTTTCCACTCGATTTCATCGTCAGTAATCAAGGACGAAACGACCAGCGTGGAATCGTATTAAATCTGGACCTGCCTGAAGGTCTTGAACACGCAGAAGGCCAACGACTCATGTTGAAAATTGACCAATTGGCTGTCCGTGAATCTCGTAAATTACGTGCACGCGTACGTGCGACGAAACCTGGGTTCGTCACATCACAGGCGGCTCTGGCAGCACAAGGCGTTTCGCTGGAACAGACCTCGTTAAAACAAAAGATCGTAGAGAGAAAAACAGAACCCAAACCAACAACCTCTCAACAGACTCCTGCACAATCGAAAGTGCCTACCGAGTCATCATCACCAGCTCAGTTCTGTCCCTGCCAGCCCGTCTATCTTCCGCCGGTTATGTATCTGGTCCCCTGATGGCACCTTGAGTTGAATCACTCTTCCACATTCGGTTACCATCGAAAGAACACTATTTCGTTTGAATACCGTATTGCAGAATCGTGGAGAGAACCACCATGAGCTTACTTCTTAGAGTCCATCAACGTTTTTCATTCCGCTATGTAATGATTTCTGTTTGCATGCTGAGCCTTCCTACTCTGTCCTTAGCCCAGCAGCCAGAGCGCAGGCAAGGCGAAATGGTGGGAGAACTCAGTACTGATTCGGTTATTCTCCAATCACGATTGACCGCACCAGAATTAGATGAAACCGGAGACCTTCCAGGAAGATTTGGTATCGCCCGCTTTGAACTTTCCACTCGGAAAGACTTTCAGAATGCATTTTTTACTAAATGGCTCACTGCAAAACCCGAACATGATTTTATCGTGAAGACGCTGGTGATGGAGCTGAAGCCAGGGACACGTTATTACTACCGGCTCCAATATGGATCTGAAAAAACATCCATTCAAACCGGCCCCACTAATACCTTCCAAACCCTTCCCGTCGCTGAACAAGTTGCAGAAATCAACTTTGCCGTAGTGACAGGCATGAACTTTCACTTCTTTCATCATGGTGCTGGTAAAAACCGTCCTGCATACCAGGGAGAAGATAAACAACTGGGATTTCCGGCACTGGTTAGTATCTTGAAATTAAAGCCGGATTTTTTTGTGGGGACGGGTGATAACGTTTACTATGATCATCCACGTCAAAACTCGGCACAAACAGCTGCAGAGCTCAGAAAGAAATGGCATGAACAATTTGCTCAACAGCGATTCATCGACCTCTTTGCTCAAGTTCCCACTTATTGGGAAAAAGACGATCATGACTTTCGGTATAATGACTGTGATCTGACCGGTGGCAGAGCCCCTTCGAATGAACTTGGACTACGTATATTTCGCGAACAGGTTCCCATTGTTGATCCAAAAAACCAGAACCCGATTACGTATCGTACACAACGCATGGGAAAACTATTACAGGTTTGGTTTACGGAAAATCGCGATTATCGCAGTCCCAATCGTTCACCTGATGGGCCTGAAAAAACGATCTGGGGAACCAGACAACGTGACTGGCTCAAAGACACACTCAAGAATTCAGATGCGACGTTCAAACTGATTATCTCTCCTACTCCCATGATTGGGCCTGATGATAAATCCAAGAAAGATAACCACACCAACATTGGTGGATTTCGGCAGGAACGCGATAAATTTTTTCAGTGGATCAAACAAGAGAAACTGGACCAGCAGGGTCTCTATCTGATCTGCGGAGACCGGCATTGGCAATACCACTCAATTGATCCCTCTGGTATCGAAGAGTTTTCCACTGGCGCACTCGTCGATGCGAATTCCCGTTTAGGGATTAAACCGGGAGCCAAAAAAGGAACCGACCCTGACGCACAAATCAGACAACCCTATACGTCAAATCCCGCCTCGGGCGGCTTTCTGTATGTCACTGTGAAACCCACTCAAGACGGAAATACGGGAACCGCATCATTTCAGTTCTATGATGAGCAGGGAAAGCTGTTACACCGGGTCCAAAAACAGCGAGCGATTGATCCATGATTCTGACTTTCATTCTCGTCGATCTTTCATAATCATCGGACAAATTATTGCAAGAGGTTCAAGTAAAGCGGTAGCATAGAGAGAATCTGTTCAATGATCATACGAAAGTATGTTTGTCCCTTGCAGAAAGACTCTAATGAAACGATTCGTACCCTACTTTCAACGGCTGATTCTAGCATTGACCTTTCCATGGATCGGGATGCTAAGCGCAATCCACGCCGCAGATCCAACCATTGGTCAAATCACACTTAAGTCGGGAAAGCACGCAATTACCGACGAACCGGTTTTTGTGCTACTTCCAGAAACAGGCTTACCTGACGCTAACGTTTATCTTGTAGAGAAATCATCTGCTGGTACAAAAACGATCCCCGCACAAATCGAAAACAGGAAAAATGCAGCCAACCGTCTCTGGTTCATTCCACCGGGTAAAACAACAGCTGATACCTCACGAGTTTTTGAGATCAAGATAGGACAAACGACTTTCGAAAATGACGTTTCGATCAAAGATAGTGGCGAAGCATTCCAGATGTGCATCGGGAATCGTCGCGTATTAAATTACAATTACAAACATAGAGCGGCACCTAAACTTTTACATCCGCTTTATGGGCGCAGCGCGCATATCCATCCTATCTGGACGCCCAGTGGCAAAATCGTTTCCGATGAATTTCCTCCCGATCATGCACATCAGAGCGGGCAATTTCTGGCTTATACCAATTGTTTATTCGAAGGACGAGTCACGAATTTCTGGGAAATCAAAAGTAATAAAGGGCGTGTCCGTTTTCATAAGCTGGTCTCACAACAGTCAGGACCTGTGTTTGCCGAACTGAAAGTGAAACAGGAACACGTCGACCTCACCGGCTCTGAAGAAAAAGCCGCTTTACTGGAAACCTGGACGATTCGAGTTTGGAACCAGACAGTAAAACAACCAAAATTCTGGATGTATGACATTACCTCAGAAGCACGTTGTGCCTCGGAGAGTCCTTTACTCCTTCCCAAATATCATTATGGGGGTATGGCAATTCGTGGAGGGCGTGGCTGGGATAAAAACAATTGCCGCTTTTTGACTTCCAATGGAAAGACACGAAAAGATGGGAATCATGATCGCGCACACTGGTGTGATATCTATGGAAGACCCACTGCTGAAACTCCCTGGAGTGGTTTTACAATCCTGAGTCATCGCACTAATTTTCGTCATCCCGAACCTGTGCGTATTCATCCATCGATGCCGTATATGGTGTTTACTCCCAGTGCTTTGGGTGACTGGAAAATTACACCAGAGCAGCCAAACATCAGTCGATATCGTTTTCTAGTACACGATGGTCCAACGCTTCCAGAGACAGAACAAATTTGGCAAAATTATGCCGACCCACCACAAACTACGTTACAGCTAGTTACAGAAAATAATTAAACCGCTGAGAGAATTACCAATGATTTGGGACTTACACTGTCATCTATCTGGAGTGGATGGAAAAACGGTCGATGAACGTATCGCACAGTTGATGGATTATGCCGACCGCATGGGAGTCGAACGACTCGTTTTTTTTATGGGGTGGCCTTTTTTGACAGATCCAACTCCCCAAGAATTTCGAAAACAAAATGATGATGTGATGCAAGCGATCAGCCATTGGCATGATCGGGCATTTGGCTTTGTCTATCTCAATGCAAAATATGTTGAGGAAAGTCTTAAAGAATTAGATCGTTGTGTGAAGAACGGGCCGATGGTGGGAGTGAAGCTGTGGGTAGCCACGAGATGTAACGATCCGAAAATCGACCCGATTATCAAACGCGCAGGAGAATTAAACGCGTTAATTTATCAACATACATGGTTCAAAACAGGTGGTAACCTGGTCGGAGAATCGACATCCAGCGACTTGGCACTCATGGCAAAACGACATCCGAAGATTCCTCTTATCGCCGGGCACACGGGTGGTGACTGGGAACTGGGAATTCGTGCCATTCAGAATAGCCCTAATGTGTACGCGGGATTCGGCGGATTTGATCCTACAGCCGGCGCTACTGAAATGGCAGTCCGCACTCTGGGAGCAGATCGGATCATTTATGGCAGCGATATTGGTGGTCGCAGTTTTTCGTCTCAACTGGCCAAAGTACAGGGGGCCGACATTCCTGAAGTTTCCAAGCGATTAATTCTAGGGGGCAACCTCAAACGATTGTTGACTCCCATTTTGAACGCGAAGGGAATCAAAGTATGATTTTCGATACGAACGTGTACCTTTCCCGGTGGCCCTTCCGACGATTGCCGAATGATGAGACTCCCGCGCTCATTAAAAAGTTAAAGCAGAATCAAATCAGTCAGGGCTTTGCAGGTAGTTTTGACGGGCTCCTGCATAAAGATATCCGATCCGTCAATCAACGTCTGTCTGACGACTGTAAATCTTTTGGTTCAGGCACATTGATCCCCATAGGAAGTATTAATCTCAACCTTCCAAACTGGGAAGCAGATGTGATTGCCTGCCATGAAGAACTTGCGATGCCTGGCTTGCGTCTACACCCCAATTATCATCAATACCAATTGAGTGATGATAAAGTGAACAAGCTGTTTGCTATGGCTTCAGAACGAAAGCTCTTCATTCAAATCGCGATGAGAATGGAAGATGATCGCACGCATCATCCCCTGATGAGAATTCCGGATGTCAAATTTGAAGCCTTGCCAGACCTAATGAAACAACACGATCAACTTCAGGTAACAATTCTCAACGGAATGAAATCATTGAGAGGCGCGAAATTAACCAGTCTGACAGAAAATCCAAACCTCACCGTTGAAATTGCGATGTTGGAGGGAGTCGGCGGGATTGAAAAGCTGATGAAACAAGTCCCATATCAGCAGATTCTCTTCGGATCATATGCTCCCTTTTTCTACTTGGAATCCAGCCTGAATAAACTGAAAGAATCCAACCTGGGAATGGAAATCGAACAGCAAATCATCTGGCAGAATGCACGAGAGCGATTTTTTGTGACTGACTCATAGTAAACAGCGTTACTCGGTCCATTCCAGATAGGGATCGAGCCCCATCTTATGAAACATTTCGATCCGGTGCTTTTCCTGCTTCAACATATCACGGCGTTGTTTTCGATGCAGTTTTTCCAGAAATGATTGAGTATTATTGAAGAAGGAAATCCAACTCGGAGCAAGCTCACCGTTCTCATCTGCTTTGGCAGACTCGATGATTCTTTGGAGTTGATGCGTTTCCAGACAACGTAAGAGTTCATCTTCCAGAGAAAGAAAGAACTGATACTGCCCGGGGTCTCCCTGACGGGCAGACCGACCAATCAATTGTCGGTCGATCCGTGCAGAGGTGTGCATTTCAGTCGCTATGACATGTAGGCCACCATTTTCACGCACTTCATCAGTGAGCAGAATATCGGTTCCACGCCCCGCCATATTGGTAGCGATCGTCACACGTGATGGCTCTCCGGCTTTCTTCACAATTGCTGCTTCTTGTTCGTGATACTTGGCGTTCAAAATCTGGTGAGGAATCGCTTTCATCGCCAACAAATCACCCAATGTTTCAGAGGCTTCTACAGAAGGCGTTCCCACCAAAACAGGGCATCGTTTTAATCGGATACGTTCTATTTCCTCAACTACGGCCATGCGTTTGGCCTGCACTGTTTTGAACAGACGAGGCGGATCACCGATTCTTAAACAGGGGCGATGTGTGGGAACCGACGTCACTGAAACTTTATAAGTTTTGCGAATTTCCTTTTCAGCAAGAGCGGCGGTACCAGTCATGCCAGCAAGGTATGAATAGTTTTGAAAGAAACTTTGCACTGTAATGCGAGCTGCCTGTCCAGTCGAAGCGGTCACGGGAACATGCTCCTGTGCTTCGATCGATTGATGTAGTCCATCCTGCCACTTCCGACCATCCATCATGCGACCCGTGGATTCATCGACAATCACCACTTCCTCATCCACGACTACGTAATCTCGATCTTTCAGAAATCCAAAACGGGCGACCAGAGATTGCTCAACCTGTTTATAGATTCGCTCAGTATCAATGGAATCGAGCAGCGAGGGTTTGGGCATTAACAATACTTTTCGACAACCTTGATCCGTCAGGTAAGCAGAGCGTTTTTTGGGCTCATAAACAAAGTCTTCTTCCGACTCCAACTGATGGGTGGCTCGATTACTCCAACGAAATAAATTCACTGAAGCAGCATCGTTCGGCTGGATCAAACCAATAATCAGAGGTGTACGCGCTTCATCAATTAGAACACTATCGGCTTCGTCGATTAAAGCAAAATAATTCCCGCGCTGCACAAGTGGTTCTTTGCCCGATGTTTTATGATTGGAGATCGCCTGCTCTAACTGCCCGGGTGCACTGGCTCCAATTCTGATTCGATCGCGAAGAAAGTCGAAGCCCATTTCATTGGCTGTGCCATATGTAATGTCACACGCGTAAGCTGTACGACGATCTTCATCTTCCATATCAGCTGTAATCGTCCCCACCGAGAGCCCCAGCTTATTGAAGACCGGTGACATAATTTCCGCATCACGTTGTGCCAGATAATCATTGACGGTGATCACGTGACAGCCTTTTCCCATCAGAGCACGCAGGTAGGCGGGCAACACGGCAGTCAGGGTTTTGCCTTCACCCGTCTGCATTTCCGCAATACCACCTTCAAACAGAGCCATCCCCCCCATAAGTTGCACAGGGAAATGCTCCATTTTCAGGGTACGCCATGCAGATTCCCGCGCCAATGCATATGCTTCGGGAAGAATTTTCTTCAAAGGTTCGCCAGATTTTGCACGCCAGCGCAATTCTAATGAATACCGTTCCAGCCGATCATCGGTCATTTTTTTAAGCGATTCGCAACGCTTAATGATCCGATTGGCTTCAACTCTCCAACGAGAAATTCGTGATTTCGCGGGACGAAAACCGGTCTTCATCCAATGATAGCTATGAGATGCGACGCCCAAAGTACCTCCTGGAACGCTCAATAAATCATAAAAAGAAAATCTTGTTACCGATGAAACTACTCAAGGCAGTTTGACAAATGCTCAATAATTATGACGGACAAATATCTGAAATGTAACGGCAGAAAAGAAAATTCATAAAAGAACAGAGTACGGTATCACAAACCGAAACCACAAAAAATCACATCGTATAAGCTATTGTAACAAATAGACTTACAACCCATGCTCTTTCAGATTGTCTACAAAGTCATACTATTTTAATTAAACAACCATATTCATCACAATTTTTTTATCGCGAATTCTCTTTCAGATACTGAAAAAGAGCCTGCAATAGTAAGTTGTTACAGCGTGTTGACTTAAATCAACATGATTGGGCAAGTTGATGTCTGAAATGTTAGATTAATCTGAACCAATCGTCATTTCTGGTGCAGGTTGTTTTTTGAGTATGCTGGATAGAATCAAATCATGCAAACCGCTCAATTCTACTAAACATTGGAAACATTCCAAATTACCTGTTTTTTTAGGTATATGTTCCTCTTTAAAATCGGTAGCTGAACATTCAGCAATTTATTGACCTAGAGGTATTGAAACGTGCTTGAGTGTTGAAATCTCTCACCCTTGAAGACCAGTAGAAGATATAAAGATACCAACCCAATGATTTCTAAATTCATGGACAACATGTGGCATCCTCGAAGTAATAGACACCACCGTCGAAAAAAACAGGCCACAACTCCACTCGTCGCTACCGAAAAGCTGGAAGATCGGACACTTTTGACTGGGCTTGATCTAATCGCATTCGCTCAAGCCTTAACAGCTGCAGATGTAAAGCTCTACGGTGCAGCATGGGATGCAGATACCACGGCTCAAAAATCACTCTTTGAAGACGGCGCCCAATTTCTCAACTTTATTGAAGTCACAGACTCAAATCAAAATCTAAACAGCATTGCCAACACTGAAGGCATTACCGTTTTACCTACGTGGAAATTGGCAAATGGAACTTTAATTGAAGGTGTTCAAACTCTTGAGCAATTAGCCACGGCAACAGGTATCGATATTCCGATGTCCGAAGCTCCTTTTCTGAAAGAAATTCCAGATCAGAATCTCCTCTCCGGCACTGCCCTGCATGTCGCTTTGGATGGTTTTGACCCTGAAAACGGTCCGTTGACTTATACCGTGGAAAGCAGTAATCCTGATGTAGGAGCCCGGATTCTATCTGGCAATCGTAGTATCCGCATCTCCGTCGAAGGTTATGGAGATATGGTCTTCGAATTATTTGAAGGTAGAGCCTCGCGCGCAACAGAACGCTTCATTCAGCTGGCTGAAATGGGCTTTTATAATCAGGATGATACTGTCAGTGAAAATGTCCGTTTACATCAAATCATAAACGGCCTGATTCGAGGAGGGGCGGTTGGAACCGATGGAGAACCGGAAGAATCTAGTCTGGGGTATTTTGATGACCAGTTTCATCCAGAATTACAACATGTGCAATCGGGCTTGCTCACAATGTATAAAATACCCGATCAGTTAATCAATACATCAGCTAATAATCCTTCAGATGGTGAAACGCATGATGATGAGAACGATTCCCAGTTCATTATCACTGATGGCCCAAATAGAATTGATGATTTTCAGCATACCATCTTTGGGTTCCTGGTCGAAGGTGAAGAAGTTCGCGAAGCCATTAGCAATATTCCGGTTACTGACGATCTTCCCAACTTTACAGTCACAATTGAAACGGTAGAGGTCTTTACAGACTCAGAAAATGCAACTCTTGTATTGACCGCAGCAGAAGGATACACCGGAACGTCAACAATTACCGTTACTGTAGAGGATCAGGATGGCAACACTCAACAACGCGTATTTCAAGTGAATGTAACTCCAGATACCATTAATAGTCTGGGTAGCCTTTCAAATGCGAATCCTTATTTGGCTGATATTCCGGAATTCCAGTTGAGTCCGGGAGAATCAGTCAGTTACCAATTAGAAGCAATCGATATCGACCTTGGAGTCCTCAACGGTAATCTTTCATCACAGATTGTTTACTATGATCAATCAAGACTCCCTACAGCTGGCGCAGACTCTGGAGTACCGGGTGCTGAGCTCCTCGGCCTCGCTTCACCCGTGGAAAGTATACCGGCAGGGCTCTATAGGGTTGACTCCGAAACTGGATTACTCACTATCAGTCCCCCATCTGATCTGGCACCTGGGGTCTATGAAATCGTTGTTGCTGCTGGCTTCAACCTATTTGCCATTGATTATCAAGTCATCACAGTCAGAGTCGGAGACCCTCCAGTTGCCAACGATGATTTTTTTGCACTACAAGGCGCAACACCTGGGCCAATCAACATTTTATCAAATGATACGGATTCTGATGGTACACTCGATCTCACATCTGTTGAAATTGTAGATCAACCTGCTCATGGAACAATCACTACCAATGCGGATGGTACTGTGAATTATATCTCCGATGGTTCTGGGTTTATGGGTCTTGGTTCATTTACGTATCGAGTCTACGACAATCTTGGAATATCCTCTAATCTAGCAACCGTGGATTTCTCTATTGCTCCTACAGGAGTAATTTTAGTCACAACACTCAATGACCAAACAACCGCGGATGGGAAAGTTTCTCTGCGTGAGGCTATTGAAGCAGCGAATAGTGATAATCCTTTCGATGTAGCCCCTGCGGGAAATGGTCACGATACGATCATGTTTGATCCTGCTTTATTTATCGATGAAGGCTCCGGCTCAACTAGAACAATAGATCTTGCCGGCAGATTTCTGATCACTGACTCACTCACAATTATTGCACCCACATCACCAGAAGGAGATGCGTTACTAACCCTTGATGCCGATAATCCGGGCCTGCCATTTCGGCATTTTTTAATCGACGATGGAACATCAGAAAATACTCTCCTCGTCAGCTTGCAAAACCTTAAATTAATCAACGGTCAAACAGATGATTCTGGTGGTTCCATTTTCAATTCTGAACATCTAGTGATTACCAATAGCGATTTGATCAATAATAAATCGAACAATGGATCCGGTGGTGGAGCAATTTACAATACAGGTACACTCGAAATTTCAAACTCATTTTTGCAATCTAATAGTGTGCAACAAGCAGAGGGGGGGGCCATCTATAGTACATCTGGATCGGTTACGATCACTCAGACCACGATTGACAACAATGAATCTACTGGCGGTTCTGGTGGTGGTATTTATGTCTTAAACGCCGACCTTTCCATAACAGACAGTGTACTCTCAAATAATTCTGGTCATAGTAGCGGCGGTGGGGTCTATCACCGTAATGGCCAACTCATAATTACAAACTCATCCTTTATCAGTAATGGATCCGGTGTTGTATTATTAAATGCATCAGCAGAGGGAGGCGGGATTTATGCATCTAACTCAACAACTACCATTTCTGGATCAACGTTCCATGATAACCGAAGCTCTGGTTCAGGCGGTGGTTTGTTTCAAGTAGGTGGAACCCTTTCCGTTCTGAATAGTACTTTCTCAGAAAATTTCGCCTTGGCCGCTGATGGTGGAGCAATCCATGCTGGTGAAAGCACAGTGACATCCATCCTGAATTCCACGATTTCTGGAAACCATGCTGAACAGAACGGTGGTGGGATTTTCCTTGTCGATCCGGATGGCTCAGTGGGTAATAGAGTTATTAATAACAGTACGATCGCAAATAACACTGCCGGAAATCAAGGGGGAGGACTCCACTTAAATTTTGATAGTGAAGTCATAGTTAACAATACCATCATCGCAGACAACACCGCTACAAATGGTGGAGACGACGCCTGGGGTATACAGGGAGAGCTTCGCGGAACCTATAGTCTCATTGAAAACACAACTGGTGTGACTATAAGTGGAACCAACTTTATCACCGGTCAGGATCCTGGCTTACTGCCTCTGGCCGAGAACGGCGGCTTAACAAAAACACACGCCCTCTCTACTACGAGCGTAGCAATCGACGCTGGTGCTCCCGCATTTGACCCAAATGGTTTTACTCCCGCTTTGACTTTGGACCAGAGAGACTCAGCTCGAGTAGCGGATGGAAATAATGATTCCATCAGTCGGGTTGATATCGGAGCTTACGAAGCAGAGTCAGTGCTGGGTAGTGCTGAACTGACCGTGAAGCGGGCAGCCACCAATGTAGGAAGTTCGGGGGAAGTCGGTTCTCTGCCTTCCAATGTCGATTTTATCGATGAGTGGAATCCGGTGATTGTTGAAATCTGGGTGAGTGTAACAAATTCTTCAGAAAACGGAGTGACTGCTGCTTCAGTCGACTTAAGCTTCGATGCACAGTACTTGATTGCCAACTCCATCGAATACGGACCTGAATTCACTGGAAATCAAACAGGGAATATTGACAACGACGCAGGGACGATCACTGGACTTGGCGCAACAACATCTCAGACTGACCACGGAGCGGAGTCACGTGTTCTGTTAGCACGCGTTCATCTCTCTGTGAAACCGATTCCTTTAAATGCCGACGGCCAATATATTCAACCTGTTGCTAACTTGAATTTTGAAATCTCAAACAGTGATCTCTCTTCCTCATTAGGTGATGTTTCTGTAACAGAGGGGGTGGCGGTTGACTTAACTTTGGTTCCCGCCTTATATGATCTCAACGATAATGGATCCATCGACTTCAAAGACCTGATCCTCTTTGCCTCAGTCTACAATAAATCTACTGGTGATCCAGGAGCACCGGGTGCCTGGGCTGCGGATTTTAACCGCTCCGGAAGAGTTGATTTTCGTGATCTGATCCTGTTTGCTTCAAATTATCGGAAGACGCAGGGAAGCGATAACTTTTTTGTCTATCCATCTAATTTTGATGAAGTCTGGCAACAAAATAATCTGATTACTTCAATCATCAATCCGGTTGGATCAAATCTAGAAACCATCACATCCGAAAAGGTAGAACCCGTTCTCGATGCTGCCCAAGAACAATTGGCTGGCGTTTATGGCGACACGTTGAATGAAGAACTTGCTGATGTAGAAGTTCAAATTGTTGAACTACCCGGAAATCAGTTAGCAAAAGCAGACACGGCTACTAATATTATCTACCTGGATGTAAACGCAGCAGGTTGGGGATGGTTCGTTGATCAGACTCCACTTTCGAATGAAGAATTTAATGGAACCTCAGTTGCAGGAATATTTGAGGCCTCTTTATTCAGCTCTGCTGAAGGAAAAATTGACCTATTGACTGTCCTAATGCATGAATTAAACCACTTACTGGGACACGAACATGATCATAAGGATTCTCTGATGGAACCCGATTTGGCCCCCGGAGAACGAAAACTTCCTTTGAATGAAAGTAAAGATTTTACAGAAACAGATGAATATTTCGGACGTTATTTAGATCCTGAGTTCGAAAGCATTTAAATACACATAAAGCCCCTGCTAAATACTTTTGCCAGGAAAATACCATCTAAATTGTGAGAAAATAGTACTTCAAACGTCCACAACGTATCAACCAAACTTGGACTGAGCCATAAAATCAGTTTGCAACACTCATTTTTCGGGCGATCTTTGAATCTTTTACTTGACATCCGTAGTTTTGTTGCTGCACAATCGGTTTTAAACTGCCTATTTTAACAGAATTTGCAAAAAATAGGCTTATATCAACAAATATCGTGAAAAGTGATTAATATTTGGATGCATCTCTTTTTACACACCAAATACTTAAGTGTTTAAAAATAATAGAGTTATCGAAATTTTATCAGTAATTCTGTAAAGACAAGCTACTCGCATAAAACAGAGTCTCCTGTTTTAGCATGATATGGAAAGATACAAATGATGTTTACGAGAACTAAACGTCGTAATCAATCAGGTCGATTTGGTTCACTCCTCAATTACCTTCGCAAAGGTCGTGAGAGACGGTTACGAAATCAACGCCTCAACTCGTTATCAATTGTGATTTCTACCACTGAACTCTTAGAAGACAGGACATTGCTCTCAGCAGCGAATCCGTCCGTGGATGATACAACGTCTAACACAGAAAACGATGAACGTCCGGTAATTTTGCTTTCTCATGAAACTCAAGCAGAAAAAAGAGCGACTGCCCCTGTCTCTGACGAGGAGAAAGAAAAAAATCGAAATGACTTGGGACAAGTTGATAATCCAGATGGTTTTACACAATTTGCCACAAATGAAAATGAAACCATTGGTACGACAGGGGCGAATGACGATCTGTCCAATGCAGAGTTTATTACTGGCTTTGGGACAGGCCTCGATGATGACTTTGAAGTTGATCTTGCTGGCTTTCTGGCAAACTCAGGAGGTACGCTTACATTCGCTCCCTTTGCAGAAGATGATGGCTCAATTCCTTTAGCGAATAACCTAGGTCTGACAAGCGGTCGCCAGATTCAAGTTCTGGGAGCAACGATTGGGGATGGGCCTCATGGCAGCGCTGGAACTGGAACTGGGGACTTTGATTTTTACCGTCTAGGAGGAGTTCAAGCAGGTGAGAGAATTACAGTTTCCGTCGAAGATGCAACGCAATTCTTTGGCTTGGACCCCATTGTCGCTATCTATAGCAGTTCTGGTACTCAACTGGATTCAGATGATGATAGTGGCACATTCCTCAATAGCCTGATCGATTTTGTCGCTCCCTTGGATGATGATTACTATATTATGGTAGGTGGGTTTGGTACAGGGTTTCCAGGTGATCCCACTGATGAAACCAGTGGTGCCGGTGTCGGGCCAAATGCAAGCGCCGAAGGAACCTATAATCTCACTATTGGCTTAAATGCAGTTGATATTGATTATTACTCCTTTGACTTAGAAGCGGGTGATATTCTTGGTGCGAATGTATTTGGTGCAGGTCAAACACTAACATTGTATGACTCCACAGGTCAGATACTTATCGAATCGTCACGGTTTCTGTCTGATCTCTATCCTGAAGATAGTCCTTTACCTGGAAACGGAAATGCCTCGGCCTCTTTCGTAGCACCGACTGCTGGTACTTATTTTGTCTCAGTCACGGGAATTACCGGTCTATATAATCTTGAATTAAAAGTATTCCGTCCTGAGTTAGAAACGCAACTCGTCGATTCCGGGGCGATTCAAACTCTGTTCATTGACTTTGATGGTGCCAGTGTTGACCCAGCTCTCTTCGATGATTTTCTAGTTCCCCCCGATATTGCAAATCTCTCTCCTTTAAGTGCTTTCCTCAGTAATTGGGGGTTGACAGATGCAGATGAAGATGCCGTGATTGATGCGATCATGGCAACGATTACTGACAACTTTGCTGATGTTGGTTTACTAGGAAACAATGGCGATTTTGCTACAACCAACAATCCTGGTGACTATGGTATCCGAATTTTGAATAGCCGCGATCATGCCGATCCTTTTGGCCAGGAAAACGTCAGTCGTGTCATCGTAGGTGGTACAATCAATGAGTTTGGGATTAGTACTATCGGAATTGCGGAATCAATCGATGTCGGAAACTTTGATACCACGGAGTCAGCGGTTGTTCTGCTCGATTTACTCAGTAGTACCAATCCAGCTGACCCTAACTCTCTGAATAATATTATCCGAAACTTTAACACCACTATCATAGATTTGGTGGGAGAGGCAGTGGGAAATATTGTTTCACACGAGGCAGGACACTTCTTCGGGCTTTGGCACACTTCGAGGTTTAACGCCGACTCTCAAATTATGGACGTAGGGGGAGATATTGGCAACAGCATTGGTATTGGTCCTGATGGTTTCTTCGGCACTACTGACGATGATCCCGTCGAATTTGGGACGGACTTCTTGTTTGAATTTTTTGGCAGACAGGACAGTATCAACACATTAGCATTTGGGCTTTCTACCGCCGGTAACTTTGGTCTTGATTTCGGGGACGCTCCTGGCCCCTACCCAACCTTACTCGCAGATGACGGAGCCAGACACAACTTGGAAGGGGGGCTGACACTTGGCTCATCTATTGATTTGGAACTAGATGGACTTCCCAGTCTGGATGCATCGGGTGATGGTGCCGACGATGATGGTATCATCTTCCTTTCAAACGGGATTTCTCAAAGCGATGCATTTACAACAATTCAGGTAGAATCATCTGGCGATGGATTCCTGCAGGGTTGGATTGATTTCAATCGCGATGGCGTCTGGGATATAAGTGAGCAAGTTGTCACTGATCTTCAGGTCACTGCCGGTGTGACTACAGTTCAAATTGCTATCCCACAAGGAGCCGCATTCAGTATTGGAGAAACCTTCGCCCGGTTTCGTTTGAGTACACAAGCGGGGCTTGGTGTCACTGGCTTTGCACCTGACGGTGAAGTCGAAGACTACCGTGTCGATTTGACTGCTGCACGTTTTGGTACGATTACCTTTGATGCAGCCACTTATGATGCCGGTGATTTGATTACCATCACTGTGAGTGATGGTGATTTACTGGGAGCTGCCACAGTAAATGTACTAGTGACATCATCGGGTGGAGATTCAGAGACCGTTGTTTTAACGGCAACAGGATCTGGCACCTTTGTAGGTACGATTTTTTCCTCGCCCGGTACAGTGGTCACTGAAAATGGAACCTTGGAGGTTGTATTTGGTGAAACCATTACGGCAGCCTATGAAGATGCTGACACAGGCCAAGGCCAACCGGGTAATTTCCTGCTCGAATTTGTATCATCTGGTTTGAACAGCCCACGCGATATCATCTTTGGGCCTGATGGCGATCTTTACGTAAGCAATGGTTTTGAAAATTCAAATGGTTCGGACCACACTGTCGAACGTTTCAATGGTCAAACAGGAGCTTCTGAAGGTTCCTTTGTAATTCCAGGATCAGGGGGACTTGATGTCCCCAATGGAATGGCCTTTGGGCCTGATGGCAACCTATATGTCGCCAGTTCTGATACCGGACAAATCCTACGTTACGATGGTCAAACGGGAGCAATTATCGGAAATGGAGTCTTTGCTTCACTTGGTGCTTTTTCTGAACCACGATTTATTACCTTTGGACCTGATGGAAATCTATATGTCGGGACTACTGGATTACTCAATCGCATTTATAAAATTGATTTTATTACAGGTGCCGCCGATTTATTCGTCTCTAACGTTGATCTTGGGATTCGTGAGCCCTACGGTATGGCCTTCGATTCAAGTGGAAACCTTTATGTAGCCAGCTTCAGCACTAATGAAATCATGAAGTTTGATTCCAATGGAATTGAATTTCCTGGCGGTCCGTTCATTGCCGCAGGTACTGGCGGTCTTACGAATCCACGCGGTCTGACAATTGGTCCCGATGGGCTATTGTATGTTGCTAATGGAGCGACTGAAAGTATCCTCCGCTTCGATCCAGACACAGGCGATTTCATTGACAATTACACCTTTGGCCGGGCAGTGGAACTACCATATGGTGTTACCTTCGGCCCTGATAATAATCTGTATGTCGTTGACACCGACCTGGGTCAAGTTCTCAAGTTTGCAGGGCCCTTTGGGACCACAACTCCTCAAACGATTACCGATACAGCACTCATCGTCGCCTCTAACGGTGTTGATTTTGGTGATGCTCCCGACTCCTTCCCCAACCTCGTTGGTGATCCGGATGGTGAAGGTCCACAACACGCTCTTAATAATAATGGCCTCTTACTGGGGAGTGTCGTCTCTGCTGAAGCTGATGGCCAGGAATCCGCAGCCGCTAATCTCGATGATGATGACGGCATCTTGCTGAATCCTATCATTGCCGGCGATTCTGCTTCCACTATTACGGTACTTTCGACTGGAATTGGGTTTATCGATGCCTGGATTGATTTCAACGGCAATGGAACCTGGGAAGCTAATGAGCAAGTTCTCAGCAGCCATGCTGTGGTTGCTGGTGCCAATTCTGTTGCAGTATCGTTACCACCGGGAATCGTCGTGGGTGAAGTTGCCGCTCGATTCCGACTGAGTTCAGCTGGTGGATTAACCACAACCAGCCCTGCCGCTGATGGTGAAGTAGAAGACTATCTGGTCACAATCGTTCCACAAAACTTTGTTGGTTTACTACCTGACCCGAACCGACCTGGAAAATCGGCTCTGTTTATTACAGGTACTCAGCAAAATGACATCATCTTGATCTCGGAAAATTTTGCTGGTCTGATCCAGGTTACGATTAACGGCGTCAATCTTGGAGAGTTTGCTCCCACTGGTGGTGTGTATGCCTGGGGTCTGGGCGGAGACGATCAAATCATCGCAGATGACACCTTTTACGATACCGAATCCATGTTCTTTGGTGGCCTTGGCAATGACTACTTACAAGGTGGCTGGGCCAGTGATGTCCTAGTCGGTGGTGCTGGTAACGATGTTCTCGAAGGTGGCCCTGACGGGTTTGATATTTTGATCGGCGGAGTCGGAGCAGATTATATACGTGGTCATGATGAAGCGACGTATACAAACTATGGTGCCAATGGTGATATTCTGATTGGTGGTTCCACGGTCTACGACAATGGGTTGACTCAACTATTTGGAATCCTGTCAGAATGGACTTCAGCCACACCATTTGGAGATCGTGTCGAAAATATTCGCACACGTGTCACCAACACCGCAACGGGTGTCAACAATATCAAGCTGGATAGCACTACTGTCTTTAACGATGGTGAGGTTGATGAGCTCTTTGGAGCTGTTGCCCGAGGTGATGACTGGTTCCTGCTTGATCTGGGACTGGATCTGAACAATGCCGGTGCTCATGATATTCTTAACTAAAACGGCGGCTCACAATTGAAACAGAAACAAGCCCTCCTGAATGAAATATTTCAGAGGGCTTACTTTTTTGACCGTACTACTTAACATCCCTTTCGATTTCACCAACGTTCTACCGGACCATTGGGTGTCTTAACTAATGCGGTCGCTATTGAGGATTTGCGTTCTCCATGCCGCAAGCGAATTTGCGCAACGATATCATGGAATTCGTCGATCGATTCAAATTGTCGTAAGCGATCCTCCAAATCCTCTGGAATTCCCAACCGGGCTCCATACCAAGCGGCAAATTTGCGAATCAACTTGCAACCATAGTCATCATATTGCTCTATCATCAGCGTAAAATGACGAACCAGAAATTGAATTTGCTCTTCATCAGTTGGTTCTGAGACAGGTTCTTCTCCCCGAACAGCCTGAGAGATCTTACGAAAAATCCAGGGATCAAGCATAGCACCCCGGCCGATGGAAACCGCTTCGCACCCGGTTTCGTTCCTCATTTGAAAGGCATCCTCAACCGTACAAATATCGCCATTACCTATCACGGGAATATGATGAACTGCTTCAACCGTCTGTTTAATTCCCTCTCGATCAACGGACCCTCCAAAACCTTGATTGCGCGTGCGTCCATGAATGGTGATTGCCGCTACTCCTGCTTTTTCAAATTCGCTCGCCAGGAGAGGTGCTGTAATGGAATCTCGGTCCCATCCCAATCGCATTTTCACTGTCACTGGTATAGAGACGGCATCTACTACATCAGCCACCATCTGACAGGCTGCCTCCGGAGCACACATAATCCTTGCGCCACCCCCGTTCCCGTTAATCTTTGCCATCGGACACCCCATATTAATATCGACGGCTTCGTATCCACGGTTTTCTAACCAGCGTGCTCCTCTCACTAACTCGGAAGTGATTCCGCTAAAGATCTGTACGGTAAGAGGTTCATCTTCAACAGAAGTCATCAATAGTGCCTTGGATTTACGGCTGCCGGCCATCATTTGTGAAGCCAGGACCAAATCGGTCGTACATAATCCTAACCCACCCAACTCTCTCAATGCAACACGAAAAGCATACTGCGTATATCCCGCTAAAGGCGCGAGAAAATACCGAGTTTTGAGGATACGATTACCAATTTGAATTTCAGGAGATTCTGTTGATCTCGATTTTGAAAGTAGCATAAGACAAATGTGACTTTGATGAAAAATATGGCAACATTCAATGGAACAACTCGACGAGTTGCTCTAGAGGTAATCCTACAACATTTGACAGGCTGCCTTCAATCTGTTGAACAAAAATGGTACCACTTTCCTGAATGGCATACCCACCGGCTTTTCCCAATGATTCTTTAATTGATAGATACCAATCCAGATATCGGTTAACATAATCGATCCCATGAAAGGTCACCAGGGTTTGCACAACTTCTGTTTTGATTTGATCTCCCGATCGAAAACAGAGACCTGTCAATACTCGATGTGTCTTGCCAGCATAGTAGTCAGTAAACCATTGCCTGACGGTCTGCTCCCATTCGCCCGTTTCAGGAGGTTGTCCCAACACGAGATATTTTGCATCTTCCTGCCCAACCACAACAATGGTATCGGCCGTTAAGATTGGGTTTAAGGTGCCTGTACTCTGTTTGACTTGCTCTAATACGTCATCGTTTTTTGTTTTGCAAATAGAAATCAGTCTCTGGCGAATGGACTCTAAATCGCATAGTTGCTCAAAATCCGCTTCTTCTGAATTCTGTGGAGGAATTACTTCAATAGAGGATATTGGGATCATCTGAGATAGCAATTCTCGACGGCGAGGAGATCTGGATCCCAAAATGATCTTATCAAAGCTTATCATTTTCCTTTGCATTTCATTCAAAATAAAAATATCAAACACAAAATCGTCGCAATGCCCCCCACTACTCCCAGAGTGATCCACCATTGAGGGCGATCACTAAAAAGATGCGTGTTCACACCAACATACTCACCACAGACGGGACAAGCAACTGCCTCCTCATAAACGTCTGCTCCACAATTTGAACAGGGAACAGTCGCCGTCTCAAACTCATCAGAGTCAGTCCCAGCATCCTCATAATCGTCATCAGGTGCCAAGTTCCAATCCTCGTCCATCTTCGTATCACTTTCAGAAACGTCTGAATTATTGATTTCAGACAGACATCCTAACACTTATGTCTTCCTACTTTAAAAAGACAATTTTGTACACCGTCTCATATCAGTAGTGAAAGATCAAAACTCATTCGAAGCTCACAAAATATTAATTTTTTGAGTGAGATTGTGCTCATTCCTGGTATTCAACAGAGACGCTTATCAGATGTTGTTGAATCAACCATCTTAAAAGACTCTTAATCAATCCACTGAGGCACTTTTACCAACAAAAAGGTAAACATACGCCTCTAATCTAATTCATTTTTTATATCTAGGGAAATACATACCCGAAGCAAAAATCTTCGGTGGATTCTTTTTATTCATAATCATTTTACAATCAGAGGAGAAAAGATGCAGCCGCGTATTTCAAAACTGGGCAAACGCTTTGGTTTTACACTTATTGAGTTACTTGTTGTGATTGCCATCATTGCGATCTTGATCGCTCTATTGTTACCAGCCGTGCAACAAGCACGCGAAGCAGCTCGTCGCAGTACCTGTAAAAACAATGTAAAACAATTTGGCCTTGCACTGCATAATTATCATGAAACCCACCGCTCTTTTCCTTCAGGTTGGGTTCAACCCTCAACTGCTTCTACCTGCCAAGCTAGTTCTTCCAGCACCAGCGGTTGTCTCCCGGGATGGGGATGGGGAACTATGCTCTTGCCATTTCTGGACCAATCTCCCCTCTATAATGCCCTCAATGTAGGAAGGATTAATCTGGTTGTCGCTCCTACCGATGAGTCCAAAACTACGCTCCCACTCTTTCGCTGCCCTTCCGACACAGGAAGTAATCTAAATACTGATCGAGGTGGACACGCAACTTCAAACTATAAAGGTGTTTATGGTAGCCGAGGTATTGGGAATACAATTAATACCAGCCCGCATAATGCAGCTGGTGGCAATGGTTCCTTCTGGTCAAATAGCAATACGCGTCTGCGTGATATCCAGGACGGAGCCAGTAATACGGTTCTGATTGGTGAGACAGCCCGAGGCCGTGTGGGAACGACCTCTTATAACGGAGGCATCTGGGTTGGTTATTTTGATAACGGAAAAACGGCTTCTGTGGTCTGGAAAATGGAAAATCATCCTGGTTCTCTAATCAATGGAACTCTGCCTTGGGCTTTCAGTAGTCAGCATACAGGCGGTGCCCACTTTCTCCTTGGTGATGGTGCCGTGCGTTTCATCAGCGAAAATATTGATGGTACGACTTACGAAAATCTTGGAAAAATCAGTGACGGAAATGTAATCGGCGAATTTTAAAATAAACGTCTTTCAAATTAAAAAGAAGTGAAACGTATCCCCAACGCAAATACTTTATAATTTGTGTATGGGGATACTTTTAAAATCAAGACAATGTAAATCCCTATAGAATGAATTTACTGAGATCTTCATCTTCAACAATCGCATGCAGTTTTTGTTGTACATAAGAAGCATCAATGGTGATTTTCTTTGTTTTCAAATCGGGTGCATCAAAACTGACTTCTTCCAAAAGTCGCTCTAAAATCGTATGCAGTCGTCGTGCACCAATATTCTGAGTGGTCTGATTCACCTGAAAAGCAATTTTAGCCAATTCTTCCAGACCATCTTTCTCAAATTTGATTTTTACACCTTCTGTTTTCAACAACTCTTGATATTGCATCGTAATCGAACTGGTTGGCTCGGTCAGAATCCTTAAGAAGTCGTCGCGTGTCAGTTCCTGTAATTCAACGCGAATCGGAAAGCGCCCCTGAAGTTCGGGCATTAAGTCGGAAGGTTTTGTGCGATGAAAAGCACCTGCAGCAATAAATAACATGTAGTCAGTTTTCACAGAGCCGCTACGTGTCTGGACAGTAGTTCCTTCGACAATGGGTAGTAAATCGCGTTGTACGCCTTGTCGACTTACATCACCACCACGGCTTCCTCCTTCTTCCGATGCACAAATTTTGTCGAGCTCATCGATAAAAACAATTCCATTGCGTTCCGCCAGTTCAATTGCTTCCTCGGCAATAGCGTCTTTATCCATTAACCCTTCGACTTCCTGTTCGAGCAATACCTTACGCGCTTCGGCGACAGTCAGCTTGCGGCTTTTGCTCTGAGAAGGCATCATTCGCTCTAACATTCCCTGTAGATCAACGTCCATTTGATCCATACCCATATTAGAGAACACCTGCACGGGAGAACTTTTCTGGTCTACAGAAATTTCAACTTCTTTGTCTTCCAGATCCCCTTTACTCAGCATTTTTCGAAATTTGTCTCGTGTGCGCTCGTAGCGTTCTTTTGAATCTTCCTCCTGCTCCCCTTCCGTAGGCTCTTGATAAGATGATTCCCAATCCGGAGGCGGAACCAAAAGGTCGAGTAAGCGTTCTTCAACTCGAACCTTTGCTTTATCAACCAGTTCTACCCGTTTCTTTTCACGCACCAGATTCTTAGCAGAATCAACCAGGTCACGTACCATGCTTTCGACATCACGCCCGTAATAGCCCACTTCAGTATACTTTGTCGCTTCCACTTTGATGAAGGGCGCATTAATTAACCCAGCCAGACGGCGAGTAATCTCGGTCTTTCCGACTCCAGTTGGCCCAATCATGATAATATTTTTTGGTGTGATTTCTTTTCGGATCTCTTCTGGTAGTTGCTGCCAGCGCCAGCGATTTCGTAAGGCAATCGCGACAGCACGTTTTGCATCATCCTGACCAACAATATGATTATCCAGCTCTGCGACAATCTGCCGAGGCGTTAACTCTTGCACGGAAGCTCCTCCACGATGATATTATTATTCGTATAGATATCGATTTCTGATGCGATTCCTAAAGACGTTTTCACAATTTCTGCTGCTGACAACTCAGAATGTCCTACGAGTGCTCTCGCCGCAGCAGTGGCATAATTCCCCCCGGAACCAATGCCAATGATTCCATCTGAAGGAACGACTACGTCCCCCTGCCCGGTGATAAGCAGGCTATGCTCATGATTGACGACTATGATCAGTGCCTCCAGTTTTCGTAAAACCCGATCAGTCCGCCAATCACGGGCCAGCTCTGTTGCCGCGCGTGGCATGTTTCCCGGATAATCCTTGGCTTTGACTTCGAAGCGTTCCAAAAGTGAAAAGGCGTCTGCAGTCGATCCAGCAAACCCACACACAACTTGTCCATCCAGAATTTTGCGGATCTTACGGGTATCGCTTTTCATGACGGTATCGCCATGGGTCACCTGTCCATCGCCGCCGATCGCCACCTGACCTTGATGACGGACTGTTAAAATCGTCGTGGAACGCCATTTTTTTTTCTGTTTTGAACTCATAACAACTCGACATTTCATAAATAAATGCTGATACAAAAGCCCGGTATTATGCCAAGCAGGGACACCATAGAACAGAGTCAGAGCACATGCAAGCTTACTGAGCCTGAATCATAGCTTGCAACGACTCTGTTTTTCAATCATAGCAGATCGGCTCCTCTTTGAATTGACTCAACGATGATATGATCATTTTTCCCATAGTCTCAAAGTGAACCGCATAACCGAATTTTATGCGATTGCGGTTCACCGCGCATAAAAAAACCCTCATTTTTTCAAAAGAGGGTCTTTATCATGATGAATCAGTGTCACTCACACCAAACAGTTATGCAAGAATGCCGTGTGCTACATGGCCGGCGACATCTGTGAGGCGGAAGTCTCGTCCCGCATAACGATAGGTCAGCTTTTTATGGTCCATTCCCAAAAGATGCAAAAGAGTGGCATGGAAATCATGAATGTGCATCTTATCTTTGACAGCATAGTAACCAAACTCATCGGTCGCACCATATTGGAAGCCAGATTTGACTCCCCCTCCTGCCAGCCACATCGTAAATCCTTCCGGATTATGGTCACGACCATTCTTTCCCTGTGCAGTGGGGGTTCGTCCAAATTCTCCTCCCCAGATGACCAAAGTATCTTTCAATAAGCCGCGCTGTTTCAGATCTTTCAGTAAACCCGCGATGGGTTTATCAACTTCTTTGGCATTTTTTCCATGGCCTTCCAGTAAATTACCATGTTGATCCCATTGAACTTTCTGGTCACTGTGCGATACCTGAATAAAACGAACTCCCCGCTCCGCAAAACGGCGTGCCATTAGACACTGACGACCAAAATCAGCCGTCTTTTCTTCATTCAGTCCATACATCTTTCGAGTGGCTTCTGTTTCTCCAGAGATATCCTGAACTTGAGGAACTTCTTCCTGCATGCGGAATGCTAATTCAAAAGAACCAATCCGATCTTCCAAAACCTGATTGGGGCCAGTGTGCTGATGATGTTGACGATTCAAATCGTTTAGAAAATCAAGCTGTTTGCGTTGGACCTTACGAGAAAGAAAACTATTTTTGATATATTCTATCTGCGCCTGTTCGGCAGCAACGGCTGCATTCCCCAGAGGCGTTCCCTGATAAGGGGCCGGTAAAAAAGCGGAGCTCCAATTCTTGACGCCACCATGGGCCAAAGTAGGACAAATTGTAATGAAGCCTGGGAGATTTTGATTTTCAGTTCCCAAACCATACGTCACCCATGACCCCATACTGGGACGCACAAAAGCGTCGCTGCCGGTATGAAGTTTAAGTAAAGCCCCCCCATGCGCGGCGTTCGTTCCATGGAGCGAGTTGATAATACAAAGATCGTCAACACACTCGGCTACATTAGGAAATAATTCACTCACATGAATTCCGCTCTCGCCATATTGCTTAAATTTCCAAGGCGATTTTAATAAGTTTCCAGTTGGTGCAAATTGCACACGTGGTTTGTCAAAAGGTAATGGTTTCCCGTCGTACCTTTGCAGTTGAGGCTTATAGTCGAATGTGTCCATGTGGGATGGGCCTCCCTTCATGAACAGAAAGATCACTCGCTTAGCCCGCGGTGTAAAATGAGGCTCTTTGGGCGCTAGTGGATCTTTGGAGGAAGCCGCCTGCGTTTCATCGTTTAACATTGACAATAAGGCAAGATTCCCAAATCCAACTGCTGATTTTTTTAACAGTTCGCGTCGAGAATAAAGTGTTTGAGGTAGAATACTCATGGCAGGTCTCAGTTGGTATTGATTGGCTGTATGGTCGCAGCGTTAATGTTAACTCGAATCTCTCAAACAAATTATTTGAGATAAATAAACTCACTTGACGCAAAAAAGGACTGGCAGAGCACCTGCCAGGCACGATGGATACGCTTCACAGAATCTGCTTCTTCTGATTGTAAATCGTTTTCCACTTCATCCAGGAACTCCAGTGATCTATTGACTTCAAGTTCAGATGGTAAGCGGCCATACGATTTTAAAAAGAGCTGTTGAATTTTCTGCTCTGGCGATTGTGAAGTATGAGACAAAATAGAATCTGCCATACGTTCAGAAGCATCTTCCACAAGATGACTATTCAAGAGGAATAGAGCCTGCGGCGCGACAGTAGTGGAAGCACGATCGCCATTTAATACACTCGCATCTGAGTAATCAAACAGCATAAACATCCCAAACAAATGGTTACGGATCACAGGCAGATAAATCGAGCGCCTGTTAAAATCGTATGTCACACCATCTTTTGATTCATGGTTGAAGACAAATTCGCGGTTATTCACGTTGAGCAATGAACCGCCCATCTTCAGGTCTAGTCCTCCGCTCACAAGTAGAATCGAATCTCGAATAGATTCTGCGTCCAAACGACGCAGATCGGCTCGCCACATCAAATCATTATCAGGATCAACGGAGGCGGCTTGTTCGTTCCATTTGTTACTCATCTGCCAGGTATTCGAAAGTAAAATCATGCGATGTAATTTTTTGAGCGACCACCCCTGCTCCATCAAGTTGGCTGCCATCCAATCCAGTAAAGGCTGATTGGTCGGCTTGGCCCCTAATTTTCCAAAGTTGTCTGGTGTGGCCACGATTCCTTTTCCAAAGTGCCAGCGCCAGATTCGATTCACGATCACTCGTGATGTCAGGGGGTGGTCACGATTTACAAGCCATTCAGCGAACTTCAGTCGACCACTTTGATCCTTTGGAAATGGATCTGACGACTGCTGGTTCAAAACCACGGGAACCTGCCGTGGCACCATTTCTCCTAATGTCAAATGGCTGCCTCGAATATGAATGGGAACATCGACAATTTCTCGTTCCGCCGCCCCCAACGCAGTAGGAACTTCGGGGCGTTCTTTTTTCAGGGCAGCGACTTTATCTCGGAATTCTTTTAATTGTTTTTGAGCTGCTTTGGAATAAGAAGATTCTGGTTTCGCAGGGAGTTTAAAATCCTTCCCCCCTGCTTTCTGAAGACGTTCGTTTTCGGATTTGATCAAGCCGGCAATCTTATCATTCTCGTTTTTGATCTTCCGGTCCCATTGAGCTTGCACTTTAAGTTCTGCTTCGGTCGCCAATGAATTTTCATGCCAGCGGGCGACCTTCTTATAATGCTCCATGATTTTAGTGCTTTTTAAGATGCCCGCCAAACCATAATAATCATGTGCTAGAATCGGATCGAATTTGTGGTCATGACAGCGGGCACATCCCAGCGTCAGCCCCATCAGAGAAACACCGATGGTATTAATCTGCTCGTCAATAATGTCCATTTCCATCTTGGTTTCATCGACTTCCGCCAAGACTTTAGGACCTAAAGACAAAAACCCCGTCGCGATCAAACGCTCATTACGTACGGCGACATCTTGAGTTGGTTCCAGTAGATCTCCTGCCAACTGTTCTTTCAGAAACTGGTCGTAAGGTTTGTCTTTATTCAGAGCATTGACCACGTAATCTCGATATTTCCAGGCCGTTCCGTAGGCCACATTCTCATCAAGGCCATTTGAGTCGGCATAACGTGCGACATCCAACCAATGACGGCCCCAGTGTTCGCCGTAATGTGGTGAAGCCAACAAGCGGTCAACCACTTTTTCAAACGCCTGTGGTGAAGTATCGTTCAAAAAATCATTGATTTCCTGCAATGTGGGAGGCAGTCCCGTTAAGCCATATGTCGTACGTCGAATTAAAGTGCGCTTGTCAGCCGGTTCAGCAGGAGTGAGGTTCGCTTGCTCCAGTTTGTGTAATACAAACTGGTCGATTGGATTTTTCACCCAGTCGCTATTTATGACTTTAGGCAATACAGGCTTCTTCACAGATTGAAATGACCAGAACTGTCTTTCTTTTTCCAGATCCAACTTGCCTTTTGCATCCGCAGTTCTAAGTAAGCTCAAGTCAGCGTTAGGATACGGTGCCCCCATTTTGACCCAATTGACCAGGTCTTTGACTTCCTGTTTACTTAGTTTATCATCGGGTGGCATTTGTAAATCGGGCGACTGGTACTTCACGGCCGTGATCAATAAGCTCTGTTCCGGCTTCCCCGGGATGATCAACGAACCTGCTTTGCCCCCTTTGGCAATACCCTGAAAGGAATCCATACGCAGCCCGGATTCCTGCTCATCGGGGCCATGACAGTCATAACAATGCTTAATAAACAACGGTCGAATCTTGGATTCAAAAAACTGAATCTGTTGTTGTGTGGGTTGCTTCTCAGCCGCGCAAAGGCTGGAAGTCGTCAACACAGCAAAAGCGATCAACAATCCTGAGAGAAATTGTGTTCTGAATGAATCGAATTGATTTTGTAATCTCGCATGCATCGTCATTATTATTTCCAGCATTATCAGGTAGGAGCCACAAGTTTTCTGGATGAGTGTTCGCTTCTCAAACAGCAGTCTGTCGCTTATGCGTGAAGGTAAGACTTTAGGATAATGAGCTTATGCTTACCCTATTATTATAGTTCCAGTTAGATCAAAAATCAGTAAGAAAATACGCTCGATAAAACTAGTTCAGACCAACGGTCCGTTTCATGTCCCGACAAAACTTTTTGAGAGTGTGTACTTCAATTCCCGTAAAAATGTTTCTACATCGTCCAGTGTATTGTATCCATGCAAGGCAACACGAATCCTGCCCGCGTGATACATGGGATGAATTTGTTTACTATGTAAGTGTTGATAAATCCTTTCCGCTTCAGGATGTCGAAATGCAATTATACCCGCTAAGTTTTCGATCTTCCGCGGCGAAATGAATTCAACCGGTAACTCTGCGAGTCCTGCCAGACAGGCTTCGACCAGAGGCTCGGTTGCCTGATTAATTTCTTCGACGCCCACCGCTGTAATATAATCCAAAGCAGCTCGGATTGCATAAACGGCGGGATAATTGGGCATGCCCACTGTAAAGCTCGCCGCTCCTGGCAGGCTCTCTGCTTTTTCAAAACGCCGATCTCCAAATGCGTCTTTCAGATTAAACCAGCCCCCGGCGGGAACAGTCCATTCATTCGCACGCGACGCAGGCACGCCTACCAGTCCCCCACCATGAGAAGCCAGAATCCACTTATGTGTGCTGCTGATTACCAGATCAATGTCTTCCAGATCGAGCGGAATTCGTCCCAGGGCCTGAGTGACATCTAAGGCAATTAAAGCGGAAGAATGTTGGCGAATTGTTTGAATCACTTCCTTCAAAGGAATTTTGAACCCATTGAAAAAACTGACCAGTGAGATACTCACCACACGTGTTTTGTCTGTTAAAAGTGACTGCAGATCTTCCAATCGTAATTCCCAATCACGGGCTTCCCATATTTTTACGGTGGCAGGACAACTTTGCTGTAACCCGAACGTATAACTGGCAGGAAAGTCTAAATCACTGATAATGACTTCATCACCTGGTTTTAGCTGCAAAGACTGATATGCCAGATTAAACGCTTCAGAACTGCAGGAACAGATGCTGACTTCATCGGAACTCATACCATACAATTGAGAAACTAACTTTTTTGCTGCTTCCCATTGCACTTCATGAAGCTCACGGCCATCCATGCCCAGTTCTTTGTCCTGAAAGTACTGCTGGAACGCTTCTCTCACCGCAATTGGTGGAATCCCTTCCGCAGCCGTATTTAAGTAAACACGACATTTCAAACTGGGAAAATCATGATCTCGAATCTGTTGATCCAGCATAAAAACTCCGTTCGTTTACCCACTTGATTCAGTGGACAGCGTGCGTTTCAACATCTGGTGTCTTTAACATCGTCGGTCCAAACTCACTTGAAATCGCTTGCGAGCAGCGTAACATCGCTGAGGAAATCGTCGTGCTGTCCCGCGACTCGCCAACACGTAAAATATGTGAAACACACAACACTGCCAACAACCGTCCTTCTGCACCAAGAATCGGAGTAGCCGTATCCTGAACTCCCTGATTCAGCGTGCTCGCCATGGTACGAAAACCAGCTTGCCGAATCGCACGTGACTCGGCCTCATATTCGCGAATCTGATCATCTGGTAAATCACATTGTGACCAGTATTTGAGTCTCTGTTCGTCAGGTAAAAAAGATAGCGCTACTAAACCGCTGTTACGTTCGTGCAGTTTGAAGCTGGCACCGATGCGGACCGCCAAAGCAACATCTGCATCGCAATTCACACGTGCAATCACCAACATTTTATTGCGAACGACCAGGTTCAGGTGACATGGCTCATTCAGTTCATTCGCCAATGTCTCCATGTGCGGAGTGGCACGCGCAATTAACGCCCCCGTACTTGCATGCTTGGATCCCAGTTCGAACAGCTTGGTACTCATCCGGTAGCCCTGATTGAGATCGCGAATTAAATACCCTTGTTCATTGAGGCAGGCCATCACTCGAAACAGCTCCTGCTTGGTCCGCCCCAAACGATCTGCAATGTCTGTCAGAGACAATGGTTGCGAGATACCAGACAATAGCTCCAGAACCTCTAATCCCTTTTCAAGAGCGGGCACACGGTACGATAATCTCGAGTCGTTTCTTTCTAATGTTTTACTCATGAAATATGATTTTACATGTAAAACAGGTTTCGTCAAGCACTAATCCTGACTTTAATCCACAATCTGTAACCATATAAAAAATAAAACCTTAGGCAAAATATTACCTAAGGCATATAGGGTTCGATAATGTAGACCCCAAAGGGTATTACTAAGTTCTTACCAGATCAAGGAATCGTATCTAGCAGGTCCTCGACAAACTTTCTCAGCACTTCATGAGTGACCTGAATATCAACCTGAGTGCGACCACTTTGTCCATTTTGATATTCGAAACGTTTTAAACTGAATTGCCCATTGGAATGTGATGAGAGAATGATTTCATAAAACCGAGTCCCCGCTTGATTCTGGTCTGGGGGAGTCGAACGAATTAATACCTGCCCTGCGTCTTCATCATATTCGAGAGGCCCTATGTTTTCTAAAAGATAGGTGACTCGCTGACACAGTTTCTGCCCCCATTCTTTCAACTTGTCAAACGTTGCCTGTGTTAATGACGGCACGTTAACGCGCACTTCTCTTAAAGAACAACTCATCGAGTCGACAGAAGTAAAATCGATTATCACTTCAATTTTGCCAGTGGCAGCCAGTGTGATTGTACTCGGCTGTGCGAACTGCGATCCTGCCAACTGCTTCAGCTCATGATTTAATTGATTAATCACGGTCATTATTCAATCCTCCTTGCGGAGACATCCCTTCCCTGATTTATTCTTTTTCTTTTGAATTTGTGGAATGCTTCTTACCGTCATAACTCAAGATGGTAGGTCTGTCGTCGACGACTGTTTCGATATTCACGGGTCGTTTCCAGATCGTATGCAAGTTGACCAAAGTATCCTGAGCATAATCGAGCTTGAGTTCGACTCCCAGATATTCATGTTCCAGATAGAGTTCGCCCCGGTTTTTATAGTTTCCATCCTGAACGTAAATCACAGGTCGTCCATGATTACTAAGGCTGCTCAAAAGTTGTAGTTTGATCTGCTCAAATTCGCGTGACTGAATTTCGTAAGTTCGATTGGAATCATTATAGGCAAACGAAAACATCTGATTTTTATAGCAGAACTCAGGAGTCAAAAACGTATCGATAAACGTGATATCGTTATGAATCCGTCGAACTTCAAAGATTTTCTCTCTGCCCAGCCCTAAATCCTGATTCCAATTCTCTTTTTTAAACATATCAGGACAGTTCTCATACTCGGGGCCAAATTGCCCTTTATTCCAGCGTTCTTCGATATCTTTGAGTAGTTCAATTCCTAACTTATACGGATTCAGTCGGTTCGGACTGGTTGCCATCGTACCACTATGGTGATCGGCATAATTGATCAAGCCTTCATCCGTCAAACCATGACGCGTCATAATTGTAGAGTGCCAGAAACTGGCCCAACCCTCGTTCATGATCTTGGTCTGCCCTTGGGGAGCAAAGTAGTACGCTTCATCTCGAATAATCGAAAGCACATCACGCTGCCAATCTTCCAAGGGCGCATACTGAATCAAAAAGAACAACACATCTCGTAAACGTTCTTTTGGAAATTTCAGTTGATCGGCCAATTCCTGAGCTTTCTTGCGTTTTTCGTTGGCCTCTTCTTCGAGTATGTCTTCGGGATTAATATACGGATCCATGTACTGCTTTGCCGGAAATCGTCCTGAAGACGTTTCAGCGGTATCGGTTTTTTGTTTTTCCGTCTCTTCTTTTGTGGGAGGCTTCTTCGTCCGCCTGACATGCGGCGCATAGGGATCGATCAAGCTTTCCAAAGAAAGACAAGTATCAATAAACATCTCCACTGTTTCATAACCATAATCATCAATATGCCGATTCATACGGGTGGCGTGATTGGCCATCTGATCGAGCATTTTGCGATTGGTGTGCGAGAACCAGGCGTTGTTTTTAAAAAAATCACAGTGACCATAAACGTGTGCAATCACCAGTTTTTGATCGGTGATATCATTCGCACTCAAGAGATAGGCATAACAGGGATCCGTATTGATCACCATTTCATAGATTTTCTGCAGACCGTACGAATAGCCTTTCATCAATTCATCAAACTGAGCTCCAAATCGCCAGTGAGGATAACGAACCGGAAATCCACCATAGGCGGCAAACATACTCAGCTCTTCGTAGTCCAGGACTTCAAAAATGGTTTTGAAGAAGTCGAGACCATAATCGAGCGCATGCTGTTCCATCTCCTGTTGGATATCACTCAATTCTTTAGGTAAAGGGCGATGAGTTGTGACTACCATATGAATCTCCGTCAGCGGTCAATCGATTCCGAATCAGAGGCTGACTGTTCTTTGACTCAAACTCTAAAACATACTACTTTCAGTCAATCTATTTTCCTGTTCCCAGAAACGTCTTAATCGAACCATAGATCGCTTCTTTATCGTCAATTTCAGAGAGGATCAAATTATCCCACTCTTCTTCAATCTTCCGTAATTCTTTGATAAAGTCCCCGGACCCATAAGGACTTCTTACCTGTCCATAACAGAAAAGATTACAAATCGGAAAAATATTCTGTTTGAGATTGTCGATACACTCGGTGTTATCTTCTCCCCAGTTGTCTCCATCGGAAAATTGAAAACAGTAAATATTCCATAGCGAAGGGGGAAAGTCTCTTTGAATGATCTGGTTTGCCGCCCGGTAAGCGGATGAGATACGCGTTCCACCACTTTCGCGAACGCGGTAGAAGGTATCTTCATCCACTTCATGAGCAACAGCATCATGTACAATATAGCGACGTTCAATGCCGTCGTATTGACGTTTTAACCAGGTATCAATCCAAAAGGACTCCGTACGGACGATTTCTTTCTGGACGTCTGTCATTGATCCCGATACATCCATCATATAAATGACGGCGGCATTCGTATGTGGTTCCGAAACGGTTTTCCAGCTTCGAAACCGCTCATCATCTTTAGTAGGAATAATTGACGGCTCAGTGGGATCATAATTGTTTGTCGCAATCATTCTCCTGAGCGCTCGTTTGTAGGTACGTTTAAAATGTCTTAATGAATCGGGTCCAGTGGGACGGATTGATGTGTAGCGGTCTTTCTTGGATGTCAGCGCGTCATCGCCCTTGGGTTCAATTCGTGGAAGCTCCAGAGCTTCGCCGAGCATGTCAGCCAATTCTTCAAGTGTTAATTCCACTTCCCGAATATGTTGCCCCTGCTGGTTACCAGCTTGACCTTTACCATCACCATCATCCTGACCGCGGCCGATCGTTTCTCCTACGTCACCTTCCCCCTGGCCTACTCCGCCACTTCCTTTTTCGCCATGTTGAAAATGGGGGATCTCAATATTGGGAACAGGGATACTGACAGTTTCTCGACCTTTGCGACCAATCATCTCACCGTGATTGATATACTTCCGGAGCTGTTGACGAACCTTCCCCTTGATAATCTTATTAAATCGTTGCTGGTCACGATCAATTCTACGTACCATAATATCGAGACCCTTTCAGTTTAGGGAAGCAGGGGTTCGTCGGCTCTCAAACAATTCCTTCTTCTCTTAAGTACTCTGTATGAAGTTACAATCGTCTCAAAGATTAAGCTGCATCACTACCTTTTTTTGTGTCACCACGAGCGAAGATGCTAGCAACATATTGCAATACGTCTGTTGCCGACTCTTCATCATAGCCATAATTTCGAATCAGCCGGGCTTTGACGATATCGATTTTCTCCTGCGTTTCGGCATCGACCACGTTCGATACCAGACTCGTCAATTTGATGGTATCCTTCTGGTCCTCGAATAATTTCATTTCGAGCGCCTTTTGCAAACGTTCGTTCGTTTTGTAGTCAAACGTTTTTCCATCCATTGATAACGCGCCAATGTAGTTCATGATTTCACGACGGAAATCATCTTTTCTGGTTTCAGGAATATCGATTCGCTCTTCGATAGAACGCATCTGTCGTTCATCCGGCTCTTCATATTCGCCAGTAAATTTATTCTTGACGCGTTCTTTCTGTGTGTACGCTTTCACGTTATCAAGGTAATTACCACACAGTCGCGTGAGTGCTTCTTCGTCGGCGGCAATCGCACGCTGAACTTCATTTTTCACAATATCAGTATACTCCTCTTTGACGACAGTAATTAACTGGCGATAATGATCTCGCAAGTCATCGTTGGCAATCAACGAGTGATGCTTTAACCCTTCCTCCAGCTCATTCAAAAGCATAAACGGATTCAGGTTCGAGCTATGAGAGTTTACCACGAGTGCATTGGAAATTTTGTCCTGAACATAACGAGGAGAGATTCCAAACAGCCCTTCTGATTTTGCTTCTTTACGAAGTTGCTCGACATTTTCAGTAGTAAATCCAGACAATGACTTGCCATTATACAAATTCATTTTCTGAACCAGCGTCAAACCATGATGCTTCGGCGTTTCGAGTCGCGTCAGCACTGCCCACATTGCCCCGATTTCCAGAGTATGCGGAGCGATGTGTTTACCTCTGACCCGTTTGGAATTGTAGTCTTTCTCGTAAATTTTAATTTCTTCACTCAGCTTCGTAACGTAAGGAACATCAATTTTTACGGTACGATCCCGAAGTGCTTCCATAAATTCATTTGATTGCAAACGACGATATTCCGGTTCATTGGTATGACCGATGATGACCGTATCGATATCCGTTTGGGCAAACTTCTTCGGCTTGATTTTGTGTTCCTGAGAGGCACCAAGCAGATCATACAAAAATGCCACATCCAGCTTTAAGACTTCGATAAACTCGATCAGTCCACGATTGGCGACATTGAATTCACCATCAAAATTGAAAGCACGCGGATCACTTTCGCTACCATACTGCGCAATCTTGCGGTAGTTAATATCTCCGGTTAGCTCGGTAGAATCCTGATTCTTCTCATCTTTAGGCTGGAATGTTCCAATCCCAATTCGATCCTGCTCTGAGAAGGTGATTCGCTTCACAACGACCTGCTCCATCACTTTAGTCCAGTCGCCATTAGCTGCTTTCAATTTTTCATTGAACATGAAGCGACTCAACGGACATACTTCGCCAGCAATTTCGACGATGTAATCTGACTCTTTACTGGCATCGCGGCCAGCATTCAGATGGTCACAAACTTCCTGACGATTCTCGAGTGGAATTAATTGTAAAGGATCACCATTCATAGGATCCCAAAGAATAGAACCATCCTCTTCTTTCCAACCAAAGCTGTAGAGGGCACCTTCTTCGGTACGTGAATAACGTTCCAGCCCCTGCTTCAACAGACGCGCAATAGTACTTTTTGAACTTCCCACAGGGCCATGTAACAACAAGACACGGCGTTCACTACCATACTTCAGCGCAGCCGATTTAAAGACATTAACCAGTTCCATCAACGGCTTGGAAAGACCAAAGATTCCATCGCGTCCGTCATTGACTGGATCATCGAAAAAGCGATAGCGAATGAGTCCCTTTTTACCTTCAACCGGATAGGTCCCATAGCTCATGATCATATCATAAACTCTTTGGAACGCCGTTCGCGTTACTTTGGGATCTTCTCGAACAAGATCGAGGTACTCTTCAAAAGTCCCCTGCCAATGTTCCTGCTGAAAAGATTCAGAATTAAGCTGACCGGAGATCTGATTTAAAATTGATCGACCATTTTCCATGGGACTCCTCCTCCTGGCGTCGCGACTTGCACTCTGGCAGGCCGCATAGTAGGCCAATAAGTTCGAGGTAATTTAATTTAAAAGAATGTTCTAAAGCGCTACAGCCTTTCACAAAGACGGAAGTTTTGCATGAATTTAGACACACACAGCGCAGGGATAGTTCCCGCATACAAACATAAATTTGTGATGAGGGTATTTACAAGACCATCCATGGCCAACACCAAATTGTAAAATTGGGATTATTGTGTGGACGTGACTCACTAGTGCTCAAAGTATGCCACACAGGAATGTAAAGTGACGAAACTTTTCTTCGAACACCTCTATTATTTCCCACCTCTCATATCGAGACAATAGCAATCTTGAATTCAAAAGAATCACCTCTTTTAGGGGCAACCTGTTCAATAACTGTAAGTTAATATCATACAACCAGTTAGAAAAACATCTCTAAACAAGTATAGATTCCTGTAAAGTGAACCAAAGACTCCTGAACGAAACGATTCTCAGCCGATTGGACAGACTGGATGTGCTACGATTTTCGAATCAAACATCAACACAATTCTCAAACATTATTACGCTGAAATTTGTTAAAACGTTTAAGAATTTTTGTGAGCTCAAACAGTTGATTGAGATGATAAGAGCAAAACGATTTTGTAGCTTTTGATTAGAAAAAAATTTGACTTACAATCGAAATACGCACGACTCCCTATGGCTCCATCAGCTTGTGAATGAGCTTAATAATGCGATCTTCTACTCCAGGTTGAAAAGGACCATGGAAACCAAAGTACTTCATTGCCCCACCCCCTTCATAACCACCTTCTTTGAGAACCCGTTCCGAAGGGATATAGGCAAAAACTTCATTACAATAACTGGCAACCCAGATCCGACGATGAGAGAATTCTTCATGGAGACGAATAGAATAATCAATCACCGCTTCTCCTCCTAAACCGATCAAAGTCAGATCATTCCCAAAAGAGATGACCTGAGCAGGGAATGGGTAGGAAGTTTTGATAGCGCCCTGCTGATCCAGTTGATTCAACAGATACTTCGTCAGGCGTTGCAAATAGACATCGCCCTTTCCCTGACGCATAAGAAGCTCTGCCTTGGATGGCGGATCAACAAACGGTAAATCCGTTCTCTGAAACTTGACTTTGACAGGCCCTTTGATGGGCTCCATCGTTTTCTCCATCGCACGCACAACCGCATCTGATAGCGAATTTCCATGCTGCTCTGCCAATGCAAGTGTACGTCGAGGATGAGGATTCGCATCTCCCCCACAACCGATCATGAACAGAGCTGTGACACCGGGATACTTTTTCTCCAAAGCAATCTGTGCGAAACCTGCATAGTCGCCACAATATTGAGAGAGAGCAATGGTCGTATTATGGCAAGCATATCCAAATAAGATGGCTTTTGTTTTACCTGCTTCGTCACATACTCGCAGGACAGGTACCGTATGATCGACAGGGCCATCCGGGTTGTACCGACCACGACGGTTTAGTGCAAATTTCGCCTGATCTTCCCCATACGCTAGCATCGCATCCGACATGGACTGACTGGCCTGAATGATCAGGTTTACCAGTTTGTCTTCCAGTAACTTTGCATACTGATTCACGTCATTCTGCTGTGCGTCAGTTAAATCATAAGCGAGTGCCGCACAACCACGAACAACAGGACCGCAATGAGTGTGTGAGGAATTCAACAGAATCTGTTCACGTGTCATTCCTGTCTTTTTCGCAACGCGGTTTCCAACCGCATCGGAAATCTCTCGTGTCAATCCGATTAGATCAGTCGTCACGATCGCTGCCCGATTACCATGTTTATCTTCAAAAACTAACGCTTTGGCCCACAGAGGATGCGTCATTCCCTTAGCAGGCTCTTTACGAGCGGCATAGCCGGCCAGCCAAATTGATTTTGCAGGCGTGATGTCAACACGCGCAATCCCCACTCTCAAATCTCCTCCCTGTAATTCGGGATGATCCAAAATCAGAATCGCTAACAAACAGAACAGAAAATTCTTTAACATGATCTCAATTTCTTTGTAAAAACAAGTGATCTCTTCCTGTCAACTGATCCTACAATATCGTTTCACAAAAACGAAGTCTGGCTTTGAAAATGATAATACGGAATCGTAATCTCTTTCAGAATCTGTTACTCTCATAGGCCATTATCAACTGAAAGAGCTGACACGAATTCGGAGACCGGACATGGATGATTTTATTGCAGGATTACCGAAAGCAGAATTACATTTGCACATTGAAGGAACTCTGGAGCCTGAATTGGCCTTTCAACTTTCTGAAAAGAATGGAATTGCAATTCCCTTTCAATCTGTAGATGAGATGCGAGCCGCTTACAATTTCAAGGACCTACAGTCGTTTCTCGATTTGTATTACGCTTCAATCAGTGTCGTTCTCACAGAAGAAGATTTCCATGACCTGACGATGGCCTACTTGAAAAAAGCAGCGTCGCAAAACGTGCGACATACTGAAATTTTCTTCGATCCTCAGTCACATACTGACCGAAATATTCCCTTTGAAACAGCCCTCAATGGAATCACAGCGGCCCTCAAACAGGCACAAACCGAGCTTGGAATTTCCTCCCATTTAATCCTCAGTTTCTTACGTCACTTATCTGAAGAGTCAGCAATTCAGACTCTGCAGCAGGCCATTCCATTTCGCGAGCAAATCATTGCTGTCGGCCTGGATTCATCGGAACTGGGCCATCCCCCGTCCAAATTTGTGAATGTGTTCGCAGAAGCCCGTCGTCAGGGTTTCCGCGTCGTGTGCCATGCGGGTGAGGAAGGACCACCTGAATATATCACCGAAGCACTGGACCTACTCCAGGCAGAACGGATCGATCATGGCGTGCGTTGTATGGAAGATGCAGCACTGGTCGAGCGGCTTATTGAAGAGCAGATCCCCTTAACAGTCTGTCCGCTTTCAAACATAAGACTCTGTGTTTTCGAGACTATGACAGAACATTCCTTGAAACGAATGCTGGACGCCGGTCTGGTCGTTAGCGTGAACTCGGACGATCCACCTTACTTCGGTGGCTATGTCAATGAAAATTTCCTAGCTGTTCAAGAAGCATTTGATCTTTCACGTGATCAACTGGTCAAGCTCGCGCGAAATTCGTTCGAATCAGCGTTTCTTACTGAAGAAGAAAAACAAAAACTGATTTCCGAATTGGCAGACTACACTGGCTGACACAACTAGAAAACAAGACCTTTACTTTAATGTATCCAGAACCCGATTCAGATACTGTTTTGTTTTCGGATCCGTTTTTTCATATCCCTTTTCAGATCGTGGCTGCCCCATCGCATGCCGCATCGCATTGTGCATGAGGTAACGACCGCTATCGGTTTTCATATGGATCGCGTCCCGATACAAATCTGAAATCTGATTGAAGGGTGCTTGCTTATTTTTGATATCCGAATTCACTTTATCTAAGAGATCGATGGCATAAGTCTGTTTAAATTGCCGATCCGGATAACGCTTCTTCAGTTCTGTCAACAGGGACTTAAAATAGGCTGGGCTATGTTGTAGTTTTCCTGCAATGTCCTCATTTGTATATTCATCAGCGCGTGTTGCACTCCGTGCCCAACCGGTGTGAATAATGAATACTGCCTTAGGCTGCATTTCGACCCACTTGGAAATGACATCAACATCTTCCGGCAATGTGGAACCATAATGGGGCTGAACTGAAATGAAATCGTACTGCTTTTCTTTGAGTGCCTTTGGCCAAAGTGACGAATTCTTGACACACGGCATCTTCGGATGCTCAAAGATATAGGGCAAACTCTTCCCACAATCCACATGCCACTGCACATCACCATCCAACAGAGAAGGAACCGTGTCCCACGTCAGCGAATTACCGATCAGGTAATAGCTTTTTTTCAGTTCATCTGCCCGCGAAAAAGAAACTTGTGACAAAGCACAAAGCGTAATAATGCAAGAGAGAAAAACCTGAGATACTTTATTCATTCGATTCTATCCTTCAATCCCGGCTTCATAGAAAATACGACACGAGCAACTCTCCAAAAACATACACCCGGCTGAATTTGAACCTGCGACCTCTGCTTCAGGAAAACGGCATCACACAACTACTCAAGGGGTAAGCGCTACATACAAAGCATTATGATAAATTTTTTGTACCAATTAATAAAGCATAGAATACCCCTTCGAAGACGTGCGGAGGCAAGAGTGTTGTACAAAACGTTGATCACTTGAAAGCAATAGAGACGTTTTATCACAGGAGTCTTCCTAGGCACTCTTCACTTGGTCTACCGTGACCATGGTGAACCTCTCTTATTTTAGTGGCTTAACTGCCTTCAATCGTTTAAACTTGGGTTGTCAGATTCCAGTTACCTGAAGGTAATCCCTATGACTGAAAATAAAGAATCAAGAATCCTTCGATTTCTTGGCTATTCAATCCCGATTTTGCTAGTGTCTTATGTTTTGAGTATTGGTCCTGTTGCTGCTTGGGTTTTGGACAAAAATGGAAACGCAGTAAACACGAAATACATGAAACCCATAATGACATTCTATGGTCCATTAGAGTGGTGCGCATCTAATAATAAATTTGTCGGTGACTCTATTCGTGCTTACATTGACGTCTGCAATGGAACAGATCGCTAGGTTGTTTAAACTCCCTCCCACACACGCTGAGACTGCTTGAGGTAGTTCGTATGTCTGAAAAAAAGAGATGGAAAAAACTTCAATTTCTGGGCTGTGCGATCCCGATTTTGTTATTGGTTTATGTTTTGAGTGTTGGCCCTGCTTGTGCATTGTCAGAAGACTCACATGGGCAGATTCCTCCGGGAAGAGATTCTGTGTTAAGAGCCGTTTATGCTCCACTTGTTTGGGCAATAGAAAATAATTCAACTTGTGCAGAACTCTTCTATCAGTACTATCAGCTATGTAGTCCTAATCACTAGACACTCTCTCTCCCACACACGCTGAGACGAGGGGGTCTGTCAATGATGCTGTTGAAGAAGAATTATATTCCTTTGATATTGGTAACTTCTATTTTTGCTTATGTGATCTTCGACTCTAGAAATAACAATAACAATCAGTCTTTTCTGCATTGGGTCTGGAAAAACGATCCTTGGTTCTTTTTTCTTTTAATACCTATGTTCCTAGGAATGATAGCTCTGATGTATTGAGTTGTTCGTAAGATTTGTAATTAAAAAAACGATTCATCACTCCTCCTTCAGCTTGTTAATCACTTCTGCCTGATTTTTTTATCAAATTTTCCAATCCACGCGTGATATTCGATTTCTTTCCACGCCTTTAATATGTACGAGACATTCCGGCTCAACTAGTAAGAAACATGAGGTGTTAGCGTGGAAACGGTGTTGAAAGTAATCTTAACTATTATCTCAAGTGTTTTTTTAGCAATTACTGGAGCCGCAATTGGTGCAGTTATTGGATTCTATGGTCTTTATTATTTTTGTGTATTCATGGATGATGGTCATGGCCAAGCTGGAGCTGGTTTCGCACTTGCTTATATTACCATCCCCTTAGGAATGCTATTAGGTGGCGGTCTAGGCTGTTCCATTCCAGTTTTATTTTGGGCAAAGTGGAAGTAATCGTACCACTCTCCACCGGCTTCTTAATCACTAAACATCTGCAAATAAAGATTCTCAACCAGTTCCGGTAACCGCTCCAGATCCAACACAATCAACCAGTCCTTGTTGTTTCGTCGGTGACACAATGTCGTTAGTAATTCTGCCTGTCATTACACAGATACTGTCCCATAGTAAGGCATCAGAAGCGGCATACGATCCACCGGGTAATACATATGCCGGTCGTCCTGCTCGATGAATCTGTGCCGCATGAGAACGTTTACTGCATTCAAAAGCTTGCTTCGATCACACCTAAAGTAGCGGTGCATAGAATCGAATGTCATGCCATCCTGACACTGCTCATGATGCGTTCTTATGAGGTCGAATACTCGGTAGTTTCTTCTGCTAATCGTTCGTATGAAGTGAGGCATAATTGTCTCTCGGCGCGCAGGGATATTCGCTCAATAATTCGTGCGCACAAACGCAATTATTGACGTCCTTGGGGTAATGAAAGAGATCTGGATTCCTGACAGACCGAAAAGAAATCGCGGATTGAATAAATCCTCGTGATCATCTACAGCAGATCACACGCGGCCGCCTCCTGGCGAACATGGGAATCAATTAAACTACGAACTTATACTACTGTAGTTCAATGTATAATCAACCATAAAATAGGTACATTTTCCTGACTTTTCCTGCTCTGTCTTCATGCGTAATCTATTTCAACATTTAAGTCGATACTTATTAAAATTCGAACATTCAAGCGACAACCTAACGACATAAAGTTGCGTGCCAAAACGGTGCCTGCCGTGAACAGCCGGGGACGCTACTCCCCCGGCTGTTTTTTTACGCTATATTTGTTCTTTGCGATTTCATCGTCTACGATTCGCCGTTACTCGTTATCAGTATCCATCTCAAAAATGTCAGGAAAGACGAAGCTGTTTTCTGATTATCTTTTTAAGCAGAATTAACATGATTTCGATCGTTACATTATTACCAATTTGATCAACTTTGCATTGAGCAGCTTGCCATATTAGTTCATTCCTGGCAGCATGAACAAAATCGTAACCTTAAATGCCTTTAGGAGTGCAACATCACATTGACTCCAGCACGCACATATAATAGTAGAAGTGCCCGCATGGTCCGGCTTCAGTGCCGATTAATTGTGGAGGCTTTCCCCACCCCGTTGGTTTATACCTTCGGACCACGCCAGCACACAGGTCTAAGATTCATGACCCGGGACCGCTGGCGTTTTTTATTCTAACTCAAAGTGCAAATCAATCGCACGTTTCCCCAGTGTAGCTCATGTTGGCTCTGAAAATGTTGTAACCAATTTGGTCATAAGATCGTCAGATATGTCAGGACATTCACAAAACATTAATTACGGAGCAAAACATATGAAACGGTTTGCAATAATCAGTTTGGTGACCCTAATTGCTTTCACGATCCATACTTCAGTCGCCTACACTGAGATTGCCCCAGGTTTAATCGCGAATATGAAGAAAAAAGCTCCTGAAGTCTTCAAAGTTGAAATTCGCAAAGTTACTCAGGCTGACACCACAATGCCCTCTGGACGTATTAACGTAGCATACGAGACGAAAGTTCTCGAGGTACTTAGGTCCAAGTCGGGCGTGAAAGTTGGCGACACGATCACGATTGAAACTTACTATCTTCACCCAAACCCCAAAACGCCTGAAGAAGTTGCTGGAGTTCTTTCAGACATACTTGGTCCCAAGCATCCCGTCTTACTCTCAAAACAATGGAAGGGCAAAGTCTACCTCCACTCGCCGCGAGCTGACAAGAAATTCAAAATTGCAGTCTTTGGGCGCAGCTTTGAGAGAGAAAAGAAGAAAGGACGCTAGAGTCCTTCCATTAGGTGTGCCAAAGAATTTAGCGAAGTTCGAGATGGCGATTTATCTCCCACTTCCCCAACACTGTAGCTACTCGCTTAGCCCGTTCTGTGGTGGGGGCTTTGGTGGTGGTTAGAATCTTTTGAGCTGGTGAGCCTGCTGGTAACTCGATTTTTTCTGTCAATTCACAGAGCCGCTGGTAATATTCGTTTTTGCGATGGCTATCTCTCTGCAATCCTTCGAATGACAATATCACCTGGCTCTAAATGTCCCAGTTGGGTTCTACTTCATACATAGTTTTAAGAGAATCACTGAGAAATCAGCCAAGACAAATATCAAGTATTGTCCCCATAAAAGAAACACGACGCAGCTACCAACAACTATGACGTGTGCCCACCAGTGATTCTTCTTTCGCGTGAATGCAAACGCAAGTATGGCGCCATAAATTATTAACGCCACAAAAGTAACTATAATTAAATAAAATAGAAGCCCGATCATGATACCATTACACCGAACTGTATACGCAGATACTTAATTATATCTGCTCACCCAAACCCACAATAACAGATTGATTTTATTACCCCCGGCAGGATTCGAACCTGCGACCTATGCTTTAGGAAAGCATTGCTCTATCCAACTGAGCTACGGGGGCTTCGGATTAAGTACTGTTATAATAGTCTCTTTGGTATTTCGTCAAACGACTTGTGAAACGGTTTTGACTTTGTTTCACTAAATCATGATCGAAATCATCTTCTCTGATTACCTCTGTCATATCGTTTGAGGTTCAGCAACTTTCCCGACAGCTTTATCGAGAAATTCGAAGTCTTTTCTAGAATTGAATACCAGATCACTTTGATTATTCCATTTTGACATTGTCCGTTTTAAACAACATCGGCTTCATATGAGATTATTCAGAACAAATCAGATCAAGTTCGAAATCATTACGTCCCAAAGATTCACGAAACATTCTGACGATCACAATTTATTGTGAAACAAAACCGAGGCTTCTATTCGTCGAAGGCTATTTACTCAATTTTCGATTTCAGTTGATGCAATTTGATTATTCTGATTGAAACTCCATACGAGCCTGCAGAAAACCGCTCCGTATCAGGATGTTCCATAGAAACAAGCACATTCCGTCATCTATGTATAGCAAGACAGATAAGCCACCTCTAATTGTCCAGTGCTCAAACGATATCAAATAAAGGTACGTTCTTATCGCGAATGTATAGTTTCTTAATTCGTGTCGAAAGGTGTGTTAGAATGGATCAACAAAAGTCACCTTACTTTCAGAGTTCTTCTATTCCCACTCAACTATTTCAATGAATCAAAGGAGCATACACGATGACGGGCCGCATATTCATCGTAATGGCAATCGCTACCGCAACCACATGTATCACACACGCACAAGAGAAACCAGTTGACGACTCGGGATATCCCTATTCGATTTTATTAAAACGCGGTCAGGACACTCTGGTGCATGCATCCGATGATTCGATTGTCGAATACTACCACCCACATGCAACTGATGACTGGAAAATTGTGATGAATATCACGCCCACAAAAGAGAGAGCAACGTGGGTCTCGCTAGGACCTCAAGGCCCCATTCGTGTGCAAGGCGTAGTCATACTGCGTCTAGAAGGAGGCGGTACTAACGATTTGAAGTTGAAGTATCGCTACGTCAAGAGACCATAAAGATATTCCCACAGAAAGACCGAGTCGCATCAAACGAAAACTGTATGCCTCGGTCTTTTTCGCGTATCATTAAAAAAATGGCTCTTTAAGACAATCTATTTTGGAGAGCATAGATTTTCATCATAATCTAGTATGACTGCCTCCCCATTTATCATTTCTTCCAGCCTGACTCTGAACTGAAAAGCAACACTTTCAGCGCATTTTCATGTCGATTTGTTCGGGTGAGAATCAATGTTAGCCCAACATTTCATTGTTTACTCACCATTTATTAACAATTGACGAGTAGTATATGACCACATCAGGAAAGGGACCACGATCCCTGTTCCGCTATGGTCAGTCAAGACCCAAACCGGCATTATCCCGCCTTGAAAATTCAAAAGCTGTTTTAGATTCTTTTCTTTTTCAATTTAAGGAGATTAGAAAATGATGACGTTACGTCCATTTTCTTCCCGGGCTACCGGTACGTTAAAACAATCCTCAAAAAATCGTCATGGGTTTACACTGATCGAATTATTGGTAGTTATTGCCATCATTGCGATTTTGATTGCCTTGTTGTTACCCGCCGTTCAACAGGCACGTGAAGCAGCACGCCGCACACAGTGTAAAAATAACCTGAAGCAAATTGGGCTGGCCTTTCATAACTTCCACGATGTGCACGATCATCTTCCAACAGGAGCCCGTGATGGTGCAGGGACTTCATTTGCCTGCTGTAACGCAAGAGAACGTGAAGGTTGGAGCTGGAGTTATCAGATTCTCCCCTATATGGAACAGGCAAATATTTATGAACTGGGCACGGATGATGACCCTGTGGGAACTTATCCCATTGTCGCGCGCGAAGGTATTAAAAGTTACTACTGCCCCAGTCGACGTAAGCCGACTTCTTATGGTAGCGGATTTTATCGTAGCGACTATGCTGGAAATGGGGGGCAACGTGGACCAGGTGGAGTCGCCAGTGCTCCCAGTAATGGCCAAAAGGGAGTTCTTGTTCAAACCACCGCGGTTACTGAACTGCGGATTAATGATATTAAAGATGGTGCGTCTAACACCATCATGGTTGCCGAAAAAGCATTACACCCTGATCGTCATGGCTCTGATGGTGGTGACAATGAGCCTTGGAATAACGCGGGCTGGGATGAATGTGTTATTCGTTGGGGTGCTGGTATTAACAGTGCCGGTCTGGAATATGGTATCCCTCCCCTACCCGATTCCGATGCACCTACCAACACCGCAGGTGTCGTTGATAAAGGTGGTGTTAACTGGACTAACTGGCATCCCTACTTCGGCTCAGCACATCACGGTGGAATGAATGCCTGTCTGGCCGATGGTTCGGTACGTTTAATTAGCTATAACATCGATGGCGAAGTCATGCGTCGGATCAGTATGCGAAACGACGGGGAGACGGTCGGCGAGTTCTAAAATCGATTGACTGAGTATGCCCTCAAAAAAAACGCCATTGCGAACGCAGGGCTTCCGACGTTTTCCCCCCGGAAACGAAGGATGCCCTGCTGTTGGCAACCAGCGCATCGAAACAATTTTGCTTTACTACAAGAAGAATCACGTCAAAGGAAAAACTGTGAAATTACTCTCATATGCTCTATTATTAATCTCTTTGTGCCTGTTTCCTGGCTGTGGCTCCAGCGATGAAACATTATCTTCAGGCGAAATTACTCCCGAAGTGAAAAGTGAAATGGAAAAGGAAAAGCAAGAAGTCTTCGAATCCGAATCCGCCCATCGTGAAATGCAGGAAAAACAAGCGAAAGAGGCGAAGAAAAAGAAGAAGTAGGGTTTTATGGTTGCTGGAAGAGTTGCTTTTTCAAACTTATCTGGCGATTACTTCTGCATAACGATCCATAACCTGTTCGCTACCTAACGCCTGTAATCGTGGCAACGCTAGTTCATAAATTTTTTGTGCGTTTTCACTATCACCAAGTTCTGCCAAGGTAATTGCGAGATAGGCTCGATTGAAGTCTACAAAAAGCTGCAACAGTGGTTGAGTAGGAGCAATCGGTAATAAGCCCGACTGACATTTCAGAAAAAGTGACTCTGCAACTCGAAAGTTCTTCAGATTCAGCTCCAGAATTCCTTTAAAACATAAAATTAAGAGCTCAATCATTTCGCCCATGTGCTGCTGTTCCGCCTCTTCCAAAAGCTGGTTGGCCAGACTGTAATCGTTACCATATTTCAATAGCGCATAGGCATAGTCGATAATTACTGTAGGATTTTTTGGTGCCTCTTCATATGCCTGACGCCAACACTCGATAGCCTGATCATAGTCTTTGACGATTTCATACAACTCTGACAGGCGTCCCAGGTACATCCAACGTGGGACTTCTGACGAATCAGCAAAATGCTCCATCATCTCATATGCTTGATCAACGTTTCCCAATGCGGCTTCAGCAACTGCCTCACGGGTTGTGAGTTCAAAATCAGGGACTTTGCCTCGAAGTTTGGGAACTTGATCAAGGACCTCTTGCCATCTTCCCCAGGAAAAGGCATGAAGCATTTTGTCATATTTTTGGCGAGGTGAAAAATAGGCAACCCAGAAACTGATCACGATAGGAATTCCTAAAAAAACAAGGATCAGATAATCAATATCGCTGATCTCAGGAGTTCTCATCCACCGAAACACAAGCATACTAACAATAATGAGCAAAACCCAACGCAACTGCCAATAGGTCTTGCGCAACATGAACAGGAAGAATTGAAAGGGAGTGAGAAACTGTAGCTAGGCCATGTCCACGGCTGTCAGATTTTTTTCCATATCTGGATTTGACGGAAACATGGCTGAAGCCGCTGCAGCTGCATCGTCGTTATGCAGAACAATATCAACAAACCCTTGAGATTCATACTTTTTGTAGGCATCTTGTGAATCCTCTGCATCAACCCGATGCGTCCCGCGTTTGCCATTTTCATCGGTTGCCGTGAGTAAATAAATTGGCATCTGACTCTACTCTAGAATCATATGATGTGAGAAAACCTGATTCAGCAATGGAGGTATCTCCGTTCTATTCTCTCAGCAATTTTTCTTGAGTCTAACCTGAATTGATTTCATAATGAACGATATTCATCATTATTTGTGATGATAGGTTCAAGAAATACTTTTTGAAGAACAGACTAAGCGGTCACCACAATGTCTTTCTGCTCGATGGCCACATGTCCCGATTTTCGGAAGGGGCGGGGCATTGGTTGGGCTTTGCCATTGGCGTCGATGGTACGGCAACGGAGCGTGTACTTTCCTGCGGGTAAGCCGGGTATCAGAACAGCAATGAAAACTACAGAACACTAAGTCGTGTGACTGGGGTTATTCACGGGGCAGGTCAGGAAATCGAAAGTCCGAACAGGGATCTGGTGACTTATACCGATGCTTCCGTTAACAGAAAGAGTGATGAACTTCGTCTTTCCAAAGAAACGGGCCTGGAGTTCACCTCCTACCTCTGGGATGATCAGAATATCGCGCTCGAATTGAATGATGTGGGTACCGTCGAAGCCTAATACACGGTCGTACCTCAGGTGTATGGCAATCTGATCAGCCAGACGCGTTCTACCGACAGCAGCTTCTACCGCTTTAATCCACTGGGCAGTACTCGAGAACTGACCGATGAAATGGAAACCGTCACCGACAGTTATCTCTATAGGGTCTTTTATCTCTATAGGGTCTTTGGTGAAGTTAGAAGCAGCACCGGCACCACCGTGAACCTGTATCAATGGGTGGGGAATCAAGGTCATTACCATGACGCCGAAAGCGGTCTGTATAGCCTCCGCAATCGGTTTTATGGTGCTGGCGAGGGACGCTTCAAATCAGAGGATCCAATTGGTTTTGATGATGGCGACAGTAACCTTTATCTCTCAGTTCATCAATCAATGGGATTTCACGTTCATTGAGTGTTTTGACCTGCCAGTCGTCACAGGCTTTCAGAAATGCTTTTTCCTAATTGGGACTGAAGATAGAAACAGTTTTGGCATTTTCAATCAGGATGCGGCCCAGATCGAGACAGGAAAATGGGGTCTCGGCATAAGGAGAAAGATGTCGTCGTTTTATCGCATAACTAAACATACTTCGGCAGCATGGCAAGATGTATTTGATGCCTTTATCGAGCAGAGGACGCTTTTGGGAATTCTCATATCCATTAGGAGCGACTTTGATCGTTTGCAGATAATGCACAAACTCCTCAGCATGTCTGGCCTGGAACTGAGATGTTTTCGACGCGATACTTATCTCTCTGACGAAGTTACTTAGATGAGTTATTGCCGCTTGATGGTCTGTAGAGAAGAACGCAGAACCTGTTGGTGGTAGTTGAGCCATCTGGTTCGCAGTCCATCGATCTGCACCGGCTCAAAATTGAAAACTGAATGCGTGTGTGACTCCAGTTGAGAATTGATCTGAGCTGCAATCTGACGCGCATGGTCTTTGTCAGGACCAATCCGGGGGCGTAAACATTTACCGTTTTCTTGATAGGTGAGATACCAGATTTGACTTCACAGATCGCCACGGACTTTGCCAATACGGAACGATGTCTTCCGGTTTTGTTTTAATGATCGATTCATCAACAAGACTTTTCAGAGAACCCTTATGCCAAAAATGGGAAGCTCTGGAGCGGTCCAGATAAAGCAAATGCTGCTGAGTTAGTGGGTTATAACTCAACGGCAATCGAATGAGCGGAGAGAGGGGGATTCGAACCCCCGGTCCCGTTACCGGGACACAGCATTTCCAGTGCTGCACAATCGGCCACTCTGCCACCTCTCCGAATAAGTCCGTTATGTCAAACAATTTGACGTGTTACTTTGAAACAAGTCAGTCGTTCGAACTTAGTCTTGTGATTCGCTCTGTTTGAAGGATTCTTCTCTGTCTTCAATCACTTTCAGAGATTTTAATCGATTGACGATTTGAGTTCTCTGTGCGTTGTACTGTCGCATCTTAGGATGTTTTTTCCGTTGATCATCTGGAACTTTTTGCTCGTCCAGCACTTTACTATAATCTTCAATCGCTGACTCAGCGTTTTGTAATTGTCGTTCTAATTGAGCTCTTCTTAAAGACATTGTCTTCCACTGTCCCTTATTCTGTATTAATGACCGTTTATGTGTTGTGTCGGTTCAACCCGATTGTCTGTGCGTAAAAAGAACGTTTCGTTTTCCAGAAAAAGAAATCGAACAAGGATTCTAGCAATACCAGGCTGGATATGACAACGGTCAGCGCGCGTAACCTACTGTATTAGCTCGTATTTTGTTGTGGAACAAGACAATTGATCACTTATTGAGTTGAGCTGAAGACAGATGAAATCAAAAAGAATTCGACCGTTCCCCTGTTCCTCTTCAGTGAGCAAATTCTGCTTTTTCTTCTTGTAGAAACGGTTCTACAGTCAGGCAATTGTGGACCTGCCTGACTCCTTTCACGCGACTTACAGATTCTTGAGCTAACTGTTTTTCGTAGTAGCTGTTCACATTTCCGGTTAAAACTACCTGTTGCTGATCAATTTTGAATTGAATGTTCTGATGAGCTACTAATATTGAGTTTGTAATTGCATGCTTCACTAATTCACAGAGTTGATGAGCATGGTCGATAGTGATGTTTTGTGACATAATAGACCGATACTTTAAGGATCTTAAAAAATTAACTTTGTCCTTATACATTTTTCTCATCCTGAAGTTAAAAGAAGTAGTGCAGCCTGCATTTGCACACTAGTTTCTCATCGGCCTAATAGTTTTGAGAAAATTAGGAAATCTGTGATGGTTTGATTGATTTCGTAGCTCTGGTTAGAACTACGGATTACAACCATGATAATTGGCACTACTGGTATGTTTCCGATGTCAAAAAGTCCTACTCTGTTAGAGTTTATGCACTTAGAGATACCCATGGCTTACAAGCAATTTTTGTTAAGTAAACTCACTTGGTATTTCTTGTGCGTACGCTTTACAATAAATACTGTTGAAGCGAGTGATTGCACTCAAGAGGTTTATGCCCGTTAAGTACTGCGATAAAGTAACGGATTTCAATTTTAAAGTTGTAAGAAAGTATTCCATTGGTAGTCATTAGTGATCAGGAACTATTACAGAGATCAGTAGAGCCTGCTCATGACTTGTTTCCAGTGATGAGACGTGCGGCTGTCATGTCGCCTTTAGTCATATTGCTGTCCTTGGGGCCAGGACTTTTGGCATTCCATTCTTATCGAATTGATGAGCTGTCAGCCTGGTTTGGATTACAGTGTCTCGGGAAAGCCAGTTTAATCAGCGATAGCGGTAATGCACTCATTTCCCAGCCTCCTCTCGTACGCTGGATCTATACAGGCCTGCTTAAATTAATTGGTCATTGGTCATCCTCATTAGTTTTTTTTTCCTATATTTCAACTTCGCTTCTACTGTTTATTGCATATCGATTTTCCAGAAAATTTTGTAATGCCCGATACGCGACAGTCTTTTGTTTCCTTCTGGCATTTCATCCTTTGGTTTTAAGACAGATTCAACTTATCGAAGCACCTGCGTTTCCGATCGTATTTGCTTTATTAACGATCTGGGGGTTCGTGGGGCACATTCAGTCTGAAGCAGGAATTGTGTCTCAGAAGTTATTATTTGGTGGAATTGCATTAGGAATATGTTTACTTTCAGGAGGATCCCTGGCACTGGGAGTCCTGCTGATATTGGGGCTTTTTATTATCAACCCCATCGATTTTCCCAAGAGTCGTCTTCCTTCAGATCAGAAAAAAATACCTGTATTGATACAAGCAGTTCGTGCCTGGAAATCATTAGTCATACTCGCATTTACTGGCTTTGCTGTGGGAGGCTGGTGGGAATTAATGGCTGCATCACAGATTGATGGGTTTTGGGGGAAATGGTTTGCAGGACCTGGCCAGCCCATGATCAGTTTGTACTGGAAATCCGAATTTTATCCCAACTATTTTTTGCGTGATATTATGTCCTCGATGGGCTTCTTATTGGGGTTTGCTCTGTTTGGATTGTTTCATGGAGCAAAGCGTATCTTAAATCCTCAGGGGAACTTTACAGATGTGGCCTGGTTAAGATTGATTATGATTTGGGTCATTTGTGGGTTGTTCTTTTGGTGGGGAGTGCAGTATCTGCCACAAATGAAGGCCAGTACCCGCGCAATGTGGAAGCTGTTCTTTATGATTCCTATGATTGCGATTGTAGCTTGGGAATTTCAACAGATTGCTTTGCGACGAGTTAATTATCCAACTGTTTTGGTTGTTTTTACAGTCGGTGTTCTGTCTGTGATTTTTCTTAGTGCCTCCCAGGGAAACACACTGAGCCCTGAAGTTTCAGGCCGTTTTTTGCGACAATTAATCGTTCTGGGTTTATCGCTTATTATGGTTCTCTGGTATAGCAATCGGTTTAAAAAAGAACATGGCCATCGTGTTGTAGTCATTGCGCTAGTGATCGCGTTATCTTGTTTACACATTGTTTACGGAGTTTATTCGGTTCCGAAACCTAACCCGGCGGGAGAACGATTGCAACAATTCGAGCATCAACTGCGTTTAACTCAGAATGTGTCGGACTGCATTCTGGTGAGTAAAGACGATCAACCCCCAATGGAGCTAACATTCCTGATTTTTTATCTCTGGGGAGACATCAATTTCAAACAGATCCAAGGTGCTGTTCTGCCTCAAGATCTAGATTTACCAGAGTCAGCAAATTTAAAATCAGCAAGCAGAGTTGACGCAGAAAAACATGTGATTATTCGTTGGGCAGCCTCTCCAATTGCATTGCGAAATATCATCAATGCAGGGTTTGTTTTAAAGCCAGTGGCTTCACCCGATGTATATAAACAACAGGAACTCGAGGCAGATCTGGTAAGCAGATCCCCCCAAGGGTTTTGAAGATACATTTTTTGATGATTGAGATAATTACTTTGGAGCTATGAATATGACTCGCCTTGAATCGATACGGTCTAAAGCCCATTCAGGTCTAAAATTAAGCACACAGTTCGTATTAAGTTGTCTGTTATTTTTCAGTTCAGTGACTCTCGCTGCAGAGCCAGTAGAATTAAAAGAATCTGCTGATGAAAAGTGGTACAAAGGAAACCTGCATACGCATTCTTTGTGGAGCGATGGCGATGATTACCTGGAGATGATTGCTGACTGGTATAAAACACATGGTTATGATTTTCTCTCTTTTACAGACCATAATGTACTAGCGCAATCAGAGCGATGGACTGTTCCCGAAAAAAATAAAGGCAAACTGCATGCTTACAAAGAATTGAAAAAACGGTTTCCCAATTGGGTTGAAGAACGCAAAAACAAAGAAGGGCAGATTGAAGTTCGTTTGCGAACATTTCAGGAAGTATCAGATAAGTTGGGGGAACCGGGAAAATTTTTGCTGATTCAAAGTGAAGAGGTTACCGACCGATTTAAAAATATGCCCGTGCATATGAACGCGACGAATTTACATTCATTACTAACTCCATTGGGGGGCAAGAGTGTTTACGACGTAATGCAGAACAATACAAACGCTTTGCTCGCACAACGTGAGCGAACCGGCCAGAAGATGATGATTCATTTGAATCATCCTAATTTTCATTATGGAGTCACTGCGGAAGAACTGATGAAAGTGGTCGGCGAGAATTTCTTCGAAGTCTATAATGGCCATCCAGGCGTTGATAATCGAGGAGATGAATCACATCCCAGCACAGATCGGATGTGGGATATTATTTTAACCAAAAGATTAGCCGAGTTGGATCTGCCAATAATGTATGGATTGTCTACCGATGATGGGCATGAATATCATAACATTCCAAGTCGCGCGAGCGAGCCAGGCAGAGGCTGGGTTGTCGTGCTTTCCAGGAATCTTGATCCAGAATCACTTGTGGAGGCGATGGAAGCCGGGCGGTTTTATGCCTCTTCAGGAGTGAAACTCAAATCAATCACTTATTCCGATGATGGCCTGGAGATCGAAATCGATCCAGAGGAAGGGGTAGAATACACGACTCATTTTATAGGCACTTTGAAAGGTTATCCCAAGCAGGGCATACCCGTTTTAGACAAGCGAGGACACGAGGTACATGCCACAAAACGTTACAGCAAAAAAATTGGTGCGAACTTGAAGACAGTGAAAGGGCCCACCGCCAAATATGATTTCAATGGCAATGAAATTTACGTACGGGCTCTCATTCGTTCTTCAAAATTGCATCCCAATCCCGCACAGACAGGAGAAATTGAGCGTGCCTGGGTTCAACCAATGAAAGGCCCCGCCAGTCCGCAGAAGTAGTAATCCTCGTTGTCTACTCAGCAGGGATTGTACCAATTCCACTGGCGTTTGTAACAATGAAGGTTTGCCTGTTGAGTAGCTGATTTGTTTGTTCGTCATATACCGAAGTTTCAAATTTTGCTATTCCGAATGGTATGTGGTCACACAGCCAGAGATCTTTTCGGTATCTCAGTTTTTTTTCTGACTCCGTGTTAGCAGCAACAATGACTGATACCTGAGAAGCCGCCAGTTGGCAGCGAAAGGCGTCATCGCGCAGGGGGGTGAATATATGGCGGATCTTTCCAGCATTAAATTTACGGGGGCGCGGCATACCATAAAAGAAACGATAGGCTGCATTTTTCTCTGCCTGGCTGATTTCTGGATGAGGCCAACGTAAAAACACTTTTGGCCATTTCCCGGCTTGAAAGGCGACCACGTCGATGGTGTATTGTTTTGATTCGACTTCCTTAGTTCCCAGGAATCGTGTTACCTGAATCGTACGCAGGTTTTTTGAGGCTTCGTTTTCAAGTGAAGGTTTCACGGTGAGAGTGAGTTTCATCAGGCGGCCATCAATACCTGGCCCTGTGAATTCGACGAATGGTTCTGGAGTTTCAGCTGTCGGCTCAGGGATGGAGAAGAGCCATGTTGTCATCGGGTGGTCAAGTGCTGGAGGTCGTTGATTGTAGTTTATCCAACCGGACTGTTGAAACATTGTAAATATCCAAGGCGCCCGCCATGGATTATGTAATGGATAATTGGCTGAGAAGACCGACACTATTAGGCATAATGATCCAAAGACCTGAAGCCAACGTTTGTGAGAAAACAGATCCAGGAAAGGAATCATGCTGATTAGCCAGAAAGGAGTGAGCCATAGCATCCAGCGTAATGCTGAACTATTCCCGCCATAATTATAATTGCTTGTTTTGCTAAGATAAAATCCGAATAAAATTAGAGTCAGGACTAGGCTAATCCATAACAGAGGGCGTAGCACATTCGCTTTGAATTTGCTGAGAAAGAGCCAGGAGAGCAATGTCAACAAATAGATTGGAGAGAGTGAAAAAATACCATGATGCCCGAAAGTACAATGGAAAAAATAAACCAACGGGGAATCCAGACTTCGATCAAGTCCTTGTGGATTTTTCCAATAGCTCGGGATTCCACGATATTCGAAGAGATATTTTTCGGTTCCATAGTACAGATAGAAGGGTTTCCAGCCACCCGTTGCGGCATAGTTAGTCACAAAGAAACCGACCAAAGGTAGGAGTGCTGCGGGGGTAAACACAAAGCAAGTGAAACGAGGGTTCGCTTTGAACAAGAGGCCAAAAACGATCAAACCAAATAGGGCCGCCGGTAACTCATTACAGCAGGTAAACATGGCAAAAAAACCAGCCAGCAAAAAATACCGTTTCTTTTGTTCCTGATCCAGTAAAATCCTCATGAAAGGATACAAGGCGAAAACGGCGCTGGATGTGGCGATTGAATGATTATTGAGTGTCAAAAGAAACGGTGTTAAAAGGGTAGCAAAACAGCCGGATATAACCACAAAATAACGAGTAAAGTCGTGGTGTGCATACCGTTCGACTATCGCGCAAATGAGTAACAAAGCGATGATCATCGGTAACAGATTAACCACTACCAATATAATATGAGACACGTCGTACAAATTCTGATTCAGATTAAGGTCCGTTGTGGTTTTGATGATCCAATAGAGACCAGCGACGAGTGTTGGAAACAGAGGTGGCTTCGTTGAATAAAAATGACCTTCATGACGGACTTTATCAATGCTCGACCAACCCGCTTGTTCATTGATCGTGTCAATTGCGTACGTACCTTCTTCCACCAACGACCAGATAGTACACCACCGCGACCGATCATTGGCACTTTGTAGAGGCGCGCTGTTCAGAATCGCTGCCAGTCCTTGGCCAGTTGTCACTGCCAGTAACAAAATATATACGAGCCAACGAAGCTTTCGAGAGCAAGCGGTCTGCTCCGGAAGTTCTCCAGAAGCTGTTGAAATTGAGGTGGTTGAGGTGGTCATAAAACAGGGATGGTTTCCGAAATTGCGCAGATCAGTTTCCGTTTTTCTTTGAGAGATAAAAAAGTAGAACACAGCGTATTCCTTTTTGCCTCAGTTTTCAGATTATAATAAGCTGCAAAAAAAACAAACGGGGAACTGGTGGCTTTACACCTTGTTTTTTGTTTTTTCGACAAAAAACGTGCCTTGATAGATAAGATAAATCAAACTTCAAGCAAAGAAGGGCGACGTTTGCAGTGGAAAGACTTAGAATAACTCGTGGATGGGGGCACCATTTTCAATGACGGGAATGGGGCGTCCTTTGTCATCGACGTAATGTGTATCCAGGGGGACTCCCATATATTTGTAGATTGTTGCAGCAAGATCTCCTGGACGAACAGGGCGATGTTTGATATTGGCACCGTCCTTTTCACTGGCACCAATTACCTGACCATGATTCAATCCACCACCCGCCATGCACATCGACATTACCACGGGCCAGTGATTGCGGCCATCAGTGCTTCCCTGCGTTCCAGAGACGGGAGTTCGACCAAATTCGCCCATTGCAATGACCAGGACTTCATCCAGTAATCCACGTTCTTCAAGGTCTTGAACTAATGTGGTCAGTAAATGATCAAATAAAGGTAATATCGGTCCCAGACCATTTTTAATCCCACCATAAGGGGGGACATTATCACCATGATTGTCCCATGTTCCGGAAGCGGTATGGTAACTCAGATCGAGCGTTACAAAAGCACTTCCGGCCTCCACCAGGCGCCGGGCGAGAAGCGCCTGTTGACACCAGAGATGTTTGCCATAGCGATCGCGCATGGTCGCTGATTCCTGGTTCAGATCGAATGCATGTTGTACTTTCTGACCGAGCACCATTTCATAAGCCTGTTGACTGTAACTGTCTAGCGCTGTCATAGAGCCTGCTTGATCAATATCACTTCGCAATTTGTCGAATTGTTGCATTAAATCACGCCTGCTCTTCATTCGCTCGGAGGAGAGTCCGGAGGCGAGTTGGAACATTTTTCCGCCACTCATTTTGCCAGTATCTTTTCCCACCAGATCATAGACCGGCAAGTTTGCTGCATCGTTGGCGATGAAGGGGTCATACTCTTTTCCCAGATAGCCCCCCCAGGCGATATGCGAATGATGCTTCATAAACGCGACATATGGGGGCATGCTGGGATCGTTGGGACCATGGTGTTTGGCGACGATGGAAGCGATAGCTGGATATTTATCCCCTTTTCGATTGGTACGTGGGGCCGCTAATAGATTGGCGGTCTGCATGACTTGATTGGGTTGATGGCTGCTGAATTTGGGATCGACTGATCGGATCAAAGTAAAGCGATCCATCATTGCCGCCTGCTTGGGAAGCCGGTCGCAAATTGTAATGCCGGGTACGGAAGTTTCTGTCACTCCAAAGGGACCGCGATTTTGTATGGGACGATCCGGTTTAGGGTCCCAGGTATCAATGTGACTGGGGCCGCCGGTCATCCAAAGGAGGATTACGCTTTTTTTCGGTAGTGAAGATTTTCCTACGGATTTCAACTGGTCTGAAGCCCGTAACAGATTTGGTACCGAGAGCCCCGCGATTCCTGCGAGCGAAGCTTTTAGCATATTCCGACGACTACGCAAAACTAAGCCCTCAGGAATCAGGGGATTGAAGGCTGTAAAGGCGTGTTGCCCATGAGTATTTGAATGTTGATTGAACTTCATATCAGACTCAACTTCCCATTCTGTTATGACGAAGCACGAGCGGTGCGTACGAACTAAATATTTAATCTTCTTAAATATATCGTCATTCGTTGATGCGTTCAATAGATTTCTAAGTTGTCAGGGGGAAATAAACAGAAAAAGAACAGGTTCCATGCAAGAAAAACAGGTGAATTCTGCTAATTTACTGAGCCGGTTCTAAGCAGATCCAGTTCAGGCAGGTGTTTGTCCCCGCTGTCGCTTTTCCAATTTCGACCGTCAGTCGTCCATCGGTGACATCGACAAAGACGTTCTGTTCGCGAAATGCACCACTGGCCGTCACGACATCTTTAATAACCTGATTGCCTTCAACTGTCACCCACTGTCCGGTCTGTTCGTGTCCAGAGTCTCCCACGCAAACCGTGACTAGCCAGCGCCCGTTGGAGACTTTACACTCCCAAATATCATGATCACGTGTAAAAAGAAATGTATCCCGATAGGATTCCGGAAGAATTTTGCGCTGTCGATGATTGTGTCTGATATCACGACTCCACCCGAATCCACGTTTTTGATCGAATTTAAAACCATGGTCCGCTTCAAAGTTTGGCAAGGGGGCTGAGTGCAGTCCTGTGAAATTGATTCTTCGGGAATGTGGCGTTTTCGATTTGTCTAACAATCCATCTTGGTCTGCCGTTAATTTTTCCTGTTTCCATTCAATCGGTTTTCCGGGAGTGAACGGAGTGGGGTCATCAACATCCAAAATACTATCACCGTCTGCATCGTGAGTTGTCAAACGACGAAAATTTCGGATGGGTTGGTCTTTGATGAGCTCCCACAATTGTTGACAAAATTTTCCTCGACTGATTTCATTAGAAATCTCCAATGTCAAATCAGATTGTTCGATGGTCTCTAGTGCTAAGCGTTTCGTTTCCCTTTGCCACTCAGTTGTTGCGCGATCATTGGGACGAAAATCGACTTTCCGCACTTCCATCGGGATCACTCCCCGTGCAGCGAGACGATTAATGGCCACAAAGTAGGGATGAGCGGGTGCCAAATCGCGATATGGCCAGATTAACACAGGCGTTCCTGTCTCAAGTGTTCCACATAATGCCGTGCGTACTCGCTCCAATTGCTCACGCTGAAAAGGAATTTCTCGAGGAGCAATCCCATGACGTAAGGAAATAGCTGCAGTGGCGCCGGCAGCCTGACCAATGGCCACACACTGATCATGTAACCGAATTGCCGCGCTGACAATACTGCTATATCCAACGTTTTTTTGTGCTCCCAGTAAGCCATCCATATTTATAGGAATTAAGCTCCTCAACGGGAACACAGAACGATCACTGATCAGGCTCGTATTACGGCCTGGTTTTTCATAGTCGATCCAGGGACCTTTATTCCCTTCTCTTTTTAAATAAGCACGTCCCGTCCGATGGAAATCGTAATGAAATTGCCAGGCGAATAGTCCATCCGGATACATCACATGTGCAAATCGCTCGCGTGCGAATTTTTTTGTGGGACCATCATGATTGCGACCATCCTGCTCCCGCATCATATACAGGGCTTTCAGCCGCAACGATTCGCGAATGTAGGGTTTGTGCGGTAGTTGGTCTTCAGTTCCAAATTCATCACTGAGCTGAAAATGTCTAAAACTGTTGGTTTTATCGGGAGCATGTTCATGTACAAAGTTTTGCAGGTGGTATAACAGACATAGCGAATGTCGTTTTGCATCTTCAAAGATAATTTGCCTTTGCTGGCGGTTCATTAATACGATATTTTTCTTCGAAGCACCTGGTTCAGTTTCTTCTAGTGCCTCGATCACATGATGTGGCAGCCGCTCGAGTGGGTAATCCTGGCCTAACATATAATTCAGCAGAATACTTGTCTTGTGATCTAGGCTCGTATAACCATCTACGATGCGACGCACGGTAAAAATTGAGAGTTGACGCGGCGATGCTTTACCCGCATCGGGCCAATGGGGGATGGATCCCAATCTTACCGGTCGATCCCATTGAAGCTGTTTCATCTTAGAGAGACTGAGTTTTGAAGTACGCACAAAATTACGATCATCGTAGCGTTTTGGTTTAGGTATCGGTGAATCTTTGTCGGATTCTTCAACGATCATCGCCCAGGTAATGGGATTCATTTCGTTGGCAGGATAGTTGCTGGTATCCAGTGGTGCACTTGGTTCGTTATAACGCGATTGAGGATCAGCTCCAAATTCAAATTCAGTTCCAGAAACCTGAATTGCCTCACCCCAATCGGAAGCATCGATGGTTAATCTGGCGGTGCAGTGCAGGTCTGGTTTTTCAGAACCGACTGGCGCAAACCAGAGTCCCATTAATTGAGGATGTTGTTTCTGGCGATTGACATCTGCTTTGACAGGATATCGGCGTGTGATTAATCGAACCTGTCCGCTGTCGATATAAGGTTGAAGCATTTCTCGAAAAATTACTTGAGCTTCAGCAGGGCGAAAGGTGGAAGGGCCGTGATAAGGACGTCCTGGCATGGGAGTCCCATATTTTTGTGTGTTAAACGCTTCAATACGATCCATTAATTCTTTGAACAGTCCACTACGATGAAAGGAGCGTTTCATTGGATGCCAGTCGACTCCCCAGCCCACTTTACCAGTTCCTTTATTTTCATCAACGCAAGCCAGTGCTTGTTCTGTGTACTGCCCCCCCAGCCACTCACCATCCAATACGAGCGTAATCGATTTGACCTGTAAGCGAGCGGCCTGGATCGCGGCTGCCCAACCCGACTCTGTTCCGCCGACGATTAATAAATCGCACTTCAACTCTTTTACTTCCGCGCGCAGAGGAAGACACACGGTCATCAGAATTAAAAAATAGAGTGTTTGTTGTTTTGTCATCAATTGATTTTCTTATTCAGTATTTATTCTTATGTATCATTTATTCTTATATATCTTTGTTCTGCTTAATATCAGCGGATGTGATTTCAAAGTTTTGTGTTGTACTTTTCTCAGGTAGTGTCATTATTAAATGATAATCTACAAAAATCGGAGCACCATCCCCCAATGCTTCCGGGTTGCTACTCCCCTCAAATCCACTGATGAGAATTTTGTAGGGACCTCCAAGTAATCCCTTGCCTGCTGGAGTTTCATAACGACCTTCGATGATCTTGGCCATACTTCCTGGGCCGGGTAACGAATCTGGTTCAAAAGAGATATAACCAATGGGAATTGGTTTTCCATTAAAGGTCACCGTCCCTGAATAGTCGTATTTGGTAAGACCAGAATTCGAGCCTCCACATCCGATGAGAGCGCACAAAAAAATGAGGAAGCCAAATTGATGATAACTGATTCGTTTGGCAATGTTTGTGTGAATCATTTTTGGAATCCTCCGATTGGAAGCCCATCATCTCGGTCACTGAGAGTTCGATAAGTGGTTAAATCCATATTCTCACTGAGAAAATGGACTGAGCCATCGGCCATACAGACATGACATCCCCCTTCGTGAAAGCTGCCAAAAGCTCCACTCATGGCTCCACGATTGCTGTATCCAGTATCCGTTTTTGAACCATCTGAATCCAGGTAATTGATTTGCCAGCGTGCTCCTACCTGGACTCCGGGAATTTCACCCGGTGCTTGATGACTGGAATCACTTGAGGCCCAACCATAGTGTGCATCTGCAGGAGTCCGGCTTCCAGGCCTGAGTTGATACTTGGACTCAGCCACCATAAATACGTTCGTTGAACCATCGGTAATATCTCGCATGCGAATTCTGGAATCGGTGTGAAGAATCCCATTGGTAAAAAACCAACGATCAGTTTGTGTCGAACACCTTCCCGAGGCTGGGCCAGTGGCTCCACCATTCACACCAAAGTAGCTACTGTTGTTAGCCCCGGCTTGAGAGTTGATATCACTCGGACATTGAAATTTTGGGTTTCCTTTCAAAAACTCCGTATGATTAGCCGCAGAGCCATGTGGATGTGTTCCCGTTGGAGCGTGGTTGGCGAAACCGGTAAAGGGCTCTTCAAAGACAAACAGATTGTAACGATTGCTTTCGTCGAGGAATGGCAGTATCAACACTGTCCAGGGAGGGCCATTCCTGACACTACTTCCGCTTGCGGGAAAATTACACCAGCCAGTTTGCGGAAACGCACTGCCCATCACAGTACCAGGCGGAAAAACACTATGGGTCTCATGATAATTGTGTAATGCGAGCCCAATTTGTTTCAGGCGATTTCTACAATCAGAACGTCTTGCCGCTTCGCGTGCCTGTTGGACTGCTGGTAACAAGAGCGCAATGAGAATGGCGATGATTGCTATTACAACCAGTAATTCAATGAGCGTAAATCCCCGACGAGAGGAGCAAATATTTCTCAGCCGGTGTTGCCTGGCAGAATGCGAGATCTGACTATGTATTTGATGTGTCGCTGGCATGATGTTTAGCTCCTCAACGATCAGGTACAAAAGAAACTGCTATTCATAAAATAATAGATATAACGTCATACATAACCCATTCGAGATGAGATTTCCGCGGCATGTTTTTTTACGATTTCAGCAAACTTGTCAAAATGCTGCTGTCCGATTCTTGGTTCAGGACCAGTGACCCAAATGGAAGCAATGGGGTAGCCACTATGGTCAAAAATGGGGGCAGCAACGCAGTTGATGCCTTCGACTTCTTCTCCCCAATCGACAGCATAACCTAGATCACAGGACGCTTTGAGCGTGGACTTCAATTTCTTTATGCTCGTAATGGTACGGTTGGTATATTTTTTGAGTGTCAATTTTGCGATGAGTCGCTCTTGTTCTGCAGGTGGCAGATAAGCCAGCATAATTTTGGCAGGGGCAGCGACATGTAAAGGAAAACGAGTGCCCAATTCGACGAGTACCTTAATTGGATGATTGCTGGCAACTTGTCCCAGTACAACACCTTCCCGATCTATAAGACGTCCTACCAAAGTCGTTTCACCCGTTTCATCTCGCAGCCGACGTAGCACATCGATCGAGTTTTCCAGTAGTTGTTCTGCACCTGCTCCTCTACCTCCTAATCCCAGGAACTTTCCGCTCAAACGAAACTGCTGAGTTTTTTCATCACGCAACACATAGCCATAGGCAAGAAGTGTACTCAGAATTCGAAATGCGCTATTTTTCGGGATTTCTAAAGCGACGCTTACGTCGCTCATAGTGATTCCTTCAGGGCGATCTGCCAAATGTTCCACAATTTTGATGGCCCGTTCGAGATTAGGCACATGGTAGCGGTCTGTATCTATCGCGGCAGTTTTCTTTTTCATAGTTTGACCTGTAGATTATTGTTTGATATATAGTACATATGAAGCATCGTGCTGTCAAATAAAATAAGCGAATTCTGATCTGAAATCGATTTTCACTGAAGTAGACGAGACGATATTCGCAGTTAATTCTTGGTTGCTAAACGCGATTGCGTCTATTTCTAAACGTTCTCGATTTTCATTTGTAATGAAATCTATGGATCTAACGATTTAATTAGCAACAAACTACATTCCGTTTCGTTGCCGAATTTGATCCATATGTGGGAGTGGGCCATCAGGAGTAATCGATTCTGCCCAACCGAGTCCTGCTCGATTCTGTTTGAGGTTCCATCCGTTTCGTTGGCAGTATGTTTTGAGTTCCTCTTCTGTAGGAAAACTGGCAATGAGAGTTTTCTCTCGTCGATCAACAACAAGTACCGTGGGGAGGACTGCAAATTGCATTTGATACAACATCGCTGGTTCAAATTGATTGGTCACGAAAGTGGCATGAGAAACTGGAGGGAATTCAAGACTGGCTAATTGCTCTTCTCTATTAAGAGGCTCACTCTGAAAATCCCAGGGAAAAGTGTTGCTCCGAATTTGTGAATAACAAAAGAGCAGACAAACCAGAGGCAGACTTAAGACTGTTAGTCGAAGAAAGCGAGCATATTCTGGGGCGTTCTGTTTTGAGTTTGCTGAATCAACGGGTGAATAGCATAAGGAAAATCCTAATAAACAAACTGCAGCAGGGGCAATATGAATCAACAGCCGATTCATGGATGATGAAACATGCCAGTACGGATTATAGGGGGTAAGTAAATAGACGAGATAATAACCAGTGAGCTGGATTCCGATTGCCAAATGCATGCCGGGAAATGGCTTCTTTCTCAGCAGAAGAATGAATAATAGCAGGACGGGGACCGAACAGAGCAAAAGCCCTTCCGCTTTCCAATTTGATAAGACATTCCACAAATTGTTCAAGATCAATCGATGTCGTTCCCATTCCTCGACCTGGTCAAGCCGAACTAAGAGGCTGAAAGAGTTGAAAAACACTTCAGGCTGAAGGACCTGACTAATTTCAAATGCACGTTGAGGCTCAAATAAATCATTAGGTGGTGCCAAACTGATTTTGAACCAAATCAAAAAACTAAGGGGAATAAAAACGCCCTGAACACTCGCAAAGAGAATTGATTTCCTGGAAAGCTGTGAATTGGTATTCACTTTACGATAAGGCTTAAAAAAATGAAGAGACTGGAGTAGCATTAAAGTTCCAAAAAACGAGACCACCCAAAGTTGTCCTTCGTTTTTAACTAATGCTGCCCAGGCAACTAGAAATCCGCAAATCATCCAGCCACTTCGGCTTTGTTCCTTCTTCGCGAAGTGGTACCAGGCGAGAGATGTGAGTATCGTATAAGACAAAATGAAATCGAGTGACTTGATTGCATGAAGATAAACAAGAAACGGTGTACCCAGGATAATAGCAACGGTGAGGTACCCCCACAGGGAATTTCGAGTTTCGATCAAGCACCACCATCCGGTCAGAATCGACATCCACCCAGCGAAGAAAGGGATCGTCAAACAGGCAACTGCAAGTGCAGATCGGCTTCCATCCAAGCTCCAGAGTGGAACCAATGCCCACGAGAACAGGGGCGGGTAATCGGGATGCAGTAATGCAAGATCGTTCGAGAAGCCTTGTGTCCAAAGGTCGCCTCCGTCTACTAGAAAACGTGCACGCAGAACCCACGTAAACATCGGATCCCAACTTCCCCAGGGGACGAGTAGGTGAACTTGAATGGCGATCAGGAATTCTCCTAAGAGAAATGTTAAGAGAATCCAAAACGTCACTGCAGGCGGGGCAAACGAGATTGTTCTTAAGTCGTTTTGATCCTTTCGAAGAACAAAGAAACTCAATCCACAGAATAATATGAGAAGAGAGATAATAGATGGGAGAGAAAGAAGCGTTTCAAACAGGCCTGTGAGTGCCAGAAGAGAGGTCCATATAATGGGAAGGCTTCCCCATGCCAGTAAATGGAACTGTTTCGGAACGCATCGAAATACGATCAGCCCTGCAATAAAATAAAAGAGCAACGTCAAAATAAACGAGTACATTTCTTAACATTTCATTTAAAAACGTATTAGCTCAGATCGACAGTTTCACATTACACTGTTTTTATTTTACATAAGAACATTAAGTAGGCATTTTTTATGGTGCCTGGGCTTGTTTAATGATGTCGATTCCCACTAGTTCGCTCCAGGCGGCTAACAGATTTTTAGTGACTGGCCCAACTTCACCATTTCCAATCACAGTGCCGTTGAATTTTGTAGCTGGCATAATGCAGTAAGGTGTACTCGTAAAAAATGCCTCATCAGCGGTCGTGACATCGTAAGGCAGTAGCTGGCATTCTTCGACTGGTAGATTAAGTTGCTCAGCGAGCTGAAAAATCGTTTGTCGACTGATTCCATCCAGACAGTTGATCGTACTTGGTGTGCGAATTCGATTGTTGGACACAAGAAAAAAGTTACCTCCTTTATTCTCGGAGAGAAAACCATCTGTATCGAGCAATAAACTCTGTGCCATCGGATCAAAAAGCTTTACTTCAGATTCGGCAAGTGTATAAGTAAAGCGACTACGATTTTTGATCCGTGCGTCAAGAGACTGGGCAGGTTGAATTCGTGTAAACGGTGTCACAGCATGGCAACCTGTTTGATAAAAGTCTGCCCAATAGGAAAGGTCAAGAGGTAATGTAACAATCATAACCGTCGGTTGAGATTCTGCTGGTCTCTGGCCACTCGAAGGTACCCATTGGCCGGGGGTGATGTTATGAATGATCCAGGCATCAGTACCTGTATCGTAGCCTGGCTGATTTTTCTCCCAGACTTCCAGCGTGAGCCGTTCGAGTTTATCAGCTGTCACACCGGCTTCGAAGCGTGCTGCTTTTAAACTTTGAAACAGACGATTGATATGATCACGCAAACGATACGGCTTGTGTCCGAATGTTCGTGTGGATTCAGTAACAGTCATTCCTAGACTAATGGCTCCATCAAAGATGGAAATTCTTGCTTCATTTGCGGGAACATATTCACCGTTCAGATAAACCAGATTCTGCGTCATGTCAGTCCCTTTCAAGTTTTAATTCTGTTTCAGTTCATAGCAGGAAAAACAGGTGGATTCATATTCGATCCATCGCCCGTTTTCGTGTCTGACAATCAAACACGCATTTCCTGGTTTGTGGTTGATCAACTTAATTCCTGGTTCCGGACCGAGTACACTAATGGCGGAAGCGAGACTGTCGGCGGTCATTCCATCTGGAGCAATGACCGTTACGCGGCTTTGATCAGTGAGACCTACTCCTGTACGTGGATCAACAATATGCGAGTAACGTTTTCCATTAATTACAACATGTTGCAGCGCATCACCTGAAGTGGCAACCGCCATATTATGTAATAACAGGTATCGATCGATCTTTCCCTTTTGCTCATCCCCGGAGGAGATGCCGATCTTCCAGCCACATGTATTTGGTGGAGGATCACCCAGAACGATATCACCGCTGGCATCAATCATGGCGCGGTTCACCCCGTTTTTCTTTACTTCTTCTAGTGCGATATCTGCTGCGTAACCTTTTGCAATACCTCCCAGGTCAAGGCGCATATTATCTTTCATCAACTCTACCGTTTGGTTCTGGTCTGATATACGAACTAGTTTATAGCCGACCATACTACGGGCTGATTGTAAGCTTTGACTGTCAGGCAGTTTTTTTCGACGGCGAGCGCGTCTCCAAAGGCGTACAACAGGGCTGATTGTAACGTCAAACGCGCCATTTGTTTCCTTAGAGAGTGATTGACTTTTTTTCAGTGTATCTAATAAGGGGCGACTGACTTTGATTGGCTTTCCCGGCCCTGATAACCGACATAACTTGTTTAATTCACTTTCAGGGTCATAATCGCTGAGGATTTTATTAAGTTCCTTTACACGAGCAAAAGCATTTTGAGAGGCTTTGTTTGCGATTACCTCGTTCGTTGCATATAATAAAACTCTCCATTGCACTCCCATATGCACTTCTTGAAATTCATAGCGAGTAAGAATTTCGCTTTCCGTGCATTGTTGATTGCCTGTTATGGTGGAGAGAAGCAGGCATGTCTGATAAACGTATGACATTATCAACCCTGATTGAAGACTGTATAAAGCTTACCAATATGGAGTAACCTAATATGCTTAGCGTACGTCGCCCTGGTCATTTAATGCAAGGCAAAGTGGCATTCCTGGCCGCGTTCTTAGTTTCTGTTTCACTGGCCAATGCTGGTGAGACTGAAAAAACAATGAAGCCATATACCGAAAAAATTGCTAACACGGATGTCACATTTGATATGGTTCCCATCCCGGGAGGGGAATTTGTTTTAGGTAGCCCTGCCGGCGAAAAGAAGCGAGAAGACGACGAGGGGCCTCAGATCAAAGTCAAAATCGAACCATTCTGGATGGGCAAACACGAAGTCACCTGGAATGAATACGATGTCTGGAGTTTCAATCTGGATATTCAACGCCGAAAATTGACACGTGTAAAAGCAGACGCAAAAGAAAAAGCAGCTGACGCAGTGACACGCCCTACGAAGCCTTATACAGATATGACGTTCGATATGGGACACGATGGATACCCCGCAATCTGTATGACTCAGTTAGCAGCGAAAACTTACTGCAAATGGTTGAGTGAAAAAACAGGTCACTATTACCGTTTGCCCACAGAAGCAGAATGGGAATATGCCTGCCGCGCGGGAACAACTACTGCGTATTCCTTTGGTGATGATCCCTCTAAACTGGATGACTATGCTTGGCATTACGCCAACTGTAATGATACCTATCAAAAAGTTGGAAAGAAGAAGCCGAACCCTTGGGGATTGTATGATATGCATGGAAATGTTTCCGAGTGGGTACTCGACCAGTATATTCCCGATGCGTATAAAAAATGGAGCGGTAAAGGCACACTGAAGTTTCCTGTTAATGTACCAACCAAACTTTATCCACGCATTGTTCGCGGTGGCTCCTGGGACGATGAACCAGAGGAATTACGAAGTGCCAACCGTATCTATTCCAGTTCAGACTGGAAAATTCAGGATCCTCAACTTCCACAAAGTATTTGGTATCATACCGATGCCATTATGGTGGGGTTCCGTGTAGTTCGTCCTCTCAAAGTACCTACAGCCGAAGAACGGAAAAAATACAATCTTGATCCGATCATCCCGGCTGATGAAGGGCGTTAATCTGACAAAAATTAAGTTGTTTAGTTAGAAAATGGTGCATTCGCTGAAAAACAACAAACGATTTCTCTTGCGAAATGCATATATCTTTTAGAAACCGTATCAAATACTAATTCGATTTAAAGATTAGGGAAAGGCCTCTGATGACTCAATCTAATGATCAATCCACCTCAAGACGTGACTTTTTAAAAGTATCTACGGCAACTGCAGTAGGAACAGGAGTGCTTTCCTCTTTAGGTTCAACGGCTCATATTTATGCCGGTGGTGACGATAAAGTTAAAGTTGGTCTTGTAGGTTGTGGAGGCCGTGGTACTGGTGCTGCTTCTCAGGCATTGTCGACTGATGGAAATGTTAAACTGGAAGCGATGGCCGATGCGTTTGATGATCGGTTAGACAGAAGTTTGAAAAACCTCCAGAAACAGTTTTCTGGTCGTCCAGAACGAATTGATGTCGCTGAGGAGAAAAAATTTGTCGGTTTCGATGCCTACCAAAAAGTCCTCGACAGTGGTGTCGATGTGGTGATTTTGGCCACGCCTCCTGGTTTTCGCCCCATTCATTTTGAAGCTGCCGTCAATAAAGGTGTGCATGTCTTCATGGAAAAACCGGTTGCTACCGATGTGACTGGAGTTAAAAAAGTGTTAGCGGCTGCTAAGAAAGCCAAGGATAAAAAACTGGCTGTTGGTGTCGGTTTACAACGTCATCATCAAGCTCCTTATATCGAAACCATTAACCGTTTGAAAGATGGTGCCATTGGTGATATCACATCAATGCGTTGTTATTGGAACGGAGGTGGTGTCTGGGAACCGCGTTTGGACCGCAAAGATGCGAAGTCAGAAATGGAATATCAGATGCGAAACTGGTATTACTACAACTGGCTCTGTGGTGATCACATTAACGAGCAGCACATTCACAATATTGATGTCTGCAACTGGCTAAAAGAAGATTTTCCTGTCAAAGCTTATGGGATGGGAGGACGTCAGGTGCGTACCGACAAGAAGTACGGTGAAATCTATGATCACTTCGCGGTCGAGTTCGAATATGCAGACGGAACTCGCATGTATAGCCAATGTCGACACATTCGCAACTGCTGGAATAGTGTGACAGAACACGCTCAAGGAAGTAAAGGTTCTTGCGATATCAGTGGTGCCAAATATCAGACCAATGCCGGTTACAAATGGAAGTATCGTGGCAAAAAGCCGAATCCCTATCAGGTGGAACACGATGATTTGTTTGCCGCTATCCGTAAGGGAACGCCCTATAACGAAGCTGAATATGGTGCGAAATCAACCATGACAGCAATTTTGGGTCGACTGGCAACTTATAGCGGCAAACCCGTCACATGGGACCAGGCCATGGCTTCCAATGTTGATTTGATGCCCAAAGATTTTTCCTGGGAAGCAACTCCCATTACAGTTCCAGATGACAATGGATTTTACCCGATTCCAACACCGGGTGTAACGAAAGTCCTCTAACATCTGTTAAAAATTTCTATCCCAGGCCGATTGGTTTCTCTCGAACCAATCGGTCTTTTTTATTTTTTCGATTTCAGTATGATTCTGAAACAGATTCTATATTAACGTGCGTTTCAATTCCTGATATCAAAATGCCTCATCAGAATCAGATCACGAGCCTTGTCCCCTCTGATTACCTTCAGGCTTTAGAGCTTTGGGAATCTTCTGTGCGTGCTACGCATAGTTTTTTGACAGAACAAGAGATTCAGTCTCTCAAACCTCTGGTGCATTCAGAATGTTTGCTGAAGATTCCTTTGTTTTGCATGCGCGACGAGACAGGAGGCGTAATTGGTTTTATAGGAGTAGACATACCAAAAATTGAAGCGTTGTTTATAGATCCTGCCTGGCGAGGGAAAGGCATCGGCCGCAAATTGCTGGAATATGCAATCAATGAAATGCAGGCCGAATTGGTTGATGTTAATGAGCAGAACCAACAGGCACTTGGCTTTTATCAACATATGGGATTTGAAATCGCTCATCGCTCCGAAGTGGATGGCTTTGGCAAGCCGTATCCTTTATTACACCTCAAACTACCCGGCTGAAACATTTGAAGTTAATTTTTAAGGTGTATTTCCTAAACGGATTTGTTATCTTAAAAGCCTTCCTTTATTCCTACCAGGAGCCAACACCATGCCTACCCGACTCATCCGAAAGTCTATTTTGTTTTCTCTCTTGTTGATCTGTGCAATTCCAGTGATCGCGGCAGAACCACTTAATATCGCTGATCGGCGAGAGTTATTTATTGATGATGCCCTTGTAGATAAGCTGACAGCTGAAGCTGAGATTCGATTGCAGCATCCGATACCACGTGAAGTCGTTTTTAAATTTGATCAACCCTGGGAGGGAAGTAGTTCCGGGTACCACACCATTTTTAAGGATGGAGATCTGTATCGGCTCTATTATCGTGGTTCGCATATCATTGTATCGGAAGGTCGCATTAATACAGGAAGCCACAAACCCTTTTATTGTTATGCGGAAAGTAAAGATGGCATTCATTGGACTCGTCCGGAGCTTGGCATCGTCGAGTTTAAGGGCTCAAAGAAAAACAACATTATTCTGGAGGGGCTAGGTACACATAATTTTGCCCCTTTCAAAGATGAAAACCCGAATTGCAAACCGGCGGCGAAGTATAAGGCGTTAGCTGGCATTCAGAGTGAAGGTGGGCTCTATGCGTTTCAGTCGGCAGATGGGATCCACTGGAAGCTGATGCAGGAAAAACCGGTGATTACTAAAGGAGCCTTCGATTCACAAAACCTCGCATTTTGGGATTCTGATCAAAAAACGTACCGCGCGTATTACCGTATATTCACGAAAGGAATTACAACCTCCAAAACTTGGAAGCCCGAAGGGGACCGTGCGATCAGGACTGCCACATCTGATGATTTTCTGAATTGGGGCAATGAAGCTGATTTGACTTACGAAGACTCTCCCAGTGAGCAGCTTTATACAAATCAGATTAAAGCCTATCATCGGGCACCACATATTCGGATCGGCTTTCCTGCCCGTTATATAGAGCGAGGCTGGTCAGAATCAATGAAAGCACTGCCTGATCCCAAACGTCGCGAATTGCGGGCTTCCTCAGTCGAGCGTTATGGGACTGCGATTAGTGAGGGGCTGTTAATGGCCAGCCGTGATGGCGTACATTTCAAACGCTGGAACGAAGCGTTCCTGCGCCCGGGGCTCGAACGTTCTGGTACCTGGCAATACGGTCATCAATTTATTGCTGAGCATGTTGTGGAAACTAAGTCTGGTCTTCCCGGTGCTCCTGATGAATTATCAATATATGCTCCTGAAGATTACTGGCACGGTAAAGGAGGAGCTCTCAGGCGATACAAATTGCGACTTGACGGTTTTACTTCGGTTCGTAGTTCGATGAAGGGAGGGGAGCTGATTTCCAAGCCGATTATCTTTGAGGGCTCAAAATTTTCAGTTAACTTCGCAACTTCAGCCGCCGGTAGCTTGCGCATCGAACTTCAAACTCCGGAGGGAAAACCAATTCAAGGATTTACCCTTGGAGAATGTGCAGACCTGTTTGGTGATAGCGTGGATCGTATTGTGACATGGAATCAAAATGCAGACGTCAGTAGTCTTCAGGGAAAACCGATTCGACTCCGCATTCAATTGAAAGATGCTGATTTATACTCGTTTCAGTTTCAAAAGTGAATTAAATCAAGCCCTTTAATTCACCAGTACTGTCGCCGAAGCGATCTGCTTTGATACCCATACGGTTGAGCATCGAAACATAAAGGTTACACATCGGCGTGTCCTTGGGAGCCGTTAACCGGCGATTGGGGCGAATCGTACCCCCTCCTTTACCTGCGAGAATAACAGGTAGATTGTGCTCGGTATGCCGATTTCCATCTTTGATAGTAGAACCAAAGAGTAGCATGGAATTGTCAAGCAGGGTGGATTCACCTTCACTCAGTGAACGCATTTTATCAATCACGTAAGCCAACTGCTTGATGTGCCAGGTTCCGATGGCTTCATACATATTGCGTTCTTTTTGTTGTTCACGGTGGTGCGATAGCTGATGGAAACTCCCTTTGACACCATCCAGGAACGAGAAATTACGTCCCGTTTGTGCATTTCCGAACATGAATGTTGAAATCCGTGTGGAATCAGTCCAGAAGGCAAGCACCATAATATCGAGCATTAAACGTACGTGCTCCTCATGACTCTTGGGGATTCCCGGACCAGGACGGGGAAGATCAAATCGTCCTTCATTAATCCAGCGTTTTTGTGGCTTCATCGCTGATTCGATGCGTCTCTCAACAGACCGCACCGAGTCCAGGTATTCATCGATTTTTGCACGATCATTGATACCTACTTTTCGTTGTAACGATTTTGCATCTTCGCGTACCAGATCTAATACACTCGTATCATCACACTGTAGTGACTTAATGACCTGAGGCTGGTCTGGATTGAAGCCTGAGACGACAGGCCCTGCAGAACTGGTTCGAAACAGTCGATCAAAGGCGAGCTGGGGAATAATTTCTTTGGGGACGGGTGAATGCGGATCGCGCCAGGCAATATGAGAGCCATAGATACGCGTGAATCCACCACCGATATTATCGACACCATTTCTTGCGGGGTCCACACCAAGTTCAAACGTTGGTAATGGAGTCCGATTGCCGATCTGACGTGCCATGAACTGGTCGAGTGACGTACCACCCGTATCCATGTCACGACCTGAAGTTCGAACGACAAATCCACCCGAAAGAAAAGCGGGTACTTTTGGCCAATGGCCGTTTCGTCCCACAGTCTGTTCGTTCCAGAGATTTTCCAGCAGCAGGAATTCCTTTTTGACTCCTGCTAATGGCTTGAGCATCGGTGTCAGATCAAATTGATCGTTTCCCTTTTGAGGAGGATCCCAGTGCTTAGGCACAACGCCATTCGGCATGAAGAGAAAGGCGGTACGAACTGGAGGCTTTGAGAGCGTTTCGGCTGCACGACTGGAAGATGTCATCGCATCCAGCCAGGGTAGTGCCAAGGCTGCGCCCATTCCTCGTAACACTGTTCTTCTTGAAATTGGTTGTGCCATCTCTCATCCTTCCCGAAAATATAGAGGGCAAACAGAATTCAAATGAAACATTATTTTGTTTTTTCTGATTCTACCTCAGCCATAACTCCATCGCGATAGAGAAATGGCGTGCAGAAAACGATTTCACGAATCAATGCCTGTGATTGATACCCATTTTGTTCCAGTTTTTTGACAATGGTTTCTATGGTGCAGGCATCAGCATCTTCCAAACTTCGCCCCAACGCATACCCTAGCATTTTGGCTGTAAAATGGCGTGCCAGTTCATCTTTTCGCTTCAGAAGAACTTTCTTCAATTCAGCAGGGCCTGCAAATGTTTCACCAGAGGGAAATTCACCAGTGGCATCCACAGGTTGGCCTCGTTCTTTTTCTCTCCATCGACCAAACAGGTCGTAATTTTCCAGTCCAAAACCGATGGGATCAATAATATCATGGCAAGCTGCACAAGTAGCATGTTCACGATGGGCCTCTAACACCTGGCGGATCGAACGCTTTTTATTCTGTTTACTCTTTTCCTTAAGTGGGGGAACTCCCGGTGGTGGTGACGGAACTGGTGTTCCTAGTAGCGTTTCCAGTACCCAGGCACCTCTTAAAACGGGACTGGTCCGTTTAGGATAAGAAGTCAGCATATGCACGCCCCCTAAACCCAGCACACCTCCTCGTTTCCCATCTGTAATCGAGACTTTGCGAAATTTGCGGCCTTTGACTCCTTCCACCCCGTAATGTTTCGCCAGACGTTGATTCAAAAAAGCATAGTCAGCATCGACGATTTCCAGGAGGCTACGGTTTTTCTGGAAAATGTAATCCATCATCTGAATCGCTTCTTCACGAAAATCCAGTGCCAGCTCTGTGGAGTAAACATCACGGAAATCACCACCCACAGGCGCCACACGACCGCCGACATCTTTGGTACCCAACCATTGTTCGGTAAATTGTTTTGATAAGGACCGTGCTTTGGCGTCAGCTAACATTCTCGTAATCTGTTGATTCAGAACTGACTCTTTATGTAACTGAGCCTGGTTGGCCAATCGTAATAATTCTTCATCTGGTGTGCTGGCCCAGAAGAAATAGGAAAGCCGCGTTGCCAATTCATACTCGGAAATTGGTTGTATGCCGGCTTGTGTTTTATTAGCTTCCGTACGAAATAAAAAATGCGGAGAAACCAGGACGGCTTTGAGTGACAACTTAATCCGTTCCTCATACGGATCATTTCGTTTCGCGGCACGATCATAAAGTTGCATCAGTTGTGAAAGTTCATCTTCCGTAAGTGGCCGTCGATAAGCTTTCCTCGCGATTTCTCGTATGATTTTATGAGCCGCATCTCGATTTTGTGGTAGATCTTTCCCTGCAACTTGAAAAATACGCTGATGTAGTTCTTTTTTAGTAAGGAACGGTTTACCTCTTTGCTCCGTCAACTCCATTGATGCAACTTTAACGGAAGGTTCCTCATTGGGAACAGCAAGCGTAATCGAATGTAAGCCGCGCATAAGTCGCACATTAGTAGAGACCGTTTGATCGGTTTGATCACTGAGTTTAAAACGATGCGCTTTAATACCATCGATCTTTAAAATAACATTCATTGAATTCTTCTCAGGCAGTTGAAATTTGATTTTCACTTCATAATCGCTAGTGAGATAGATACTTTCGATGACAGTAATTTCTTTGCCGGTAGGGATTGTGCGAGTACCCTGTTGTCTTTTAGTAACAGGAGGTAGAAAGTCAGAGGCTAGATACGTTTTTACGAGCGGAGGTGTAATAATCGCAGCGTCCAGAACCTGTTGAGCTGCTTCCAAATAGCGTTCCATTAAAATCGGTGGCAGGAATAAAGTTTCTCCATTATTGTCGAAGCCTTCACCACCCGCACCATCATTGGGGAATTTCTCTGAGAACTTGAGCTCTAAACCAAATAAATCGCGGATGGTATGATCATATTCTGTTCGATTCAAACGACGTGGTAAAACACGTCCTGCGTGTGGACCATGGTTACAGGCCGTTTCACGCAGATACGTTTCGATCCAGTTTGCAATCCTTAACCGCTCCGCTTCTGTCGGCTGAGGTTCATCTGCAGGAGGCATCGTTCGATTTCGTAATTGATGAGATGCGCTGTGCCAGATCTTTCTGGATTGAGAGATTTCATCTGCAGTGATTGCCTTAAGCAGTCCCACATCGTTTTTAGAGTCTTTCGGGTCATGACAATCTGCACAATACTTAACCAGGACGGGACGAACCGACTTTTCAAAGTAGTCTGCCGGCTCTGGTGAGGCAGCAAAGCTGTTACTACTCATCAGGAATGCGATCTGGCATAATAAAGCGATACGCATATTCAGACCTGTTTCGGGTTGGGAGGTAGATTCTGGTGATGGTAGGCTACGGGAGAATTCTCCCGGAATGAACATTACTTTGATTATATGTAAAAAAAGAGTCAAAGAAAAGGATTGATCCGGTAACTATCAATTTACGTCTATCATGATTGGATCATAGATTGGACAATTCTGGCATCTCAGATGAGACAGGTTGACCTCAAAACCGATTTTCGCACATAATCCCACTATAGGTGGACTTAGATCAAAGTCACAATTCAAGAAATTATGTTCAATATTTTAATCGACGGGCTTGTTGTATGGCTGATAAGAATACTGCTCAAGAGACTAAAAAACAGGCTTGGCGTGAAAGGTTGTATGAGATCATTTTCGAAGCAGACACACCCGCCGGTAAATATTTTGATGTTGTCCTCTTGATCGCGATTCTAACAAGTGTTTTCGTCATCATGTTGGAGAGTGTTGAATCCATTGATGCCCGATTTAAGAATGGGTTTACCTACGCCGAGTGGTTTTTTACAGTTTTGTTTACCTTCGAATATGGAGCACGCATTCTTTGTGCTCGTCGACCAATACGCTATATTTTCAGCTTCTATGGTATTGTGGATCTACTTTCCATCTTACCTACATATGTGCTCGTCCTTGAATCATATGGAATGGAGTCAGATGAGCTTCATCGACTAGGGGTGATTCGTGCACTTCGTCTGTTGCGCGCCTTCCGTATCTTTAAGTTAGGGCACATGTTGTCGGGAGCGGCTGAATTACGAGAAGCGATTTGGGCGACTCGTTCAAAAATTACAGTCTTTCTTGCCACTGTTGTCATTGCTGTTGTCATTGAAGGCGCCGCGCTTCACTTAATCGAAGGTCCTGAAAATCCTGGTTTCAGTTCCATTCCCCAAAGTATGTATTGGGCAATTGTCACGATGACTACAGTTGGTTATGGTGATGCCACACCAGAAACTCCCCTTGGAAAATGTCTGGCGGCAATCATCATGGTCCTGGGCTATAGTCTCATTATTGTTCCTACAGGACTTGTGACGGCAGAATTAGCACATGCTGGAGGTAATTTTACAGCAACTCGAATTACGACCCAGGTTTGTCCGGAATGTATGAAAGAAGGGCACGAAGTGGATGCCACATTCTGCAAATTCTGTGGATCACGTCTCTAATTCAATTTTTCTATTAATCTGATTCTCAAAGAAAGTTTCAGAAAATCAGTAGATTTCTGGAACTTCTTTTCTGCGCACATCGTCAAAATCGCGGTGCTCAACTAAGAGCACTTCATTTCAATTAAAATCCTGTTTTGGCCAGGAGACGTTTCAATGCGCAAACTTTTTCATTTCACTGTGTTAGCTTTAGTGTCTTTAGGCTTGATGAATCAACCAATTCAAGCAAAGGAAAAACCGCAACCGACGAAAACCACACAGCCTTCTGTCGAATTAGCGATTCTGCTTGATACCAGTGGTAGTATGCAAGGCTTGATTAATCAGGCACGCTCACAGCTCTGGAAAATTGTCAATGAATTGGCCACAGCTAAACAGAATGGTCAAGTTCCTGTGATGAAAGTGGCCTTGTATGAATATGGGAAAAGTAGTCTTCCGGCCAGTGAAGGTTACATGCGACAAATTATGCCACTTACAGAAAACCTGGATCAGCTTTCAGAAGAATTATTTGCTCTGAAGACAAACGGTGGTGAAGAATATTGTGGACATGTCATTCAAGCAGCCACGAATGGCCTTAAGTGGAGTGATTCTGACAAAAGTCTGAAGTTGATTTTTATTGCAGGAAACGAACCGTTTACACAAGGGAAAGTCGATTTCAAGGTGGCATGCCCGGCTGCTATCAAAAAAGGAATCACCATTAATACGATCTTTTGTGGACCAGAACAAACGGGAATTCAAACAGGATGGAAAGAGGGCGCTCTTTTGGCAGATGGATCTTTTTTGAGCATTAATCACGGGGTTCAGGTTGTGACTCCCAAAACACCCTATGATCGGAAATTAAGCGAACTAAGTCGGAGTATCAATAAAACCTACCTCTTTTACGGTTCTCAAAAAGCGAAGAATGAATCAAGTGCCAGTCAGCTTTCCGCTGACGGACTGGCAGGACAGTCAAGTCCCGCTTCCAGTGCCGACCGTGCTGCCTTTAAAGGATCGGGACGTTACCGCGTCAAAGCAGATTTAATCGATGCAATTGCCGGTAAAAAAGTCAAGCTGCAAGAATTGAAGCAAGAAGAACTTCCCGCCGAGCTGAAAAAGTTGACGAAAAAAGAGCAGACTGCTTATATCGAGAAAAAACAGAAAGAACGAAAAGCGATTCAACTTCAGATTCAAGAACTCACCAAAAAACGAAACAAGTTCATTGCGGATGAAATGAAGAAGCAACAAAACCAGAAAAAAGAAACCACGTTTGATACGGCTGTCATCAAAGCTTTGAAATCGCAGGCTGTGAAAAAGAATTTTCAGTTTCAATCTGAATGAGTCAGTATTTCCTGCTGAAAACCGTAATTCCTTCAAACAAAAGCAAAGCCATTAAGGGAGTCCAGTTATGAAATCCTATCGACTATCATTGGGAATTGCCTGTGCTGTAATGGTACTGATTGGTGCAAGCACAATGACACAGGCTTGTTTCATGAGGGCTCCTCAACCCGTTCAAGTCTGGATGGATCATATCAACGTTGATATTACCAACCAGGTGGCTGTGAAAACCTATCATTGTGCATTTCGGAATCCCAATGGCAGAGCCATCGTAGGCGGGACATGTTACATGGAGCTCGAACCGGGAACCCAGGTGAATAACATGTCTGTGCTCGTGGATGGTAAAGAAATGCAGGCGGAAATATTGGATGTCAAAAAAGCCAATCAGGTTTTTCAGGAGATCGTTAAAAAAGGTGGCTCACCTGCATTACTGGAATATTATGGTAACCAGCTGATCCAAACCAAAATTCCGCGGGTCGCGGCAGGAAAAACGGTGATGGTCAAATTGACCTACACGACAGTCCTGAAAAAACGAGGAGATTTGATCCGTTTGCAAATGCTTAACACGAATCCCAAAGCATTAATGCAACCACTCAAAGAAGCTTCAGTCACTGTGAATATCCGTAGCGATGAGCCGATCAAGAATATTTATAGCCCCACTCATCAAGTCAAATTAGTCGAGAAAAAAGACTGGGATATTTCTGTCGAATGGAAGCAGAAAAACTATTTGCCTAAACATCCTTTCGTGCTTTACTATCAGACGTCATCCGACAAAGTTGGAGCCAGTCTGGTTGCTCATCGAGAAAAAGGAGAGGCTGGCTATTTCATGATGATGCTCTCTCCCACACAAGGGCAGGGGATCGGAAAACTGACTGAGAAACAAATCATGCCCAAAGATGTCGTGTTTTGTATCGATACATCGGGTTCTATGCTGGAAAATAATAAAATTACGCAGGCACGTGAGGCTTTGAAATACTGTTTGAATCATCTGCGTCCAGGTGACCGCTTTAATATCATTGACTTCAGTACGACGGCACGCCATTTCGACAAACAAGGGTTGATTTTTTTTAATGAAGAGTCGAAACAAAAGGCTCTGGCATATGCGGATGCGTTGTCAGCCCGTGGTGGAACGGCCATTGAAGAGGCGTTGTTACTCTCGTTAAAACATCTCGAAACAGATATTGAGAGTTCTGCGCATGATCGGCTGAAAATGATAGTCTTTTCCACAGATGGGCTGCCCACAATTGGTGAGCGCGATGCTCAGAAAATTCTGCAGACAATTTCTCAAAAGAACACCGAGAACGTACGATTGTTCGTCTTCGGTGAGGGCTATAATGTGAATACCAAATTGCTTGATTTTCTAGCACTCGATCATCGTGGAGAAGCAGACTATATTCTTCCCAAAGAAGATATTACCAAGAAAATCAGCCAGTTTTTTGATCGGGTGGGCAGCCCTGTGATGACAGACGTCTCATTTGATTTCGATGGGGCCGGCGTGATCGACGTCTATCCTCGACAAATTCGAGACATTTTCAAGGGAGAGCAATTGCTGGTTTACGGGCGTTATACAGGTTCTGGTCAAAAAACAGTAAATGTCACGGGTACTATTAATGGGGCCAAAACAACGCTTTCATACCAATTGGATTTTCCAAAAGAATCGTCCGATGACCGAAGTTCTTTTGTACCTCGGCTTTGGGCAGGACAAAAAGTGGATTTCCTTCTTGAAGAAATCCGCAAGAACAATACGTCACAGCCAGATCAGGAATTAGTGAATGAGATCACCTTACTTGCCAAACAGCACGGAATTGTGACTCCCTATACGAGTTTCCTGATGGCTGATGACACCATGTTGGGTAATTCTCCGCTTCCTGCGCTACAAGCAGGTCGTGGTCAATTGCGGTTATTACGAGAGGGCCGTCAACTACAGAAGAATATCAAAGAAAAAGTTGAATTTGATAGTTTTCAACGTGGGGGGAGCAGCAGCCTTCGACAAAGGCAAAGTCAGATTGAAGATGCACAAAGTTCCAACCGTGATCGAAGTGCTGCCGGTAAAAGTGGCAATGCCTCTCGCTTGTATTTTCAAGCAGAACGAGAAATGAAAAAGGTCGGCAAAAAAGGTTCCGCCCTTCAGTCGATCCGTTATATCGGGAATCGGACCTTCTATAAATCAGAGGGAGCCTTCTGGAATGAGAGTTTATACGATCCACAAAAACATAAAAATCTCAAAATGATTGAGGTTGGATCCAAAGACTACTTCCAGTTGCTCAAGCAGGATCAGCGGTTGGCGAAATACTTATCGCTTGGTAACGTGATTCTACAAGTGGATCAACGCTGGTATCAAATCCAGGAAAAATCGAAGTCATAAACCATAAAGGCAAATCGCTTTATGCGAAGCAGACCTAGGCTTCGCTATTCTACAAAAATAATTTCTGTGACGAAATGATCCTCGTTAATTACACCTGAATTAAAGTACCACGAAAAGCATGAACGCCACGAACTTTAATCAGGGTGGTTCGAATCATTCTGCTCAGTTCTCAAAATTGGCGAATTCACGTTTCCCATTCATCTAATTCTCTTCCAGCAATTCCTGAATCTCATTCCACGGTCCAGGCGCCACGTCGCACGGGCCGACAGCAACGATCTGCTCAATCGCTTCATCGAAACTTGTCCCATTGATTTTGGACAGAGCGGCTGCCACGATGGCGGGTGAGCGGCTCATGCCACCGCTACAGGCGACCAGAGTCGGTTCCTCGGCCTCGATGAATCGGACCAGAGTCTCAATCGCCGTTTGCAATACCGGTTGATGATTTTCTTCCCCGTCGATCAAAGGCAGGCGGCAATAAACGATCTCTCTGGGGAATGTGACTGGTGGTTCTTCCATCGCCAGATCGATTTTGTTCCCGCTAAGTTCCAGGAGTCGTGTTACTCATCAGATGAGACAGCGTGTCGGATTCATGCGGCTTATTCTCTCTCCTCGGTTTGCAGTCGCTTGTTCACAAAGGAAGCCAGGTTTTCGGCATCATCGGTACCAACCCGCAGAACACTGTTTCGCAACTTCAGCACCACACAGTCGCGTCCCCAGAGGTTCCAGACCAGACCGCCCCGCGGACTCATATGAATCCCCCAGCCTTCAATGAATGTCGTTCGGCCCACCTCGACATCGGTAATGTCATCGTAACGCACGCTTTTACGAAAGAGCGGTAACGGGCCGAAGCGAATGGCAATCTGGTCGTCTTCGTCTTCTACCGTCAGTTGTTGAAATGCCGATCCCAATATCAAAATCAGGGCACCCACCAATGCTAAAATGAGACTTACCGATTGCAGATCAGTAAACCACGCGCCCAAAAACATTCCGATGGCAACCGCATAGACCAGCAAACCAAGCGGTGCCTTTTGTGTATGACGATAAGTCGCGATTCCACTCATTTTATGATCTCCTGTCTCAGGTACTCGATCTTTAAAATGATACCCGTTTCATTTTGAATGTCTAATTTTTGTCCTCGGTCTTGAGGTTATGAAAAGTCATTTCGAGTGCTGTTTTTCTTAGTTCTTCGTCGCGCCTCTCACATTCTTTGAGTGATATCCTTGAAAGAAACCAAAAAATCGGAGGAAAAATCAAAAAGAATACTAAGTATCCAAAGACAGAGGGTACTGCTTCCCCCATTGACTCTTTGATCTTTGCCATCCAGACGTAAATTAATAAACTGGGAATGAGTGCCAAAATTGAGACAATAAATGTAAACCGCGTGATACCCTTCATCTCTGATTTAGTTTTTTGGTTTTCATCAACTTCAAGTTGATAGTAATACCGAAGGGCTTCTTCCTTCGAAGCGAGTTCCCCCTCAAATAACATTTCTTTACACTGATGGCACATGCCTGTTTTCAGAATGTGATCACTCGTGCGTTCCATTCCTATAAACGCATCACAAAGCGGGCAGTTTAACTTCAAATTGCGTTTTAATCGATTGTCATAGAATATGACGCAGGTTATTGGCAGAATAAATGAAATTAAGAGATAGAGACCTAATCCAATTCCTATCCACAGACGATGTTCAGCGCAGTTTTGTGTTGTATCTCTTTCGTAAAGATCATCGATGAATATCAAACCCAAGAATGGGGAAAGAAGCATGAAAAACATTATGATAAAACCAGAGATCGAAGTGCTTTTGTTGTATTTACAAACAGCTGCTTCATACTCGTCTTTGAAAAGTTGAGCTTCGTTCATTGATTCAATCACGGCTGACCTCAATGTGTTTTTGGGCAGACCTCTCCCGACACAAAGAGAACGTATCGTGCAGAGTGAGGGATCACTCAACTTCGATTAATTTGAAAATTGATCTGAGAGTGCATCCATTTGAATCCTGGCGATTCTGAGCTGTGATTCTTGGTCCAATTGGTTCTGGTGATGCTGAAATCAACCTGGAGATAGATTAATCTGATGACATCGCGGTTAAGAGATCGATATCAAACGAATCGGGGATGGTGACGACCAGAGTATTATGGCCATCGTCTTCGAACTTGATCGAATTTCGGGGCATGCCGATAGCAGGTTTTTTGGCCAGGATCACATTCTTGTCGCGAAGCAGGAAAAAGTGTTCGTTGAGACCGTCTGGATCTGCGGTCACAAACATCAAGATTCCCTTTTTCAAGCTCACAGATTGCACGCGCGTAAACATCTTGGTTTTAGCGAGGGGATGTTGCCCATGTTGAAAGCGGGCGTTGTGCTCCCTTAAAGCGGCTGATTTTTCTTTGTTCGTTTCTGCCTCATCACTAACATAAAAGAGTGAGAAGCAAAATAGAATTATGATGATCGATGAAAATGTGGTGAGCATGTCCTTCAATTTAGCCAACTCCCACTTTCGGTGCCCGCGAAAGAGTCAATTTTTCAGGTGTCACAATTGCAAATTTCGGATAGAAAACAAATCGTTCCGAATGATTCTGGTCTTGTTAGACATTTTAAAGAGACACTCTGTTCCCTTTTTTGCTTAATTATCCTTCGTTTTTTAAGAGAAAGTTGTAACTCCTTATACAGATTTGGATATGTCCAAATCGAATCTGTTCTGTTATTCGCTCAATTTGAAAATTATTACTAACAATTCGCAAGAAAAAAGAAAGAGTAAAAAAAATTTATGCCAGGGAATTGGACCTCACTACCAGCGTGCGTCAGTAATTTCATTTAGTATTATCAGGAAAAAGCATTTGTAAATCCGGTTGCTTCTAACCCCAAATTACTACTCGCTCCTGTTCTACTATGATAAGATAACGGAAATACGTTTCAGAGTTCGTTATCCGCTTTTGTTATACGTGTGAACGTGATGACCGGACAATTCTGTTTACTCTCTTTATCATGAGGAATTGCACCTTGAAGACTCACCATTTTTATTCAGGATTTATCCTGATGACATGCCTTAGTTTCAGCTTGATGAGTGTCAGTCAAGCTTCTTCTGCTGAGCCAAACAACAAATGGCAAAAAGCTCAAATTTCCAAAGCCAGTGCGGAAATGGCGGCGGTTGCCAAACGCTGGTTGGCCTCACTTTCGAAAGAGCAACGGGCACAGGCCACATTTAAATTCGACGATGAACAACGCAGCAAATGGCACTTTGTGCCTGATTTTGTCATCAAGCCGGACGGCCGCAAAGGATTGACCATCGGTCAGATGACGCCACAACAACGCATCTTTGCCCTTGCATTGCCTGCGACGGCGCTGTCGAACCGTGGCTATCTGGAAATGATGTCAATTCGTGCTTTGGAAAAAGTCCTGTATGACATTGAAGGCAAAGACTATCGTGATCCCGAACTCTATTATGTTTCCATTTTTGGAAAGCCCAATCCAAAAGGAACCTGGGGCTGGCGTTTTGAAGGTCATCATCTTTCTGTGAACGTTACGATTATTAATGGGAAGAAATTTTCTGTCACACCTTCCTTTTTCGGATCTAATCCTGGCAAAGTCACATCGGGCAATTTAGCTGGCGTCGAAGTGCTTGAGAAGGAGCAGACATTGGCTCTGAGCTTGATTCAGTCATTCGACAACGACCAGATGGCCATTGCGACGATTGACACGTCTGCCATGGATAAGAAGCTCTTGCAGAATAGCGTCATCAGGGAAGTGCTGACCACCGATGTTCCTAAAGCCGACCGCGGGTTGTTTACCTTCAAGGGAATCAGCTTTGCGGACCTTGATCCATCGCAGCAGAAAAAACTCTTGAAGCTGGTCAACGTCTATACAACCCGCTTTCGTCCAGAGATTCTCAATGGCACGCGCTACAAAGGGAGAATCAAAGATGGCAGCGATTTGTATTTCGCCTGGAGTGGCGGAAAGAAACGCGGCGAGTTTCATTATTACCGCATCCAATCCAAAACATTCCTGATCGAATTTGCAAATACGCAGAACAATGCCAACCACGTCCATGCCGTCTGGCGCGAATTTGATGGCGATTTCGGACGCGATTATTTGTCCGAACATTTTTCCAAGCATCATAAAAAGTAAGTGCTTTAAGATTATGAAAACAACAGGCTTGATGCAGTCTCTGGTTCTGTATCAAGCCTTTTTTAATTCCTCTTCTCATTATAATTAAGTTATGGACAATTTATTCTCCATTAGATAAGTTGAAGGTTGGTGGTTTAACTTGCGTGAGATCATGCAGGCTACCTTTGGATTTCATGGCAGAGGTCTCGCTAAATGACCGAACACGAAAAATCCGAAAAAACATCAAGTACTTCGGATCAAAAATATCACAAAAGACGCAGGAAGGTATTGCTAGTAATTGCGATCCTGTTCCTGCTGTTGTTTCCGGTGATTAGTGAAACCTATTTTCGCTGCGCGATCTGCAGTATGCTACATACAAGATGGCGAATTATGGGGTTAGGCTTGCCCCTCCATAGCTGGAAACAGCCTGTCGAAAGCAGCGACTGGTATCAGACAAATATCGAAGCAAAGCATCAACATGTCTGGGTACAAACGGGTTACTTGGAAGGTAAAACCTTCTATGGTCTCAAAACGTTGATGCTACAAGAATCAAGTCTATCAACTGGTCCTTTTGTCTATCTTTCCTTGGGTAATACCGGGCAAATGCGCATCTATCAAAAGAGTTCTGATCCCAAAGAGGCTCGAAAGATTTTTTTGCGACTGGCTCATAATGAACCTTATGGTTCGGACGCTTACAAAGAACAATTAGAAATCTGGCGACGACTTAATGAGTGGATGGAGTCCAGAATGGAGGATCCGTGGCCTTTTGAAACACAGTAAAATTCCATCTACATATATTGATATAAACTTTTTCGATGCTCGTGCATTGACAGTAGCGCATAACATGTCATAACACACATCTGATTTTTTCCAAGACTCCCTTCAATAAACTACATCATGGAAAGCAGATGGAAAGCATCATTCGTGAATATCGAGCAGAAGATTTGAACGATCTTCTATCTGCCTGGGAAAGTGCATCACGCCTCGCACATCCTTTTCTGACAGACGAATTTCTGGAGCAGGAGCGTGACAACATCCCGAATCTGTATCTGCCTAATGCGGAAACCTGGGTGATAGAGCAGGGGGGACAAGTTATTGGTTTTATCGCGTTACTCGGTAATGAAGTCGGAGCGATATTTGTACAACCTGAATTTCACGGGACGGGTGCCGGAAAAGCATTGATGGATAAGGCCCAGGAATTACGGGGTGACCTCGAAGTCGAAGTGTTTAAAGAAAACACGATCGGTCAAGAATTCTACGCCCGTTATGGCTTTCAACCTCTTAAAGAATCTGTTCATGAGCCAACGGGGAATCAAATCATAAGACTCAAGTTTACAGCTAGCGAATCAAACTAACTGACAGATATTCGTGATCATATTTTAGTATGATCTTTTTTTCAGGGAACAGATAATGCTCGAACATGAAAAAATTAATTACGTCGAATTCCCCGCAAAAGACATTCCGGCAACTAAGTCATTTTTCACAACCGTGTTCGGTTGGACCTTCGAGGATTTTGGGCCTGATTATACAGCCTTTTCGAACGAAGGCATTGATGGTGGCTTTTTTCAGTCTGATTTAAAGGTTTCTACAGACAACGGCAGTGCTCTGATTGTGTTCTATAGTAAAGATCTCGAACAAACCCTTGCTAAGATAGAGAGCGCAGGTGGTTCCATCATCAAGCCGATCTTTTCGTTTCCCGGAGGTCGTCGGTTTCACTTTGGTGATCCTAATGGAAATGAATACGCGGTCTGGTCAGATCAATAGGAGCGTTTTCAAAGGTCAATCATGACCGGTCGCATGCGACCTCTTCCCAACTTTATGAGCGTAGAAATTTCATATCATGTTGGTACAAATAGGGTTGTAATCCTCATTTTCTCCATTTCTTAATTGAAAATCGAGATCCCGTAAGTATGATGTGATTTCATCGGGCCAATCGTAGAGAGACTTTGTTGTATTACCAGCGAGACTGCAGTTTCGCACCCGCAGTCATCCAATCAAAACTTGTGAGCACTTTAAGAAAGGCGATGACATGAACTGGTACCTGGAAGTCTTAAAGAAGTATGCGGAATTCAATGGTCGTGCACGCAGAATGGAGTACTGGATGTTTACTCTATTCAACTTCATTATTGCGTTTGTATTAAATATGTTAGTTGGATTCGTTGGTGAACCAATGCTTGTCGCACTTCCCGCTCTTTATGGTCTGTTTGTCTTTATTCCCGGTATTGCAGTGACTGTGCGCAGGTTGCATGATACGGGGCGTAGCGGGTGGTGGATCTTGATCGTGTTTGTTCCCCTCATTGGTGGGCTCGTTCTGCTGGTCTTTATGATCATTGAGGGTGAAGCAGGCGACAATGCGTATGGCTCGAATCCGAAGGTAGTCGTCACATAACGTTTTTCACAACAATTTTTGAGCCTCATCCAAAAAAAGAAATGTATGAGCTGGCTCTGAATTCATTTCAGAGCCAGCTCATTTTCAATTGTTGATTCTGTATTCAATCAAGTGAGGTCACCCTTGCTATGGATCAATCAAAGTCCCAATTTCGCACGGGCGTTCCTGTTTTACCATCTCCCGATGTAAAACAAGCTGTTGAATTCTATCGCGACACACTCGGCTTTGAAATCGCGTTTCTCAGTGAAGAACCGTATGCCATTGTTAAACGGGATGATGTTTGCATCCATCTCTGGCAGTGTTCGGATCCTGAGTTACCAACTCAATGTGGCTGCCGCATCGTAGTGAAGGGAATCGACGAACTCTATCAGGAGTACGAACCCCTTGGCGTAGTGCATCCGAACGCGCCACTGGAAGAGACGTCCTGGGGCAGCAAAGAATTTGCCATTAGTGATGGAGATAAAAATCTGATTACGTTTGAAGAGAATGTGAGTAAGGAAGAATAAAGTCAGCACAATTGATTCGTAAAATTGCCAGCCATTTTTCATGTTGTATTACAAATGGCTCTCTCAACAACAAGTCTGAAAAGAGAACACGATGGAAGTGCCAGAGTATACAATCTCAGATCTAGAGACTTTGTTTGATCAAGGGCAATGGACTTCAGTCAGTCTCTGCGAAGCGTTCTTGAAGCGCATCTCAGAGATTGATACCGCTGGTCCCACACTACGATCAGTAATCGAGGTTAACCCGGATGCGTTGGCAATTGCCAAAGCATTAGATCGAGAACGAGACCAAAGTGGTCCACGCGGTCCGCTGCATGGTGTGCCCATACTGATTAAAGATAGTATCGACACGGCAGACAAGATGCAGACAACGGCTGGCTCACTGGCACTGGAAGGTAATATTGCGCCACAGGATGCGTTACTCGTCGAAAAATTACGTGATGCTGGTGCTGTTTTGCTCGGAAAAACAAATATGAGCGAGTGGGGCTATATGCGTTCAACACGAGGATGCAGTGGCTGGAGCAGTCGTGGCGGACAGGTACGCAATCCCTATGTTCTGGACCGCAGCCCGCTCGGTTCCAGTTCCGGATCGGCGGTAGCAGTCGCCGCCAATCTGTGTATCGCCGCCATTGGTGCTGAAGTCGATGGGTCCATCGTGCGGCCGTCATCGACCAACAACATCGTGGGACTCAAACCAACGGTTGGTCTCGTGAGTCGTTCGGGGGTCATTGGTGTTTCATCTCCTCAGGATACGGCGGGGCCGATGGCGCGCTGTGTTGCAGATGTAGCCACGGTCCTGACTGCGTTGACTGGTGTTGATCCACGCGATCCGGCGACACAGTCCAGTGTCGACCAGAGCGAACAAGACTATTGCCAGTTTCTTGATACTACAATGATCAAAGGCGCCCGATTAGGCGTCGCCCGCGAATGTTTTGGCGATCACGAAGGGACCGATGCCATCATTGAAAACGCCATTCGTCAGCTGGAAGAATTGGGGGCGGTCATCGTCGACCCTGTCCAGGCAAGTACGTTGCCGATGTTTGGCGAACTCGAACTGGAACTGTTCCTATACGAGTTTAAGGCAAGCGTGAATCGCTATCTAGCTGAGCATCCGGGGGCGAAAGTCAAGAACCTTGCAGAGTTGATTCAGTTCAATCGAGCTCATGCAGAGCAGGTGATGCCGTTCTTCCAGCAAGAATTGTTAGAAATCGCACAGGCGAAAGGCGACTTGAACGATGCCGCTTATTTGGATGCAAAAGCCGAGTGCTATCGTCTCTCGCGCACCGATGGAATCGACAAAGCATTAAAAGAGCACCGGCTCGACGCGATCATTGCACCTACGGAAGGGACGCCTGCCTTTGTGATCGATCCTGTCGTAGGTGACAACATTCTCAAACTCGGTGGTAGTTCTGGTTGTTCCACACCTCCGGCACTCGCCGGTTATCCGCATATTACAGTTCCGGCAGGTTACGTACACGGCCTTCCCATTGGACTCTCTTTTTTCGCGGGTGCTTATCAGGAAGGCAAGCTGATCAGCTACGCCTACGCGTTTGAGCAAGCAACACAAGTCAGACGTCCTCCCGGCTTTGTAGAGTCGGTTTCAGTCTGAGCATGAGCTGCGAGATTATGTCGGCGAATCTTGTTTCATCTCCGGCTCAATAAACTTTGCCAGAATCAAACCAATCACCAGCCAGGCTGAAAAACCATAAAACGCCTGATAGAGTTCCCAGGACCAGTCGAGCATCCACCAGACCGCATCGCCGCAATCATAGAAAATCGCTGAAATCAATCCTGCCAGTGCGACAAATTTGACGCGATCAAGATACCCGGGAAGCGATGTGCAAACTTGATTTAGTAAAATTGCGATCAGTATGATTACGACGAGATTCAGAAAGAACCCTTGAATCAGATTCGAAAAATCAGCCATGATTGGCCTGCCATTGATCGAAAGCATATGGACATACGCCACAGGCCCTTCCTCGTAAAGCGTTTCTACTAGTTTCTGATCCTGATCAAAACTGGGAACAAAGTAAGTTCCGTTTTGAGGAAAAAATTCCTGAAGTGCTTTCCCCGCGGCGACATCATCTGTTGATTTTTTCCAGATCATCGTACTGTAAGGTCCAAAGCCCCAATAGATAAAACCCCAGATATAAAGCACGATGGCCGCAATGATGATTCCCAGCACAGTTCTTTTCATGATTATTTGCTCTCACCAAAATAGTGCTTCATGGGTTCGAAATAATGCGACAACCAGCCGGCCTGATGGCCGGTTTGGTTATCTGGTACATTACGATGCGTGAGCGTGATTTTTGTGCCACCTTCAGCAGGTTCGAGAGCGACTTCGATTTGGGAATGCCCGTCCGACTCGGTATAATCTGCTGCCCGCCACGATTGTACGATTCGTTTCCCCGGTTCTAATTCAAGGTTCTTGCCGGTGATATGTCCTTCCCAGGCATCGAAAGAGTCACCTACGTTTGCCGTTGCATGGGCAGGGCTGCCCGTCATTCGGGAGTGACCGTGACTGTCGAGCCAGGTATCGTAAATTTCTTGTGGTGATGCCGGGATGATATCCGAAACCGTGAATTCGATCGTCATTTTTTTCTCGCTCTTTAGTTTTGGTTAAAACAACGCTTCTTTGCCAAGTTGCCGACGCACAATCACCCATTGACCAGCGTGCATCATCCAATGTGCTGACTGGCCGGCAATGACGGCTCCGACCGTACCACCAAACATTTTGAGATGCTCGGGAGCGGGCACCTGAAGCTCTTCATCACTCAAGCGATCCAGTAAAGCCAATGTCCCCGCCCGTTGTTCATCCATGTATTTCAGATATTCGTCCTTCGTGCAGAAATCGCCAGGATTATCGCTGGATGCGGTTTCCTTGCTATGTTTTTCTGCAAACCCTTCAGGTAAGGCAGGCATCGAATCGGGACAGACCATATTGTTGAGGTCGTGCTCTGCGACGATCAGATGGCCTAGCTGCCAGGCAATGTGATTCGCATTCTCGACAGGACGACGCATTAAATCCTCATCCGAGAGATCCTGAAGATAGCCTTGTACGACTGATGTGGGGAGTTGTAATTCGTTTTTAATGTGTGCGGCAATACTCATTGTTTTGTCCTTAGAAGAGATTTTGACGTTAGTTAATGTTTGATGTCTTCATGTATCAAATTCGGCAGGCTCCTGATCAATATAAGGTCTGCCTGTTCCGATCTCTACATATTCTTTCAAGCTCACACCAAGAAAGAAAGGCCAACGCTCGGAACAGTGTGGATAGCATTCTAATTGCTCTGTTAAGCCTTCATGCTCAAATAACAATTGTGTTCCCTCTTCGATAGCCTTTAGTCGAAAAGAGAGCCGAGTTCCAACCCACTCGTCAAATTTTGTGAGCCCCGGCATATTGTGAAAATGCTCAACACAGTTCCAACAAACTTCTTCATAAGGTAGCAGAGACTCGACTTTGTAGGTGTGAAACATCTCACCAAACCGTACTTTTAGAAGATCATCGATTTGTGAGGGAACATCGCAATCGGGCGTCCACCAACCCTGGATACCTGGCTTCGTGGTCAATGCAGCATAAACGTCGGAGGGTGATTTCGCGATTTTTGTTTCATATCGAAAACCATTCATCTAACAGTCCTCTCTTCGAAGAACAGCACCATCAGGCAGACTCCACAAGACGGGACAGCCCCTCGATGCAGCCTGTCCAGCCCTTGGTATGTTCGCTGGCTGCTTCTGCATTCGGGAACCGCTCGTGTGTCAATACAAGTTCCGTTGCTTCGTCTTGTTCCAGGAATTCTACTGTCACGAGTGTCTCGCCGATGTCCGCTGTCGACATCTCCCACGACCAGGTATAGACCAGTTTTTCCGGAGGGACAATCTCAACGAACTCACCATAACAGGTAAAGGGGCCTTCTTTGTCCGGGTCGCGCATTCCGAGTCGATATTTTCCACCAACACGCAGATCAACCTCAGCGATTTCGGTCGACCAAGCGGGGCTGGCCCGCCACCAGTTTTTCAAATGTTCAATCTGTGTCCATGCATCAAATACCAGTTGCCGTGGCGCATTGATCGTACGTCGTATGGTCAGAGAATTGTCATCCGAATATTTTTCGATCATGTTTGTTTTTCCTGCTGACTTTGTTCGAGGTATTTCACGAGTTGATCGAGTTTCCCTTCCCAGAATCGTTGGTACTTTTCGACCCATTCGGCAGCTTCTTTGAGGGGTTCCGGCATCAGATGGCACCTGCGTGCACGGCCATCCCGTTCCTGCGTTAAGAGCCCCGCGCGTTCCAGGACTCGCAGATGCTTCGAGATCGCCGGTGCCGAAACTGAAAACGGTTCCGAAAGTTCTGCTACGGTCGAATCACCATCGGCCAGCCGCGCAATAATGGCTCTACGCGTCGGATCAGACAGAGCAAAAAAGGTCTCGTCAAGTTGTTGTGCTCTTGAATTAACCATATGGTTAATTTATGCACAAGGAACTGTCATGTCAAGTCACCCGCATTTTATTAGACCCGATTCGGCTGAAACTTTACCACGATTCATAAAAATAGGTTTTCCACTTTTGAGATTCTATTTCTGATTTGCCTGTCAAATGCGATAGAATGAACTTAAATCAGGATTGGTCAATTCATGATTGTAGTTAAGTAGCGAATCAGACCTCCTCATAAGAAAGGAGAAAGGATTTTGAAACTTAGCAACCGCGTAAAGTTTTCTCTGATGGGAATCGTAATCACTATCAGCATTTACGTAGGAATTTATTGCATACTCTCCTACCATGGCGGCTATTATTTCAATCAGTCTGGGAAAGTCAGATATCGCAGCATGGGCCTATCCGTTTCTGATATTTCCACTTGGAATCCTAAAGGGTGCCGATACCAAGCAAAATTCAAAAATATCAAAGGGATGTATGTCAGCCGGGATAATGATCTCGGTTATTTTTTCTCACCATTAATTATGATCGATCGAAAGTATTTTCATCCGACGGAGACCCTGATTGAATCTAAGAATTCAGGTGAAACATATTGGTTTCCGCTTTAAATGATTATGGTATTGAAATGCCCTGTTCGTATAAGTTCTGTGAAGGGGCTTCGGATTACTCTTGTACTTTATTTCTAAGAAAAATATGAAAAAACGACTCCGAAAAAAGAAGCATCTGGGAGAGTTCAAAGAATGGGGAACTTCGATCACGATCAAAAGAACAACCTGTGTTGATTTCGATTCCTTTCTTGACGATTTTATTGAACAAGCCATTGAAGGAAATCACTGTTGCTGTGGAATCGGTGGCATGGATGATTCTTTCGACGGAATCATTCAATTAGGGACAAAGTCAAATCATCCCGAAGAAAGGTTAAAGGCAATCAAGACCTGGTTAGATCGCCGTCCAGATGTTGATCATTATGTAACCGGAAAACTCATTGACCTTTGGTATGGTCCTTTCGAGGAGTCTGACAGCATCGAAAATGCGAACTAAAATTTAATAGGGAACTGACATGAAATTCGTTATAATTCAATCAAGGTTATATTCTGAAGGCTTGTCAAATGAGAGACAGGAGAATCAGAAATAATGAATATCAAACGGGGACTTCAGAAATCACTGTTATTTGCACTGGTTGGTTTTCTTATTCCCACTGTTATTTTTAGTATTCCCTGGCCAACTTCATCTGATTCTTTGACACGTAGTGAGAGACAAGACCAAATTGCGCGTCAAGAATATCTAATCAGAAACAGACCTGAATGGATACTTCATACGGGACTGCACAGTGCAGCAGTTTTTGCTCTTGCTGCATTTGCAGCCTATACACCACACAAGGGTATTCGGTTTATGCGGTCATTGATTCTTATCAGCTCGGTGACAGTCCTGTCTCTGTTGCTGACAGATATCTTTTATCCGACGTATAAAGGGTTACACAAAAACGTTCTAATTGATCCTGGAATTTCTCTGATTGCAGCCGTGGTCACAATGGTAATTATTGTCATCGTGAGTGTTAGGAAACCTGCTGCTGGCTTTACTCAAACACTAACCACAAACGAAACCAAAATTCGCTCGTCGTCCTAAAAATTAGTCGCTTGGATCAGGCAGATGAAAAGTCATACTAAGCATGATTGGATTATCGGTTTCATAATCGTCCCATTCCTTTTGATGTGTGCCAATGTCTTATCTCATAATCATTGGGACTCTTTGAACAACCCTGAAGGCAAGTTCACAAACGTCTCCGAATATCTTGCTCAGGAGCGCCCGCCAAGTTATATAACCAAGATCAATAAACAGGGAACGACTTTTTTCATCGCATACAGCTCCATGGATGAAGTGGGGCTTGCCTTACCCTCCGGTCCAGCCGCTTATGTTTTCGATGAGACAGGAAAATTGATCCAATGGTCATCGGACATTGGAGAGGATCCCCAGTTTCAGCAACAGTAGCTCAGATCAGGGCATGAGTCGTCACTGGAAGAATTGAAACAGCTGGAAACTCAGCAACAGATTCAAGACGATCTGGCAAGTCATTAGCGGTCGCTCCAGTGGTTGAACCCTGATAATTCTGTGATGGTAGCTCGAAATGGCCGACCCCTAAATTTTTAGAAAAACTTTAAACAACCACTTGACATAAACAGACAGGTCTGTATAATTAAGACATGAGCAAGACACAGCGAACATCAAGTGCCCGCAAACGAATCCTGGAAACAGCTGAAAAGCTGTTTTATTCAGAAGGAATTCGATGTGTGGGAATCGATAGAGTCATCGCCGAAGCCGGCGTGGCTAAGATGACGTTGTATAACCATTTTCCGTCTAAGGATGATTTAATTCTGGAAGTGTTGAAATACCGTGAGGAACAGTTTGATCAGTTTCTCAAGGAAAATATGAATCGTCATATTGAAGAAGGGGTGAAACCGCTCAAGGCATTTTTTATTGTACTACGAAATTGGTTTGAAAACCCAAGTTATAGAGGTTGTTCGTTTATTAATGCGACAGCAGAACTGGCAGATGCGACACACGCCGCTTCCCAGTTTAGCACAGAACATAAACGTCAATTCCATGAGATGTTAAAGCAGATTATTATTGATTCGGAAGGGAAGAAGGCCGCTGCTGCGGCACCCGCAATTGCCATTCTGGTTGAAGGGGCGATTGTGACCGCCGTCAGCGAGGGAACTCCCGAGGCGGCAGATATTGCCCGCGAGGCGGCCTTTGATTTGATTTCAAAAGCGAAGCGAAGATAGTTGTTTCTCTTTTTTTGATTGTAAATATACAGACCTGTCTGTTTATTTCTTGTTTGATGTTGGGTGAGTTGCCCGACAAATATTTTGAACTGTGATTGATACGAAGGAGACGAACGATGCAACGTTTAAATTCTGTTTCACCTGAAACTGCGACTGGTAAAGCCAAAACTTTGTTGGACGGCGTCAAAGCGAAATTGGGTATCACTCCCAATATCATGAAAACGATGGCCAATTCTCCCGCGGTTCTGGATGCTTATCTCAAATTCAGTGGTTCTCTTGGTGCAGGCGCACTCTCCGCGAAAAACCGAGAGCAAATTGCTTTGAATGTGGGTGAGTTCAATCAATGTGGATACTGTCTGGCCGCCCATTCTGCGATTGGAAAAAACCTAGGTCTCACAGCCGAGGAAATCCAGTCGAGTCGATCCGGATCCGATGCGGACGAAAAGACGAATGCCTTGATGAGATTCTCGCGGAAGATTGTTGAGAAACGCGGCTTTGTTTCAGATCAGGATCTTCAGGAGTTTCGTGATGCTGGTTTTGGTGATGCAGAAATCACCGAAGTGGTTGCCAATGTCGCATTGAATATCTTTACGAACTATTTCAATCATCTGGCTCAAACAGAAGTCGACTTCCCTGAAGTCGAAGCGTTGGCAGAAGAGCCTGTGGCTGCCTGTTCTACTGATGGCGGTAGCTGCTGCCACTAATTGTTTCAGAAATTTAATACTTTTTAATAACAACACGTAAATTAAAGGGAGAATTCAAATGCGATCTTGGAAACAGACAGTCCTGACTCTGGTTGTGCTCGCTTTCGTGAGCACAACCGGATACAAAGTGCAGGCGGAAGCAGTGAATGACACGCAGGTTCTACACCGAACGGTCAAAGTCAATGACCTCGACATCTTCTATCGGGAAGCAGGTCCCAAGGATGCTCCAACCGTTTTATTGTTACATGGGTTTCCTACGTCATCGCATATGTTTCGCAACCTGATTCCCGCGTTAGCAGACAAATATCATGTGGTTGCGCCGGACTATCCCGGTTATGGGCATAGTTCTGCGCCATCCGTTGATAAATTTGAATATACCTTCGACAATCTGGCGAATGTCGTCGAAACATTCACAGAACAGCTAGAGCTAAAAAAGTACTCACTCTATCTGATGGACTATGGAGCGCCGGTTGGCTTTCGGTTGGCCGTCAAACATCCGGAACGGGTTGATTCACTGATTATCCAAAATGGAAACGCATACGATGAAGGTCTCGATAACAAATTCTGGGTTCCGATCAAAGAATACTGGAATCATCGAACGACGGAACAGGGAGACAAATTGCGTGGATTCCTGACACTGGACGCCACCAAGTGGCAATACACACATGGCGTGCGAAACACGGAAACCATCAGTCCCGATACGTGGGGGCACGTGCAGCCTTTGTTGGATCGACCTGGAAATCAGGAAATTCAATTAGCATTGTTCTACAGTTATGGCAGTAACCCGCCACTCTATCCGAAATGGCAGAAGTATTTACGTAAATACCAACCTCCTACCTTGATTGTCTGGGGAAAGAACGATCAAATCTTCCCCGATGCAGGGGCATACCCTTACAAACGCGACTTGAAAAACCTGGAATTTCATTTATTAGATACGGGACACTTCGCGCTGGAAGAAGATGGCGATAAGATCGCTCAAACAATGCGGAGTTTCCTGCACAGAAATGTGGCCACATCAAATTAAGTACCTGGCACTGGTCCTAGCGCCGGGTCTTGCGAAGCCATTTGCAAGGCCCGGTGATTTTTGATTTCCTTTCAGCATTTTTGGGGAAGCCGAGTGATGTACGAGTACCCGAGTGATATCGCCTTTACACCGGCCGTCAAAACCATTCAAACACAAAAAGGTTCACGCTCCACTTATTCAAAAGTAGAGCGCGGGCATGGCTGGCTCACAGAAGTGACTCCGATACTCGAAGAATTCATAGGAAGCCTGGATATGTTTTATCTGGGCACAACCAATGGAGCAGGACAACCTTATATTCAATACCGTGGGGGAAGCCGCGGCTTTCTCAAAGTAATCGACCAGAAGACATTGGGTTTCGCTGACTTTGGCGGTAATCGGCAATATATTACGCTCGGGAATCTGTCTGAAAATCCCAAAGCGTTTCTGTTTCTGATGGATTATGTCAACAGCCGCCGCATTAAACTCTGGGGAACGGCGAAAGTCGTTGAGGATGATGAGGAATTAATCAATCGCTTACACGATCCGGAGTATCCAGCCAAACCTGAACGAGCGATTCTGTTTTCGATTGAAGCCTGGGACATGAACTGCCATCAACACATTCACAGACGGTTTTCCCGAGAAGATATCTTACCGGTCATTGAAAAGCTGAAGGCTGAGAACGAGTTACTCAAAGAAAAAGTGACCAGACTCCAAAGTGCCTTAGAGTCTGGCCGTTGAAGAAAGCAGTCACCCTTGTAAACTGCTTTCTGTTGATCAGTAATTATTGTCGCTTGCATTTCCGGAACCGGTGTTCGTCCCCACTCCGTTTTGTGGTGTACCGGATAAGACGTTATAGCCTTTTGCTGTGTTTTGGGTCGCCGTGTTGTTTGAGAAAGTGGCTGTGTTAGCACCACTGAAAATATTCACGAAGAAACCATCGGCTGAGTTGCTCTGGGCACTGTTATTTGTAATTGTTCCGTCGACAATCGGTGCAATGAAATCGTATCCATTGAAAGTATTACTGACTGATACGTTATTACTGAATGTACCACCAAGGAAGACATCATCAAAATCAAAACCATCTTCCAGGTTTCCTGAGGCAAAGTTATTACTGATAGTACCGCCTGCGACATCATCGAAATCAAATCCATCATCTTTGTTATCAATCGCCGAATTATTGCTGATGATCGTTCCCACGCCGACGGTATCCCCAAATTTGATTCCATTCGTTACATTTTCACTCGCGACGTTTCCTGTGAATGTCATGTTCGATACGTCATCAGCAAAATAAAACCCATTGAACCTGTTGTTACTTGCCGTGTTTCCAGAGAATGTGCCCCCTGTAATGTCCTGATCGAAGTAAAATCCGTCATCGTTCTTATCAGCGATGTTACTAGAGAACGTTCCACCAGAGATCGCACCGAAGAAAGCAAAACCTGCGAAATCATTGTCAATCGCCTGATTGCCGCTGATAGTTCCTCCGGTCATCTGAAAAAAGTTGAATCCGAAGTTGTGATTATTACTGGCTATGTTATTTGAGAAAACTCCGTTAGACATGGTACCAAAGAAAAAAAATCCATCTTCGCCATTATCTCGTGAGGTATTATTTGAAATGGTTCCTCCGCTGATATTAGTAAAAGTAAATCCATCATAGGTATTGTCGTGGGCCGTATTATGGGCGATGGTTCCCCCGCTGATCTCATTGGAACTGTAGAAACCATAATCGTTGTTTCTAAATGTATTACCTGTGATACTGCCGCCGACAAAGTTTTCTATTTCGAGACCATCGTTGTCTGTCGTCGTACCATTTGTGCTGAATGTATTGTCAATGATCGTTCCGTTGATCGTACCGTCTAAATGCGCTCCGTCTTCCAAAGCGCCACTGATCGTGTTGCAAGCCATTGTAAAGCCGCTGATGTTGTTCCCGTAAATTCCATTCTGGCCGCCAGTAATATTCATACCCACGATGCTGGAGTTATCGGCCATGGTAAAGACATCAATCGTATTGACCGTTCCATTGACCGTCGGTCGAGAACCATAATTGAAGCTGGCAACGGCACCTGAATTACAACCGACGACGTTTACGCTCTTTCCACCAGCTAGTGCGAGCTGACCATTGTTAAAGACAAACCCAGTGCTGGTATCAATCGTACCGGCACTACCATCGAAGAGGACCACGCTGTCGGTTCCGGCACCATTAAAGACCGTTTCAGCACCGACAGTATTGGCATCGATAATGGTAATATTATTTAATACCTGACCCGTCTGTTGAAGCTTAGCCTGTTCCACAGGCCCCCGTGCCTGGTTCAATACGATATCGATATCACGTACAATCGGGTTGACCATACGGCGTTGGAACCGAGTCAGTTTTTGACTGTCCCCATTTCCCGGTAGAGGGACACGAATTGTCAACATGCCGGTACCTTGCGAACCGCGCAATTCGTCGTATTGATACTGACCAGCCAGGACTACACGCGATCCATTCCCCAGAAAAGGCAAATCGAACATCCGAAATTCCACGCGCGTCCGCGGTCCCGCCATTTCTTTAAAGCCGGGGGCCGAATTATCAAAGTAATATCCGCCGACATACCCGCGCAGTTCAACATCCACATTCATCTCATCAAAGGTTTTCAAGAGACGACCCACTTCAAAATCGGTTCCCCAGTACGCGCGTTCTTCGCCGCCCTGTACAACAATGTTATTTCCACTCAAGTATGCGGTAGACAGCGAATCAACCCGCTTTTGTTTTAGTGTAGGGACATAACCATTGGCCCGGAAATCCCATTCAATACTCAGCAGTTCCACACCGAAACTTCCCTGACGAAAGATATTGCCATACTCACTACGGCGGACATCGAAGAAGCCATACGCGCCAGCAATCCACTGGTCATTCATCATTTGACGATAGCCGAGTCCAAAATTCCCCTCTGCTGAGGAGTCATCGAAGATATTGCCCCGCAAATCGGCAAAGAACAGACTTTCTTCATCTTGTGACAATGGAATAAACAATAACCCCTGTCCGGTATCGTTGACTCCACCTGCCATTCCCGTAAAGTCGAAGTAGGCACGATACAGGTAATCATCCTCTTCCAGCCAGGTGGGATCCTGGCCGGAAGTCTGGGATGGGGCAAGGAGGACTAGCGCAAGGGACGTAAAGAGGCTCAAAACAAATTGAAAGTGAGGAATTCGCGCTAGCATGAAAATCTTGTTTGTTTCTAAAATCGTTTTAAATACAATCGACTTGTTTTACATGCAGGCCCTCATGAGCTACTTCGACAGTATGGAGGGATTTGCTTCATTTTCTCTGGAGGTATAGTATTCACGAATAAGAACAAAGTGACCGACGTGACGATTAGTTAAAATACGAAGCTTAAGATGAATGAAGTCGACGTTTCATTTAGAGGAACATTTTATGACCACTAAACCACAGTTGCGACTTAGCGAGATCGAACAGAAAGTTTTAGATGTCGCGTCGGAACAATTAGGTTTTCCTCGTAATCAGATTTCTCTCAGTGATAGACTGATCGAAGACCTGCGTTGTGATAGCTTGGATGCAGTTGAGTTATTAATGGAGCTGGAAGACGCATTTAATACCAGTCTCCCCGAACCATCTGAGTCTTCTGATCCCGTGTATAAGACTATTTTCACTCGACAGCCCTTTCGTCTGGCAGACTTGACAGAACTGGTCTACCTCAATCAGGGAACGGGAACACCTGATCGGAGTCGCCATTTTCGTCAACCAAAAGTCGCAATGACATCGACAGAATCGTTTTCATTCACCCAGTTAGATGGACGCTGGGAAAGAAACGGTTCGACTAAATCAAACTTATTCGAATCTGTTGAGACAAAGAGTTCATACCCTCAGTTTCGCAGACGCTCTGACGGTATGCGGTGCATTCAGATTCCCACTGCTGATGAAGTCGAAATCGGGAGCGATCGTCCCGATGCAATTGCTGATGAAAAGCCGAAGCACATCGTCGAACTGGACGCATTCCTGATTGACGCTGAACCTGTTTCGACCACCGCCTATTGCCGGTTTTTGAATTCGATTGGTGAAGTACCGGATTCCTATTTGACAGACTGGTTTGTACTCGACGCCGATGATGATCGAAACATTCACATGTTAATCAGAAAGGAAGGATCAGAATGGCAGCCACTACCTGGCTGTGAGAAATGGCCGATGATTCTGGTTTCCTGGTATGGAGCGAATGCCTATTCACTCTGGGCGAATGACAAACTTTGGCTGCGCTATCAGGATGAATCTCACACAGACGCAGGCAGTTATCTGCCCACTGAAGCACAATGGGAATACGCGGCCAGAGGACAGACTTCGCAGCCTTATCCGTGGGGATCTGAATCACCATCCCAAGATAGAATGCGATTTGGCTTCCATCGGAAGTCTATCCGTTATGACGTCAGCGAACTTCCTTTAGCTGATGTCAATGCCAGGTTAGGGATGTCGCTGTTTGGCCTGCATCATATGGCGGGGAATGTCTGGCAGTGGTGCCGAGACTGGTACGACGCTGAATTCTATCAAAGACTAGGAGCCATGCATCGGAATCCCTTCAACCAGACGAACACCCGTGTGCGCAGCGAACGGGGCGGAAGCTGGGTGGGCCCCGCCCAATTGTGTCGCAGCTCCTATCGCCGCGGCCGCACTCCACTGGCAAGAGGTCGCTGCCTCGGCTTTCGCTGTATCAGTTCTGTCAGAGATCTCCAGTGAGCTTCTGGTTAGATAGTTTGAAGAGTAGATCAAATCAAGGCTCGATTCTCTCAATCGTGAAGTAATTCACAGTTTGAGGACAAATCATTCGATAGAATTTGATTGGTTTCTAAAATTCAATCCAGAATTTCATTTCTTCTCTGAGAAGTTCTCATGAAAAAGAAGGCTGCCTGTTGCGAACATACTGACCTGTCTTCCACAGGAATTGCCTGTCCTGAATGCACAGAAGGAGAAATTGTGCCGACCCGAGGGCGGTTTGGTCTGATGTGGGCCTGTTCGGCACGTCGCAAGTGCAAGTTTTGGTTGAAGACCCGTCCTACAGGAAAACATTGCAAACATAAGCGAAATCGCAAGACTTGTGGTGCTTTGATGATGGAAGGAACAAAGACAATTCCTGAACGCTGTAGTGACAAAGAGTGTCCGAACCATAATCCACACAAGTTGCAGAAGTGATGTCGATGAACCGGTTCACATGTCTAATTTCATAACGACATTGAAACAGAAATCACAACAGGCTATCGTACCAGTCTGTGACGGCAGGGGATCAACTCACAAACTGAAGGAGAGACGATGCAAGGATTTGTCAAATTTAATAAAGGTGTCATGAGTATGCCGAAGCCCATTAAAGCTTGGCTATTCGTGCTCATCTTTTTTAATGGCTTTACTCCGATTTTATTTCTGCATCACACTGAAGCACAGGCAACTCTGGCTGCAATCTTTGGGGCAGCTCTGCTCATGTCATTCCTGACGGCTCGCTTTGGATTCACACGCATTCTTGGTCTGGGGCATATTCTATGGATTCCGCTCGTCGGTTGGCTCGCAATGCGTCTTAATCAGATTCCCCCTGATGATTCTTTTGGACTCTGGGTTAGGGGAGTGATAGTCGTGAATTCGTTGTCTCTGATCATGGATATCATTGATGTCATTCGCTATGCCAGAGGAGACCATAAAGAATTAGTTCCCGATCTTTAAACGATGTCTTTTCTTGAAGACTTATTGGGGAAAGCATTTCCCAAAAGCAAGCAAGAGTTTGGGGGAGCCTTTCAGACGAATCTTCCGCCGCAGCAATGCCCAGACGATGTTTTTTTCATTCTTTAAAAAGCCGAGCCACGTTTTTGTATCCGCGGTCACGCGTAAATCGGGTACGCCATGATGTCCTTCTTCAACATTGACTTTCTGATTCTGGATCACAATCGTGGCTTCTTTTACTTCATCACCGATAAAAGTAAAGTGATATGTCGCGTTCAAAGCCTTTGACTTACCAGGTTGAAAGACCAGTGGTACTCCTCGGAGGAATCCGTCAATGTTACTGGGACGCAAACTATTGCCCACATGCTTCGTCTGTTTGTGAGGAAACCGTTTGGCAACGTGCTGCTCGGCATCGGAATTCTTGAGAACATAAATTGTTTCTTCCTTTTGCTGCAGCGGACGTACATTTTCTTTGAGATGTGCTTTCTTATCAGCAAGGTACGGTGCAATCACATCTTCACCTGCAGGGCAGACTGATAGACAATAGGCAGCTTTATAATTCGCACCGAAGGAAAGGCTCTGCCACATCGAAGCGGATTCGGAATCGTTGACGCGATGGCGATAATCGACAGCATCTTTGCTGTCGGCCACTTGTTCGGTCCAATCGGTGAAGCCTCCCATGAACTCTTTATAATTGTGCGTGTAACAGGCTGAAAAGTTAAAGTCCCCTTCTGGAGAAATCGCTCCCACAGGGCAGGCGGCCACACAGAGTTTGCATTCCAGACAAGGATTAAAGTCGATGGGTCGGCCATACTTGGAAACTTCGGCATCAACCAGAATCGTCCCCAGTAATATAAAGTTACCGAACTTCTGATGAATGACATTACGGTGTATACCCATCATTCCCAAGCCTGCAGCCACAGCAACCGGTTTGTGTGACACGACCCAAATCTTTCCCGGAAAATTGTCCATCTCCATGGGAAAACCCATGGACGGATTGAGCGCTTTGATACCTTCGTCCTCCAATGTCCTTACGAGATCACGGCCTATCTCATTGACCTCATCACCTGTGTGATGAAATTCGAGATTTGCCACCGAACGCGCAGGCGAACGAATCGGTTCCCGGTTCATCCGCACAACATAACTGATCAGCGTTTTGGTACGAGGAAAAGCATTCAGGATGTCTTCCCGTTGATCATCCAATGCCGGCCTTTCTATTTCGACGAAACCGACATCGTCGGCCCCCGTATCAAGGACGAGTTGACGTAGCCAGTTGGCATCGAGTGGCTGAGCCACTTTCTCGATTCTGTCTGTTTCCTGTTGACGGATGCTCCTCACTGTAGGGTGTTCTTCCAGGTTCATTATTACATCCTTTTTATTTGTATATACAATTAAATGGTAAAAAAAAGAGAAAGTGAAAATCAGGAATTGATTTTATTCACTCGTTTTACAGCTTGATTTAATTGCCCAGTAATATTTGCTCCTAAGAGTTGCTTCGCTTGTTCTTGCGCCTCTTTCCACGCGGGGGCTGCTTGCTCTAAGAGTTTTCTACCTTCGCTTGTCAGACGAAAAGGTTGTGCCCTTCCATCTTCATCAGGAATGACCTCCAGCCAACCTCGAGCCTTCATGCGTTCGACATTGCGGCTGAGCGTGGAAACATCGAGATGCAAAGCCGCGCACACATCGGCAGGTCGAGCCGTGCCCAGCTTGCCAACCGCAACCAGGATATTCATCTGGCTGACTTTAGCACCCGTCTGGCGCAGCGCATCATCATAGATCTTTGAGATCACTCGATTCAGGATTCTCATCCGGACGGCAATGCACTCACTGGCAATCAGGTCGGTCAAATTGTCTAGCTTGTTGTTTTTCATCTCTTTCCTCGACCGTATTTTATTGTATATACAAACAAATGTGTGTCAAGTACTGTATCCGAAGATCTTCAAATGATTGTCGATTTCAAGATAAGGATAAAACGTTAATTTTTTAATCGTTCATATTGACAACTATATTGTCAACATGACAATATAGTTGTCATGAATCAGAAAAAACCATCCATTGAAAATTTGATCGACGAGACCGTCCTGCTGTTTCACCGTTTACGAGTGGTTGCCAATGAGCTTCACGGGGGAGGCGAACTCGCTGCCGGAAAGCGGGGGGTATTAAAAGGGCTGTATGAAAATGGTCCACAAACAGTTCCCCAGATGGCGCGTGCGCGTCCGGTCTCGCGCCAACACATTCAGAGCCTCGTGAACCCACTCGTGGAGGAAGGATATGTTGAATTCATCGACAACCCGCATCACAGGCGCTCCAAACTTGTTCAACTGACTGGCACCGGACGCGTCTTTGTCGAAAAGATGCAGTTGAGAGAAGCTGAAGTCTTTCAAACTCTGTCCGCAAAGTTTTCAGAATCCAGGCTCACACAGGCCACACGCACACTGCGGTCGGTTCGAGAGTGCTTTGAAAAGGAATGAATCAGGGAAACACATCATGACGGCAAGTTCATCTGAATCGCATCTCATCAGTGTCTGCAAGTCTCACGGTCTGGCACGACAGTTTGGACATCCTACAGGATTTCTGGGATCGTTAGTTGGTCGGCTCATGGCGACTAAGAATCGATCCATGAATCAGGCAGTCGTTGAATTACTTGATGTTCAACCGAATGAAACCGTACTGGAGATCGGATTTGGCCCCGGTACAGCCATTCAAGAGCTTATTAAGACAACGAAGGCCACACGGATTGCGGGCGTTGATCCTTCCGTACTGATGTTATCACAGGCATCCCGCCGCAATCGACGTGGGATTCAAACAGGTCAGGTCGATCTTCAGTTGGGATCAGCCTCACAAATACCATTTGATGAGGAAACATTCGACAAAGTGTTTGCTGTGAATAGTTTTCACCACTGGTCAGATCCAATAGGGGGACTCAACGAAGTCCACCGCGTTTTGAAAATGAACGGACAACTATTAATTGGTTTGCGTACCGCTCTACCACAAAAGCGGCTGTTTTCTGCTCCCGGCTTCACTGAGCAGCACATTGAACAGGCCAAACAACGTTTGCAAACTGCGGGTTTTTCTGAAATCAGACGAGTCGAACGGGAAGCCGGCAGAAAAATAGTTTGTTTGATTTCGAAGAAATAATTCTATTTTGCATCACACCTTGATTGTTCATTTAAGTACACAGCTTTACTTACAAAGGTTTTGAAAACAGGACTAGTTAAAGAATGAAAATTCTAAATCATGATACAGATTTATTGTATTGATCTATCAAGCAAAACAACTTGTTTTAAGTGGCGAGGTTTGAATAAATATGAAATAACGAGAGGCGAAATTGAACAAAACTATGTGAATAACGTGTGCAGTATTTAAAGCTCTGGTTACAATATTCTTATCATTCGTTTCTGTTAGTTCTCCAATATCATCTCAACTATTCCAAAGACCAAAGATCAGGCTTGCCATGTTTATTCCTTTTTATTCAATGATTGACTCTAGTAGAATTACAAGTTCCATCAAATCACTCTTACTATTGCTCATTTCACTCTGTACTATGAATTCAATTCAGGCGGCTGACCAGCCCAATATCATTATCCTATTGGCCGATGATCTTGGTTATGGTGAGCTGGGCTGTCAGGGAAATCCGCAGATTCCGACTCCCCACATCGATTCCATTGCTAATGAGGGAATTCGATTTACGCGGGCCTACGTCACGGCACCGAATTGCAGTCCCTCTCGTGCCGGAATGCTGACGGGTAAGATCCCAACCCGCTTTGGATATGAATTCAATCCGATCGGTGCTCGTAACGAAGATCCCGGAACCGGTCTGCCTCCAAAGGAGCAAACCATAGCGGAACTTCTGCACGATCAAGGCTATACAACGGGTTTGATTGGGAAGTGGCATCTGGGAGGCGCGGCTGACTACCATCCGTTTCGTCATGGCTTTGATGAATTCTTTGGTTTCGTCCATGAGGGACATTATTTCGTTCCGCCTCCTTATGAAGGTGTGACTACGATGTTGCGTCGTAAGACCATCCCCGGCGGAGGCAAGGGACGCTGGATCGGTAAGAATCTAATCTACTCAACGCATATGGGGCACAATGAACCTGACTACGACGCCAATAACCCCATCATTCGCGGTGGGCAACCGGTGATTGAAAGGGAGTACTTAACCGATGCCTTCACACGCGAAGCGGTCAGTTTCATTGATCGTCACCGCGACAAACCCTTTTTTCTCTATCTCGCATATAATGCCGTTCACAGTCCGTTGCAAGGGAAGCTGAAAGACATGCAGCGTTTCCAGCACATTGAAGACATTCATCGGCGGATCTTTGCCGCCATGCTGGCGTCAATGGATGACAGTGTTGGCAAAATCCTTAAACAAGTGCATGAAGCACAACTCGATCAAAAGACACTCGTTGTTTTTCTCAGTGACAATGGCGGCCCGACACGCGAACTCACTTCCAGCAATCTTCCGCTTCGCGGCGGTAAAGGGACGATGTACGAAGGGGGATTGCGGGTTCCGTTTATGATGCGCTGGACGGGCACATTAAAGCCACGTCAGACGTTTCAGCGTCCTGTTAGCAGCATGGATCTCTTCAGTACTTCTGCAGTGCTTGCGGGAGCGAGTCTGCCCCGGGGGATCGACGGACGCGATTTAATGCCGTATCTCACCGGGGAGAAGACAGGGACACCTCATGAAGAATTTTTCTGGCGGCAGGGGAATCGAACCGCATTGAGGTCTGGTGATTGGAAGCTCGTCAACATGCAGGGCAAAAGAAAAAAAGCGTCTTGGGAATTGTATAATATTGCCAACGATCTGGCTGAGGAACACAACCTTGCCGCCCAGCATCCGGAAAAGCTTGATGCGTTGAAAGCACGATGGCAGGAAATGAACGGACAAATGCAGCCGTCCCTCTTTTAAGTGCAAACTGAATATCACATTTTGGCTCTGTTTCCTTAGAATATGAAGCCGAAACCTCTCTTTCAATTTCTTTTGCTTTTATGGTTGACTCTCCCCTTACTGGAGGCCGTATATTACCGTCAACTTTGTTTGCCACTGAATATTTCCAGATAGAAAGCCACTATGTTTAGCATTGGAGAGTTCTCGAAGATTACCGGTCTGACAGTGAAAACACTACGTTTTTACCATGAACAGGGAGTCTTGGAACCATCGTATGTTGATGAGCAAACGGGCTATCGTTATTACGCAGAGAGTAAAATCGAAACCGCCCGTGTCATCACACAATTACGAAAACTTGATTTCACACTGGCTGATATTTCTGGGATTTTAGGCAATTATGAAGACGAAGCTGATATTCTTGACTACCTCAAACAGCAGAAGCAGAGAATATCAGAGAAAATGCGGGAATACCGGGCCATCAGCGGTTTTCTTGATCAAATCATTATCAAAGAAAGGGAGGCAAGAGAGGCTATGAACAACGCAACATACGAAGTTGAGGAAAAATCAGTCGATTCCATTCTCATCGCTGGAATTCGGATGCGCGGCAAATACAGCGACTGTGCGTCAGGATTCGGAACGCTCGGCAGAAAATTCAATCGGCATATCTGCGGCGAACCATTCCTGTTGCATTACGATACTGAGTTTAAAGAAGATGACGCAGATTTCGAGGCCTGCATGCCCATTCGGAAAGGTGCCAGTACAGATAACATCTCCGTCAGAGAATTAACGGGCGGTCGCTGTGTCTCTCTACTCCATAAGGGCCCGTATGATGATCTGGGCGATTCGTATGGAAAAATCCTGCGCTACGTGAAGGAAAAAGGATATGAAATTGAAGTTCCTACGCGTGAAATTTACCTCAAGGGGCCAGGTATGATTCTCAAAGGTAATCCAAAACAATATTTGACGGAAATTCAGATGCTCATCAAGTAAAAAAGATAATCTGTCGTAAAGTTGTGATACAGTTTTGAGTCTTTTTTATAAGCGATACACAAGACAAGCGACAATGTCTTGTGAGTCACTGAGTGAAATTTCCGGTCAAAGGTGAGAAAAAATGTTGGAAACTTCAGAGGATTTCGATTACCATTTTCCGCATTGTGAAATTGGTAATGGTTCTCTGAAACACCAACTTGTCTGAGGAATGATAATGGCTTTTGAAACCGAAAAACAAAGTTATGACCAGCATGGTTTTGCAGTCGTGCGACAGTTTCTTTCCGAATCTGAACTCAGTGAGTTGACTGAGAATCTGGACCGTTATATTAGTGATGTGGTTCCTCAGCTTCCCGATGCCGATGCCTTCTATGTGGATCGCAGTCGCCCCGAGACACTCAAGCAGATGCAGCATATGGGAGGGGACTCGTTCTTTAGCAATTATACAAAACATCAAAAATGGTGTGAGTTGGCGGAAGCCCTTGTCGGGGAACCCGCAAGCTGCGAACAGCCGGAGTGGTTTAATAAACCACCCAATACGAACCATGTCACGCCACCGCACCAGGATAATTACTATTTTTGTCTGGTGCCATCGAATGTGGTAACCATCTGGTTGGCACTGGACGAAGTCGATGCCGAGAACGGTTGCCTGCGATACGTCAAAGGCTCGCATCTGCACGGATATCGAAAGCATGCCAAATCGAAGATCTTGGGATTTTCACAGGGAATCGTTGATTACTCTCCCGATGACTTCTCAAACGAAGCCGTCACGCGCCTGCAACCGGGAGATGCGATTGCCCATCACGGAATGACCATTCACCGTGCCGATGCAAATATGTCTGAAACACGACATCGCCGTTCGTTTGCCATGGTTTTCAAAGGAGTTTCCTGCCAGCGTGATGAGGTCGCTTATGCACGGTATCTGGCAATGGCACAGGAACAACATCAGGCTGAAGGTTTGAACGTTTGATCGATTTGAATTAGTTATAGGTTGTCCTTTGCCACGGTGGGTTTCCGTGGCAAAGGACCTTGGCAAAGCTTGTGTGAGACCTATTGAAGCAGTAGTCATACACCGCCAGATAATGATGCCACTCTATCTTTTCAAGGTGATGGGGCAACATGATTGTATTCAATCCGACATTTTGGTAATGACTTCTTGAGATATTCTACCCCTGCAGCGGTCACTTGTGTGTCTCTCAGATCAAGACGATGCAATTTTTTGAGCCCTCGCAGATGAATTAATCCCGCATCGCTCACTTTGGTACCTGCGAGGCTGAGAGTCCAAAGATTCACATGTTCCTTCAGATAGACCAAACCAGCATCGTCAACCTGACTACCCCCCAGATAAAGCCCGTGCAGTTCCGGGTGCTCTTTTAGATAGATCAATCCAGGCCCCTTAATCTGGGAGTTGTATAGTTTAAGCCACCTCAGCTTGGTCAGTCTTTTCAGAGAAGCTAACCCGGCGTCAGTCACGTTAGTAAAATCGGATTCCAGCTCCTCGAGTTTTGTTAATTCTTTGAGATGACTCAGACCTGTATCGCTTATCTGGATTCCATCGAGTTCGAGAATCTTTAAATTAGTGAGCCCTTTCAAGTGAATCAGTCCCGCATTGCTTATTTGTGTTTCACTAAGATTGAGTCTTGCGAGATTCGTGAATTCTTTCAGAACGATCAAGCCTGTGTCGCTTACTTGTGTTTTCCCTAGATCGAGTTTTACAAGTTTTGTAAATCTTTTTAAGTGACTAACCCCTGTGTCACTCACATGTGTTTCATTGAGCTCAAGCTCTACGAGATTCGTGAGCTCTTTCAGGTGGACCAGGCCTACATCACTTACTTGTGTATTGCTTAAATCGAGTGATGTCAGATTTGTTAAACCCGAGAGATGAATCAACCCGGCATCAGTTATCTGGCTGCTATGGAGATAAAGAGAGCTGAGATTCGAAAGTTCTTTTAAATTAGAGACCCCGACATCAGTTACATTTTTGAAATCAAGATCGATATGTTCGAGACTTGTGAGCCCCGTCAGATGACTCAAACCTGAATCGCTCACTTCAAGCTCATAAAATGTGAGTTCCTTCAGATTAGTAAGTCCTTTCAGGTGTACTAAACCGGCGTCGTTAATCGCCTGTGTACCGGTTAAGTCAAGCCATTCCAGCTTCTTCAGTCTGCTCAAATGTTGTAATCCGATCCCACTGACTTGAGTATAGCTGAGATGGAGTTCTTGTAGGTTTGTGAGCCCTTGTAAGTGAACTAAACCGGCATCGCTCACTTGAGTTTCGCTGAGATCAAGTTCTTTTAAGTTTGTGAGTTCTCTCAAGTAAATCAAACCGGCATCGCCCACGTGGACACCCCAGAGATCAAGAGATTTTAATTTGATCAGTTCTTTGATGTGAATCAGATCTGCATCACTGATTTTTGATTCTTCGTGGATAGAAAGTTCTTCTAAATCTTTAAAGTCACTTAATACGTCAAGACCTTGATTGAACTCACACCCAACATCTATGACCGTTTCAAAGGGAAGTAGTCGATCCCCTAAGTTATTGTAAAGCCATGACTGCCAATTTGCTGGAAGGGATTCCAAAAGTAATCCGGGTTTCGTCCCAAAATAAGATGGATTAAGTGATTGCACTTTTTGAATCGCTCGGCCATTTTGTATAACAGGCACAACGATGCCGACGAACAAAATGAGCATCATCAGCACACCTGCTCTCCAGATCCACCGGAACCAGGCAAACCATCTTTGTTTGTTTGCTGTTTGTTCTGCCATTACATCTCTTAAAAAGAGCACAGATAAAGTATGAGAGCAAACCTTCTTGCTGGGAACATAGAAAATGTAATTCAATCATAAAGCAAAGCATTTGAGATTCAAATGTAAAACTTGAAAGTTGGCTTATGCCAGATCAAACAGCATGATCTCAGCATCTTTGGTCGCTTGAATTATGAGTATACTTTCTTCACTCACGGCAGCACCGTCGCTTGTTTCGAGGTTCTCACCATTGAGTAAGACTGTGCCTCGTAAGACCTGTAACCAGGCATGGCGGCCTTGCTCCAGTTCGTGAATTACTTTTGCTTGCTCATCGATTTGTGAGAGAAAGATTCGTGTATCCTGATGAATGTGTAACGATCCCTCGGCTGCTTCTGGTGAAGCGACAAGTCGCAATTGGTTGTGCATTTCATTGTCTGGAAATCGTTTCTGTTCGTAGCTGGGTTCGATGCCTTTACTCTGTGGTAGGATCCAGATCTGATACAGGTGCACGGGATCCGTTTCAGACGGATTGAATTCACTATGCGTGATACCGGTACCAGCAGACATCCGCTGGAATTCGCCCGCCCGCAATATCTCGCCGTTTCCCATCGAATCCTTATGTTCTAATGCCCCTTCCAGCACGTAAGTTACAATTTCCATATCATGATGCGGGTGCGTTCCAAAACCTTGCCCTTGCTGCACCCAGTCTTCATTCATGACGCGGAGCGAACGAAATCCCATGTGCTCTGGATCTCGATAGGTAGAAAACGAAAACGTGTGATATGTCTTGAGCCAGCCATGATTGGCGTGGCCTCGTTCTGCCGCTTTGCGAACTTTGATCATCGTAGGTTCCTTTTTTAGGTTCACTCTGGAACAAAATTGAGTCATCATTTCCAGGCATGCAATTATATTATATATAAATAATTTATATGTCAACTAATTTATTTACTAGTAACTCGATAAGGGATTCTTAATCCTTTGTTGGACTGCAGTGTTCTAACAAACATTACGAACTTAAAACTCGCAGAACTGTCAGAGAAATATGCCATAGTGATTCGCAACATGAGCTAACGTATGACACTCGAATTTGTCCCGCTATCACAGGAACGATTCAATGATCGAACTACTCTGGAACGACCCCATCAGCGAAAATAAAATGGGGAAGTACATCAATTCTTTGCAACTCGAACCCCACCAAAGAGTACTCGATGTAGGCTGCGGGGCAGGTGAGATCTTGATTCGGCTTGCCGAACGGTATCAGATCACGGGAGTTGGGATCGACACATCGTCGGATCATATCGCAGAGGCAAACAAACGTGCCAAAGGGCGAGTTCGCCCATCAAGCCTTACATTTACAGTATCTGACGCACAATCATTTCAAATTGCGCCGGAGTTATATGATCTCGTGATCTGTATGGGAGCCTCACACGCTTTCGGACTGGGAAAAGATGCTTATCAAAACGCGCTTTCTCAGATGCTTCCCATGGTCGTCCCCGGAGGCTTTCTATTGATTGCTGAAGGATACATGCGGCAACCGGCTTCGCAGGAGTATCGAAAATATTTGGGGGACAGTACTCCTGACGAGATGACTCATGCTGCAAATGTTGCCACGGGCAAAATGCTGGGATTGATTCCGTTTGCAGCCTGGACCAGCAGCAAAGAAGAATGGGATGATTTCGAATGGACTTACCAACGGGTTATCGAACGAAAAGCCCTTGCAGATCCGGAGAACGCCGGTGTTGTCCAAAAGCGAAACCAGAGGCGAAAGTGGATGGACGCTTATCTTGAGTGGGGTCGAGATACACTCGGTTATGGCATTTATCTGTTTAAAACTAGCAATGAACTGGAATCGGTTCCAACATGAAACTTCAGCTTCGGTCTGCTGCTTTATGAATCACGAATATGATAGTGTCTCCTTACTTAAGTTCTTATCTCGATTGGTTTTGTACCCTCTTTTCTGGTTGTGCAAGCAGATTCAGTTCTAAGTGATAACATTCTATTCCAGCGTGGTAGTTTCTCCTGCAATTAAGGTTTAAAAATTTTTTTAAGTCTCCTTATTGGATATTGACATCTATTTTATGGATATATTATAGTCTTATCAAAATTGGATAATATTATCTAATTTTGTTTGTATGGAATTGAGAACCGTACTATCTCCTGAAAGGAAAAAAATCGATGTTAAAAGTTGGAATAGCGCTCAGCACTGTAGTGATTCTTTCTGTAGTGGCAACTAGTGTTTTTGTTTCGGCAGAGGCACCAAAGGATAAAAAACAAGCCGGGCCACCAAAGGCGGCTGTTGAGCGCACTCGAAAGCAAGTGAAGATGCTCGATGACATTTATAAAACGGCCGTCGTATTGATTACTGACAAATATGTGAATGATGAAGACGATTTCCCAGCCGGGAGTGCAGCCATTGCTCTCTTCGGTGCGGTCGAGAAAAAGGGTTGGCATAAAGCCCGTTTGATCGATTTGACGGGAGAGCCTTACGAATCAGACAACGTAGCTCAGGACGATTTCGAAAAACAAGGGGCGAAGCAGTTAAAAGCGGGTAAGGGCTATGTTGAACAAATTGTTGATAAAGACGGCAAGCCTTATCTTCGCGCGATGACACCCGTACCCGTTGTTTTGAAAAAGTGTGTGATGTGCCATCCGCATTATGCAAACGTCAAAGAGGGCGCCCCGATTGGCGCGGTGGTTTACACTTTGCCCATTGAGTAATTGTTTTCAAGATTACACTGAAAATCAATTTTCTTATGATAATTGCTTGACCGTTGTGAACAATCTCTGGATTGCATTTGCCTGTGTCATTGAAGTTTCATTTTGACTCTGAAGTAAATCGGAACCCACATCTGTCAGGCAATGCCGTCGGTTCTGGAAAGAATGATCACAACTGGCGGTCAAGTCGTGATTGCTCCCAGCGAAATTTCCGCATGTCAGAATGCCTGGCAATCGCTGGGGGGATGGAATTCGGTTCGGTCTGGGGGCACAGCAGTTACGTTACCCCGGACTGGACAGCTTCATCGCGAAGCAGTTGTTAAAATGTGTGCGAGAAATGCGATACAAGGAACACACATTCTAACTTAGATTAATCAAAAATTGCTGTAAGACAACGGCATGGCTCTGTTCCGGTTCTTTGACGGAAGTGACCAGTGTTATCGTGGGCTGAGCGATCGATTCAATAGTCTGTTCGATTTCAGCTCGCTGCTCTTCCAGTTCTTGCAGATATCTGACGACGAATTCATCGTATAGACTCGAATTAGCATGGAACCATTTCCGTAAATCAGTCGAAGGCGTAAAATCTTTTGGCCACAGGTCAATTTTTGCCTTAGCTTTTGTGATGCCACGGGGCCAGAGGCGGTCTATGAGAATGCGATAACCATCGTTGTCGTCTGGTTCATCGTAAATGCGTTTGATTTGGAATTCAGTTGCCATTTGATCGCTCCACGGTGATTCCGAGTTTTTCCATCCGGCTTCGCAGTGTATTCGGATTGAGCCCCAGGATCTTGGCAGCACCTTTGGGGCCGGCAATCGTCCCTTGTGTGTGATTCAGAACGGTTTGAATATGGTTGCGTTCGATTTCTTCGAGCGGCAGAAGTTGGGTAGAACGTTGTTCTTTCTTTCGACGTACCGGGATCACGCCCGCAGGCAGTAATAGCGTATCGCCGGGTGTCAGAATCATGGCGCGTTCGATGATATTCTCCAGCTCTCGAATATTTCCCGGCCATGCGTAATCTCGGAGCATGGAAAAGACCGATTCCGGGACCTGATCAATTTTCTTACCCAGCCGCGATCCCAGTTTCGTCAGGAAAAATCGTACCAGAGTGGGAATGTCTTCCAATCGCTCACGAAGCGGCGGGATAGGAACAGGGAAGACATTCAGTCGGTAGTAGAGGTCTTCTCGAAACGTTCCCTCTTCAACCATATCCAGCAGGTTGCGATTGGTGGCAGCCAGGACTCTGACATCAATCCGAATCGTCTGACTGCTTCCTACGCGTTCTAGTTCCTGTTCTTGCAGCACGCGCAGCAAGCGTGATTGTGCAGGTAATGGCATCTCACCAATTTCGTCCAGAAAGATCGTGCCCCCATCAGCGAGTTCGAAACGACCCGTGCGTTGTTGAGTGGCACCCGTGAAAGCACCATGTTCATGTCCAAAGAGTTCGCTTTCCAGAAGGGATTCCGGGAGTGCCGCACAGTTCACACGAACGAACGCGCCATTGTGCCGTTTACTGTTTTTATGAATTGCTCTGGCAACGAGTTCCTTTCCAGTACCGGTTTCGCCTAGAATCAAGACTGTACTGTCGGTGGGAGCCACCATGTCGATGTTGCGTAATACTTTCCAGATTCCATCACTTTCACCCACGATTTCGGCAAAGTCGGATCGGGAGCGAAGTTCTTCCCGAAGATAGGCGACTTCAGCTTCAATCCGCTGTCGCTCGTCGCGCAGGCGATGTTCCCGACGCAGGCTGTCATCCAGCTGTTGTTCTGCTTGACGTCGAATCAGTTCTGCGGTTGCCCGAGCAGCAAAAATATGAAAAATGGAGAGCTCTCGCTCGTCCGCTTCCATGGAGTGATCATCAATCACAGCCAGATGACCGACCACCACACCTGCATCATCTGTTAAAGGAATGGCAAGGTAGCTGCGTGCGTTTAAGCTTTTCAGAAGATTGTTTTTGGGAAACAGTTCCCGGATATTATCGGGGAAATGCTGAATCCCTCCTGAGAGCACATGTTGGCAGGGAGTCCCTTCCAATTCAAATTGGAAGTTTTCTTCGAGGTGCCCTCCGACCCAGACGGCCAACGTCTGAACGGCCGTGCGTTCCGCATTGAACTCAGCAACGAAGGCCGCTTTGACCTTCAAGGAAACTGCCAGGTATTGAACGAGCGATTCAAAAAAATGCTCGCCTCGTTCTGATGCGGTTCCCTGCACGATGGAGAGGAGAGTGCCATCAACGGCGGGTTCACTGGTGTTAGCAGACTCTGCTTCTGCATTCTGTTTCAACGGACTCTCCTGACTGAGATTACGAGACATGGAATCACGGTATTTCGTATTTGAGTACGACATATCATACCTTTCCTATTTGTGATGGCAAGTTCAAATGTTTGTATGTTGTTTTATATCAATGTCTTGCTTGTTTAATAGTCGACTTGACAGTTTCGTGGCATAGAGATTGCATTTGCGATCTCCATACCAATTGAACCAGAGGGGTTCAAGCAGAACAAAGTCATCCACATGAGGGGAGTCACACATGAAGAACTTAAAGCAGTCCGGCCTGGGCCTGGTGTTGGTGGGAGCGACCACACTATCGCTCACATTACTTTCAGGCTGTGGAACTGCTGTCGAACCAACGACAACAGCACACGCAGCCAATCAGTCAACAGCACCGATGATGAATAAAGGAGCTGAGTACAACGATCAGGGGGCACTGATTCGCCCTAAAGATCACAGGGAGTGGGTCTTTATTGGGGCGCCCGTTACGCCTAATGACATGAACAACGGCAAGGCTGCCTTCCCGGAATTTCACAACGTTTATATCGATCCCATGAGCTTTGCGGAATACAAGAAGACGGGTACGTTTCCCAATGGTACTGTGATTCTCAAGGAACTTGTTTCTGTCGGTGGTAAGGCAATGCCGAGTGGCAACGGTTACTTTCAAGGTGACTTCGTCAGTCTGGAAGCGATGGTGAAAGATACGAAACGCTTTGAAGAGGAACCGGGTGGCTGGGCTTTCTTCCGTTTCGGTGAAGCACCTCACTACAACCCGACCGGTGCGCGGATGAAAACAGAATCATGCAACTCCTGTCATTCGGGGGCCGAAGAAGACTATGTCTTCACAGATACCTATCCTGTTCTACGGGTTGCTAAGGCGAAAGTCGTGGCAAAATAGACTGAGCTGAAAAATTTACTTATAGATTCAAACAACACAATTAATCTTTTTTAAGGAATTGAAACATGTCAAATATCGCGATTGTGATTCTCACAGACACTGAAGGAAGTGAAGGCCTCGGTCGAGTCGTGAATGCACTGACTGCTGCCAAGGAATTCAAGGAAGGGGGCGACCATGTCAAGGTTGCTTTTACCGGCGCTGGTACCAAATGGGTTGGTGAGCTTACTAAGCCAGAACACAAGTTGCACTCTGTGTTCAATGAATTGAAAGATCAGATCACAGGGGCGTGCAGCTTCTGCGCGGGCGCCTTTGGTGTCGATGATTCCGTACAATCAGCGGGCGTTAATTTGCTGGAAGAATACGGTACAAACATGAGTTTTCGTCAGCTCATTCAGGATGGATATCACGTTCTGACATTCTGATCGTTAGTTGATGCATGATCGGACAACGAAGAATGGCACTTCGTTGTCCGATTTTTTTATGTCAAACATGATCCCTGGATTCGTGTCGACGTCTTATTTGATTCGACGTGAGATGATCCCATATTAGACTTTGAGTGACTCTCACTGCTGATTACTGAGCTTGATCCAGAGATTTTAATACCTCAAGTAAAGTTTGATGATCCATGAAAGGGGTCTCACCATGGTATGCCCAGACAACTTGACCGTTTTGATCAACCACAAATAACCCGTGTTGCTGATCCTCGACGCGGGAGGCCGTTGCCGGCTGATAAATTTTGTACTTCGTTGCGATGCGGTTCTCTCTATCAGATAGGACGGGGAAGTCGAACCCGCCATACTTGGCAAACTTTATCTTTGTTTGCTGAGGAGTATCTGCACTGATCGCGACTACGGTTGCTTGTAGTTCATTGAATTTTTGGAGCCTCTCATTTAAGCCAAAGAGCTGAGAGACACAATGACTGCAATAATAACCATAGTAGAACACAATGACGACAGGTCCGCGTTTGTTAAGTTCACTGAGTGAGACTTCTTGTTGACCCACATTCGGAAGTATGAACTCAGGAGCAGGCTGGCCCAGCAGTGGATGGTCGAATGACTCCTCAGAATGTTGTTTGAACCGATCAGCATGATTCGAAGTATCAAGCTGTAAGGGTTTATTTAAAAAAGGAACTGATTCAGGAGTGACTGCAATCCAGACACCCATCACCCACAGAAAAATCGCGATGGGTAATGTCAGCTTCTGTCCAAACGGGAAGATTTTCTCAGCAAACATGAACAATGTGAGCAGGCCCATCCAGGCCAGGTTCATGGCACCGACTGCAAACATCACGGCCATCAGAGCCCAACAACAAGCGACGCAAATAAGTCCATGCAAAACTCCCATTTGCAGGCTACCCAGAATTCCGATTCGCCAGTGATGGGCAAAAAAGCTGAATGGTGAACGACAATGCGTCAAACAGGCGTACTTCAGAGAGGAAACTTGATAAAGACCTGCGAGAAATAGGATAGAGCCAGCAATGCGTGGTCCTTCTTGGTTCCAATTGATGAATTCAAATGCACTCATTCTGATAAGCGCATCCAAAATGAATGCGAGAGTTCCGTATAGGATCCAGGCAATTCCATAACCGGCAAGAAAACAGATCAGGGGAATAGCCAAACCAGACTTTCCCTGTTGCAGCGTGATTTTTCCTTTCAGGATTGTCATGTAAATTTTGACATAGATCATTTCCGAAGGCAGCATCATCGCAGTGAGCATAATGATCCAGCCCATCAGGAATGTCGGAAAATTATGGAGTGGTGTACCGGGACCTCGATCCATGCCTCCCATCATTATTAAAGCCGTGATCCAGCCGACGATACCCAGTGCGATGATACCCGTACAAAACGCCGTTGACGTATCAATCCTGGGAACAGAAATCAAAGCTTCAACGAACCGACGGAATGTGATTCTGGCAGTTCGCATCATGCGTCGGGTCCACTCCAGTCGAAGGGAATATGTTTGCTGTTCTGTCCCGAGGGAATGTCCTGGGAAAACCCGAATGCCTGCCAGTGTCCGTCGATGCTTTTCCCCCAGGTGACAGCAGCTTCAGTCGGCCCGACTTCACTTCCGGGAGGATTCCATGATTGTACGCGCCGGGAAGGATCTGCAGTAGGACCGGTCAGGGCTTCGCCACTCGCACAGACCACCTCAGGGATTTCAACCCGCCAGTGTTCGAGTGAATCATCTACAGCCACTGTGATATCAGCAAAGTCTACACCTCTGAGTGTGCCCAGAGTTGAAGGGATAAAATGCCCCATCCAGCCTCCAACCTGACCTGTAAAAATTAACTCCAGAGCTTGTCTCTGTTCCAGGTTGGCTGCGGCATCAAGGAATATGCCGGCAGCGACTTTGTCTCCACTCCACACGTCGCCTGTAAAGGCGACGATGATCACGACATTCAAGCCCGCCATATCTACTTCACCAAAATGTCCTGTCCGTATTTTGTATGCAAAGATGGCATCGCAGGCACCGCCCGTAGGGGGCTGGGCAAAAGTGCAAGGGCAGGGCACATTGCATGAGCAGATGTCAAACCAATCGCCGGCAATGTGCCAATGGGGAATGGTTTCTTTTTCCCGGGAGTCGTCGTTCATCTTTCGCTTCTCCTTTAAGATGATTGCTTTATGTGTCTATACAATCCTTGCCATTTATGTACTGAATCGCATATTATTCAATTGGATATGAAGTCGTCAATATTTATATGCGAATTGGTACAAAATTATGAATAAAAAACGGGGAAGGCCCCGCAACTATGATCCTGAAGCGGCACTCAATGCAGCGCTCACTGTGTTCTGGCAACATGGGTTTGCGGGAACCAGCCTGGATGAGCTTAGCGCTGCAACCGGAATGAATCGGCCGAGTTTGTATGCTGCATTCGGGGATAAGAAATCGCTCTATCGAAAATCCATGGATCAATTTAGTCAAACTTTTTTAGGCGAACTAGAAGCAAATCTCTTTGCGGGATTGAGTCTGGAAGAGGATCTGGTCAACTTCTACAAAGCCGCTTTGTCGGAATACATTACCGACAGCGATACCGCATGGGGGTGCCCTGTCATCTGTACGGCAACGTTAGCAGCAGCATACGATGATGAGATCCAATCCGACCTTGCCCATGCACTGGATCAAATTGATACGATGTTTGTAAAACGATTTAAGCAAGCCCAAGATGAGGGCGAGTTGAAATCGGGTGAATCAAAGAAGCTGGCGCAACTCGCAGCGGCGGTGCTTCATAGTCTGGCCATTCGGACGCGCGCCAAACAGAAAAAGTTTAAGCCCGAAACATTCATCAAAGCCTCCGTTGCAGAGATCCTCAGAGGTTAATCTGATGGTAGAATAACACATGAGTTACCTCAGTGTCTGGTAATCGATTTCAGTATACAGGTCGTTTCGGGAAATCATGGAGTACAGACATATGAACTGGATGGATTGGTATCAAAGTTTGTTGAAGCCCGACTGGACTCCTGCTCCCTCCACAATCAGTCTGATCTGGCAGATACTCTATCCCATCATTGCGATTTCGTTTGGATATGTGTTTGTACAAATCTGGCAAGGAAAACTGCCCAAATCAATGGCAGTCCCGTTTGCCATTAATCTGGTAACAAATTTGAGTTTTACTCCACTGTTATTTGGCTTGAAAAATCTGCTGCTGGCCACACTGGATATTCTCCTGGTCTGGTCTACAATCCTTTGGATAATGATCGTAATCTGGCCTGGCTTTCGTTGGGTTGCTTTAGTGCAAGTCCCTTACTTTGTGTGGGTTTCGGTTGCGACCGTATTACAAATCAGTATTTTCTGGATGAACCGGGGATCGTGACACATTGAAGAAAAAGCCAACCTCTCAAAACTCGCTTCGCTTAGGGCTGTGTTGTCAGTTTCTTGAAGAACCGATCCAGTTTCGTAACACAACGGTCAAAGCCAACAGCAGTATGGATCGCCCGGCGGCTCTGGAAAAACTATCCCGTTTGTGTAGAGAAAATGCAGTTGCGTTACAGGCAGCACTTAAATATTGCGTAACACACGATATTGGCTGCTTTCGAATCAACAGTCAGATATTGCCTCTGAAAACTCACCCCGAATGTGGCTATGAGACGAATGACCTTCCCGAAGGGAAAGAGATTGTCTCACTATTCAAGCAGTGCGGAAAGTACGCCCGTGAACATAATCTTCGTACCTCGTTCCATCCTGATCAGTTTGTCGTGCTCAATTCACCGCGTCCCGATGTCGTAGAGCGTTCCATAGCAGAACTCGAATATCAGGCGAACGTCGCAGAGTGGGTCAATGCTGATGTGATCAACATCCATGGTGGTGGTGCCTATGGTCATAAACAAAGCGCCTTAAAACAGTTTGCCAAAAATCTGCGCCGTCTCTCGAAGCGGGTACGAAGTCGATTGACTGTTGAGAACGACGATACGACTTATACTCCGTCTGATTTGTTACCCTTATGCCGCGAGACAGGGATTCCTCTCGTCTATGATGTGCACCATCACCGCTGTCTACCCGATACGCTTTCTATTGAAGAGGCGACTAACGAAGCCCTGACAACCTGGAACCGAGAACCGTTGTTTCATATCTCCAGTCCATTGGAAGGCTGGAAAGGACCGAAACCGCAACGACATCATGATTTTATTTCAATCAAAGACGTCCCCCACTGTTGGGAAAAACAAGAACTCACTATCGAAGTCGAAGCCAAGGCGAAAGAACTAGCAGTGTTGAAGCTCAAACGGTCACTCAAGCGACGACTTGGTTGAGCGTTTTGTGATAGTGCAAAGCGTCAGACTGATCAAAAAGATCAGCCATTCACCCCCGGCCAGAGCATAGGTCGTCGACTCGAATCCCGTAAACACAAAAAAGCCAAGCGTGCGAAACAAAACCAGACAGCCGTGAACGATCGCGCAGAGACAAAGTGAAAAGTGAGTGACTTCTTTCTGGAAGAGTGGCCACAGGAAGACGATACCGAGTGCCAGTTCCAGCCCTCCATAGACCGTTAGAAATTCTGATTGTCCCGATCCTGGTTTAAGGATGAAGCCAACTGATTGTGAAGTCGTATCAGGAGCGAAGGCGCACCAGACAGCCAGCAAGATGTAAATGAAGCTAACAAGAGCCAGGAACGTGCGCGCCATATTATTAAAATGATTCCTTGCGAGAACTTGTTTACACGAAAATATGGTTAGTCATCTTCATTAGCTAACCACTAGTGTGAACTCTCTTATTGTAGGCTCATCAATTTGATTGGCAATGACTTACTCTGCGATCTGGTCCAAGCTGAACGGGTCCGGTAATATGCCTCGCATCACAGACGAGATTAATCTTTCTGATAGAGATCAGCTTTTAACTGATTGATCCTGTTCGCTCAAAAGGCTGTAGGGTATTCTAGAAATAGAGGGTATTCATTACTACTAATCAAGGAGTTTTAGATTCTACCTGGCTGATGACTTGAGAGGGATGTTCTAAAAATTTCGACCAAAAGTTGAAATGTGGTTTATCTGAAACTGTAAGTGGAGCAAACTGAAATGAACAGACAACAGCTAATTGACACGGCAAAAGCGATGGTCGCTGATGACAAGGGACTCCTGGCGATGGATGAGAGCACCCCGACCTGCGATAAACGATTTGCTAAGTTGGACATCCCCCAGAACGAAGAGACCCGGCGTATCTACCGGGAAATGATTGTGAACACACCGGGCCTTAACGAAAGCATCAGCGGAGCCATTCTGTATGATGAGACAATCCGGCAGAAGCGGAATGATGGTTCTTCTTTTGTGCAAGCCCTGACCGATGTGGGAATCATTCCCGGGATCAAAGTCGATGCGGGGGCAAAGGAGATGGCCGCTCATCCGGGAGAGAAGATTACGGAAGGTCTGGATCGATTACGCGACCGCCTGGCCGAATACGTTCAGATGGGAGCCCGTTTTGCCAAGTGGCGTGCGGTCATTACGATCGGTGATGACATTCCGAGTCGCGGTTGTATTGAGGCTAACGCACACGCATTAGGAAGATATGCTGCATTATCTCAGGAAGCCGGACTGGTTCCTATCGTTGAACCAGAAGTGCTCATGGACGGCAACCACACTCTCGAACGTTGCTACGAAGTGACTGAGGAAACACTACGAACGGTTTTTCAGCAGCTTTACAGACAACGCGTAATGTTAGAAGGTATGATTCTGAAACCAAATATGGTGCTACCAGGCTTAGCCTGTTCGCATCAGAATTCGGTGGATGAAGTGGCCGATGCTACGGTGGCCTGTTTCTTACGAGCCGTTCCTGCTGCGGTTGCGGGAGTGACATTCTTATCGGGTGGGCAATCGAGCGAACTGGCTTCAGCACGTTTGAATGCCATGAATGTCAAATTCAAATCACAAGTCCCCTGGGAGTTATCGTTTTCCTTTGCCCGTGCGATCCAGCAACCGGCGATGGGAATCTGGGGAGGCGATTCTGCCAACGACGAGGCGGCACAGAAAGCATTATATCATCGCGCGAAATGTAACCGAGATGCACGCCGTGGCGAGTACAATGCTGAGACAGACGCGGCATGAGCTTGATAGCAAGTAACACTTCGCGAGGTGCATTGATGCCAGAGGTTTTAGTATTTCAAAATATGTGGATCGAGCCACACAGCATGCGCTCCTAAGGCCTTACCAGGTGATTCAGTCCGTAGCTCCAACGTCTTGACGTTTTTAACGGAAACGCGGCAGTATTGTACGTCCCCACGACCGCGAATAGGTGCCGATTTCCAGAGTACTTTGCCATCTCCGACAACCCAGAAATATATGGTACCACGAAATACGTATGTATCGTCCATGAGTGCAACGCCAGTCTCAAAGGTTTTGTATTGACTATTCAGGTTGTAGCGCACCCTTGCGGAACCGTTACTCGGAGGATGCAAACCAAGGCCGTTGGGAAACACCAGGTTATTGACGGTAAATTTTTCATTTCCTACGCCAAGGCTACCATTCTTTCCTAGGGGAAATGGGCCTTTTATTACATCCGTTTCTAACATGTCATTCAGATAACGAATTGGTAACTTATTCATCATTGCATCGATTCGAGCTCGATCCGCTCCAAGCGAACTACTCCAGGCTCGTCTAAATAAGTCATATGCGTGCAATTCCAATGTTCGTTTTGCCAGACCTTTTTCGTTTTCAGCCAGTTGCAACCAACCGTTGGCAATTGCCAGAGTAGTGGCTTCGTCATTCAAGTTAGAAAGTTCTTTTTTAGCCAAAGTTCGATATGCTGTGTCATCACCTTTTGCGAGCCAGAAAAGCCCCTCTTTCCACTGATTCAAATACAGTGCAACAAATTTGCCATATATCGTTGCCGATTTCGAGTCATTCGCATCTTGTTTTAGTTTTTTGTGATTTTTTTCTACTTTGCGATATTCTCGATTCAGCAACGAACTACGCAACTTCAATCTGTTCGCTGAGGTAATGGCGTGATTATTTCCAGATAATTTTGCGATTTTGACAGCGAGTGCGGCAAACTTGAGTGCAGTGGCATAATCACCGGCTTTGATCACTGTTTGACAAGCCTCCATGGCATCAAACGCCACTTCTTTCATATATTCTTTCGTTGGTGCTTTTTGAGATTCGAGCAGAAGTTCCTTATAACGTTCAGTGAAGTTAATCTTTTGAGAAGAGGGATCTGCGCCTCGAACATAAGATGTTCCCAAGAATACGATCATCAGTACGACGACTAAGAGTTTGTGTGAAAATATATTGTGAATAAGATATCGCATTTGATTATCCAGTTGAGAGTCTTTACAGATTCTTACACAGCGGACCAGTAATCGTAATGCTCCCATCGTAACCAATGATTTACTGAGATTCTAGAATCATTCGTCAATGGATCAAACGAGGCCACCTTTTCTTTTGCATTTTATGTCGGTTTGCAAGGCTCTAATAAGTGATTCTTATGGTTGAATATCAGTAATCAGGAGCCGATGATACAATGATGTTGTCAAAAGTTGATTCAAACACGTCTCCTCATAAAATGATTGGAAAACTGATGAGTATTTCAGAACGTATCGAAGAATACCTTGCCGGACCAGAGACATTACGTCAGGCGATTGCAGGCATGACGGCTGCTGATATTGATGCCGCACCGATTCCGGGGAAGTGGTCAACCCGGCAGATTATCTGTCACATTGCTGACTTTGAGCCGGTTTACGCAGATCGAATGAAACGAGTCATTGCTGAAGAAGATCCTCCCTTGATGGGCGGTGATCCAGATCTTTTTGCCGAGCGACTTGCCTATGAGCAACGTGATCTTGAAGAGGAATTTCAGCTAATGATTGCAGTTCGGCAGCACATGGGTAGAATTCTGAAATCAATCGATCCAGATGATTTTCAGCGCACAGGGAACCATTCTCGTGATGGAGCACTCTCGTTGACGGACTTGTTAAGTCGCATTACCAATCATATTCCACATCATATAAAATTTATTCGTGAGAAACGAAATGCATTGAATGTATAAATCGCCCCTGTTTTTGTCCTAACGAACATTCTCCGATTTGATTCTATGTGCTATCTGCTATCATATATGGGACAAATTTCTTTTCTAAAGGATGGTTTCCGATGGCGAACCTTGGGCTTGATTCCAGTGTTGTAGAATGGGTGCTTGAATATCCCGAAGTACAAGGCGTGTTAGAAGCGTTAGGTATTGATCAATCTTGTTCGGGAAAATCACTTGATTATGTCTGTCGACAAATGGGGCTGGAACCGCATTTTGTTTTGAAACAGCTGCTGGAAGTCATTGAAGATGGGTCTACCGTGAACGAGTGACCTGGTGAATAAACTTTGCATTTTGAAATCATCTTTACCCATTTTCCTCGATAGCATACACTCCTCGCTCGGGCTTAATCTTTATCGTGGCGAGAGAGTAGGCGATGCGTAATATTCGGGGGAAAAAGGTACTCATTACAGGTGCGGCATCAGGAATTGGTCGTGAACTTGCTCTTCAACTGGCAGCAGAAGGCGCGGATCTGTTCTTACTGGACGTCAATGAAAGTGGACTAAATGACACGGCTGGTGCAGCCACACTCCTGGGGGGGCAGGTCATATTCCGGTACTGTGATTTGACCGACTCCCAACAAATATCCAATGTAATAAGAGCTGTCCTTGACGAATGGGGCTATATTGACATTTTAGTGAATAATGCAGGTGTTGCCTTTTACGGTCCTACTCACACAATGAGCACAGACCAATGGGATTGGTTACTTGCGGTCAATCTTTTGGCTCCGATTCAAATCACGCGTGAATTGCTACCATCATTAATCAATCGTCCCGAGGCGCATATCATCAATATCGCCAGTATCTGTGGAATCGTTTCTGGTTCACGATTTAGTGCTTATCAGGTAAGTAAATTTGGGCTATTGGGATTTAGTGAAGCGCTGCGCGCAGAATACAGTCGGCAAGGGCTGGGAGTTTCTGCAATTTGTCCTGGGCCGGTCTCTACACGGCTTTTTGAATCAGCTCCTTGTGGCCGTAAAGACAAGAAAACCCCAGTACCGCCAAGGTGGGCTTGTATTTCACCAGAGCAGGTCGCGCAAAAAACAATCAAGGCCATCTATCAAGACAAAGGGTTATGTCTGGTGGGTTGGGTTGCTTATGTGTTGTATTATCTGAAACGCCTTGCTCCCTGGTCATTGGATTTAGCACATCGCTTCGGACGTCGTAAAAAGATGAAGCAAAAAGCAGAGCAGCTTCAGCAGTCTGCTAAGTCAAAAGCAGATAAGACTAACAGTTCTGAGCTTCGTGCAAAAGCGGCCTGATTAAATCGCTTTGGAAAAATCGGCCCAGAAGTGATTCCGTCTGCTAGCATTGACCCATCAATTTTCTAAGTGGTTCCAGTGCATCAGACATGCGTATGCCTCTTTAGAAAATGGAATCGAAGACTTCTTTATTTCGATACATTTTGGGCATTTGAATTCGATCATGGAGTACCTTCAAAGCTAAATGAAAGTGCCTGCTTTCATTGCTTCAAACTATCGACTCCCTAATCAGAAATCAACTCTATATCATTCAGGTACCACCGGTGAAACAAAGTCTCCTGGTTTGAACGCGACGACAGAGCAGTCGACTTTTTCGAGCATGCGTTCGGCGGTGTTGCCGATGAAGAAGCCGCTGATTCCTGAACGAGCTAACGTGCCCATGGCAAGCAGATTGATATCGTGTTCTTTGATAAATTCGGGAATCGCTTCCTCGGGAGAGCCTTCGAGGACATGCACTTGCACGCCGTACGTCAATGTGCGGAAATCGGTTTGGGCTAATTGTTCGTTGAGTTCATTCTTGACCTCTTCCATGATATCTTCAGCACATTTTTGGAGCGTCTCTTCACCGACTCCCAGGCCTTTGAGTCGAACTTCGAGCTGCGTATCAATCGCATGTACCAGATGAATCTTCATGTCGGCAATTTGCGCCATCGAAACAATGAAATTCAGAATCTCGCTGCTGACTTCACTCATATCGCTGGCAACCGCAATTTCTGGTACTTCTGGCTCTTCCCCGATTTTGACGGCATATACCGGACAGGGACATTGACGAAACAAATTCATCACTGTTCCACCAAACAGCCGTCCCTTAAAACCATGGGGACGGGTTCCTACCAGCACCAGATCGTGTTTATCTTCGATGACTTCAAGAATAATTTCACGCCAGGGCGAACCAAAGGCAACTTTCGCTGAACTTTCAATCCCTTTAGCTTTTGCTTGTTCGATGAGCCCCATCATCACTTCCAGAGCTTCATCTTCTACATTTTTGGAAAAATGATTTCGATCTTCTTCCAGTAAATGTTTGGTATGGGCAGACAAATCAATCGCAGCAATAAATTCCAGTTTGGCATTGACCAGATCAGCCAGCCAAAGGGCACGTTCGACCGCTTCTGCAGTTTGTGCGTTTAAGTCGGAAGCGACTAGTCGATCAGCGTGGGTCAAGTCTACGCCAACTAAGATTGAATTGATGTGTTGCATGGGTCTACTCTCTCATTAGTGAATCAGCAATGCTTAGGCTTCATACTACTATTATGACATAATTGATTACGTGTTCCTAGCAGATCCTGGAAGATTTCCAAATCTGAAAAGTGAGTTATACCGAGTGTAACCTTCGATTTCCAACCTAACCTTTTCTCTTTTGCATTAACAAAATAAATTCGTGAACTTTATTGACACGAAAGACAGAAGGAAATCCTAGCGGTCTCAAATTATTATATTCCGATTGACGATTCCAGATAATCAAATCATCATAAATAAAACCGATCTGTTGCAGTCTGGTTGCTAAATCACTATGAAAAGGAAAAAACTGACTTTTCTTTCTTAAATCCATGACAACCACACAGCAATATCCCCCCGGACGCAGGGCCGTTAAAACCTGTCCGAAAACCTCCTTTAGTTCGTCCAAGAATTCTGCATAATCTTCCACGACGCCCAGATCCTGCTCGTGATTGCCATAATGCCGAACCGTTTTATGATCGGCTGATCGACGTTGATTCAAAACGTTCCAATAAGGGGGCGAAGTAATACACAAATCGACGCTTTCCGGCGAGACCATCTCAGACAAATTCAATGCTGAGCCATGATGCACACGCGACTTAAATTCTAACTTCTCTATATCTGGACCAGAGTCTTCCGCTTCGTCAGTTGAGTGGACAACTTCTTGAATACGCTGATTCGCCAGCGCCGCAAATTCTTCAGACAGTTCGATTCCAAGCCCCGTTTTACCCATTTTTTCCGCTGTCACGATGGTACTGCCCGAACCGGCAAAGGGGTCGAGAATCACTTCTCCCTCAAGCGGCAGGAACGTTTCGATTAATCGCTCAACGAGCATCTCCGGAAAGATCGCTGGATGTTTCAGCCGCGCTTCTTCCGTCGACTTGCGAATGTCACTCCAGACACTGATCGAATTTTGAATCCACTTCTTCCCTCCCAATGCGTTATAGGGCTTGGGCATTGTGCGGGTTCGTTTTTTTCTGACTGGTGATTCTTCAGAACTCGACACGCGTTGGAAAGCCTCCTGCTCAGATGGAAAACCCTGAATAACGCTTGAACATTATTATTTGCATCATACAAAAAAGATTCGTTACAGACTTTGTAAATAGGCGTTTAAGTCAGCGAGATCTTGGGGGGAAAGATCTTTTAAAAGTCCCGAGGGCATCAGTGATGTATTTTTCTTGCTTTCAAAATCAATTTCCGCCGCTTCGATACGCGTGGTTTGATTATTTGAGTTTCTCAGTGTCAGTCCATCTACAGAACGGTAAACGACCAACCCTGTATAAACTTTGCCATCAACGGTACCGACAACAGTTGTCTGATAGCGGGGTGAAACATCCTGATTCGGTGACACGATTGCGGTAAACAGATCTTTGCGGGAAAATCGTTTCGCGGCTCCCGTTAATGCCGGTCCCAGTGCGCTCCGATTGCCATGGCATTGCACACAGGCCCGTTTCCGGAACAATGCTTCTCCGCGTGCTTTATCGCCCAGATCCCAATCGATGGTTTCCAACAGCTTGTTGAGTTTTTCCGCTTCAGGGCCGCCTTGTTTCAAGAGTGTGGCAAAGACTTCAGGATGCTCTGTTGAAACCCATTTTTCCCAGGCTTGTATCAACGCGCGCTGCTTTTTGAGATCGGCAACATCTGTGGCCGAACCCAATTGTTGACCCGTCCATTTCTCTAAGAGCAGCACAATTCGAGATTGCAGTTTTTGCTCGCGCTGATCACGGCCCAATCTTCGTAACGTGGCAAAGAGTCGAACAACTTCTTCCGGTTTCTGAGTTGTCTCCAGTTTTTCCAATGCGGAGACACAAGATTCCAATAGTTCGATTTGAGAAGACTCAAGCCCCGCTACAAATTTATCGCGGTCCTGTTCTTCCGGGTTTTCCGAAAGCACTGCTAACACGGCTGCCTGAAGTGCAAATTCCGCGTATAGCTTGCGAATCATTTCCCGATGCTCCGGCTTTTTTGACTCGCCAAAGACAAAGACCACATCATTGTTCCAGTGAAAATCAGGATCTGCTTTAATTTTTCGTTCAAAGGCTTCAATGGCTTTTTCCAAAAACTGCGGTGGTAACTCACTCAGAAACAGAACATGACCGGGCAATCCAAATCCGGGCTGCGCGACGATTTGTCGCGGCAGGTCGGCATCGATTTTGACAAGTTGCGCATAGAGTTCAAAAAAACGGTCGTCCCAGTTTGTATCCTGTGGGAGTTTGAGGCGCAGTAATTTTGCATCAATCTGCACTAACGCGTTTGCAATTTTTTGGGACTGTGCCCTACTGCGATCACTGGGAATCCGTGCGGCAACGATCAAATAGTGCACATCAGAAACGGGGCTTGAATCCTCGGTAATCTTAGCAAGTATCTGGTCCAGTAATTTGGGATTGTAAGGTGCGAGCATCGCCAGAACACGGGCTAACTCGTGATCCAGCACTTCATGACTACTCGGAAAAGCCTGCATCAGACGGATACGAATCGGGTCAAGATGACGTTCATACTCGGAGAGATCAGCTCCATTCGCGTATCCATCAAAGACTGCGGCCATCTTCGTCGGGGGGCCTAAATCACCGAGCCCTAATTGAATTAACCTGAGCGCTTCGAGCCTGAGATCGGTTTGATAGTCTCCCTCAAAAACACGGATTCCCGTTCGAACGGCGAGAGGCACCACGCCCCCCTGCTTCATCATACTGGCATAAGCAAGTGAAATTTGTGCCGCTCCTTCGGATGCAGCAATACCACTCGAAAGCGTTTTGAATGCCTCATCATTCAAAGTTGCTGCAGCGCGGGCCGCTGCTTGCCTGACATAACGTTGAGGGGCTCCCAATTTTTTTTGTAAACCTGAGAGACATTTTGATTGATCAATCTGATCGCCTAACCGCTGGAAGGCTTCTAAGGCGAAGCGCGCCACGAGCGGAGCATCATCTTTTAACAGAGCATTCAAAAACTCAACATTCTGCTCAGGATCACTATGATAGCCCAATGACCATGCGAGTCGTGCCCGCACGCGTTCTGATTTGACCAGAATTAATTGTTCAATGATCCGATTGGGAAACCCACCAAGCCGCTCCGTCACAATTTCAATCGCACGGATGCGTTGAATGACCGGGCGACTCTCATCTAAGGCAGCTCGATAAAAATCTTCAGGCTGCAACGATTTCACTAACGGATGCCACTTTGCGCGTGACCAACTGCTTAATGGCTGAGGGGCCGACAAACAGGCATCGAGCATTTGTGTCGCTGTGTCTGATTGTACGTTTTCATTTCCTGCAGATGACTGTGACTTCAGATCTGGTTTGTGCGCGACAACGGGCCCTGTATATTCAATACGAAAAACACTGCCACGTGTTCCGCGTCCCCCGACACTCACGTAAAGCGCGCCATCCGATCCAATTGCAATATCAGTCGGCGCAAACCCAAACTGCCCGACCCCTGTGATAAACTCAACCGGTTCACTCGCATAAGTACCCTGGAAATCCTGTAACGGAATCGCATGGACTCGACCAAAGGTCCAGTCGGCGACGAACAGCGCTCCCTGGTAGGCGTCTGGAAATTTTGAATGTTGATAGCAGGTGACTCCTGTAGGAGATCCGCGGTGAAAGGCGGCAATCGCAGGTGGCATGTCCAGAAAGGTATCAGGACGTTTCCAACTACGGCTGCGCCAACCCGCATTGGAACCAGGCAAAACATGAAACACGCGTGTGGGTCGATACCAGGGAAGGGAAACATCACGCTCGCCATCACTGTCATACGTGAAAACATCGCCATTGGGCGAGAAAGAAAAATCGTAAGCATTGCGAAATCCATCAGCGACGACTTCGCCTGCTGTGAGATCGGGGCTCAACCGCATCAGAGTTCCCGCGTAAGGTTTTTTAACGGGAGACGTTTTGCGAGTGATGTAACTCGCATTGATGCCTGCTGTATTTCCCAATAGTAAATACCACCACCCATCCGGGCCTCGTTGGATCGAATGCGTGTTATGTTCGCCCCCGGTTTTCGTTTGCAAAAACACATCCGGCTTACCATCTGCCCGGTCATCTGCGTTTTGATCTCGATAACGAATCAGGCCGGCATCTCCCGTACAGAGTAAATCTCTGCCGATGAAGTACATGCCTTGTGCGCCGGTCTTGGGGCCATCCGCATATTGCTGAAAAGACTCGGCCACGCCATCCTCATCCGCGTCGATCAGAATGCGCACATAGCCGGGCCCAGAAACCACAACCCGCCCCAGAGAATCAATCGTCATGGAATAGATGTCGTGGGCCAGATCGTCGTCGGCATAGAGCGTCGCGCGAAAGCCTTCAGGAACTTTCAGCCCGGAAAACTCTTCAGCTGCCGAACAGGGAACAACAGTGATTCCTGCCATGAACAGCAAACAGAGTAACGGCAACCAACCTCGATTTTCAGAGCGTTTAATATTGAAACGAAGCATCGTACCTCATACTTGGTGTTGAACTATGTGAAAAATCCCGATCACTGTACCAAATATGAGTCAATGTCAGGCTATGAAACTACTTCAGTAGTGTTCACTTCGCAGTAATGGTATCATAGTGCTTGACGACTATTTAAGGCAATGCCCTCTTTTCACACCGGCTAAGAAATCTTTTGTACAAAACTCTGAGGTTTCTGCCCTCATTTCTGTCTCATTTCCAGAAATCAGGCCGCCGATCCAAAGTTTCTGCGACGATTTGAATAATTGCCTCACGCTCTTCCATAGGAAACCTATCGGGTGTGACTTCCCATATCTGCTCCAAATCCACGTCCGTCGCGTTCAGAAACGAATAGACTTTTCGCAAAATTCGTAAACGTGCAGGTTCTGGCATCTTGCTGAAACTGTCGGTGTAAATCAGATAGCTCAAACGATGGCGGAATAGTTTGGTTTTCAAGTCAAACTCTTTGAGTGATCTCCCTTGAGAATCACGTTTCCCATGCGTTTCAAACCAACTCTGATAATCGGTAGTTCCTTTGAGGGGACTTGTAATTTCGGCTTCATCCATAAACAGCAGGTAACGCACCAGACGGTCTTCGACATCCGACCGTAAACCTAACTGCTGTTCCATACTTACACGGGTGATTAAATTATGACCATGGACCTGATGATCAAAAATTAAATGCGCGACGAGATCAGAGTGCGGATTCATATATTTAACGGTATCGACAAATTGATCGATTTTTTTCAAATTCGCGCGATAGGCAGGATCGGCCTTCGATTCTTCAATGGCCGCCTTACCAAATATATTTCCGAGATGCACCATCTCGCCGTGGGTACCTGTGACATACCAGCCCCCCCAACGTTTTTCGAGAGGTTTGTCATGTGAGATTTGGGAATAACCGGAAATCGGACGACCATGCTGATCGGTCAGAAAAGAACGAACCAGCAAACCAGGGACACGCAAACTTGAGCTACCTCCATGACAGGAGAGACAACGCTCTGAACGCACAAAGCGAGGTTGCACCGCTGGTTGTTGATCCATTTCAAAAAAGATGGAACCTCTCAATGGATCAACTGACGCGATCTCCATCGCTCTCGCTCCGGGAACCCAGCCTACATAAACATCATCGTTGAAATAGATCACCCGTGGATTAGTGGGTTTGATCAAGCGTGGATTGAGAGCTGTTTTGGAGTAGACCATCAATTGCGACGCTTCCGGAATCTTCAGGGCTTTTAACACTTCACGTAAATAACCCCATTCTGCATCGTACTCAAGTTTGAGCGTCTGGTTCTCCAACCTTTGATTCATTGCGGTAACAGGATCAGATAACGTTCCCTTGCCGTATTCCACTGGTTTCAAGCCGAAGGGAATCGGGTCCCGAAACTCAATCTCTTTGACAGATTCAGTTGGTTTGGGAGCGATCAAAGGACTTTGGGCGCGAACTTCTAAAACAAAACCGCCAAGTAGCAAACAGAAAGTAAAAAAGTGTCGCATCGCGAGTCCGTATTTACAATTGATCAATATTCTTTGATGGGATAGAATTATAAGATCCGGTGTACTCATGACTTCCATCAAATTTGGTGAAAACTCATCTTATTTGGTCTTCACGATTTGCATTTTCAACTTGGTTAGATTTCAAAATCATGCGAAAATAGTAATATTGCACAGGGTCAGTAAATTGTTGTCAGTGTTGACTCATTCATTGGAAATCCATATGAATCAACCAGGATTTGTGACTTATCGCACAGAAGATCCTCATCCTGACACCGATATAATACAATACGTAGTCATCCGACAGGTTCACTCCATTACAGAGTTTTCTGGAAGGGTTTCGCTTTGAAATCTCCCCGCCATCTTACCGCTATTATAACAGTCTTTGCTGCCCTGGTCTGCTCCTCAATCGGCTTAATGGCACAAAAACCATCGCTTCCCGATCTATTCGGACAGAAAAACGCCTCTGCGGGAAATCCTGCCCCTAAAGCAGAGGTGAGTGTCAGCCTCACGCCTCAAGACGCCAAAGCCGGGGATACCGTCACGCTTTCAGTGGCGATGATGATCCCTGAGGGATCTTATACATACTCAACAAGTCCCACCTTCGGCGGTGCAACCAAATTCGTGATTGAAGAGTCCAAAGGTTTGACCTCCGTCGATAAACATTTCAATGCGGATCATCCGCCGAAGAAAGTCTTTGAACCGCTGTTTGGTAAGGAAATCGAAAAATATTCAAAACATGTGATTTGGAGTCGCCGCTTCAAAGTCAATCAAGATGTGAAAGATCCCACAAAAGTCCAGATCAAAGGACAAATGATCTATCAGGTTTGTGATTCAAAAAACTGTGTACCTTCGCAGTACTCTTTTACAGCCACTTTGTCTGGCAAGAAAGAAAGTGCGCCGCTCACACAAACGGTCGTCCCCGAACGCCGTTCAGTACCCGATCCGGTGGAATTGACGTTTGCCTTAGCCCCCTCGAAAACCAGTCCTGAAAAGTTGGTACAACTTACCATTACGATGACTTTGGATCAGGAGTTTCATACATTTGCTTTAGATCAAGACAAGAAGAATGCAGGTTTACCCACTCATATTGAAATTTTCAAGCTGGAAGGTTTGAAACCGGTTTCCAAACAGTTTGCTGTTTCACCGGAACCGAAAGTGGAAACACATGACGCTTACACCCAGAGAACACACTACGACAAAGTTGTCTGGACGCGCGAGTTTGAACGCATCCCCGGGGATAAAGAATATGGCGTCGAAGGCAAACTGACTTATCAGATCTGTAACAAAGGGAGTTGTCGACGACCACTGCCTGTCGAATTCCAATTAGGAAATCTGACCAATGCAAAACCGGTGGTCATGTCTTCGATCGAAGAGCTAAAGGGATCGGATGACGATGATGATGCCCTGATTGTTTCTTCAAGCGATGCCAGTAACCGTTCCCTGGCCTTAAACCTCTTTTTTGCATTTTTAGGCGGACTGATTCTAAATGTCATGCCGTGTGTGCTCCCCGTGGTTGCCATCAAGGTCATGAGCTTTGTGCAACAGGCAGGTGAAAGTCGCATGCGGATCTTTTTGTTGAATATTTTCTATTCTCTGGGTGTTGTCACTGTCTTTCTTGCTCTGGCTTCGCTGGCTGTTTTTGCCGGATTGGGCTGGGGTGGTTTGTTTCAAAGTCCCAAATTCAACATTGTGATGGCCTGTATCGTTTACGCCATGGGTTTGAGTATGTTGGGCGTATTTGAAATTCCCGTACCAGGTATGGTTGGTTCTGCTGCCGGCGGTCAACAGCGAGAAGGATTGACAGGGGCCTTTCTGACTGGAATCCTGGCAACACTGCTGGCAACCCCCTGTAGTGGTCCCTTCCTGGGTCCCGTTCTTGCCTGGTCTGTGAAGCAAACTCCCAACATTACCTATCTGGTCTGGCTCGTGATGGGCCTGGGAATGGCCTCTCCTTATCTGATCTTTAGTATTTTTCCCAAAGCGATCAACTATCTTCCCAAACCCGGGATGTGGATGGTGCGTTTCAAGGAATTCTCCGGGATCGTACTCATGGGAGCAGTCATCTTTATTATCTCATTTTTAGATGAATCATTGACAGTTCCGGTTCTCATCATGTTGTTGGGAATTACCACCGGTCTGTGGATGATCGGCAGCCTTTACTCTCATAATTCTTCGACTCAGCAGAAAATGACCGTCCGCGTTGCAGCGCTACTGTTAACGGCTGGTATTTGTTTCTTTGGTTACGATATGAGCCAGAAATCAACGAACCAACTGCCATGGGTTCCCTTCAATGCGACAGAACTGAATCAATTGCGAGAAGAAAACAAAACGGTGCTGATCGACTTTTCCGCTGATTGGTGTCTGACTTGCAAAACAAATGAAAAGTACGCCTTAAATACCGAGGAAACTCTAGAGCTGATCAAAAAACATAACATTGTTCCCATGTATGCCGATTACACAGACTACTCACCAACGATCAAAGAATGGCTGGACAAATTTGACAGTGTCAGTATTCCACTGACGGTTATCTTTCCCGCAAATCGGCCTAACCAGCCCATTATCATTCGTGACCTGTATACGCAATCAACCTTGCTTGAAGCGCTTCAAGAGGCTGTTAATGATCCGCCTAAGAAAAAAGCAACCAAGCAGGCCATGATCTCAACGGAGTCACCCGAGTAATCTTGTTTCCTATAGAGATGCTCGACACATCGAACAAACGATTGCCACCAATCCACAAACGTGTTGAGTATTTGTTGTGGATCACTTAAACACACACTGTGGAGCTCCGCTGGTACAAATAGTAGTACAACGTTTAGGAATTGGTCCGGGAAGCTTAGGGAAAGTCAAAAGGCGCGACATCTTGAAAACAATGACCAGCCGCCGTCAGTTTCTGTCTGATCCTGCGCATCGGATCCGCTTCGTTTCTCTGCCCAAGCACAGTTCCTGGCTGAATCAGATCGAAATTGTGTTTGCCAGCATCAATCGTCACATGATGTGTCGTGGCAACAATGCGCCTTGCTGAGACATCATTTGTAATCTGTGCTACTAGCGCATTTTCGCTCACAAGATTTTGTGAACTTCGTGGTTCAAAAAAACTCAATTCGCAGCCGGTCCCAGTGGTCGTGATTCCTGATGTGGAAACGCGCGAATCGTGGTCACGATCTGTTTCTGTTGTTCGAATTCGCGGCCGTTGGCCAGTTTGACGGTGGTTTCCAGAAAGCGCTCGATTTGTGATTTGAGCGGCAGTCCTGTTTTGCGATCAATCAGACAGGACCCAAACGATTTTCCACCCCGAATATAAAGCTGGACGTTTTTGCCGTTTTGATTCAGTGGGCTACTGATTTTTGAGGCGGCAATATCGCCGGCCACATTGATGATGGCCGTCTTCTCGTCGAACTCGCGGAGCGTGTATTCGGTCTTCAGAACCATCGGAATAGGTTGTGTGAGCCGTCGAATTTTAGTCCAGGTTTCACCCACGCGAATCGCGCCCCCTTTGTGATGTTCATCAATGTTATAAGGCAGCAATCCAATACTGTCGTCAATGAAATTCGCAATGCCATCATCGCCCGAAGACTCAGAGATCTTGGCGAGTACCGTTTCCCGCTGTTCGGGAGGCGTATTCTGTAGACAACGTTTGAGGAAATCATCAAAGCCCACGAGTTCGACAATCTTGTTATCGGGACCAATCCAGAAAGAGAATCCATTTTTTACCAACCTCTGGTAAGCTTGCACGTCTGGAGGCACAGGACCACTGGGACGGTTCGAATCATAGTGCACACGCTCTCCGGCAATGTCATGCGAATATTTCACGCCAGTGTAAAGCACTTTAAACCGCTTGCGGCCATCGTCCCTAATCTCTTCCACTGTGAGTGCCAGAATCAATTCCAGTTTGGATTTGCTGTGAGTAATTCCTGAACTGGAAGCCTGTGAAAGCGTCTGCTCAACAGTTTTGATCATCGGAAACCGCTGGTTGACGGTCAGATTGAGTTCCAGGACTTCGACTTTTTCTTCACTCAATGACGCATGCTGTGCTTTCACCTGTGGGGCCACCGGCTTTGCTGCCACGGTCGACTCAGCAGGCTTGCTCTGGGTTTGATTTGCTTTTTCCTGCTGTTTCTTGCTCCAGAACGACCAGCCCGTTCCCGCAAGAATGACAATTCCCAGCATCCAACTGATAAAACGCTTGCCCTGCATGGCGACATTGTCCAGAATAGATTAATAAAGTTAATGAATCGTGTAATTTGAGCCTGATTGACGTGCAAAAGGTATCACTATTACGGATTTAGGAAAAGACGAATTCAGAAGAGACCCTCATTCTGTCCGGGAGCCATCATGAGAGCGAGCATTCCTGCTTTTTTACTGTTTTCCAGCCTGTTTTTCCTTCAACAACACGTCTCGGCAGATCAGAAACCGAAATCGAAAACAACCCGTCCCAATATTGTGTTCCTCCTGAGTGATGACCAGCGGCCCGATACCATTGCCGCATTAGGAAACTCCGTAATCAAAACGCCCCACCTCGATCAACTGGTCAAACAGGGCACCAGTTTTACACGGGCCGTGTGCGCCAACCCGATCTGTACACCCAGCCGGGCGGAAATCCTGTCGGGTGTCAGCGGATTTCACAACGGCTCGCTGGATTTCGGTAAACCGATTAAGCCAGAGTTACCCACCTGGTCGCAAACCATGCATAACGCCGGTTATAACTCCTGGTATGTAGGGAAGTGGCATAACGACGGTAAACCAGTCATTCGTGGCTATGATGAAACATTAGGGCTGTTTACCGGTGGCGGTGGACGCTGGGCGGTCCCTTCCTTTGATGGCAACGGGGTCTTAGTCACCGGTTATCGAGGCTGGATTTTTCAGGATGACAAACGAAACTTTTTTCCGGAAAAAGGTGTGGGACTGACCTCCAACATCAGCGAACATTTCGCGGATGCGGCCATCGAATTTATCGAACGCAAGCATACGAAACCCTTTTTCCTCCACGTTTGCTTCACCGCCCCGCACGACCCGCTCTTGATGCCCATCGGATACGAAAACTATTATGATGCGGACAAAATGCCGGTCCCCGCGAATTTTCGCAGCGAACATCCGTTCGAGCATGGCAATCAATACGGGCGTGATGAAGTCTTACTTCCCTTTCCTCGTACGAAGAAGATCGTGAAAAATGACCTCTCGCTGTATTATTCTGTTATTTCGCATTTGGATGCACAGGTAGGCCGTGTTGTGGATGCATTGAAAAAAACAGGTCAGTGGGACAATACGATTCTCATTTTCTCCAGCGACCATGGTCTGGCAATGGGCAGTCACGGTTTGCGTGGAAAACAAAGTATGTATGAACACACAATCGGCGTACCATTGATTATGGTCGGGCCGGGCATTCCCGCTGATCAACGTAAAGCGGCCCAATGTTATCTGCGCGACCTGTATCCCACGAGCTGTGATTTAGCAGGCGTCGCCATTCCGTCCAGTGTTGAAGGCAAGAGCTTGAAACCGGTCATCACAGGTGAGAAAGCAGCCATCTATAATGAAGTTTACGGCTACTTCCGCAATTACCAGCGCATGATTCGCACGGACCGTTGGAAGTTAATCGTCTATCCTCATCTAAAACGCGTACAATTATTTGACCTGAAACAGGATCCGCTGGAATTACATGACCTCTCTCAAGACGCAACGCACACAAAAACCCTTTCGAAATTACAGCAGAGATTGAACGCCTGGCAAAAACAACAGAATGATCCCTCTCTGGCATCGGCAAAATCGTCCTGATCTCTCTGCCTCTGTGTAGCAATTTTGATTTTGTATCGAAATCAATTTGACGGCGCTCGCTGCAAAGATGTTGATCTTACAATGAGATTCTGCTCTGCGCTCAAGATCCATTAGATTCCATAAACCCATTTAATAAAAAGACTTATTGACTCTAAATTTTCACCTGAAGTCTAAATCGGCATAATTGGCATAATTTGCGCTCTTCTCTTAAATCGTTCACTTCACAACGCGGGCAGTTACGATTTAGCCAAAAGGGGAAGAGTCATGATGATCCAGAGAAGAGCCTATCTGTTCAAGCGGCCGTTTCGCGTCTTACTTTCACTGGTACTGGTGGGAAGCCTCTGTGGTTCACCGTTACTGGCACAGTCATCCAAAAAATCATCGAGTCGTAGTAGCTCCAGTCGTAGCGCTCGCAGCAGTTCACAACGCTCGTCGAGCCAATTGAATCGAGTTCAGACAAGTCGACCACAACGTTCGAGTTCTATCCGAAGTAGTAGCAGCCGACCAAAATCCCAATCTTCTACCACTTCAAAACGTCCCTCTCGTACAACGCGACCCAACTTCAACCGCGTCCCACAGCAAACGACTCCCAAGATTTCCAAGACGAGACCCAGTCGACCTCAGAAAACTTTCAAAGTCCCCAGCATTAAAGTTGCCCCCCCAACAACACGACCCAATTTCAAGATTCCGAATACGGGAAGACGACCTGGCTCGAAAGGGACCACAAAAGATATCAAACCGAAGATTCCCAGTATCAAAATTCCCAATCGAAAAGTTCCGGATCGAAAAATTCCGAACCTGAAAATACCAGATCGTAAAGTGGGCAATGGGAAGTTTGTCCCCAAGCCCGGCAATAAAGTAGTACGACCCCGCCCTGGTAAAAATAACGATGTATTCAAACCTGGAAAAGGCACGTTCGTTCCTAAGCCAGGCAAAGGAAGTCGTATTCCTCCCGTTAAAGGAATTTCCAAAGACGATCTGATTGGCAAACCTGGAAAAAGACCAGGCAATAATAGCCGCGTCCCAGGAAAGATCGATCTTTCGAAGCTCAAAGGTTCGTCCAAAGGAAAAGGCAAACTGAACAATAGATTTCCCAATTCCAATAAGTGGCTCGGTAAAAATGGAGTCCCTCTAAGTAAGGACCTGTTCAAGGGCAAAAACATCAAACCCATCAATATGAGTGTAGATAAGCAGCTCAAAATCGGGAAACTGAAGCCGTTAATGAATAGCAAGAAGGCGCAGCAGTGGAATCTGAAGAAACAGTTTCAACTCCACAATAAAGGAGACGTCGCTCGTCGACTGAATTTGAACCGGAACCTGTTAAAGCATGGTGGCTGGAGAAACCGGACTCTGTTTGGTCAGATGGCGAATTCCTTTACTACGACTCACTTCTGTGCCTGGTATGCTGGCCCCGGTTGCTACCCCAGCTACTGCTGGAGTCCACATTGGTGTGATTGGGTAGACTGGTGCTGGTGGGACTGGTGTCATCCGATTTGCGATCCACGCCCCATCATCTGTCGTCCCATTTTCTGTGAACCTTGTGTTCCCTGGAACTGGTATGCTTGTCCTGTCTGGCAGCCACTACCTGTTGTCACTTGTGGAACGTGGGTTGATGTTGATCCTGTCATTATCAACTCTGGATTAGATCTGCAGATGCTGGCAGTACGATTTGTCGACTCAGGACATTCTGAAGAAGAACTGGGACCACGTTTCCGAGTCTGGTTCAGAAACAACAGCAATGTCGATATCAACGTCCCCTTCAACGTAATGCTGTTCGCTTCGAATTCACGTGAATTAACAACAGGTTTACCTGAAGCAGGATCACGCGTCGATAATATCGCCGCCGGTCAGATTCAGTCTGTTGACATTCGTCTGCCGTTCGCTGCCAGCACGATGTCAACGGATGCAGAAGGAAACGCCGTCCCCTTCGAACAGTTGCATGTCTTGATCGACTCCCATCGTGAAATTCCTGAAGCGTTCGAAGAAAACAATGGAGCCATTATGGCTCGCGTTGATGTCTTGTCGGTTGATCCAGCGTTATTTTCAACAGACACGGAAGCTGTGTTAAGTGGCTCGCTGATCAACCTGGCAGGCGAAGGTCTGGGACCGGAACCAGGGAAAGTTCTGGTATCCCTCAATGGAATGAACTTTGAAGCAGAAATCCACGGCTGGTACGACCTGGGTGTTCGCGTCAAGCTGCCCGAACTGCCTTTGCTGGACTCAGCAGAAGCAACCCTGGTTGTCGTTCGCGGAGACGGTGCTGCTTCAAACCCCATCGATGTGCAGTTCGCACCACAAGTCGCTGCCATCGTTGTAGAGTAACGGAAGTGTGCGAGGGATGGCTTGGAGTCATCCCAAGTTCCGAACAGGGAGCAGGCAATGTGTCTGCTCCCTATTTTTATTATGATAGCGAAAGCTTGTCAGTTCCATTACAATTTCACCTCGCTAAAACAACTCACTCAGACGAAAACCGATCACGAGGTTCCTCTCCTGAAAACATTTTTGTGGGAATTCTGGCTGTTTGGAATAAAGCAGGCTTCGGCCTGTATCTTTGGTGGTTTCCTGCTGGCACTCATGATCATTACCCGCTTCTGGTATCCCATCGATTTCCTGTATCGATATGATTTTCTCTTTCTGGCTGCCGTTACGTTTCAAATCTTCCTGTTAATCACACGTCTGGAATCACCAAAGGAAGCCGTTGTGATTCTCATCTTTCATATCGTCGCCACGGTGATGGAACTGTTTAAAACTTCAGAGGGAATTCGCTCCTGGCAGTACCCGGAACCATTCGTGATTGGCATCGGGAATGTGCCACTCTTCGCCGGATTTATGTATAGCGCGGTGGGAAGTTATATTGCCCGCGTCTGGCGCATTTTTGACTTTCGTTATTCCAGTTACCCGCCGCTTTGGAGCACAATAGTACTGGTCATATTAATTTATGCCAACTTTTTTACGCACCACTATGTCGTTGATATTCGCTGGTTGCTGATTCTGGCCAGCCTGCTGATGTTCGGCAAAGTCATGATCTACTTTAAAATGGACACCGTACATCGCCACATGCCGCTCATCGTTGGCTGGCTCTTAGTAGCGCTGTTTATCTGGTTTGCAGAAAATCTGGCCACGTTTTCCAATGTCTGGATTTATCCCACACAGAAACTTCAGTGGCAAATGGTCTCGCCCTCGAAGTTAACCGCCTGGTATCTATTAATGATGCTCAGCTTTGTGCTGGTCTCCCTCGTCAATCGGCCTACGATCATCAAAGAGAAAAGTGAGTTGACACACGATGCATCGTCAACAGAACAGATCAACTAAGCTAATCGACCAGTTCTAATTTGAGCTCGTTCTCCGACTCGGAAACCGTCACCGTTAAAGGCGAACTATTCTGATACGTATATTTCTCAGGAATCGCACTTTTCATAGAGACTCCTTCTGATGTCGATTCATAAGCGGTCACAGTGACTTTGTGCTCTCCCGGGATGACACCATCATCCTTCTCGAACGTAGTCATGGTAAAATTCCCCGAGGCATCTGCTTTACCAGAGGCCGGTTTCCGTCCCTGCACCGGGTAGAGCATAATCATCGCATCGGGCACCGGCTTCCCCTGATACGTCACCACTCCCTTGACGGAAATTGTGGCCGGCAAATCTTTATCTTTTTGACCGCCACAGCCCACACACAAAGTGAGACCAAGCAGGATCATTCCAAATTTTGTGAAACGGTAAAGGCAATTCATGAGTCTCTCCTGTGAAAATCCCGGATACCAAATTGAGTGAAGCGCAAATCAACATCCAGGTCAGTTCAGTTCTGAATCGAATCAACGTGCTGACTAATTGGGAAGTCCGCCCAGAGGTAACCCATCTTGAGGATTCCCCAATTGCTGATACGTTAAGAAGTCCATGTTCTCGCTCAAGAAATGCACGCTACCATCGACCATCATGAAGTGCGCCCCCCCTTCGTGGTAACTGGAAGAGGCAAAACCAGGGATCCAGCCATGAGCGCCCGAACTAATCCGAGCTTGGGCACTATTCCAGACGGTCCAGGGATGGTTGATGGGAAATGCCGTCGTCATGGGAGAATGCCAGGCGGCCCAGGAAGACCAGGCATGAAAACCGGGAGAATTTTCGCCCACAAACAGCACATTCGAAGTCCCATCCACGACATCGCGCATTCGGATCGTGCGGTTGGGACTCACAAGTCTCCCGCCTGCACTTGTAATGAGTCCCATGCGTCGGTCAAACATACCATGAGGCATCGGAGATGCCGCTAAAGTCTGGTCATAGCCTCTGCCATCGACACCTTTATAAGTTGTGACCGCGATATTATTCCGCGAAGCGGTGGTACAAGAAGCCGGGAAACACCAGTTCGGCCAGACATGCAAGCCGCCGCTCACACGAGGTAGTGTCGGATCGCTGGGACAACGATAAAGGGACATCGGGGTTTGCGCAACATCCAGATTCCCAGGATCGATAATATTACCGCTGAAGTTGATTTGATTATAAAGCGGTGCCTGATCGACATAGGGAAGAATCATCGCCCGCCATCCAAACGAATTCCCAGTATCACCATGGCTGATGGCGAATACGTTGTGCGCATCGTGGTAATTATGCATGCCCAACCCCATCTGTTTGAGGTTGTTTTTACATTGACTGCGTCGCGCGGACTCTCTCGCCTGTTGCACCGCAGGCAGTAACAACGCAATCAGGATCGCAATAATGGCAATGACCACCAGCAGTTCAATGAGTGTGAATCCACGATTTTTTGAGATGTCACTTTTCATCTTTCTTCCCTTTCAAGCTAAATGAAAGTGCGACACAGGCCCGCCCAGAAAATGGCGCTTTGTGAGACGTACTAAAACCTGGCAGCAATAGACAATGAATAAATTAAATAACGTATCTGCTTTAAACTCCTGCATCAGCAGGAAGTTGCTTATGTCATCTCAACTTCATTCAGCGCACCAAGTGTGGTGCCATGATAAACTTCTGCAGGAATAATATATGATTCAGAAGATTCGATCGGGATTTCTCCACTACGCATCTTGTTAAGTAGCTCAGCCGCGCGATGGCCCAGTTGTGTTTCATCGATTGTGACCGAAGCGATGTGTTGCTGGAGCACGCTATGACGAATTTTGTCGCCGACTCCAATCAACGAAATCTCTTCGGGCATGCGGATTCCCATTTTGTTCAAATGCAAATAGATTCGCTCCGCCATCGAATCAAAGGTCGTAAAGATGGCAGTCGGTCGGTCTTTACTTTCCATCAAACGTTTTAATGTGTCCATAATATCGGCATCGAGTTTCTGCATATCGATCACGCCGTCTTCACCAAAATAGCAATGGTCTTCTGGTAATTCGCAGCACTCTTCGGCTAATGACTTCTGAAAACCATCCAGATACATATCTGTCGTCTGAGTACAGTGCGGTGCAAAAAAGGCAAAACGACGATGCCCCAGCTTCACCAGCGATTCACCCGCCAGCCTGCCAATCTCTTTATAAGGGAGCCCCAATAAAGGAGCGATGATCCCCTCAACGGGACGATGGCAAAAGACAACCGGAATGCCTGCTTTCTGTAACTGACGAATTTGATACGCTGGAGTCGGAGGCGTACTGGCAGGCACAATGGCCACGCCTCCCACCTGATTATCGATCAACTGCAGAATGGCGTTGCCTTGTTTGTCAATATTGTTGCGCGTGCAGCAAACCATCATCTGGTTTTGGGAGTGTCTGGCTGATTCCTCAAAGCTGTGTTGCAGGGAAGGATAAAATCCGGATAACACTTCGGGAATCACCAATGCCAAAATGTCGAGCCCGGATGCCAGTCTTTGTCGCGCATTTTCATGCACGAAAGTCCCTTTTCCCTGAACTCGACTGACGAGTCCTTCACGCTCTAACATTCCCATCGCCTGTCTGACAGTACTGCGTGCACTTTCAAACAAATTTGCTAACTGTTGTTCAGAGGGAAGCGCTGTTCCCGGCGGAAGTTGCCCTTCTCTGATCTGTGTTTTGAGATATTCCTGAATGCGCTCGTATTTTGCCTGGGTGGAATCAGTGCTTTCATTCGCAGCAAACGAGGCAGCATCAAACGTTTCGTTTTTGAATAACAAAGTCGGATCATCCCAATTAGAAAGGTCTTTTTGTTTTGGTATCATGCCTGAGATTTTGAACAAATCAACGATAGGTACATACAACATGATACAACTTGATATTTGTTATGGTACTGATACAATTTTCTCTGTCAATTAAAAAACAAAAAACAAACCATAAATAATAACTTATCATCAATATTCAAATGGATTTAGAACGACACTGATAATCTAGACCGGCAATGATTCGTAAAACACATGTAGGAACATTATCAACACAACTATAGTGTTATTATGTATTTACATTCACTTTAAAAATCGAATCACAAAATTTCGAGTGGGTATTTCCCTTTGCAGAGTCTATGGTGAGGTATTCAAAGATAGACACGGAATTGTGTCTATCGGCCTGAAAGTTCCAGTACTTCCGGCAGTTGAAGGGGAAAATCCTGACTTCCCTACTTTCGCGACGGAATCCTGCTTGCATCCAACTTAAAAACTGTTTCTACTATTAAAGTAGCGCATATTGCGAAAATTCCTGCCTGGATAGTACTATGGGATTTAACTCCCTTTTCAACTTGGGTTTAGTGTGAACGAGACTCACTACAAAATGAATCATGCCTGACGATCTTGTCTTTATGATGGGGAATTTCGAAGCCCGAATTCCTCAGGACCGTGTTTATAGTAAATCACACCTGTGGTTCATGCCTGAGCAAGATCATTGGCGGGTAGGTTTTACTGCCTATTCGGTTCGATTATTACAGGATGTCTATTTTCTGGACTGGGCTATAGACCCATTTACCCGTGTTCAGGAAAAACAGAAGATTGGAGAGATTGAAAGTTCAAAAGCATTATCCGATCTGTATGCCCCCTCAGAGGGCCGGATTCTGGAATTTAATGAGGAAATGTTAAACGATCCCTCCGCCATCAATCAGGCGGATAACTACGATAAAGGTTGGTTATTTGAGATGGAGTCGAAGGCACAGTGGTTGACCCCATCCGAGTACATGCAAGTATTAGATGACGGCTGGGAGCAGACCCAACGGATGATTAAAGGACAGCTCAACTAAAAAACAACAAACGGGTTACCGTTTTCGTTTCGCGTTGAAAAGGTTTTCAGAATGGCTGATAAAAAATTGACAGTGGTGATCTCTCAGGCTCAGGGGAAAAATCCCGCCAAGCGTGAGTTGGAAGAAACGCTGGCAGCAACACTCATGATGGAACCCGATTTAGAAGTCTCTCTGGTGCCTCACCTCTACGATCTTTCTGCCGACCATACAGGAACCCTGTTTCTGCAGGCGATCCGCGGTGATGTGGTCGTCCTGTCATGGCTGTATCCTCGCGCCTCTCACTGGGTGCTTGATCGACTGGACGTACGCGGTCAAGAAGGACTGGTGCTGTTAAAAGCAGAGACTGATGAAGACGAAGAAGAACTGGAAGCAGCCGAAGAAAAATCGGCCCCCTTTGAAAACCCGGAGCGTCAAAACACAATCCCTGATCGCAAAATTTATTCGATTGATCTGCGGGTCAGTTCGAACCCTGATGACTACATTTCTGAAATCAAACGCATCTCTCAGGATGCACAGGTGCAAACCTTTCAGCTCATGAATATGATTCAGAAAAGCCCCAAACCGGCACAGCTGGAAAAGTATTTGAAACCGCTGGACGTGATCAGCGCTCAGAAAGACAATAGCAGTGCAAACGAAGCAAACCAGTTAGAACCCACCAAACGTCGCTGGTATCCCGTGATTGACTATAGCCTGTGTACGAATTGCATGGAGTGCATCGATTTTTGCCTGTTCGGTGTCTACGGCGTTGATCAGGGGGGACAAATTCTGGTGGAAGAACAGGATAGCTGCAAAAAAGGCTGTCCTGCCTGTAGCCGCGTCTGCCCGGAAAACGCGATTATCTTCCCCGGACATAAAACGCCCGGGATTGCTGGTGCCGATGGTGAAGTCGCCGGTTTGAAAATTGATCTCTCCAAATTATTTGGCGCACCGGATGCATTGGAGATGGCAGCCAGAGAACGTGATGTGGAACTGGTCGCCGAGGGAAGGGATGCTGTGGGAATGACAGTGGGCATTCCCAATCGTTCAAAGGTTTCACAAGAAACCAGCGATGAGTTAGACGAGCTGATCGACAGCCTGGATGCCATGGACTTATAGGCTTTCAATGATTTGAAACAGAACTCTGAATAAACAAGACATCGGAATGAGTGAAAGCATCTCCTATCAGAGAGTTCAAGCCGCATACCAGCGAGCACGGGCAGAATTACTTTCTGCTCGCACTGACGCCGGTCACTGGGAGGGAGAACTTTCGACTTCCGCGCTTTCAACGGCCACGGCAGTTATGGCACTTGAAATGATTCGCCGTCACCGTCCCGCCGATGATCATTCACTCGACTCCTCTATCAAACAAGGTATTCACTGGATCGCCACACACCAAAATGAAGATGGCGGCTGGGGCGATACCGTTAAAAGCTTCAGCAATATTTCCACCAGTATGCTCTGTCACGCAGTATTTCATGCAACCGGCAATACAGAGAAGTTTGCTACAGTTGTCGTCAACGCGAAACAATACATCGATCGCATTGGCGGTGTCGAGGCAGTCGTTGCCCGCTATGGCAAAGACAAAACATTTTCTGTGCCCATCCTCACACATTGTGCACTCGCAGGACTCGTCGATTGGAAAACCATCCCTGCCCTGCCCTTTGAATTGTCCTGTCTGCCTGCCAATTTTTACAAAACAGTTCGTTTGCCCGTTGTCAGCTATGCGCTGCCGGCGCTCATCGCCATTGGTCAGGTGAGACACCATTTCCAAAAACCCAAAAATCCGATCACACGTATCATCCGAAATCTATCGATTCAGAAAAGCCTCAAGAAGCTGATTTCGATTCAACCCACGAATGGCGGTTTTCTGGAAGCGGCCCCGCTCACCAGTTTTGTCACGATGAGTCTGGCGGGAATGGGTCTCGTCGATCACCCGGTTGTTAAGAAGGGACTGGAATTTTTACTCGCTTCCGCCAGACCGGATGGCAGTTGGCCCATCGATACCAATCTGGCGACCTGGACGACCACTCTTTCCGTGAATGCCATTCGGGGAACTCTCTCCGAATTTGAAAAAACCCCCATTCGTCAATGGTTATTACAACAGCAATATCAGGAATTGCATCCTTACACTTCCGCTGAACCGGGCGGCTGGGCGTGGACCGATCTACCGGGGGGTGTGCCTGACGCCGACGATACTCCCGGGGCCATTCTGGCATTATTGAATCTAAAACCAGAAGAATCTGAAAACGAACACACACCGGAAGTCAGACTCGCCTTACGTAATGGCGTCCAATGGCTGCTTGATTTGCAAAACAGTAATGGGGGCTGGCCGACCTTCTGTCGTGGTTGGGGAACGCTTCCTTTCGATCAGAGTGCGGCCGACATTTCGGCGCATGTCATTCGTGCGTTGCAAGCCTGGCTGCAAACAGAGCCAGATGATGCGGACATTCCATTGCGGAACCGCGCCGAGCGCGCCATCCAACATTCGTTTCGTTATCTGGCATCTGTACAACGCGCCGATGGTTCCTGGCTGCCGCTCTGGTTTGGAAATCAGCACATCAAGAATGACGAAAATCCGGTTTACGGCACCGCGCGCGTGTTAGCCGCTTATGCATCGCAGGAGATGTCTGAGTCCGCACAGGCGGAACAAGCCATCAAATTTTTGAAAAGCGTACAAAATGACGATGGTGGATGGGGCGGTGATGCTGGAGCCCCTTCCAGCGTCGAAGAAACCGCCTTAGCAGTTGACACTTTACTGTCGTTGGGCCTCGATCATGACAATCCGAACATCACTTCAGGCCTGAATTGGCTGTTGCAACAGGTGGAAACAAACGGTTTTACTGAATCCACGCCGATTGGCTTTTACTTTGCTAAATTATGGTATTTCGAACAACTTTATCCAATTATCTTTACTGTTTCCGCCCTGCATCGGGCAGAAATGGTTTTAAAAAAATATACTGATGACAATTTAAGATTGTCGCTTGCGGAAGAGGATTACCCTATAATGAGTACCGAGAACCAATAGGTCCCACCTGATCCCCAAGCACACTTTCAGGCAAACTTTTATTCAATAACTTAATCATCGCTCGGCTGAGTTACTTACTATAGAGGAGTGTTCCGTGTCCATCGCGCCTTTAGACCAGGAAAATTCTGAAGATAATATCGTCCCTGGCTCAGCGAAGCCTACGCAAGACGCTTCCGAAGAAAAGAAACCGGTCAAAAGAAAACGAAAACGTCAGAGTACCAGTCACTTAAAAGCGGTTCCGGAAACACTCGCCCTGCGTGAAGAGATGAAAGCGGAAGCGGAAAAGTACGTTGAACATCTCGACTGTTCCAACCCCTTTACCAAAGCGACACTGGAAGCCTGGTCGCGGGAACTGCTGGATCAAATGGGACAGCCTGAAAAGTTCCTGGGCTTCATGATGGTCTTGATCGGAAACTTTTTCTGGAAACGACAGTTTCTGGCGATCCCGTTTGAGCGACGCCTATTGCTGCTGCCACATTGTTTGAAACATGCCGAAGGTTGTCCCGCGGAATACGACGAGTTCGGCTTGGACTGCGAAAAATGTGGTGCCTGTTCAATTGCCGATTATAAAGTCAAAGCTGAAAAGCTGGGCTACAAGGTGCTCGTTGCTGAAGGCTCCCCCGTAGTGCTCAAAATCATCGTCGGCGGTTATGTCGATGGAATTTTAGGAGTCGCCTGCCTGAACGTCCTGGAAAAATCGATCGATAAAGTTCTGATCGCCGGTGTGCCCTCCTATGCAATTCCCCTCCATTCCGGCGACTGTAAAAATACAAAAATGGACGAACCCTGGATCTGGGAAGTACTCGAAGAGTATCGCCCCCTCGAAGAGCCGCTCACCAGAAGTTATCTGCCGACGATGCGGGCTTCCAACGCGCTCTTTGAAGAGAACTTTGACGAGATTCTGCCTCCCCGCCGCACAAAAACGGAACAGGCGGCACAAACTCCGCTGGGGAAAACGGAAGCCATCGCCTACGACTGGCTGAAACATGGTGGCAAACGATTCCGCCCCTTCATTACCCTGGCAGCCTATAATGCTCTGAACAAAAACCAGACATCCACAACAGACACGGATCAACCAGAACAGAGTTACCCGCTCGGCGTGCAAAAGGCGGCCATGGCCATCGAAGTTTTTCACAAAGCCTCTCTCATTCACGATGATATCGAAGACGACGACCAATACCGCTACGGCCAGGAAACATTACATCGGCAACATGGCACCGGCATGGCCATTAACATTGGTGACTACTTAATTGGCATCGGCTATCGTCTGTTAAATGAAGCCCGTGCCGACATCGGTGCCGAAGCCGCCTCCGACTTAGTCGAAAAGATGGCAGCCGCTCACATCAAACTATGTGAAGGTCAAGGCGCAGAAATGTCCTGGCAGGACAGCCAGTCCTTTGAACTGGCGCCGCTCGACGCCTTACAGATCTACGCCCTCAAGACGTCCCCCGCCTTCGAGGCCGCCCTGTATGCGGGAATTCGGATGACCGGTTCCGTGGGAGAGTATGAAGAATTAATCTCTTCGTTCTCAAGACATATCGGCGTTGGCTTTCAGATTCTGAATGATCTCAAAGACTGGCAGGGCGATGACAATAACAAACTCATCACCGGCCAGGACGCACTGGCAATGCGACCCACACTACTACTGGCGCTGGCTCTGCAAACCGCAGACGACCATCAAAAAACCGACCTCAAAGACATTCTGCTCGGCAATCCCTCCGATGGCCTGCGCATCGGTCGCTTACGCAAAATATACCAGGACTGCGACGTCTTCACAAAAGCGGAAGCACTTGTCGACAAATCCCGGGCACGCGCCGAAGAACTGGCAGAAAGCGTTGACAACGAAGATTTCAAACAATTATTGAAATTCTTCTGCGAAACCGTCCTGGCCGAAGAAACTCCAGAAGCAAAACCAGAGCCCAACGTGCTCATGCCCCTCGCCAAGTAAGCTGGAAAACAGCTTAAATAACGGGTAAGCCCGAATACAATTCGGACCAATCAAAGCGAGCTGGAATCTGACAGAGGCACAGAACTATGAATGTAAAATCCTTGTTCTGTTCTCACGCCGTTTATCTCCCCGACAACATTGCGGCGGGAGTGTTGCACCGGTTATAAAAGAAGACGGAATTAATTAAATTTGGCTGCCGGACCAATCTGATTTATCATATCCCGTAGCTCGAACATTTTAAAAAAAATGACCATACAGGGTATGGAAATCCCTGAATTCAATTAATAAAAAATCAGGACATCATGCAACATTTCATTTCTCAGTTTCTAGTAGCTGTAATTACCGTCTGCCTCTTTGCCCCCTCGTCTGTTTCTTCCAGGGAACCACTTGCTCGCGACTCCCTTGTCTTCAGCGAAAAAGAGGGGATTGTTTCCGTCGAAGCGGAGCACTATTTCAAGCAGACGCAACACGACGTTCGCGCATTTTATTTGACACACTCCAGGCAGACACCCGACCTCACTCCAGATGGTGATTCGCCGCACGTTGCCGGGGCAAGTGGCGGAGCCTATCTGGAAATCTTGCCGGATACGCGCCGAACTCATAGCGACAAATTGATCAAACAAAAAAACTTTTCACCTGAACCCGGTAAAATGGCTGTGCTTCATTACAAAGTGCATTTCAAAACGCCAGGGCGGTATTATGTCTGGGCGCGTGCTTATTCTACAGGCACGGAAGATAACGGCCTGCACGTTGGTATCGACGGAACGTGGCCCGCCAGTGGGCAAAGATTGCAGTGGTGTCAGGGAAAACGATCGTGGTGGTGGGAAAGCAGGCAGCGTACGAAAACAGAACACTGCGGCGAACCCTACAAGGTATTCCTGGACATTCAAAAGGCGGGTACGCATCTGATCCAATTTTCGATGCGAGAAGACGGCTTCGAGTTTGATAAGTGGTTGATGACAACCGACCGAAACTTGAAACGTCCGCAGGGAAAAGGGCCTTCTTCGGTTGTCCATCAAGGAACGTTGCCCAAACCGTTTCCGTATGTGAATGCAAAGCGAAGTCAGCGTGTCACTATTAACAAGGAACCTGGCACCAGTCCCACAAAATCCACCAGTTCCCAACCGCTTCAAATGCCGCGTCAGCCGAACGGCGATGGCAACGCTACGATCAGTGGCGAACTCAGGCAGTGGCACAAGGTCACACTATCTTTGGCTGGGCCTTATGCTCACGAAAAAGACAACGCGCCGAATCCATTTACCGATTATCGAATGACTGTTTTGTTGACGCACTCCAGCGGAACCAGCTACACAATTCCCGGTTATTTCGCTGCAGATGGCAACGCAGGCGAGAGTTCCGCAGAAGCAGGAACGGTTTGGAGAGCCCATTTCGCTCCGGATCAAACAGGTTTGTGGAAATATCAGATTTCATTCTCGTCTGGCAAGAACGCAGCGCTGGACGCGAAGGTCGCTACGAAAAATCTCGCACCCTATGACGGTGTGTCCGGGCAATTTGAAGTGGCAGCCAGCGACAAGGAGGGGAAAGACTTTCGAGCGCATGGACGGCTGCAGTATGTTGGCAAGCACTACCTGCAACACGCCGGCTCGAAACAGTACTTTTTGAAAGTTGGCGCAGATGCACCCGAAACATTGCTCGCTTACAAAGACTTCGATAATACAATCGCCGGTAAACCAAAAGGAGTCCCGTTGAAAACGTGGGGGCCGCATGTGAAGGATTGGAAGGATGGCGATCCGACCTGGAAAAATGACAAGGGCAAGGGGCTGATTGGTGCGATCAATTACTTGTCTGGTAAGGGTTGCAATGCATTTTCGTTTCTGACGTACAACGCAGGCGGCGATGGCGACAATGTCTGGCCCTTTATCCATCGCGACGACAAGCTGCATTACGACTGTTCGAAACTTGACCAATGGGGTATGGTATTTGACCACGGAACCAACCTGGGCATGTATCTCCATTTCAAGATGCAGGAAACCGAAAACGATGACCATCAAACGAAAGGGAACAAGCGAGTACCCGAAAGTCTGGACGGTGGCAATCTCGGCGTGCAGCGAAAACTTTATTGTCGCGAGTTGATCGCCCGTTTTGGTCACAACCTGGCGTTGAATTGGAACCTTGGTGAGGAAAACACTCAAACGACAGCACAACAGCAGGCGATGATTGATTACATCGCCGACCTGGACGCTTACAATCACAATATTGTCGTTCACACTTTTCCAGGGCAACAAGATCAGGTCTATCGGTCACTCATTGGAAAAAAGTCGAAGCTGACGGGTGTGTCACTGCAAAACAGCGAATTGGAAACCACACATGCTCAAACAGTGAAATGGGTTCGCGAGTCAGCCAAAGCCGGCAAGCCGTGGGTCGTCGCCTTTGATGAATCGGGGAGTGCCGCTCACGCTCAATGCCCCGACCTCGGCTACAACGGATTCGATGGACGCGACCGCGAAGGCAAGATGATTTATACGCAGCACAAAGTCCGCAAACAAACCTTGTGGGCCGTACTGATGGCGGGGGGAGCAGGCAACGAATACTACTTCGGCTATAAATTTGACCAGAACGATCTCAAGTGCGAAGACTGGCGCAGTCGCGATCAAAGCTGGGACTACTGCCGCATCGCGATCAACTTCTTTCACGAGCATCACATCCCATTCTGGACGATGACAAACGCCGATGAACTGGTTGGAAATCCAAATCATAGCGTATCGCGATTCTGCTTCGCCTCGCAGGGAAACCTCTACCTGGTTTACCTTCCACAAGGCGGAACCACGAAACTGGATCTGTCTGATGCGAAGGGCGATTTTAACGTCAAGTGGTTTAATCCTCGTGCTGGCGGCGACTTAACAACAGGTTCAGTGAAATCAATTACTGGTGGAGGGAAAGTCAACCTGGGATCACCTCCTGTGGATCCAAAAGAGGACTGGCTAATCGTAGTTCGCAAAAACAGTAAATGATGTGGTTTAAAAAGAGAAAAAAGAGTGTCATAGGCGAGAATCAATTTCGCAAGTAAAATTGTTGTTTCTGATCGTCGAATAAAAAAACTGACACCTTCAACCGTCAAGGTGAGTGCGAATGTAATTCGACAAAGAATTGAAATTCTTCTGCGAAACCGTCCTGGCCGAAGAAACCCCCGAAGAAAAACCAGAGCCCAACGTGCTCATGCCACAACCGATTGGTTAGTCGATTTGACTTTTTTAAAACGGCGTGATCAGTATTACGGCTAAAGGTACACACGGGAAATGCGAGATCGCCAGTGATGAATAATGGATCTGATATTTGGTTCCTGACACCTTTTCCTTCCCAAATCGAGCGCTTTATGGAAACCATCGTCAAACTGGCCAACGGCCGCGAATTCGAACAACAGAAACAGATCGTGACCACGATTCGCGTGTTTCCACATCAGGAATCACGACCACTGGGACCGGCTGCGAATTGAGTTTTTCTGAACCACGAAAAACTCGAACAGCACGAAAATGATCTGATTGAATCGCTCTAAATGGAATTCGGAATAGTTCCATGGTGTAACTAAGCATGGCAGAAATGCTTGGGTTTCTTTTTTTGCTTATCTCTTCTAGCTTTGAGAATAGCAAGAAAGAACAATAAGATAATCTTCGTGCGAATACAAAGTAAGTGTGGTATTATATATGGAACTTCAGAAGTCAGCATTATCTAGCGTGTAAGACAATAAAGGCCTCAATTATTATGATGTCGATAGTAAAGAAAGGGAAATATGTTATTGACGCTTACTTAGGGGCTAGACTTAGTTCCGTACTACGTTGGGTGTTTAAATTATTAATATTATTTTTTCCAATTGTAATCATAATCTTCATGACTCTGGTCACCCTTGCGAAAATCCATCTCTTAGGACAGACGCATGAGGAATTTCAACGTTTTAATCTTTCTAATGAGAGATCCATTGTTATCTATTGTGAGCATGAATGGATTTATGAACCGCCAGGATATGTTTATTATGACGTCGTTGAAAATGGAAAAACTCTTGTATCAAAACGTGTCTTTCAGGGGGTTGGGCCACAACATGCCCCGTTTGAAAAATTTAAAATGGTGTCAGCAGACGATGGGGATCTTGTTGCTATTATCTTTGTTTCTAATGTCGTGATAATGCACGACTTTCGTACAAATCGCAGTTGGCCTGGTAACTACGAGCGGAGAGATAATTCGGAAGACTATTTATTAGCCAAAGATTTCATCATGGAGTTTAAAGCAAAAGGAAAGATACTTCATTGTGATGCTATTATAAGATATCCTAAAAAACGCCTTCATTCGACCGATCGATAGTGGTTTGTCAGACATGAGTGGGTTGTATATGAGGGTTTAGAGGGATATCAGTTGAAAGCCCGAATGTCAGATCAAAAAGGACAGAATTATTCTCTATTTGATCTTTATTTCTCTGTGGAATATTTGGGACAAAGAAACGATAAGCAATGGAAGGCACTCAATGCTCAGTGGAAAGCCGGTTGGTTAGATGTCGACACATTTGCAGTTTCGAACGATAAGTTCGGAACTCGTGTTTGGCAATATAGAGAGGATAATTCCTTTGCCGAACTACCACAGCCGATTGATTCCCAACTTGAAGAGCGGGTTATGTCTCTACAAAGTTCACCATGGCGGAGACCTCCTGCCTTAGATATCATCAGAAAAGTAAAAGAAATGGGGTTGAAGAAATGTAAAGACGGAAATTGAGGGCCTTTTCTGATTCGTCGTTGGGTTGTTACGGATTGACTTTTTCAACGGTATTGCTGCGAATTGAACTTTTTTGAACCACGAAATTCACGAACAGCGCGAAAGACAGTGACGCTGCCGAGAGCCTCATATCGCCCAACGAGTAACGCATCATGTAGCGACTGTCTTGAAAATCAAGCTGTAATTATATTTTGTCGGCGAAACTTTTGTGTTTTGTTTTTAAGTTTGGAGACGCTGGATAGCTGCGGTCGAAGACATGGGTTCGACCCTACGTGTTCCCAAGTATCATTCTGGATTGTCAAGTCTGTTGCCAGTCGCACCCATTGAACTGTCTACCCGCAGGATTTCGTGAGTTTCGTGTATTTCGTGGTAGTATGATTCTTTTTATTAAGACGAGAGTCAATCAAAAAGGATCGATTCAACAGTGGTTGACACAGCGTTTTGATGCTCTTTTTGCACTTCCAGATTTTCAGTTAGGGCCGCACGTCTCTATTGTTTATGATTCCCGGTTGATTGTGCTCGGCAGATTCTTTTGTCAGTTTCTGGTAGGTGGTTTCTTCTGCTTCGTCAGACAGGTTTTTGATGTCGTTCGAGATCAAAAACCTGCGAAATGCTGTCTTTCTGAGTTTGCCGTTCTGTGCTGTTTTCTTGTGATTTGAAAGGTGAAGCTAATTATGTTCGTCTATTCTTTGATTGAACGTGTGCTTGCTTTGTTGTGCCAGTCTTATCATGTGGATCGGCTCACTGCGGTCGAGAGAAACTTATGCGCCTTAATGTCTCAGAAGTGGTACAAAATTGTGATTTGTTTTCCCTTGCGGCTTCGGAAAGCGTGCTCAAAAGGAGTGACTCGATACGAGACATGGGGAACTGGTTCCCGCTCATCAGGTGAAAATCTGGAAAAAACAGCTCGTATTCAGGTGAAGAAACTGAAGTTATACGTGATCTTTCGTCATCAGAAAAAAACGCCTCGCGCGCGAGCCAAACCACGGAGTTTCGGGAAGGGCGGGGCTGTGTCAAGCTTAGAAAGATCACTAAACAAAGAGAGCCAAAGTGAGCTACATAAAGTCACGAGCCTGTCAAGTGCGTCTGTTTTTCTGCGGATTATTGTGGAAAGCGTTAAGCGGCAGAACGAGTTTCTGACAGTGTCTTTTTATGAGTGTTCGCGGCATGCTGCTGACATTGCTGAATCACATCGGCCACGAACTGTCTGGCGGTCAGGTGTTCTTTCAGGTAGCTGGAGACTTTTGTAAGTCGTGAAGAGAAGTAATAAGGGCGCAGATGATAACGGAGCGGAGTGGCTTCGTTGATGACGCGCATGGTTTGTTGGTAGTTGGTGGGATCGATGATCGGTTCTGATTTTTCGCTGCATGAGAAGAGCATCTGCAGGTTGGGATCTTCTTTACTGCCGAACTGTTGTTCCAGTTTGAACCCACAACTCTCTGCCAACATTTTGAGGCTGGAAGGAGTGAAGTTATGAATGTGAGCATAGTGAAACATTTTGCTGCGACGGGCGAAGGGGGCTGCGATGTTCGGACACTCGACATAAAATTGCCCCGTGTCGGAGAGCATACTGCGAATGTATTCCAGGGCCCTTCGGGGTGAATTAAAATGCTCAATGACATGCACCAGAAGTACCAGTTCGCGACTGTGATCGCGCGGTTGCTCAAACAGATCGCCACGGACGACATCGGTGAGCAACTTCTGCTGAGAATAGTTTTGAAAGCCTTCACCCGGCTCGATTCCACTGGCACGATGGCCATTCAATTCGAAGACTTTAACAGTACAACCAATGCCGGCACCAACCTCAAAGACTTCAGCGTTTGAATTAATATGTGGTTGCAATTGATTGAAAATTCGTTCGCCATTTTTCCAGGCCCGCATCACGCGGCGCTCTGAAGGGGTTAATTCGCCATGATAACTCTGTCGGTATTCTGTGGCATAATAGCGTGCGAGTTCTTCGTCGGTCGGAATTTGTCCATGTGCAACAAGTCCGCATGTTTTACAAATAACCGACTCCAAAGGATTCCCGTGACGATCTCGATTTCCGATTTTTTCAAACTTGGTACCTGAGCAAAGATCGCACTGCTTATGTTCCATTTGTTTCACCACTTTTTAATACCTGACTTTGAGGAAGTTTTGCCACTTTTTTGTCTGAAAAACAAGTTAGCCGTAGTTGAACGGAACTAAACGGCGTGAACCCTAATCTCAGAGGGAAATCAGGTCAAGATGAATCACTAGAAGGCGTTTTCTGAACAGAGCTTAGCGATTAATGAGACGTATCATTCAGGGACTATGATTCTTCATCTTTGAGATTTGAAGGCCCTGACTAAAATAGACTCAACAAGGACTTGGTGCATTGTGTTTCTCAAGCAAGGCATGTACTCTAGTGACGGTTTTCCTGCCTAGAAAGCCAGTCTGAATTTAACCTCAAATAAGCCTTCAAGCTAAAAGTATACAAAGAGTTAGGAGATTCCATGTCAACGGGCAGTATCAAAAGGCTCCTCGTCGCCAATCGTAGTGAAATCGCGATCCGTATTTTTCGAAGTACCCATGAATTGGGAATTCGAACTGTTGGCATCTATACTCACGAAGATCGCTATGCTCTGCACCGCACGAAAGCAGATGAAGCTTATCAGATCGGGAAGCCTGGTCATCCAGTGAAATCGTATCTGGATATTGATGCGATTATTACTTTGGCGAAACAGAAAAAGATTGATGCAATCCATCCCGGTTATGGATTCTTATCGGAAAATGCCGAGTTCGCTCAAGCATGTGCTGATGCCGGAATTATTTTTGTCGGTCCCCGTGTCGAAACTTTACAACAACTGGGCGATAAAATTTCTGCCCGTAAGATTGCTGACAAAGCAGGTGTTCCCGTTCTGGGGGGAAGTGGCGAAGCAATTACCGATGCCGCCTCAGGTCGAAAGACGGCACAGAGTATCGGTTTCCCCATTATTCTGAAAGCCGCCCATGGTGGCGGTGGTCGCGGAATGCGTGTGGTTCAGGACGAAAAGGAGTTTGATGCTGCTTTCGAGCAGGCACGTAGCGAATCTCTGGCTGCCTTCGGTAGTCCTGATGTCTTTGTGGAAAAATTCATCTCCCGTGCACGTCACATCGAAGTGCAGTTATTAGGGGATAAGCATGGTAATCTCGTGCATCTTTATGAACGTGATTGTTCGGTTCAAAGACGCCACCAGAAAGTGGTGGAAATTGCACCTGCTCCCAACATTGATCCCGACGTCAGAAAGGCACTTTGTGATGCCGCTTTGAAGATTGGTCAAAGTGTGGATTATGAATGTGCAGGAACGGTGGAATTTCTGCTGGATGCCGACACGAATGAATTCTACTTCATCGAAGTGAATCCGCGAATTCAGGTTGAGCATACGGTGACTGAAGAAGTGACCGGGATTGATATTGTGAAATCACAGATTTTGATCGCACAGGGGACGCCTCTCGCAGATCCTGAGATCAAAATTAATTCACAGGAAGAAATTGAGACGAATGGATTTGCGATTCAATGTCGTGTGACAACTGAAGATCCCACAAACAATTTCATGCCCGACTACGGGCGAGTTGCGCATTATCGGTCTGCCAGCGGTATGGGCGTGCGTCTGGATGCAGGAACGGCGTTCTCGGGAGCGATGGTATTTCCTTATTATGATTCGCTGCTAGTGAAAGTTACGATTTGGGCACGGACATTTAAAGTGGCCAGTGCGCGCATCGAACGTTGCTTGCAGGAATTTCGAATTCGCGGTGTGAAAACGAATATCCCCTTCGTTTTGAAGCTGATAACGCATCCGACATTTATCAACGGAGATTGTTATACGCGTTTTATTGATGAGACACCGGAACTGTTTGATTTTCCTCAGCGGCATGACCGTGCTACGAAACTTTTGACATATCTGGCAGAAACAATCGTCAATGGCAATCCATTGGTTAAGGATCGTCCTAAAGCGAAGCGTCGTAAAGCAGCTCCGATTCCTGCTTACAACAAGAAACAGGCGTCGCCTCCTGATGGCATGAAACAGAAATTACAGGAACTGGGAGCAGAGAAATTCAGTAAGTGGATTCTGGAACAAAAGCCGCTGCTGTTGACAGATACTTCCTTCCGCGATGCACATCAATCATTGTATGCGACCCGGTTTCGTACGCACGATATGCTGCAGATTGCAGATGTCTACGCACATAATTGCCCGGAATTGTTCTCGCTGGAAATGTGGGGTGGTGCTACATTTGATACCTCTATGCGATTTCTGAAAGAAAGTCCGTGGCAACGCCTGGCGGAGATGCGAACCCGGGTGCCCAATATTTTGTTTCAAATGTTGATCCGTGCGTCGAGTGCCGTCGGTTATACCAACTATCCAGACAACGTCGTACGTGCGTTTGTGAAAGAAGCTGCCGCTGCAGGCATTGATGTGTTCCGCGTGTTTGACGCGTTGAACTGGGTTCCCAACATGAAAGTCGCCATGGAAGAGGTCCAGAAGAGCGGCGCCATCTGCGAGGCCAGTATTTGTTACACCGGCGATATTTTAGATTCATCCAAGACGAAGTATGATTTGAAATACTACGTTAACATGGCCAAAGAACTGGAAAACATGGGCGCGCATATTCTTGCCATTAAAGATATGGCCGGACTTTGCAAACCTTATGCGGCGCAATTACTGGTCAAAACATTGAAAGAAGAAATCGGCATTCCCATCCACTTCCATACACATGATACAGGTGGTGGTCAGGCTGCTTCGATTTTGAAAGCAGCAGAAGCGGGCCTGGATATTGCCGATGGCGCTGTCCCCTCCATGTCAGGAGGAACTTCACAGCCAAATCTCAATACGGTGATTGAAGCGCAGCGATTCTCAGACCATCAGCCAACTGTTGATGTGCATCAACTGGATGAAATTTCTGAGTACTGGCGCGCCACTCGGAACTTCTATTCTGCATTCGAAAGTCCCGTACTTCCTGCGGGCGCGAATTTATACGAACATCAAATGCCCGGTGGTCAATATACAAACCTCTTGCAACAGGCCCAGTCTCTGGGATTGGGTGATCGCTGGTCTGAAGTCTGCCATATTTATGCGGAAGTGAATCAGCTTTTGGGTGATATTGTCAAAGTGACCCCCACTTCCAAAGCCGTTGGTGATATGGCGTTGTTCCTGGTTGCCAATGATCTGAGTTGCGATGATGTTGTAAGTGGTGATCGTGACCTGGCATTTCCAGAGTCTGTGCTTGACCTCGTGAGTGGCCGCATGGGGCAGACTCCTGGCGGTTTCCCTGAAGAAGTCCAGAAGCAGATTCTACGCGGCGAAAAGCCCTTAACCGAACGACCGGGAAGTATTCTGCCTCCGGCTGATTTTGAAGAAGCGGCTAAAGAGGTGCAGAAATTTGTGAATCATACTCCCACCGACCAGGATGTTATTTCCTTTCTGCTGTACCCGAAAGTGTTCGAAGATTTTATGAAGCATCAGGAAGCCTATTTTGATACGAGTGGCTTGCCTACCTATGCGTTCTTTGACGGAATGGAACCGGAAGAAGAAATCATGGTTGATATCGCGCCTGGGAAAACGTTGATCCTCAAATTTTTGGCTGTCGGCAAACCACAGACCGACGGTTGCCGTACTGTCTTTTTTGAATTGAATGGTCAGCCACGCGAAGTGATCATTGTCGATAAATCTTTGAAACCGCAAGATGAATCGAGACGCAGAGCAGATCAATCCGATCCAAAACAAATCGGAGCAACAATGCCGGGAGTCGTTGTTTCGCTGGCGGTCAAAGTTGGTAGTAAGGTTAAAGCCGGCGATCAATTATTGATGCTGGAAGCAATGAAAATGCAAACCAGTGTTATTTCTGAACAGGATGGAGAGGTCAGTCAGATTCTGGTTGAACCTGGTACACAAGTGGAGTCTGGTGACTTATTGATCATGTTAGACTAAATTCTCGGTTATACATGTAAAGTAAACCCCTCCATCGCGATCTTGATTGGAAGACATGTGAGAGTATTTTGAGCAGGTATTTCCCTCATCATGTTGCAATTGATTTAAAGACTTTTAGCCTATTTATCCTAAATATACCATCGTTCCGCAAAGCAGTTTCTTCTCTCTAGAAACAGGTCACATTTTGCGTTTAGAGACGAGAGAAATTCAATGCTGGCTTAAATCTTCGCCGATAGATTAGTTAGCAGGTCATCCATCTCAGGCCTTGGTTTAACGATCATCTTCTGTAAACCATGTATTAGAACAGTATTACTTGGGTCATCTTCTATCAAGCATTCGGAGTACGTGGCGAATGAGTGGAGCGAGTCAGTCGGTTAATCCCCCCCATTTTGTTATCTCTAGTGAGGGAGAGATCCTGGGAGAAGATACGCCCGAAAATCAGGAACTAGTTCGACGAGTGGTCGCTTGTGTAAATGCCTGTGATGGAATTACCACAGAAGAACTTGAAAACGGCATAATTAACGACATGCGGAATGCCATTGCTCAGGCCGCTCCTTTACTGCAGGAACGGAGTCAGATGACGGAACTGCTGCAGAGAGAAATACGAACTGAACTCGCTTCCCGGAAAAAAAATAGCTAGTTCAGATTTCTCTCACCGAGAATTCAATTTGAGTTTCGCCTGATAAATCCACTAATACGAACTTTTATTTTTCCTGTCGAACGATGACCCGCAGGTAAATTGAGACCAATCATTAATAGACCATCCTCTTTTGGTACATATTCTACTTTGTTACCAATCTTAAATGGTCTGCTCATTTTGGGTTTCCCTTTTTCTTTGGAAACCACAATTCCCATCAGAGCGCCAGCAGGAATTCCTTTCGCCAGTTCTTTCATCGGCGTTTCATCTGGTAAGCCCTCGACACCTACTTTGAGATCGGTAATAAAGTTATAGGTTCCGGTAGCTTGAATGCGAACGGTTTTCCCTTTCGCGAGGAATCCGGCAGGGGTACTCCAGTTACGAGAAGCATCGATATCAAAATCAGATGAATTGGATGTCATCAGCTTTTCGTTAAGCTGCTTGATCATTTCTTTTACACCAGGTACATCCTTTTTGATTGTGAGAATCGACTCTAGCATCTTACGTGAACTCTCGTAGTCTCCTGCATCAGAATATTTCTTGGCGATGTCGGCAGACTGCCTGATAAATGCATCCCGAACTTTATCTGCCTGCAAATTGAGTTGCTTCACATTTATTTTTTTGGAAGAAGATTGTGCATAGGAGGCTTGAGCTGTAACGAACATTACAATCAAACTCCCTATGACGAAACATGAAGTTCGGCAGATATTTTTATATTTTAACACGTTACTCTTCCCTTGCTCACTCAGAATAATTTTTGTACCAGAGTCTATTATGGTCGGCGAGTCATACGATTTACAAACAGATTTTTGCTTTCAGACTTGCTTGCAGGCAAATCGATAACAGGTTTAACCGGGTGGCCAACTCATCGCACGACCCCCTAATAAATGCAGATGCAGATGATCAACTGTTTGGCCTCCTTCTGTGCCGGTATTGACGATCATACGATATCCATTTTCGAGTCCGAGTATCTTTGCTACCTCTCCGACAGTTAGTATCAAATGACCAACCAGTTCCTGGTCCTCAGATTTCAGATGAGCCATCGAAGGAATTTCCCGTTTGGGAATCACAAGCACATGCGTGGGAGCCTGTGGGTTCACATCCTTAAATGCCAAACATAATTCGTCTTCATAAATGATTTCGGCTGGAATTTCCTGATCGATAATTTTCTTGAAAATTGTTTTCTCACCAGTCATTTAACCCACATCCTTTCTGTTTCATTCGACGCTTTTTTGAATTTCTACAAGAAAAACAAGTAAAAAGAGCGTCTCGTTTACCAATCGGTTTATGACGTCGTGACGATCAACTGGCTTCGATTATAGCGAATGCCGATTTGATTCACATCAGCAATAAGCTTCCATATTAGATCAATGATTTCCCTCGTTTCATTTCGAAGTAGTCATCAAACTCAGCGCAAGAACGTCAGCGCATTTTAAATATGGGTATGACTACTCTTGTATGAAACACTACGCAAAAAGTTGTTTATATACGCCGTAGCTACCTGCCACTAAGAGGCCCAGACAAGACAGGAACAACAGCAGATCCCAAAGACGGCCTGGCATCAGACGCGCGTCTATTTTTGTAAAACGCAAGTAGAGGGCTGCGATTCCCAGCATCGGCAGCATAATGGCCTGCATTGTTCCGGCAATTAAGACCAGCCTGACCGGGTTGGCTCCCGTTAAAAATACAGTCAGACAAAGCAGAGGTAAGAGTAAAGACATCAGCTTGACACAGTTTTGAACGGCGTTCGGTTTGCGATCGTCGACCACACTAAAAAAGCGTAGTCCATCTGAGAAAATGCGGGCATTCGCCGCATTCGCAACCAGAAATGTCGAGTAGAGTACTGCGATCGCGCCTACTAAAAATAGCCACTTTGCGTATTCTCCAAAAACCGGTACATACGCTTCCGCCAGCGTACTGACCATTCGCATTCCATCAGGATCTAAGCCTTCCTTATGCAGGACGGCAACCCCCATTAAAAAAAACGCCAATGTTGCAAATGTGTAAATACACATTGAAGCAAAGGCGTCTATTTTCATCACACGCATCCAGCCTTTGGCCCGTAGTGCCCAGCTCTCATCTTCAGAATGCGGGCCGGTAAATCGAGCATATCCTTTTTCCAGACACCAGTACGGATAAGCAATTAATTCTGTCGCACCGACACCAATAATCCCAAACGCGGCGAGCGCTGTCAGTAGCGGGTTCATACCATTGGTGGCTTCAGGAATTCCAAAAGAGAGACCACGGATAATCTCTTCTGTTGAGATAGTCCAGACTTCAGAAGTCTGTAAAGAAATGACGTTCCCAATCGTGATAAATGTAAACGAAACGACTAACACTGTTGATAAATTCTCGATCAGATTATAGCGACCATAATACAACAAAAATGAGGTCAATATGGCAATCACTCCTGCCCAGATCTTATCGTCCCAGGTTTGAGGTTCGATCAATGACTGTCCTGTTTGATCCACCAGTTTTTCCTGTTTGCGAATTTTTTGTAGAATGAGTTCGCCTTGCGCCTCAAGTCGTTCGATGCGTTTTTTGAGCTTCGCGTGGCCGCGTAGATATCGCTCCCGTTGATCGGGATTCATCGAGGCCATGGGACTCTGATCGTCTTTTAGTTCTTCTTCGATCTTCAGATAGTGCACAAACTCTTTTTCTGAAGGAACCTGAATCGCTTTGAGATAATCTCCCTGAATCGGCAGTGTCAGAGCTAAAGCCTGACCAACTCCTCCCACGATTCCTCCCAGTTGCCCGATCGTGCAGATGCTCATGACCAACCAGAACCAGAGGATCCAGTTTGGGGCAAGTCGATGCTGATCTCGTGAAAATCCCAAACGGGGGCCAGGTACATGGTTTAAAGCGGATAACGTCGTCTCCCCTCGAGAAATAGAATAGCGCCCGAGCTCAATCTGCACAAACACTTTGATCAGGCAGCCGACGATGATTAACCAGAGAAGAGTGATACCTGCTTGTGCACCCGTTTTTGTGGTAGCGATTAATTCCCCGGAACCCACGATGCTGCCGGCAATAATCAGCCCTGGTCCTAAGCGTTTTACAATCCCCCAAAAGTCAGTGGGAGCATTGATGATGTCGTTATTATTGGAACCATTGGATGTATCGAGCGCTTTATTCTCCTGTTGAGATTCCATCGTACTCCTACTTCACCTTTGACTTCGACAGATGGGGTGATGTCGAAACACTACTCAGAGCCAGAAGAATTCAAACGGTATGAACTTTCATTTGAGTTGTTTTTCTGCAACTTCAATCGCTTTGAGTAACCCCTTTGCCTTGTTAAGAGTTTCATAATATTCTGTTTCTGGAACACTGTCTGCAACAATCCCGGCGCCGGCCTGAACATAGGCCTTTGATCCCTGCATTACTAATGTTCGAAGTGCAATACACGTATCCATGTTCCCGGTAAAATCGAGATAGCCGACAGCTCCTGCATAAGGACCACGTCGGTGTGGTTCAAATTCATCAATAATTTCCATCGCCCGTACTTTCGGAGCGCCCGATACCGTTCCCGCGGGCAGTCCTGCTCTTAAAGCATCCAGTGCGGATCGTTCTTTTGTCAACTTGCCAGTCACATTGGATGTTATATGCATGACATGGCTATAACGCTCGACGACCATCACGTCAGATAACTCCACCGATCCAAATTCACTCACGCGGCCCACATCATTTCTTGCCAGATCAATCAGCATCACATGTTCGGCTCGCTCCTTTGGATCTGCCAGTAATTCTTCTGCCAGACGTTTGTCTTCGGCTTCCGTCGTTCCCCGTTTTCTCGTACCGGCTAAAGGGCGAACTGTGGTGAGACGATCTTCCACGCGCACCATAATTTCAGGCGAACTGCCGACCAGATCGACTTCGGGAGTTTTCAGCAGGAACATAAATGGACTGGGATTGACCACTCTTAAACTACGATAGATGTCAAGTGGCGTTGCTGAGGTTTCCAGATTGAGACGTTGGCTCAATACGACCTGAAAGATATCGCCGGCTACAATGTATTCCTTACAGGCATCGACGGCTGCTTCAAATTTCTCTTGAGTAAAATTTGATTTCCAGGTTAAGTCAGGTTCGGTATGAGTATCGACGCTGATGTCAGCCATTTTTAAAACAGAGGAATCACCATTTTGAAAACGTTCGCATGTTTGATCAATGCGCTGACAGGCGGCCTGATAAGCGGCTTGTAGATCATTCTCGTCTAACCCTGGCTCGACGTGAGCGTGCGCGACAACTAAAACGGTTTTATTGATTTGATCAAAGACCACCATGTGGTCATACAAGGCAAAGGAAAGGTCGGGTAGTTGACGATCATTCTTTGGAGCGTTGGGTAGATTCTCTGAATAACGCACGACATCATAGCCGGCATATCCAACAGCACCACCACAAAAACGTGGCAGTGAAGGAAGCTCGGCAGCCTGATATTGTGAAAGGATGGTTTCCAGTTCATGTAATGGATCATCGACGGTTCGTTCTTCTGTTTGTCCGTCCTGCTGTATCACCAAGCGCTTTTCATAAGCGTCTACCATCAAAAATGGATTCGCTCCCAGAAAACTGTAGCGACTGATTTGTTCTCCCCCGACAACACTCTCAAAGAGAAAGGAATATGGTCCCTTTTCCAGCAATTGGTAGGCACTCACTGGTGTCAGAGTATCCCCTGTTAACTGTCGATAGACGGGAACCAGGTTGGCCTTACTCGAAAGCTGCTTAAATGCTTCAAAATCTGGAACGTATTTCATGGACTCTCTTAATTGGTCTGTCTGAGGATGAACAAGCATCCCGGTTTTAATCCTTTGTGGTGGACTCTCTTATGAACATTTCCGATCTTTGAGACAAGCTGCGAGGAGCCGCAGTTCTCAAAAATTTCAAAAATGTTCGGTTTCGACTTTATCTTACCTCGATTTCCTTTTGAACTTTCCCGTATTTGCGATTTTGATTCGGAGATGTGCAATGGTATTCAAGGCGTCTATTGCATAAAATGGAACAGGGTTTTTAATCTTACAAAGCTTTCAATCATAGCTTTCAATGAGATCAAAGTAGATTAGGCTTTGTTTTCAATGGCTAAGTGAGTATGTTATTCCTTTCCCGAGTCTACACCGTTTGGGAAAGAATGTCACGTAAGCGAGAATTCAGGGATAGAGACTATTTCTAACCGATTAAATTGATATAAATTGGGGTTAATAAAGGAGAAGCAGGGTGAATTTGGACGCGTTCACTCGCACAAGTGGTGAATGGTTGAGAGGAATCGGTCCCGACTCGGATATCGTCATGTCCAGTCGGATTCGACTCGCCAGAAACCTTACGCAATTCCCTTTTATTAATCGCTGTACAGAATCAACACTGGGCGAGATCGAACAACTCGTGCGTCCTATTATCACCTCACTTCCTATGGATGTAAAACTGTCGTATCTGGATGTGAACCAACTTTGTAGTTTGGATCGGCAGTTCATTGTGGAACGACAGCTTATCAGCCGTGAACATGCAGAGCGTTCGGGGCCTCGAGGCGTAGGTCTAGATAGTGAAGAAAACATCGGCATCATGGTCAACGAAGAAGACCATCTCCGACTCCAGGTATTGCGAAGTGGGTTTTCTTTGAACGAATGCTGGGAGACCATTAATCAGATCGATGACCTGTTGGAGCAGGAAGTGACCTATGCCTTCAGTGAAGAATTTGGTTATTTGACAGCCTGCCCTACAAACGTCGGAACTGGAATACGCGTGAGCGTCATGTTGCATCTGCCTGCATTAGTGATCACAAAGGAAATCCAAAAAGTATTTCAGGCGCTACAGAAAATTAATTTAGCCGTTCGTGGTCTGTATGGTGAAGGCAGCCAGGCGATGGGCGATTTTTACCAAATATCCAATCAAGTCACTTTAGGACAAACCGAACGTCAGTTGATCGATAGTATTAAAGAGGTTGTTCCGAATATCATTTCGTATGAAAGACGTGTCAGGAATTCATTAATTAAAGAAAATCGCCAGGGGCTGCATGATCAGGTCTCTCGTGCTTATGGTATTTTGAGTACCGCGCAAACCATCAGCTCAGAAGAAACAATGCATCTGCTTTCCAGCGTGAGAATGGGTGTGAATCTGGGATTGATTGAAGAGTTACCCATCTCAACTGTCAATGAAATGTTTATCTTTACACAGCCCGCACATCTACAGAAATTGCAGGGAGGAGAGTTGGAATCGAGCGAACGTAACGCTGCGCGCGCTAATTATCTCCGCCATCGGATAAACGACTCCAACGGTTCTAATTAAGTGATCCTGCAAACTGTTAGAAGTAGCTTGGTTATCACGCAGCTTTTTCGAGCGTCGAATGCTTCCATCATATAATGTAGAACAGACATTGCATTTAATAAAGAAACCAAATGAAGTGACAATTCGTATGTAAGAAAACCACGCAAAGAATCATATGAAATTCACTAACGTGCTCGACATGGGATGGGAGACACTGTTAAGATAGAAAACCTAAGATAGAAAACCATTTCCCAGGATTAACCAACATGGGAAATAGTGAATAAGGTGGCGGAATCAATTCCGTCCACCATACATACCACGTTCCTCACGAATTTCGATAACAAGTTCCCAAAAACAGCAACTCGTCCATTCAATCGGGATACGACTATGCGAAAATATATTTGCATTCTTCTTGCCTTACTCGCATTTACTACCAGTACAGTAAACGCACAAGAGTTCCAGAGCCTTTTTAACGGGAAAGACCTCGATGGCTGGGCTGGAAAAAAAGGTTTTTGGACCGTCAAAGATGGTGCTATTGTCGGTGAAACGACGAAAGAAAAACCGGCCAAACCGAACACCTTCCTCGTCTGGCAAGGTGGCGAGGTAAGGGACTTTGAATTCAAGGCCACCGTCCGGTTCAAAGGTAACAACTCCGGCATTCAATATCGTAGCCAGTTGGTTGATCCCGTAAATTTTGCATTGAAAGGTTATCAGGCTGATCTGCACCCGAAACCAGAATATTTTGGCATGATGTATGGTGAGAAAACCGGGCGAGGGATTATCGCGCAGCGGTTCCAACGTGTCGAAGCGGGTACAAAAGGTAAGCCAACCGTTGTTGCAGAGATAGGTGATAAAAAACAAGAACTCGTTGATTGGGAATGGAACGAAATTCGAATTGTTGCCGTTGGTAACCGTATGGTTCATCAGATCAATGGCGTCAATACAATTGATCTGACCGATGACCATCCCCAGGCTTTTTCAAAAGGCGTTTTGGGATTGCAACTCCACGCGGGGCCTCCAATGAGAGTCGAATTTAAAGATCTAAAATACCGTCCGTTGGTCGGTGACGAAGCGACCGCTGTTCTCAAAGCGGCAGTTGAGAACAAGAAAAAGGAACCCGCGTCTAAGAAAACTGTATCCAAATCGAAAAAGCCTGGCAGATATGACTGGGTGTCGAAAAAACCGGCTCCCGTTTGGGTATGGCGTACTAAGAATCCAACTGGAAATGAACCGATCTACCTTCGCAAGAAATTTGAGGTCTCAGACCCGATCAAAGCAGCACGTTTATATTTCACTTGTGATAACCGCGCAACCGTTTGGATCAACGGGAAAGAGGTTGGCACAGCGACCGATTGGGGCAACCCTGTCATCCTGAGCAATGCGAAAAAGTTCGTCCAGACAGGAGTAAATCAAATTGCGGTTCAGGCCAAAAATAACGGCGGCGTTGCTGCGTTTATATTGAAACTGGAAGTCGAAACTACCGACGAAAAAAAACAGTCGATCACATCCTCTCCTGATTGGAAACTTTCTGACTCTAAAGCCAAAGGCTGGAAACTTGCCAGCTTTGACGATTCCACCTGGAAACTAAAGTTGAAAAAAATGGGAAACTTTGGCAGTCGTCCCTGGGGTAAGCCGGGGATCACGAGCCGTAGTGGTAGAGTCGACCTTGCAGAACTCACAGAGACGATTACGGTTGCCGAAGATTTCAAGGTTGAGCTGCTCTACGAAGTTCCCGGCAATGAACAAGGGAGTTGGGTTTCGCTCACAACTGATGGCAAAGGCCGCTTACTGGCGAGCGATCAAGGAGACAAGGGGCTCTACCGTATTACTGTTACAAAACATGATGAAGAACCGCAGGTCGAAGTGGAAAAACTGAAAATGGATCTTTCCGGTGCACAGGGCATGGTCTGGCACAACGACGCGCTTTATTTTCACAGGAATGGTGGCAATCTCTTTAAAATGACCGATACCAATGGTGATGACCAGTTTGATAAAGCCGAAGTATTACCCAGCGAACGCAGTGGGGGAGAGCACGGCAACCACGCCGTGATTGTGGCTGAGGATGGAGAGCATCTTTACGTCATTGGTGGAAATCACGCTGCCTTACCACCACAAGACAGTATTGTTCGCTCGCACGTACCTACCTGGGATGAAGACCTGCTTTTACCACGCGAATGGGATGCAAACGGTCATGCGCGTGGCCGTCTTGCACCAGGGGGCTGGATTTCCAAATTCTCTCCTGAAACGAAACAACATGAGATTATCTCAACAGGTTATCGTAACCAGTACGACATTGCCCTCAATCGATTCGGTGATCTTTTCACATACGATGCCGATATGGAATGGGACCTCGGTACGCCCTGGTATCGTCCAACAAGAATTAACTGTGCAGTGAGCGGTTCTGATTACGGGTGGCGCAGTGGTTCTGGGAAATGGCCCGAATATTACGAAGACAGCTTGCCAGCCGTGGTTAATATTGGTCCCGGTTCTCCAACCGGTGTGATCAGTGGTTTAGGCGCCAAGTTTCCTGCCAAATATCAGGATGCGATATTTGCGCTCGATTGGACGTTCGGTACGATTTATGCCATTCATCTTACCCCGGATGGTGCTGGTTACCGTGGCGAACAGGAAGCATTCTGCTATGGCTCACCACTTCCATTGACTGACGCGATTATTGGGCACGATGGTGCGCTTTACTTTACCATCGGTGGTCGTGGCACCAAGTCGGCATTATTCCGCATCACATACGTTGGTAAAAAATCGACCAAACCCGTGTCGGGAGAAATTGCGGGAGCCAAGGCGCGAAAACTCCGTCGTAGTCTTGAAGCATATCACGGTAAGCAGTCCCCTGCTGCAGTAGAATCCGCCTGGCCTCATCTTTCCAGTTCAGACCGCTGGCTACGTTACGCAGCACGCGTCGCGATTGAGTCACAGCCCGTTGATCAGTGGGCTAAGAGAGTCTTTACAGAGAAAAACTCCCAGGCCAAAATTTCCAGTGCAGTTGCACTTGCCCGTATGGGAAACAAGTCGCATCGCGATGCCCAAATTGCGGCGCTCCTCAAACTAAATCCGGCTGAGTTGAGCGAAACCCAGTTCCTCGGCCTCCTCCGCGCTTATGCCCTTACTTTTATCCGTCTCGGCAAACCGACAGCCGCGCAACGCGAGCAGATTATCGCTACACTCGATCCGCATTTGCCAAATAAGAATAAGAACATCAATACTGAGTTGGTCCGTGTTCTGGTTTATCTTGAAGCACCGAACGTCATTTCGAAAGCCATTGATCTCATCGCAAACCGTGGAGAGCCAAAAGTACCGGACTGGACCGAACTCGCGGGTCGTAATAAAAACTATGGAGGACGTGTACTCGCGATGCTCGAAAACCACCCGCCGACACATGAAGTTAACTATGCTTTCATGCTTCGCAACCTGCGTCAAGGCTGGACCATGGACCAGCGTCGCAGCTACATCGAGTTTATCAACTCGGCTGCGAAGTATCACGGTGGCAATAGCTATGCCAAGTTTCTCGGCAATCTGCGTGATGAAGTCCTCGGTTATCTGAGCAACGCCGACCGCGCTGCGCTGGCTGATATCAGTGGTGAGAATTTTAATCCCGTACCCGATTTTGAGATTACCACACCACAAGGGCCTGGCAAAACTTGGACTATCGCAGAAGCGAGCAAGCATACAAATCGTAACAAGATGCGATCTGCAAGCTTTGAGAGCGGTCGTAATTTGTTCCACGCGATGCGTTGTGCCGCATGTCACCGATTTGACGGACTTGGCGGTGATGTGGGGCCGGATTTGACAACGGTGAAAAATAAGTTCGATGCCAGATACATTCTTGAATCGATCATCGAGCCAAGTAAGGTCATTTCAGATCAATACCAGTCATCAATTGTGGTGACAGAGGATGGTCGCACATTAACAGGACTTGTCTCCAAAGATGGAGACAAAGTGATTGTCTATCCAGCCGATGCAAAAGCCAAACCGATTGCTGTGTCTTTAAACAAAGTGGAAGAAATTCTGCCGTCCTCTGTCTCACAAATGCCGCAGTCGATGTTGAATGCACTCAACGCTGACGAGGTGCGTGACTTGATCGCGTATTTATTGTCGGGCGGTGATCCGAAATCGCGAGTTTACAAAAAATAAACATTAAAGATCACGCGTTGTTTTTCGATTTGCGATTGTAAGGATAAATGGACTTTACAGTCGCCCGCTCCGAAAGACCCCGTAGATCAACCAGATTCCCAACAGACTTGACAACATAAAAATGGGAATGCTGATATAAACCAGCCGATCATCGGATAGAATTGTTACGGAAGATGCTAAAATGAGTGCAGACACAACCATTCCAATGGTTAGCCGATTGCCTGATCGATCCATCTCAGTTGTTAAGTGATCGATCCCTCTATGTTCCAGTTGAATCCTGAGCTCATCGTCACTCAATTTTCCCAAGGTTCGGCCAATCTGTTCGGGAAGTTCATGTAATACCTTTGACAAGCTACAGGCATCTGACCAGATTCGTCCAGCGATGGCACGAGGATGATAACGTTCGGAAGAAATCTGATAGATGTAAGGCTCCATTTCCTGAGCGATATTCAAGTCGGGAGCAATACGAGATGCGACACCTTCCAGTGTAATTAAAGCGCGAATCAGTAACATGATATCGACGGGGCAACGAATACGGTGGATCGCCAGTATATTAATAAAATCAGTCAGCATTTTTCCCACACTGATCTGATCCAGCGGGATGCCATAATAATTTCCGATGAAATCACGCAAGTCAGCGCGTAACAACTGATGATCAACGTTTCGTTTTGTTTTACCTATTTTCAGTACGACATCGACCAGACGTGAAGCGTCTTTCTTCGCAACATTCAATAATAAGTCGACCAGTAAATCCCGTCGTTCCGCTTCCAGAACTCCGATCATTCCATAATCAATAAAACAGATGGAGCCGTCCGGTAGAATTCGAATGTTACCCGGGTGAGGGTCCGCGTGAAAAATTCCGAATTCAAAAGTCATTTTCATAAAAATGCGGGCCCCGTTTGCCGCGACATCATGCGCGCTGATTGGCAAGTTCTTTAACTGCTCACCATTATCAATATCGTCAATCCGGTAGCCATCGATATATTCCATGGTGATGACATCACCTTGTGTCAAATCCCAGAAAATTTTAGGGACATGCAATGTGGCATCATCTTGAAACAGGCGATAGAACTCATCAGTCGAACGTGCCTCTCGAGTAAATTGCAGTTCACGCCGGATTGTACGAGAAAATTGATTGACCAGACCGACCGGATCAAAGACTTCTGCATCTGGAAAATGGCGTTCGATCATCGTTGCCAACTCGTACATCAGACTTAAATCTTGTTCTATGACGCGATCGATATCAGGACGTTTTATTTTTACTACTAATTGTGTCCCATCATGGAGGCGGGCACGATGTACCTGCCCCAATGATCCCGCGGCCAGTGGTTTATGGTCAAATTCAGAAAAAAGAGAATCAATCGAGTTTTCCAATTCACGTTCGACAATTTCAATCGCAGTGTTGCTGGGAAATGAGGGGACTCGTTCTTGAAGTTTTGATAACTCCCGAATAACATCTTTGGGAATCAGATCGGGGCGTGTACTAACAACCTGGCCAAATTTAATAAATGTGACACCCAGGCTTTCTAAAGCAAGCCGAATGCGCTTGGCACGAGTTAATCTGACTTCCGGTTCGGACCGTTTCCAGAATAGAAGTCGGCGGCCCCACCGTAAATAGCGTCGTAGCCCCAATTGATCTACCAGATCATCAAAACCATAATTCACAAGAACCGTTACGATTTCGCGGCTTCTTCGTAGATTTCTTAATAACCGTAGTGGGTTCGATTCCAAGGGATTCTCCTGCAAAGAAAGCGGCCTCACGAATTTCCTCATCAGTAAGCATTGCATTCAGTTCAGTTTTACTTTTTATCTTATCAGACTATAACAGACGTTCCTATGCAGCAAACCCTCTATCCTATTAAAATAGAACTGGTAGTCATCTTCTTATATTTAACTTGAAGCGCGGAGACGGAATTATGCGTTTTCTGAAATACATCCTGTTGATAATGCTCTACACGGCTTCTGACAGTTTTGCAGGCGACTGGCCTCAGATTCTCGGTCCCTATCGAAATGGCCATATTAGAGGAGAATCGCTTGCCAAGTCATGGCCCGAAGGGGGACCCATTACGAAGTGGCAGCGCACGGTCGGGAGTGGCTTTGCCGGGCTGGCGATTTCTCAGAATGTGGCTATTTTATTTCATAGAATTGGAGATCAGGAAACAGTCGAAGCGCTGGAAGCTCAAACAGGTAAAGTAATCTGGAAACATTCGATTCCCGTAAATTACCGGGGCACATTCAATCCCAATGATGGTCCCATTGCGGTACCTCTGATTTATAACAATCGTATTTACGTTTATGGGATCAGTGGTAAGCTACAATGTCTCGATTTCAAGACTGGTAAACAGATCTGGATGCGCGATACGCACAAGGATTATCAGGTGGGCGAAGGTTACTTTGGTGTTGGTAGTACTCCCATCATTGTGGAAAACAAACTGATCGTCAATGTTGGGGGAAAACGTAAAAACGCAGGGATTGTTGCTTTTTCTCTGGATAAAGGGATCACGCTCTGGCAGACAATGCAGGATGACGCCAGTTACTCCTCTCCTGTTTCTGCATTCTTACATGGCCGTTATTATGCCATCTTTATCACCCGACTCCATTTAGTGGGCGTTGATCCTCGAAATGGAAACGTCTTGTTTCAGTTTCCTTTCGGGAAACGTGGTCCGACAGTGAATGGTGCGAATCCTGTCGTCGTCGGAAAGTATATATTCGCAACGGCCAGTTATGGCGTAGGAGGACTTTGGGTTCAGACTGAACGTGATAGTGCGAGTGAAGTCTGGCGGAATGGTCAAATCATGTCCAGCCAATATACGACGCCCGTTGAATACGGAGGAACATTAATTGGTATTGATGGGCGTCAGGATATTGGTTCGTCGAGGCTGCTCTGCTTTGATCCAAAATCCAAAAAAGTGCTCTGGTCAAAAGATGATTTTGGTTATGCCACTTTGATTGAAGCCGATGATAAATTGATTATTATGAAATCAGATGGGAAATTAGTATTGGCCGAAGCGTCGCAGGAAGAATATAAAGAACTCGCTCGTGCTCAGGTTCTGAATTCAACTACACGGGCACTACCGGCTTTGTCTAACGGTCTCCTCTTTGTACGAAGTGAAAAAACTCTGAAATGTTTACAGTTAAAGTCGGATAATCCTGTTCCAGAAAAGCCTGATAAAGCCACTTTAAAGTAAGGACTTGTTTCATAATGTCATCCAGCCGCCGTTCGCATAGTGAAGAACAGTTTCAACGTGCTCTCAAAGTGATACCCGGAGGTGTCAATAGTCCTGCGCGGGCGTTTGGCGCAGTGGGAGGCCATCCAGTCATTATTGATCGGGGGGAAGGTCAGTATCTCTATGACATTGATGGCAATCGCTATATCGATTACGTCGGTTCCTGGGGGCCTCATATTCTCGGGCATCGTCATCCGCAGGTTGTCTTCAGAATTGAAGCGGCACTTAAGAAGGGAACCAGTTTTGGTGCACCCACATTACTGGAAACGGAACTGGCCGAACTCGTTGCTGAACTGGTACCTTGTGTTGAAAAGGTTCGTATGGTGAATTCCGGTACGGAAGCGGCTATGAGTGTCCTTCGATTGGCACGCGGATATACGGGGCGAGATAAAGTAATTAAGTTTGCGGGCTGTTATCATGGGCATGTTGACAGTTTACTCGTTCAAGCCGGTAGTGGGGCACTGACATTGGGAACGCCGTCGAGTCCCGGTGTTCCTCAAGGTTGTACCTCGGACACATTGGTGCTTGAGTACAACGATTTCGATCAACTCAAAGAGACTTTTGCAAAAATGGGAGAGCAAATAGCCTGTCTGATTCTAGAGCCCGTTGTCGGTAATATGGGGGTCGTGTTGCCAGAACCTGGTTTTCTGGAAACCATCCGCGCGCTTTGTACAGAACATGGCACAGTCTTTATCATGGATGAGGTTATGACCGGTTTCCGCCTTTCCATAGGAGGAGCGCAAGAGCGATTTGGCATCACACCTGATATTTGTATGTTGGGGAAAGTCATTGGTGGTGGAATGCCTGTGGGTGCTTATGGCGGTAAAGCAGAAATCATGGATACGATTTCTCCTGTTGGAACGGTTTACCAGGCGGGAACACTTTCCGGGAACCCTATCGCAATGGCTTCGGGAATTGCGACCTTGGAATGTTTGAAAGAAACCAACCCCTATCCACAACTGGAAGAGAAAACACAACGTTTGACACAAGGACTTGTTTCTGCTGCCAGTAAAGCGGGGTTGCCCCATACATTGGCAGAATGCGGTTCCATGTACACGCTCTTTTTCAATCCAGACAAAGTCACTAATTATACGATTTCTGCTCGTAATGATACGGATCGATTCGCTCGATACTTTCAAGGCATGCTGGATCGGGGGATTTATCTTCCTTGCAGCCAGTTTGAAGCCAACTTTACCTCAGCGGCGTTAACCGATGATGATATTGATCAAACCATTCAAGCAGCTGAGGAAGTTTTGCAAGAAATCGCCTGATTCCATTGATCAGGTACAGATCGTACAAATTTAAGGGGTGAAGTCTGTCGTTTCATCAATGCCCCTGCAAAACGTTGCTAGTAACGTTGCGGCGTTGTCGAGATCTTCTAACGAGATGACTTCTACTGGACTATGCATGTACCGATTTGGAATGGCCACGATTCCTGTCGCCATACCTGCCTGGTTCAATTGCATTGCGTTGGCATCGTTTCCGGCAGGTCGAGAGATGCCATTTATCTGGCAGGCAATTTCTGTTTTGTTAGCTAATTGTGTCAATGAGGAAAACACAACCGGGTTCACATTCGGTCCACGATAAACGACTGGTCCACCACCAACTTTGATATCTCCATTTTCTTTCTTGCTCACTGTGGGGCAGTCCGTGGCATGTGTCACATCAACGGCAATTCCCACTTCAGGCTCAATTGAATATGCACTGGTTTTTGCGCCTCTCAGTCCAATTTCCTCTTGCACTGTGGAAACGGAGAAAACTCCCACTTCAGGCTTTTTTTCACTTAGTTGGCGTAATGCTTCCATCACGACCCAGACGCCGACTCGGTTGTCCATGCCAGGCGCAGATGCTAACTGATTCAGCATGGGACGAAACCCAAGCTCAAAGGTCACAGGATCTCCGATCGCGACCAGCTCTCGTGCTTCGTCTCCATTTTTGGCACCGATGTCAATCCAGAGGTCTTTAATTTCTGGAACCGATTTTCTTTCTTCAGGAGTTAACAAGTGAATGGCTTTGCGAGCGATGACGCCATGCACTGGTCCAGAGGCAGTGTGTACCTGCATGTTCTGTCCCAGCAACATCTGAATGTCCCAGCCACCAATCAGGTTTGCCCAAAGATAACCATCATCGTCGATATGCTGCACTAAAAGACCAATTTGATCACAGTGCCCCGCAAACATGACACGTCTTTTGGCATCCGGATTAACCGCTGCAATGACGTTACCGTGCAAGTCTGTTGTGACTTCATCAGCAAATGAACCAACATATTCACGAACAACCTCTTGGATAGGGCCTTCGTATCCAGAAGGAGCGGGAGCATGAAGCAGGTTTTTCAAAAAATCGAGTGATTGCGCATCCATGAATTGAGTCCAAAAAATTGAAGGGTTTTACCTGTATACAGGAGAATATACTTGATATTCATCATCTGAAACGATCAGTCGACTGATTGTAAGTGTCATAATTTTAGTAACTTATGATTTAATTTCAATCCGCACTCAAAAAAGCTCATTTGATTGAAACGCTTTAAAATGGGCTCCTTTATTTGGAAGGATGTAAATTTGAGAAAAAAGATTCAGCCACTGATCAAATCTTTAAGCTAAGCTTGAGTAATGATTTGAGAACAAATTTAGAGTCCAGAAGTGATATAAGATCTTCTCCCAAAAGAGCGATTCAAAGTCACGATGGAAGTGAAGCATCAGAATGGCTCTGAAGACAAGAATAAATGATCGGTTATGTTATCTCCCCATTAAAACTCTGAGGATAAAATGGTTGATTGGACAAAATTACGTAAGGAATTGATTGGAGAAGGAAAAAAAAGCCCATTACCTCCTCAAATCAAGCTGCCGATGTTACCGAAAGCGGTGATGGAATTTTCACAAAAGTCTGAAGATCCCAAAGCGACACCCAAAGAACTCAGTAAGATCATAGAAACTGATGCAGGAATTTCTTGTGAATTATTACGGATGGTGAATTCCAGCGCGTTAGGATTACGTCGTAAAGTTTCATCTATTCAGCAAACGATCACTTTGATGGGGATTCGCTCGACAAAGCTCTTTTTGATTACGACTGGCTTAAAGCAGGCTATGTCAACCAATGATTCCAAGCTGATCAATCTACCGAATTTCTGGAGCACAAATCTCGAGCGGGCATTGATGGCACGAGAAGTAGCACGATTAATGAAAGTCGATCCAGATATTGCTTTTTCAGCAGCGATGTTGCAGGATTTTTTGCTTCCGATTTTATCGAAAGAATTATTCGACCTCTATCTGCAGTTTACCATCAATCAGGATAGCAATCCTTGTCTCATCAATGAATATGAGCGGAGGCATTTTAGCTGGGATCACTGTGAAGCAGCAGCAAATGTGATGTTAGACTGGTCGTTTCCTGATGAGTTAATCTGCACCGTCTATTTGCATCATGAAGGATTGAAGCTGCTGACTCATCCTGAATTGAGCAAAACAACTGCAGCAGCAGTTACCGTAGCTTCACTGATCCCGGACCCGCTCCGTCAGGATCCCAATGGGTTAAACCAATTAATTCAATTGCATGAAGCCTGGGAAGAATTTAATCTCTTCGAAATGGCAGAACAGATTGATACTGAACTCAGAGAAGAATCGACGGCGGCCAGCAATTATCTTTCACTGAAAAATCGCCTGGAAAAACATGCAGCTCTAATTGAGAGCAATTAGTATCTGTTTTTTTCAGGAGACGGTTGTGGAATAATCGCTTGTTTGTTTCAGGCTTTTGTCCCACTTTTCTTTTTCGGTTCGAATTTGTTCTTCAGAAAGTTTTTCCTGATCAATTGCTGAATCACTTTTTAATAGATAACGTCCGTCTTCGGTATGCACACAGAACTGTTTGAACCAGAGCATACTGGCAACGTTTGGTTGCGGACTGTAAAGTGTTACCGCGATCCCTTTTTCATAGAGATCGTAAAGCATCCCGAAAAAACCGCTCGGAATATATTTTACGTATGTCAATTCGACTCCAATCGATTTACATTTTTCTTGATCGACTAAACGAGCCAGGGTCTCTCGCAACAAGGACAGATCGGCACCATCCCAGATTTCCATCGTTCCGAAATCCAGTACAGTCACTCCTTCACGCACATAGACGCTCATTCGATCGCGTTTTGAAGCCATGCCGTCGTTCTCTCTTTCTGCTTGTTGACTATCAAAGCTGTTAAACAGTGAACTGTTAAGAACATTGAATAGACGCAAAGAGCGGACCAATTTTGTCCAGATTCATTTACTTTCTATTAACAATGTCAACAAACCCTTGTTAAGAAGAGGCTTACGAAAAATTATCGCCGCTGACATTCATAAACTCTTAACAGGCACTGTTGTGCTTTTTCTACATCCAGGCAACATGTGGTGTAAAAAGACATCATGGCTGACCCAACTGTTGAAACACTCAACAAACCCAACTTTTCAGTTCTTTGCAATGTCTAATTATATCTACGAAAGGCACCTGACAAGCGTTGGATAATGGTGACAGCGAACACAAAAGACGAGCGACGTTTCAGAACGAAAAACCTAACTCACAAAAAGCGGGGTTACTGTGCAGATGTGGTGAAGAACAATCTACAGAACCTTAAACACAGGGTTTAAGGTCAGAGGGGAATTCACGATTAGCCTACAATAATCAATGCGGTTGGACGGGATTGTTTTGACTAAGGATTGCTAATTCAGTTTTGAAAAATTAAGTGCAAACTTCGACTTGATCTATGTAGACATTGACAACTTGTGATAAACAACTCGTATCTTACTTTTTCTGACGCAAGAATTTCTTCTGTGGTTGCTTATTGAAATTACGAATTTGATTGGGAACCTGCGCGTGCATTTCGTCATACATTTTTTTTAGTCGCGCTACGACTTGCGGATTTTGCTTTGCGACATTGTGTTGTTCAGCGGGATCGTCTTTGAGATTGAACAACATCATCGACGCTGGCTGATCGCCACTCACCAGTCCTGGGAATTGGTTGGGCATGGCTTGTTCATAAGGGGCGATAATTGTGACCCCATCAGGACCCCGTGGATCAATCCAGTCTTTACTTTGGGTTTTGAGTGCCCGACGTAGTGATTGTTTGACATGTAGTTTCCACGGGCCACTGCGAATAGTAAATAAAGCGTTTCCCTTCATGGAGTACAACGCAGTGTGGGGAGAATCCGCTTTCTCTGTTAGTACAGGAAACAAATCTTTTCCGTCAATAAGTCGGTCCGTTGGTAGTTTTATATTTGCCTGTTTTAAGATAGTGGGAAAGATGTCAATCGATCCACATACAGTGTCAATGACTTGTTGAGGGGGAATTTTGCCTGGCCAGCGCGCAATCATCGGTACGCGTAGCCCCCCTTCCCAACTTGTTGATTTCATTCCAGAGAGACCTGCTGTATGACCACCATACCAGGGACCATTGTCTGATGTAAAAATTACGAATGTGTTCTCATCGAGATTCAATTCTTTGAGAGTTTTGAAAATCTCTCCTACGCTCCAGTCCAGTTCGGCGATGACGTCTCCATACAGACCTACCCCACTCTTTTTATAGAACGCTTCTGACGCCGCAAGAGGCTTATGGGGCATGGCGTGTGGTAGATACAGAAAGAAAGGTTGTTTCTGGTTTTTACGAATAAATTTAAGAGCACGGTTTGTATAACGTTTCGTCAGGTTGGCTTGAATCACCGGATATTCAACCACTTTTTCGCCTTGAAATAAATTAACAGGGCGCATGTCATTTGAGTAGAGAATACCGAGGTAGTCATCGAATCCATGTCGCGTGGGATAAAATTGTGGATCATGTCCCAAGTGCCATTTGCCTACACAGATCGTGGCATAGCCATTCTCTTTCAACAACTCGCTTAGCAAAAGCTCACTTTTGGCAATTCCGACTCCACTCCGAAACCGTCCTCCGTCAGGCGCCGGGTTAAACCAAACACCATGCCGCCAGGGATAACGGCCTGTTAGCAGCGTTGCCCGCGATGGCGCACAATAGGGAACAGGCACGTTGAACTGCGTTAAGCGTGCCCCTTCAGCCGCCATCTGATTCAGGTTGGGAGTTTTAAACCGCGGGTGACCATAACATTCCAGATCACCATATCCCAGGTCGTCCGCAAAAATAACAATGAAGTTCGGTTTTGACTTTGGTTCAGCACCAAGCAGAGCCTGTTGACAAAACACAATCAGGCATACGAAACTAAAGAATGTTCTTTGAACGCGTATCACAATGGTTTCCTGCCTGATTGGGAATCGAGGATATCAAGTTTAGAACTTCAAAATCAAATCAGCGGTTCATGCCATTTAACCGAGCGGAAATGGTTCCGGCTCCAGCATGAATGGGAAAACCCGAATTGGCTCACCCATCGTTAAATCATCGGGATAACGAAGTTGAGCGGCGCGGTCAGCTGCAAATTGCAGCTTCGTTAGTTCGAGTCCACAATAGTGGTCAGCGTTCGATTCTGCTGCAACGTCTGCAAAGACTTCACCAGCGGAAGCAGCGTGACGACGCACGCCATGGATACTTCCTTCTCGAACTTTGATACCCGCGGCGGAAAGCTTCACTAATCCTTTGAGGAACCGACCAGGAATAGAATCCGGGCCACATACTCTCAGCAGGCGCTCCCATTCATCATGGGCTTCCCAATAGAATCCCAGATTGAAATAGTCGATGGCATTCAGGTAATTACGATGTTCAACCCAATTATCTTCGGTCAGAGCTTTAGGGGGTTTGGGTTTATTACCATAGCTGTGACCTTTTGGATCGCGGTAAGGATGCGGCAGATTTTTACCGGGAACAAAAGTATATTCCGGTAGCCGGGATGAAGGTAATAAACGCACAACTTCAGCAACAGGATAAACCATCCTTTTAAATCTCCAATTTCTCTTCAAATAATTAGGTAAATGTTTCTCAGGCGTTTCAGCAACAAAAGCTGAGGTAACGGTATTGAGTGAGTCTGTCTGGTTAGACCAAACCTGATAATTTAGCCAAATCTAACTCATTTATTCATAAGAGGTTCCGCAACGATAGCGCCAGAAACCTCATTGATTTGGGTTCTCCCCCCATTTCCATATTGGGGTGGCTCTTTCTGGGCTCAAAGTGTAGGCATTTCATTTAATGCAGTATTGAGCAAAGGGGGTAGGAAACTGAAAAACGAGCCACTAAAGCCTGTTTTACAAGCCTTTCTTTCATGGATCCATCATATACGAGCTTTTTAGAACATAAAGAGCAGATTTGGGATTTTGGGCGAATTTCGAGAATTTCCCTATTTTCCAGTTCTAATCAGGTGAAATAGCGATGAATTATCGAATTCCAGGGATTCCGATTGAAAGATTCTGGCTTCATTGGGGACGACAATTACGGTTTGAGGTTTGAATCTCCAGCTTGTTTCTGCCGGGCTTCTTCTGCACGTATTCTTCTGGCGGAAATACTCCGAAATTCCCAGGGTAGTTTACTGTTTTCGGGTAGTGAGTCCAGCACATTCCTGAGTTGTGCGTACGATTCCAGGCTCACCTTGTCTGTTTTAGTCCGGTTGGAATTTGCGAGATTATGCAACTCCAGAGGGTCTTCTGAAAGGTCATAAAACTCACCCGTCGAGTAGAGCTTAAAGCGTTGGTCTCGAACCACTCTCTGTTTGTAATATTGTGTCAGACACCAGGGACGCCAGGGAGTTTTGAGAGGCTGATTCAGAATTTGTGGTGCAAATGATCTCCCATTGATCTTTACTCCTTTGGGGAGTGGGGCCTTTGCCAGATCGGCTAATGTCGGAAGCACATCGGACACGTCAATCAGGTCATCGCTGATGCGCTCACCGCCGACGAGCTTCGGGCAATTCACAATCAATGGCATATTGATCCCCTGCTCTTTGAGAGAATAAATTCCTTCTCCAGAGACTCGACCGTTGATGCGACCTCCCAGGCTCTGTTCTGCGTTCTGATCAGTTCCATTATCGGTTCCATTATCGGGAACAATGAAGAGAATTGTATTGTCACGAATTCCCAGTTCATCCATCGCTGTGACTAATCGACCAATCAAGTAGTCAGAGTAATTTAGCATCCCGGCAAACTTTTCGCGGGGCGTTAACTCTTTCCCCAAATTATGTGGAGTCGAGACAACGGGGATGTGAGTGAGAATCGCGGAATAGTACGCACAGAAGGGGCGATCCCGGTGTGTTTTCATATATTCGATCAGATAGTCAGTAAAGATATCAGGACCAAATTTCCCTTTTGTCTCCATTCGCTGACCGTTTTTGATGACATACGGATCCCAGTAACGCTGTTTATGTGCCGGATGCCCTTTTTTCCCTTCCGGGAAGATGCAATGTTCTTCAAATCCATGTTTTTTGAGCGCATCTTTCTGAGCGGGATCAAACAAATCATTGATCTGCCATTTACCTGAGATACAGGTATGATAGCCGGCGTCTCTGAGGATGCGCGCAAAACAGACTTCCCGGTCCCAGTCGAAATATCCGCCGCCATAGATCGCCGGGTCATGATGCGTATGCCAGCCAGACTGGAAAGGATAGCGGCCTGTCAGCAACATATGTCGTGTAGTGCTGCAGACTGGAGTCACATAACAATTCCGAAATCGTAGTCCGTTATAAGCCAGATGATCGATATTCGGAGTCTGGTTTTCCTGGCTGCCATAGCTGCGAAACCAGTCTTTTCCCACATTATCGAGCAGAATAAAGATGATATTAGGGCGATTGTCTGCTTTCGCTTTTGCTGCAAACAGCATCGATTGCTGCATAGGGAATAGACAAAAAACAAAACAAATCATTTGAATCAAAAGTTTCATAGGGATCTCATTTGCAATGTCGAATACTATTTTTTCTATTCCAAATTTTCCACCGGCGCTACTGCCGCCGATTGCCCCCGCATTTTCTGAATTTCAGGAATCACTTTCTGGGTTGCGATATACCAGGCCATTCCTAAGAGTAACAAGAAACCGATACCTGCGAAAATATTCATTAAAACACCATTACGATGTTCGCCCATCACTTTTTTACTGCCGGTTAACAAGAGTAGTCCACCTGCAGCTAACGGTGCAGCTACGACTGTGACTGCCTGTGCCGCTACGATTGCAGCAACAGGACGAATTCCTGATTCGATGACGTAGAGGGCGACAAACATTCCTGTAAGTAAAACGACGGCTGTCAGTATACGTGTCGATTTGTGTTGAGGTGTGCTACCTAATCCCAGGCTGTCTGATAAAATAAATCCACCAATCATCGAGTTTACAATGAAGGACGAATAGGCAGCAGAAAACAAACCGATACAAAATAAAACTTGTCCTTTTTCGCCAAACAGGGGCTTCAAAGCGTTTCCTACATCACCGACCCCTCTAAGATCTTGTCCTCTAAGCACGGCAGCTGCGGTGGACATAATCATGATCGTGATTAAGGCCATAATGCCGGCACTGACACGGGCATCAATCCGACCATCTTTCAGGTCTTTTACTGTCCAGCCTTTGAACCGAGCCAGATAGGATTGGTAGAAGGCGGCAGTGATGACAAAAGTTGTACCAACAAGCCCCAGGAGAGAAATATTAAGAATCGAATCGACACCATTCCCACCAGAACCGGGAATAATTCCTTGTGCCATTTCCAGCAAATTCGGTTTCGCAAAAAAGAGATTGATAGCGAAAGACGCCAGCATGAGACCAACAAAAACAGACATCAGACGTTCGATGAGTTTATAGAGGTTCTTAAAGCCGAACAAAAATGCAATTGAGATCGCGTTGAATATTACAATGCCGTATTTAAAATCAGTGTAATTTTCGAGGGCCGAGTGAACACCCAGATTATTCCCAAACTGATAGGCGGCAGAAATGAAAAAGACGCCACATCCTATTAACACAGTTAATGGTCTGCCAACCTTTTGAGCTAATAATGTACAAGTTGATTCATTGGTTACCGCTCCCAGCTTTGCGCCCAATGAAGTATAGATGAGCATGAAGATGACCGAGACGAGTACAACCCAGATCATGCTATAGCCATGCTCGGAACCAAGCTTGGAACTCGTCAAAATGCTGCCCGGGCCAATCACAACACAGGCGGTTACTAATCCAGGGCCAATTCGCTGCCACCAATGTGGCCTGACAGTTGTCGATTGTTCTTCAGTCACGTTACCGGGTATCCTTAGGGAGTCACTCATAGTGTGTCAAATCAAAGCTCTATGATATTTATTATGCGAATCCTGCTACGATTCACAATCCATTTGCTCGTTTGTCCGGTTTTATTTTGGAAACAGTCGGTGTACCATTTAAGATGAAATCTTAGTGAGACTAAAATGATTCTCGTTCACTCGCTCAATTTGAACTGGCTGATCAAAGCCACATCTATAAAAAATAAAGGGTAGCAAAGTGAAATGTCTATGGAATTTACTCTTATTAACAGGAGTAATGTCAGGCCTCGTGCTGGAATCGGTGTCTGCTGAACCGAAACAAGCTGCCGCTTCTCATCATCAGCCTCCCAATTTTATTGTCATCTTTTGTGATAATCTGGGCTATGGTGATATCGAACCCTTTGGCTCTACCGTCAACCGGACACCCTGTTTAAATCGAATGGCGAGAGAAGGTCGTAAGTTTACCCATTTCTGTGTGACCGCCGGTGTCTGCACTCCTTCTCGTGCTTCGATTATGACGGGTTGTTATTCTCAACGGGTTGGTATGCATTGGAATCCCCGCGATGGTCAAGTTCTACGCCCGATTTCTCCCTATGGTTTACATCCGGACGAGATCACTGTGGCGGAAATTTTGAAAGACAAAGGTTACAAAACCGGGATGATCGGGAAATGGCATTTGGGTGATCAGCCCCCGTTTCTCCCTACGGCACAAGGTTTTGAATACTTTTATGGGATTCCTTACAGTGATGACATGACTCAAGCTGTTGGCAAACGACTCGGAGAACGGTTTGAAGGAAATCAATGGCCTCCCCTGCCTGTGATGTTAAATGACAAGGTTATCGAAGCAGGCGTCGATCGCAATTTGTTAACTAAACAATATACCGAGAAGGCAGTCGAATTTATTGAGCAGAATCAAGATCAACCATTCTTTCTCTATTTTCCTCAAGCAATGCCAGGCAGTACACAAAAACCTTTTTCCAGTGAAGCTTTTCGTGGCAAAAGTAAAAATGGTCCCTGGGGAGACAGCATCGAAGAACTCGATTGGTCAACCGGACAAATTCTGGATAAGCTTGTTGAGTTGGGCATCGACCAAAACACGCTTGTCATCTGGACGTCAGACAACGGCTCGCCAATGGCCAGGAACATGGCCAGCACCGAGCGAGGTACCAATAATCCATTGCACGGTCGTGGATACACGACGGCGGAAGGAGCGTTCCGTGTGCCAACAATCATGTGGTGGCCGAAAACGATTCCCGCGGGAACGGTTTGTGAAGAGCTAACGACGACCATGGATTTACTGCCTACTTTTGCACATCTTTCAAAGGCAAAAGTGCCCACGGATCGGATCATCGATGGTCATGATATCCGTCCACTCATGGTCGGCAAAGCAGGTGCGAAAACGCCGTATGATGTTTTTTACTATTATGCAATGGATCAGTTACAAGCAGTGCGTAAGGGGCCTTGGAAACTTTTCCTGCCTCTAAAAAATTTCAGTCGCCATCCTCACTTTAAAAAGGGAGAAAGCTCAAAACCACTTTTGTTTAATGTGGTGACCGACATTAGTTCCGAACACAATGTGGCTGAGCAACATCCGGAGATTGTGAAAGAACTGATGATTCTAGCGGAAAAAGGCCGCGCTGATTTAGGCGATACAAATCGTCCTGGCGCCAATCAACGAAAACCCGGGAAAATTGAGAACCCCCTGCCACCCACGCTTGAAACAACGTCTAGAAATTAGTCATTCCCAATAGCACTTTATTCAGGCAGCTTCCAATTTTTTTACGATCGTGCATTTTTAAAGAATAGAGAATTCATTCATGTCTCCTCATGAAGTTGATTGTCACACCGTCAAACAAAAAATCGATGCAAATCATGAATTTATCTTACTCGATTGTCGGGAACAAGAAGAATATGACTTAGTCAATATCTCAGCATCCCGACTGTTGCCTATGAGTGAGATTCAGCAGCGTGTATCGGAGTTGGAAGTACATCGCTCAGAAGAGATTATTGTCTACTGCCATCATGGTATGCGTAGTTTGCAAGTGACTAACTGGTTGTTGCAGCAGGGCTTTGCAAATGTCAAAAGCATGCAGGGAGGAATTGATGCCTGGTCCTGTGAAATTGATAATTCGAAAATACGATATTGAACGACGATATGGAAGTTGCCTTGTTCTGTTGATATAATTTGTTGATCAACTTTGAGTATTCACCCATTGTCTCTACTTGGAAGTTTGGTATGTCATACGACTACGCATTATTTCTCTATCCGATTATCGCAGGCTTGGTTTTCAGTTCTACCGCACAAAAAGTGGCTGCAGAAGAACCACTCGTTTTTATCTCGGCGTTTGCTCCTGGTGATAAGGGAGCTATACATGCCTATCAATTGAATCCTGAAACTGGGGAATTGAAACTGGTACAGCGGACAACCGATGTCGAACATCCTTTTTTTCTGGCAGTTTCACCGGATAACAAATACCTATATTCAATTCATGCACCAGGAAAATTTGGCGGTAAAGAAAACGAATATGTTGCCGCTTACGAATTGCTTGGTCGCACCGGAAAATTGAAATTACTGAATCGACAGTCTTCTTTGGGAACGGCCTCCTGTTATTTGGATATTGATAAGTCAGGAAAAGCAGTCGTCGTTGCCAACTATTCATCGGGTAGTGTGGCATCTCTGCCCGTCAAAGAAGATGGTTCGTTAGAAGAAGCGGCCTCGTTTATCCAACATACCGGTTCGAGCGTCAATCCCGCACGTCAGAAAGAACCGCATGCACACAGCATTGTTGTCAGTCCCGATCAGAAATTTGTTTATGCTGCAGATTTAGGCCTGGATAAGGTATTAGCTTATGCGCTTGATCCCAAAACAGCCAAGCTTTCGGAAAGTCCGCAACCGTTTGTGAGAACACTTCCCGGTGCCGGTCCTCGACATCTGACATTTCATCCCAATGGAAAACACCTTTATGTCATCAACGAACTAAAGAATTCCATCTCTGAATTTGATTATGATCCCAAAACTGGAACGCTCATTGAACGTCAAACAATATCCACAGTGCCCGAAGATTTTGAAGGCACAAGCCATACTGCCGATTTGAAAATTACGCCTGATGGTCGTTTTTTGTATGGTACGAACCGCGGGCACGACAGCATTGCAGCGTATCGGATTGATGATCAAGGGCAGTTGACTCTATTGGGAATTGAACCAAGCCTTGGCAAAGGCCCACAAAACCTGGCGATCACGGCAGACGGCAAATTCCTACTTTGCGCGAATATGCCCGGCAATAATGTAGTGGTATTTCGAATCGGTAAAGAAACTGGTGGCCTGACACCCGTAGGCGAGCCAGTTTCAGTGCCAAGTCCGTCCTGTATCATGATTCGTTAAAGCAACGTTGTGATTCTGGAAATAATACGCCATTGACAAACTGGGTTCAGGCAGGATGTTTACCTTCCGTTTTGGAAGCAGATTCGTCATCATCAGCGTGATTGAAATCATATTCATCCATCAAGGTAGAAGGACAGGTTTCCTCTTGCTCACATTGTTTGCAAATAATGTGAATCAGGTCAGCTCCTGCGAGTTTCAACTGATTCTTCTCGCAAAGTTGATATAGTTCTTTTAGGTGTGTGCAAACCATGATTTGTCTACTCCTTTTTATTGTACCGTCAAACAAATTAACGTTACTGGAATCCCGATTATGGGATGATATCAAAATTGAACTCCATTACCTTTATTTTTATGTATTTGCACTTGAGTGTGCAATAGCAATCGCATTCGGGATTATCAGAAGCTTTCACTTATTTTGCATGAGTAAAACATGAATCAACCAGACCATCCATGGACTTTCCTGCATGTTAATGACAGCCATATGGGAACTCCCCGTTCGTATCGATTTCGGCCTGCGATCAACAAACGCTGGGCAGCGATTAAGCAACAAATTGCTGCCATTGATGCTGATTTGCTCTTACATGGTGGTGATCTCACCCGTGACGGAGACACACATGAGTTTGAATATCAGCAAGCACGCGAAGATCTGGATACACTCCCCTTTCCCGCATTTGTGATTCCCGGAAATATGGATGTAGGCAACAAACACGCCTCTCAAAACGGTATAAAAAATCGTTGGGACCCATTGGGGTTAGGTTGGCATGATCCCGATTTGAATATGACAGCCCAGCGTCTGGACCTGTTTAGCGCCTATTTTGGCCCGCTTCAATGGTCGTTTCGACATCGTGATGTGCGATTCACCGGTTTTTATGCTGCCGTCGCAGGCACGGGGCTCCCACACGAACGACGCTTCTGGCAGATGATGGAACGTTTGCCCCAACTTCCGCCAGCAAAGCACCATGTGGCTGTAATGCATTATTGGCCGTTTATGGAACAACCTGACGAACCAGCATGGGATCTGACTGATGGAGATCAGTATGACAACTGGTATTTTTCGATTGATCCTCCACACCGACAGCGGCTATGGGAAATTCTCAAAGCATCCAAAGTTGAAATTCTATTTTGTGGGCACGTTCACACAGGGCGTCCCGTTCAAGTCGTCGATAACATTCGCGTATACCGCACACAGGCTGCTGGTAATACAGGACAATTGTCTGAACGCTGGCCGGATGCAGATACTCGATTTGGCTTTCATCGCTGTGATGTGAGTGAAGCAGGTATCGACGTGAAGTTTATTTTAGGCAACGATCAATGTGAAGAATTTGGTACGTTCGGTCCATTGGGACATCCCCCTGTGAATGAACGTGATTACTCGGTTGCACAAGAAAAACCACCCATTACCCCCGATCCAGTACACTGAGTTTTAAACGAAAATGGAGTGACTTGTGAAAGCTTCGGTTTACATTGCCACCAGTCTGGATGGTTTTATCGCCCGAGAAAATGGAGAACTCGATTGGTTGCCCGGCAGTGATGGGCAAAGTGATCCTAATGGGGAAGACTATGGCTATCACGAATTCATGGATTCGGTCGATGCTCTGGTAATGGGGCGTAACACGTTTGAATTAGTACTCTCCTTTGGAGAGTGGCCTTATGGATCCAAACGGGTGATCGTGCTCAGCAGCAAACCGCTTCCAATTCCGAGCCACTTGCCTCCTACGGTAGAGTCGACATCGTGTTCCCCATCTGACTTAGTACAGAAGCTTTCAGATGAGGGGCTACAGCACTTATACATTGATGGTGGTAAAACAATTCAAAGTTTTCTGAAAGCCGGTTTGATACAAGAACTGATCATAACTAAAGTTCCTGTTCTGATTGGGAGTGGCATTCCTTTATTTGGACCTTTGGACAAAGACAAAAAATTACAGCACATCGAAACTCTTACATATGAAAATGGATTTGTCCAAAGCAGGTACGAATTGGTGAAGTAATCAGGATGACTTGTCTTCCTTGAATTTTCGATTAATTACTTGGAATTTTATGTCACACATCAGTTTTCTAATATAATATATTTTCTCTCAAAGCTTCTCGAATCGTTCTCAAGTCCCAACCCTGTCGAAATTGAAAACTCACTCATCATTGACACATTCGATTTTCTTCGAAAGGAATAGCTCATGTTCATTCGTCTTATTGTCATGACCATCATTTTCAATCTGTTAGCAGAAACCACTTTGTTCGCAGAAGATCACGCCGACGGTAAAAATACCGAACTTCTTAAGGCCGTTGAAATTTTGGATACCGCTTTTGAAAAACAGGATGACGCTACGATACGAAAGTTGATCGATCCCAACCATATTTCGATTGCTCCCTCCTATCAGTTCTTTAATCGAAAAGATCAGTTGAAAGCATTGCCAGAACTGAAAATTACGTTGTTCGAAGCAGAGCCTAAAAAGATTTTGCACGTGACTCCTAAAACTGCATTAATTACATATAAAGCAAAATTGGCGGGAACCTATGCCGGGGAGAAATTACCCGCCCGCGTACAGATTCTTGAATCATGGGTAAAGCGTAAGGGAAAATGGATAGAAGTCTCTTACCAGGAAACTCCGTTACCATGAAGTTATTGCAGACAATATGTTGAATTCGAAGAGAGAGGTCCAGAACGGGCAATACCACATCATCTCTGAATTAACAATCAGAGTTATTTTTTGCTGCTTCTTTCATCCAACCTTGCAGCATGTCGCGCAATAGTGACAGTTCACGAAAGAGTTGCCTTTGATCTTTGTTAGCATGTTCGAAACACCACGGCCCACGAAAACCGGCATTCCAACCAATCTCGAAACAACGTTTTAGATCATAGAGAGAATGCTCTCCCCTGGGGCCCATCGTACGAGCTTTGAAATCACAGGTAACGGCGATGGGAAATGTTTTTTCCAGTCCGGCGTAACGTATGGGATTACTGTCCCAGTTTCCTGTATCGGGGGACGCTGCAACATTGCCACCGATGGCTTTGACTAACTTCACAACTGATTCCGGATCATTTTGCATCCAGCCATAATTTTCTACCAGCAGTTGCACATTACGCTCGGCTCCATATTCACACAATTCCCGATAGCTGGCAACGTGAATTTTCATATCGGGACGTTTAACAAGAGGTAAGGGGCGTGCCCATTTCAAACCCAGATGTGCAGCAACATCGATCGATTTTTTATAGACAGTGAGTGCTTTATTGCGCGTTGTTGCATCGATACTGTCCATATCCAAATTGCGCTGGTTCATCTTTAAATTGGTGAGAATACAACCTGCTTTTTCCGCTGCGTCTCGAACCTGATCAAGATACTTTTGATCGGTCTTAGCCAGAGTAGAAGTGTTGAGGTCAATCACAGTCATCCCCAGTTCATTTCGTAGAATATGAGGAAGCTCCACTAGTGTAAATTTTCCCTTTGCCGGGATTGATGACATCTGATAGGTCAAAGAAGAAGTGGTGATCCCAAGCGCTTTGTCGAGAGGATTCACTACCTGTTGTTTACTTTGAGCTTCTGATGTTTGGGAACTGGTTCCTAAAGCGCCAGAAAGGAACGTGGCAGTACCAGCATGTATAAAACGTCGTCTGGATAGTTCCATGTGCGCTTCTCCGGTTCGAACAGGTAATGGGCAATTAAGGTATTAGACTGTAATATCCATGATTACAAGGTTGGAGAAACAATGAAAGGTTTTAGTCATAAAGATGAAATGTGGTAAGGATTTCAACTTATACGGGAACCCTCAATCGAACAAAGAATTTTGACGCTTTTGATTTCCATAGCGTTCCAGATAACCGTCGACGCTGAACTTTCGCGCGGTGTTTTTACTGCTCATGTAGCGAATTTTGCCGAAGATGGGACGCTCTGGTCCCCAGGCGCGGTCATAACGTCCCAAACACCAGAAGATGCCGCTATAAGAATTGGGATTGCGACCGTCCACTGCGTATTTGTTGTTGAGGTGAATCATGATTTTTAGTGCTTCTTGCGGTGATTCCGACCAATGGATGATTTTTTTTCCCCATAACATCCTCATATAGTTGTGCATGCGGCCTTCAGTTACGAGTTGCATTTGGGCTGCATTCCATAGTGCATCGTGCGTCTTTGATTTTTCAAATTCTTCTAATGTATAGCAGTACTCTCGTGGATCTCTGGCATGATTTTCAAGAGTGGTCTGAGCCCAGTCAGGCAGTGATTCGTATTGGTCATAGTCTTCACGCTGCCAGCACATATTATATCCTAGTTCGCGCCAGGTAATCAGTTGATCGAGATAAGCTTCGGCTGTTTCACTCATGCCCCACCAGCCAGCACGTTTTCCCGTTGCCTTTTGATCGCACACTTGCTCAACCGACCATTCTTCCTGTTTGATGATTTGATTAAAAATGTGGTGTGCGGAAATATGTCCAAAATGCAAATAGGGAGAGAGACCGCTGGTGACTTCCTCTTCAGGCAGGTTACGCTGCTCAATATAGTGATCGAACTGTTTGCTGAGAAAGCTGGTTAGTGCCCTTTTAGCGGCCACTGCTCCCCCCTCAAAGGCAACAGATCCAACTTCATGGTCGATTGGTAACTTCGTTAGAATCTTCGAAGTAGTTTGTAAGCTTTTTGCAGATATCGGTTTCCAACGGGCACGAATCTCGCTGGGAATGTTTTTTAAGTTTGGTAATTTCTTTCCTGCGAGTGGATTCGCCTGCGGCTTGTCTCGCAAATATTCAGGAAGTTCGTTGTGAAGAAACCGGCGAAACGCGTAGGCTGTTGGGTAAATTTGTGGGGCCGCCCTCATCGGTAATAAACCGTTTGAGTCAACGGCTTCCACGACTACTGGTAAACGAGGGGCAACCTGCCTCAACATCTTGGGAATAAAGAAACATGGGAAATCATCAGTAATAATGGCACAAGCTGTTTTTGCCAGTGCTTCCAGCAGCCCTTTCCCGTGATCTAGTTCTGGTTCAACGTAGCAATAATAGGTTGCTGTCGAGTCTTTAAAACGCTCCTGATTGACAGACATTCCTTCTAAAACAAACTGATGAATGCGGTCGCATGCCCATTTGTATCCACATCTCAGAGCTTCAAATACAAGCAGCGGTTTGTTTAATTGTTCGCAAACTTCAACAGCACGCTGCAAACTGAAATTATAGTCCATACGCCGATTGGCAATCATCCAATACAAAACATAGTCGCCGTTCGTGTTTATGGGATGCTTGTTAAGTCGTCTTAGTCTAATTTCAGGGACATTTATTGAGCTCAATGTTATTCCCAGCGATAAACGGATAAGTCTTTCAAGGCACGAACAAATATTTCGTTGCCACTGACTGCGATGTGGGCCCAGGAATCATCGGCGATTTTACGGCGGTCAATCAAATCGAACTTTTCGGGTTTGGCTCGAATCAACAGCAGATCACCTTTTTGATCTAACGCCAGAATCTTTTCACCATCGGTAACACAACTCCAGTACTTACCGAAAGGAGTGGTTGTCCAACGATCTTTGCCGGTTTCAAGATCGATGCAGGTAAAACGCTGGTTTCGCAGATGAAGATAGGCGTGACCGTCAATGATAATAGGTGAAGACATATAAGCTTGTGTCTTATTTGTCCAGGTTTCAGCCAGGTTCCATCCTGATTCATTTTTCGAAGTTGTAAATAGAAATGAGCCACCACCATAGCTACTGGTGAAGACTGAGTTTTTATAGACTGTAGGGGTCAGAATATTCATGCCACGAAATGCAGGGATTTTCTGGCTCCAAAGGATCTTGCCATCTTCGGGGTCGATGCCAGCTAACTTAGTTCGAGTCTGTACGATGAGTTGAGGCTCACCATTTAGTTGTGCATAGTATGGTGAAGAGAAAGCGCTGCCAAACATGCCTCCACCATCATCGAGTACACGCCATTGAATCTCACCAGAAAGTTTATCAACTTTACACAAACCACCTCCAGCTTGCACAAAAACATGGTCGCCGATTATGAGGGGTGAAGAAGCAAATCCAAATGCGGGAAGATTCGTACCTAATTTTTTAACGAAATCCAGTCGCCAGAGTTCTTCGCCGGAATCAGCATCGAGGCAAACCAGCACATCACGAATGCCAGCGACATAGAGGCGTTCACCGTCAAAAGCCGGCGTGGCGCGAATCCAGTCACCATTTGCTTTTGCGAAAAAAGGAACAGTCATCGCGCCTTGCCAATCTTGCTTCCATAGCTCTTGCCCCGTTTTGCGATCCAATGCACGAACGACCTCATTTTTCTTATCCTGAGTTTCAGTTACGAAGACTCGATCAGCATTGACAATAGGACCTGAATAACTGGGGGACAGCTTGACTTGCCAGATTTGTTTCAAGCGGTTTTCTGACAGTGATTCGGGTAGTTTTATTCCTTGAATGAAACCATCGCGACTGGGGCCTCGCCACTGCGTCCATGAACTTTTGACTGGGTCTGCACCAACTAGGGGAGTATTCTTAGGAACGAGCAGCAGTATGAGACAAGTCGTTAACAACAGATTCTGTTTCATCATCGTTGTTTGTTTCTCCCTATTTAGATCTCTTTTTTTGAGTGATTCGAAGCCCTAAGAATCATTCATAAGCAACATTGGAGGGGTATCTGTCATAGAGTGTGAAAATAAATACTATAATTTTGCATGCAAATTGGTATGGAATTTTTTTCCAATGACTGGTATTTCATCACTACTATTTAACAGTAGATTTTAGACGTTTTCAGTGATTCGACCACTTTTTATTAGAAAACCGATTGAATTAATTGGATATTAATATCGTTTTGATGCTCCAACATTCACTATTGAGATAGTTCTGTAAAATATCCAAAGTCTATTTAGAATCCGAAGTTAGTGGTTATAATACGAAATCTGTAAATCATACCGTGGTAGAAAAAAAGAGGAGTGGGATAGAGTTGTTTTTTAGTACGTTAGTTCGTTGAATGTAATGGAAGGATTCCGGAATTCTCATTCTGGAAGATAACCAATTTTTAATGACTTTGTTTGCTCTAAATTCTTCACTAAGATCGCTTCAACTCTGAGTAATAAATATGGCAGACGAACAATTCTCGGATTCTATTTTCTCTGACGTTCCACGAGATCTGACTGGGGGGTTAGTCGTCTTTCTTGTGGCGTTGCCTCTTTGTTTGGGAATTGCACTGGCTTCCGGAGCTCCCTTATTCTCCGGTTTGTTAGCCGGGATTGTTGGTGGGCTTGTTGTCGGGTCTATCAGTGGCTCCAGTACTAGTGTCAGTGGGCCGGCAGCAGGATTGACAGCGATTGTTATCGCACAGCTTGCTGCTTTGGGGTCTTTTGAAGCTTTTCTGTTAGCCGTTTTTATCGGTGGTATTATTCAAATTGGACTGGGGATCATCCGAGCTGGATCACTATCAGCGTTTTTTCCTTCAAGTGTGATCAAGGGCTTGCTGGCTGCCATTGGTGTGATTCTCATTCTGAAACAGATCCCCCATGTGCTGGGGCACGATACCGATCCGGAAGGGGAAATGTCGTTTTCTCAGCCTGATGAGCAAAATACCTTTTCAGAAATCCTCACGGTTATTGCAGGGGATATTCATTTTGGAGCTGCTGTTGTGGGGCTATTTTCGATCGCCTTGCTGGTAGTGTGGGGACGAGTTCGATTCTTAAAAAATTCGCTGATTCCAGGACAGCTGGTTGTTGTATTGCTTGGTGTTCTGCTTCATATATTTTTTCAAAGTCTAGGCAAACCCTGGGCGATTGGAGTCACTCATCTTGTCCAGATTCCTGTTGCTGAATCTGCTAATGATCTTTGGACTTTTTTCCAGTTTCCTGATTTTTCACAGTGGAATAATCCGGCCGTTTATTTCGGGGGTATTACCATTGCCATTGTGGCTTCGCTTGAAACGTTGCTAAATCTGGAAGCGGTCGACAAGCTTGATACGTTGAAACGCAATTCACCACCCAGTCGAGAGCTGGTAGCGCAGGGAGTAGGAAACATTGTTTCGGGCCTGATCGGTGGACTCCCAGTGACTTCTGTGATCGTGCGTAGTTCTGTTAACGTAAGTGTTGGCTCGAGAACCAAACTGGCCACCATTTTTCATGGTATACTGCTTTTGGTTTCCGTTATGTTGTTTCCCATCTACTTGAATATGATTCCGCTTGCCGCGTTGGCTGCGATTCTGTTGGTTACAGGGTTCAAACTTGCAAGCCCGGCCTTATTTCGCCAAATGTTGAAGGAAGGTCGTTACCAGTTCATACCGTTTCTCGTAACGCTGCTCTCTATCGTGTTCACAGATTTGCTGGTTGGTATTTTGATTGGGTTGGCTGTCAGTGTCTTGTTTATCCTTAACAGCAATCTTCGCCAGCCGATTCGGCGGATTGTAGAGACCCATCTGGATGGCGATATTCTGCATATCGAATTGGCAAATCAGGTTAGTTTTCTGAACCGTGCAGCGCTCAATAGACTATTCGATGACGCACAACGCGGCACTCATTTGCTGATTGATGCTACTGGGACTGACTATATCGATCCTGATATTTTGAGTTTGATCCAAGAGTTTAAATACAATATTGCGCCAACACGAGGTATTTCAGTGAGTCTGCGTGGGTTTCGTAAAAGGTACCAATTGCACGATGAAATACAATTTGCAGACTTCACGACACGGGAGTTGCAAGATCGCGTTACGCCGGAACAGGTTCTCGAAATTTTGCGTGAAGGCAATCGACGTTTTTACACCGGCAATCGACTTTCACGAGACTTTGGACGGCAAGTTAATGCCACAGCTGGAGAACAAAACCCATTAGCAGTTGTGCTAAGTTGTATTGATTCTCGTGTACCCGCTGAATTGGTTCTGGACTTGGGGATTGGGGATATTTTCAGTGTTCGTGTTGCCGGAAATGTGATCGGTACGAAATCACTGGCGAGTATCGAATATGGAGTGGGGGTCGCTGGTGTCAAACTGGTTCTTGTATTAGGGCACACACGTTGTGGTGCGGTGAAGTCTTCGCTTGAACTTTTAGCAGAAAATAAAGATGTTCAACAAACAACAGGTTGTTCCCATCTGGAAGCAATTATCAACGAGGTCGAACATTCTACGGACAAAGAAGCCTGCAAACGCTTAAATGATATGAGTCCAGCAGATCGAGAGACATTCATAGATGATGTCGCCAAGCAAAACGTTCTCAGGACAGTGCATGAAATTATAGAACGCAGTGAATCGATCCGAGAAAAAATGGATGCCGGGCTGGTGATGGTTGTTGGTGCGTTATATGACGTGAAAAGTGGAGAAATGGAGTTTCTCCTGGAGCAACCACCGGTGAGAGAAACACAAGCTTCCTAACTTGAAAGCAGGATTTCAAGTTAGGAATGGATAAAACTAGAACAAAGCAATCGTTAATTATATTTTTTTGCGATTTCTACTTATTCGCGTAACGCTATCTCAAACATTGCAGCACTATACGATGCTTTTCCCTGTTTGATTTCAATCTTCCCCTTCACAGGAATTACTGTAGATACTGGCTTTTGCTTGCGTTTAATCGTTAAATGAGGAGTGGTGCAAATCAGATCGCCAATTGTAATTTCAATCATAGGGCCTTGTTTTGTTTGAATTGAACGCAGAATTGCCATCTCACTCTCGAAGAACCCTTTTTGATTTCCTTCCGACACCGAAAAACAGGTAATCGTAAAGAGACAGACTAACGCACAAATGATCGTTTTAAAATGAAACATCATCGAATCCCTTCTTTAATTTTTTAATACTGCTCAAGCAGCAAGAACAAATGCTGTTAAATAAACAGAAATATCATCCCTTGAATATTGCATATGGATCTTAAAGAGTTTGCGGCTAGTAAGAAATGGATTTTTCTCCTTTATCAATAAACAGTCAATAACTAATGTATTTCCAAAAGCCTGTTTGGTTTTACTTAAAAACGTCTGCCACTGATTGGGAAATCTCTAATTTAGTTGACTTAATTGTTCAGAGTTACCATCAATAATAGCCTCATGAAAGCGGCTTTCATTCATTGGTGTACTACGCAACATGGAATCGAAGGCTTTTGCTGCCTGCACATAATCCCGGATAGAAGGGGCTTTGAGTTCCTTAATGTCAGTTGAAATTATATCACGATCCTGAATATTTGGTTCAATCGATTTAAAATGTGAATGAATTGCAGGTGGAGGTGATGTCGCGATCGAAAATCGTTCATAGTTTTTTTCTATCGTCGACCTCCATTCTTTTGCAGTTGCATAGATGGGAATCCCATAGTTACTACGATTGTTTTGGAGGTGTTTATGATAATCTGCTATGAAAACGATCTCTCTTACGTTCGCTTCGAGTGCAGAATCGATAATTTGTTTCTTAACGGCATAAGTGTCTCCATCTTTACTGAATGGACCATCATCCGGTAACAATCCATTTACAGAAATGATCACAACTGTTGCCTGAGGGTCGTGTGAAATGGCACGTTCAAACTGATTTTCCGCATCAGTTTTAAATGTACCTCCATGTTGTGTGCATTGCAGGTTTGCATCGAAATCGGCATCACCTCCTATTATTGAAAAACCGCGATGGAATGCACGGGCAACACATGGATTGTCTCGCATCTCTCGAATTAATACGTCATTAGAAGTCGTAATTCGAACATTCTTTCGGAATGAAGCGATTGCTAAACCGGCGTAAGTACAACTTGAACCATCGGGAATGACTACATTGTCTCCATCTCGGACGATGGATGCTGTTCCATTTGCTCGAACTTTAGAATTGGCGATTAGTCTCCCGACAAGTTTTTTCTCGAGTTGCCTTTCATAAAGCTGAGTGCCATATCGAGAAGCAGTGGAATAGATTCCGAGAGGTTCTAAAGAATCCAAATGCCATTGCCACCATTCTTCTACCGATGTTTTTAGGAATTCATCGACTGTCTGACCAAATCGATCCGCGGCGATTTGGCCTATTTTATGATGCCTTAAGACTTCACCAAATGGATGAAGTCTGCGTTTTGAAAGATCGTAGGAGACATCGAGGAAATTATTGAATGTTTGGGAGCGTGAGATGTGACTATGTTGCTCTGTTAAAAGCTTCTTATACTCTTCCCAGTTTATCTTTTGTCTTTGGAGTAAAAAATTTCCGAACTGCATTTGATCCTCCTTGTGACCTCCCTGAGCAGTGGTATTTTTCTTTGTTGTAGAAGGTCTTAATAAATGTGGTGCATTTTACCTCTGGTATTACTAGGTATGGTTTGGAAGTGGTTTCGGTAATGGAACGATTTGAATGGATGAGTGCTTGTGGAAAGTAGGTATGCACACTGATATTTCCACGAACAGATAGTTGTCACTTTTTCATCCCGGTTTCCAGCTTACTTTTTATGAGTAAAATGTCAAATAATTTTTTTTAGAATAGTTTAGATATGTGTGAGACTAGAGGGAATATGGTAAAGAGAACAGGTCGTTTTATAGTTAAATCGTAGGACTCACACCGACCCTAAGAGGCTAATCTGAAAGAGTTTTAGATTGACTCAGAATGACGTTAATATTCAGAAATTTTTTTTACTGTAGGCAATAGACCTCAAGAGAAATTGAATAGTGTAATTAGTATTTTTGTTTCAGTTTCGAGTATGTTATCGGACTGCTGGTCACCAATTAAATATCTTTCGATGTCCATTAAAGCAGATCGAGAAATATTTGATTCCCAGTTCAATTTTGATCTCATAACGTGGGCTCTTCCAACGCGGGGATTCAGTCTCTGATCTAACTTCGGGTAATAATCCGACTACAAACTCCTCTATATATAAACGAATCGCAAAAAGATCTTGTTCTGTGTTTTGCTGTTCGATCTCGGAGGGAATATTCAGATACGCATCCCGCAATAATTTCTCAATTTCCAGTTCGGAATCTGTTGCCACCTGAATTGTGTGAATCGGTTTTCTCATAGCACAGTTTCTCGACTGAAAAAGAAAACTCAATTTGTAACGTCAGGATTCTCTTGACTCTTAGATTGTGCTTTCGCTTGTAGTTGTTCCAGCACGTTAGGGCTGGTGACTTCTTTGGGTATTTGCTAGAACACTTCACTGTTATCATATGAGTCATGTCAGGTCTGGGGAGGAGATTCAGATGATGTTTCCGCCTGCTTTTCGAAATTCTACAGAGCTTCTCAGGTGAAATAACATTGCTGCAGAAGCCGTTTCTGGTTGTCTTTTTTGTAGTGCTTCTAAAATTATTAAATGTTCTGCGTAGTCTCGCCGTAACAGTTCAGACGAATCATCTGAGATTTCATATGTCAGTCGTTTGAAACTCATACACTTGCAAATCGACTCGCTAAGAGGCAGGTTTCCAGAAGCACGTGCGATCGATGTATGAAGTTGATAATCAAATGCATGTGCTTTGGGAATCCAGTCAGGTTGTGTCGTTGGCTTAGCAGCTTTTCCATGCTCCGATAGCAATGTCAATGTTTCGGGAGTCAACCGTCTGGTCGCCTGTAATACGGCGTGAGGTTCAAGTAGTAACCGCATTTCATGAATATCAACGAGCCAGTGTTCCGCTCCCTCTGCGACAACGGCCCGTTGTTGTGGAACCTGGGTCACAATGCCATCAGCGATTAAGCGTTGTAAAGCCTGGACGATGGGGGTTCTGCTGAGCCCTAGTTTATCAGATAATTTCGTCGTTTTTAGCACGGTGCCACTCGGAAGCATTCCCCTGACAATTTGCAGCAGAATTTGGTTGTATGCTGTTTCGACGAGAGTCGAGGTCTCTTGGGGGATTTCACGAGACAGATTCAAAATGTCCGAGGGGCTCTGGTCTGACTGATACTCCGAGGTGTTCATACAGTATATTTCCTGTGAAATATGAATTCATTAATTGATGTCGAGATTGACTTGGTTTCATTGTATGTGTAATTATAATAGTACTGCTTTGCTGAAAATACGAATGACTTAACAAAAATCTCCTTTTTTAAGGTTTGAAATGAGTTCATTTTTAGTGATTAACAGTCATAAAGAGACTTATCCAGGGAGAGCAACTAAATTCGTATAAAAATTTTTTAGTCCTCAAATTTATTAGATTTCTTAAAAATATGCAAAAGCACGCGTTTTTTTGCATCATTCTCGAAAGGGCACGTTCGAATGAAAGACCTCGTATACCCGTTGATGTTGATAACAAGCTGTCTAATTAATTTCACACCCACTTCCCTTTTGGCTGAAGAAGATGCATTGATTGGCCATTGGCGGCTCATGGGAGATGTGAAAGATCAGTCGGGTTTTCATAACAATGGTTTGAATCGTGGTGTGCTTCTCAAACCTCATCATCCAGCGACATTTAATGGGGAGTCAGCTTACATTGAAGTACCGCATTCCAAGTCTTTGGCTTTAGGAACCGGTGAATTTTCCATCTCTGTGAATGTGAATACAAGGGCAGACTTAGGAGATGTCATTGGCAATGTACTTAGTAAATATGACGCCCAGAATCGAACAGGCTTTCAACTCTGTATCAAAAATAATGCGGGAGTTACCAGCAGTCAATCCAATAACCGCCATCTTCAGTTTGGGATTGATAATGGTAAGCTTGATGCAAAGTGGACTGACCACGGACAGTTGGGGGATGCCATCCTGGTTTTCAGCATGGCCGTTTATGATGGAAAACTCTTTGCGGGTACTTGCGTTCCTGGCAAGGATGCAGCAGGTCGTGTTTTTCGATTTGATGCGGATCAAAAATGGATCGACTGTGGTGCACCCGATCTGTGTAACTCGGTCACTTCGCTGGCTGTCTTTAACGGCAAACTCTATGCCGCCACGGGTAAGTATCGACTAAGAGGCTCCTCCTTAACAGAATCAGAAAACCCGAATCTGGGAGGTAATGTCTATCGTTATGAAGGCGGCAGTAACTGGGTGCATTGCGGTAAATTACCAGAGGTCGAAGCGATCAATGGCATGGTCGTTTACAAGGGAAATTTATACGCTTCTTCGATGTATGCCCCTGCTTCGTTTTATCGTTATGATGGTGGAAAACGCTGGACTTCATGTGGCGTTTTTGATGGCAAGCGTGTGGAATCTTTGGCAATCTATAATGGGAATCTCTACGCTTCTGGCTATGATGAAGGAGCAGTTTATCGTTTTGATGGGAAAAACTGGTCACATGCCGGGAAAGTAGGCAAGTCGACTCAAACCTATGGATTTGCTGTTTATGAAGGAAATCTCTATGTAAGTGAGTGGCCACACGCAGAAGTGTATCGCTATACCAGCGATAATCAATGGACACTCGCAGGTCGATTGGGTGAAGAAAAAGAGAGCATGCCGTTGGCCATTTATAATGGCAAGATGTATGCAGGTTCGCTTCCACTGGCTGAGGTTTATCGTTATGACGGTGGAGTCGACTGGACGAATACTGGTCGACTGGATTTCACTCCGGATGTACGCTACCGTCGGGTTTGGTCAATGGCCGTGTATCAAGGGCGGCTATTTGCAGGTACCCTGCCTGCAGGACGGGTGCATTCGATCGAAGCAGGTAAAAGTGCGACTTACGATACCGCTCTCAAACCAGGCTGGCGGCACATCGTAGCTGTTAAAGGAAAAGACCGACTCAAACTATATGTCGATGGCAAGTTAGTGGCAACGTCTTCTCAATTTGACCCCGCCGATTATGATTTGTCGAACGGTAAACCGCTGAAGATTGGCTTTGGTTCACACGACTATTTCAACGGGAACATGAAAAATTTGCGACTCTATCAGCGTGCTTTGAATATTGACGAGATTTCAAAATTATATCAGTCAAATAAGTAATACCATTTCGAGCAATAAAAAAGGAGCCATCTGATTTCAGATGGCTCCTCGTCTTTTTAAAGTCACAAGCGTGTGTTATTGAATTCCGTAGCGACGACGTAAATCATTCTCTAGCTGCGGCACACGGCCTTGTTCTTTAATCCACAATTGTTTTAGAGGATAGGTTTCAGGAATAGGCAGCCCTTTCAGATCATGAATGTAACGCCAGAGTATGATGGCCTGTAGCCCTTCCTCTATCGCCAGATCTTCGCTCAATAGGCTGGGGTATTTGTTTAATACCTTTGCATATAACTGCATGCCTTTCTCAAGTTCTGCATTCGCTTCATCGAACTTACCACTGCGGAAGAGCTGTTCACCATCATAGATTGCCTTGTGAGCGTCGATGGTTTCTGTTTCCGATTCAGAGAGCGCCCGAGTTCGCCAGAAGCGATAATTGGACGTATCCTGGTAACGATTCGTCCAATGTCTTACATCGGCTTCGGTAATATTCTCATCTCGATTCGCGAGATCCTTGATGTCGTCTTCGGTCCATTCTAATACGATAGGACCTTTGGGAGTAATGAATTCTTCTCGACCAAAAATAGTGGTCCAATCTTTGAATCCTTGTGCCCAGGCATCAGTTCGCTGTTTTCCAAACGTTCCTTCCCGCTGCATGGCATTGGCGTAATCGAATTGGGCGTGCCAGGGAGAAGCACGGAACAACATACGCATTTGCAAGTGTTGCTTATGCTTCAACTCTTTTTCATTTGCCAGCAGGAAGTGCTCTTTGGCGACTTGGTAATTGTCCAGGCGTTCGGGATTGATTTCCGGATCAGGGCCGTTTTCATATCGTTCTGTATCAGGATCGACTTTATAGAATTTTCGGAACAGTCTCCATTCATCGGAACGTCCTACTTTTTGCCCATGCAGGTTTGCGACTTTCCAGTCAAGTTCGGGGAAGCGTTCGTTGCGTCGAACACCTTCATTCAAAAATTTAATACCTTCCTTAACCCAGAAATAACGGTCTTCTACGGCATCCCATTCTGCAGAAACATTATAGGCCAGATTCCAGCCCTGAAAGTCCCAGACTTTCATGTAGTGAGGTTGTAACAAGATGATTGAATCTACGGTAGAACGGAGCTTAGCCCATTCTTTTCGCTTTTGATAATCATTGGCATCCATCCACAACAGGTTTGTAGCAATGCCCCGTAGTCCCAATAAGACAAAATTCATGGAAGCACTGGAAGGGTCCACATCGCCTAATGTGCTTTCACCGAGTTCATGTTTAACACGTAGTTGTGCAAGTTCACCACCAGAGCCTTCTTCACCTGTGGAAGGCATACCGAGCCAGATGACAGGGATTAGCAATACGATAATGGCAATGACATACGCAAGTTTACGGTGTTTGGAAGTGAGTTTGTTCATTTCGCCTCCAATTCGCGAAGCTTCAAGCTGTAAAAAGAAACAATTAAACAAGGAAGAAAATAAGCTGCGGTTGTGATAATGCCCGGCAGTAAGGCGGCATTCCAGGACACATCAAAACCTTTGATCACGTATTCGCGCATATTTGAGAAGATGCCAAAGTTCGGAATAACCTGCTGACAGAGCCAGAGAAAATTAATAATACCGGCATCAACTAATTCAATGATAAACTTCACGGAGCCATCTGGAAGTGCTGTTTGCGAATTCATGTGGGTAATCAGACGGTACCAGGCTTCGATGGCTCCTGCTGCCTGCATTTGACCACTGAGAATCTCATTCATGTATTCTTTGGACATAAAGCCAACCAGCACTATCGTCAGAGTGGTCAGAATCGCGACAGGACCTTTTACAAAACAGCTAATGGTCACTCCCAGCATGATGACGAGCACCATTGGTAACCAGATTCCAAAAACAGCTTTTGAGTAGCCTGCCAGGAACGCACGGTCCGGAGTACGAACAAAGAGGTCGGGCCGGGCCATTCCCAATAATTGTCCTGCCTCCAGACACTGGACTTCAACGGTCAGGTTTCCATCTTTGTCAATTACATCGTTGAAGATATCCAGTTCTTCTCCGGAGTTCCCTTCCGGATTGTCATACTTGAGTTTCCGATTAATTTCCAGAACGTTATCTGAATACTCTTTATTGATTAATGGTCGAGAGGGGACTCGCAGATTTTTATCTTCATTCACAAAAATGAACTGGTAGAGAATCCCTCCCTTTTCCATGTTCCCTTTGTGCGTTCGGAATGCTTCAAACGAAGACTCCAGGACTAGCTTGTCGTTAATCGCGTCACTTTCGTCGATTCCTGCAAATTTATAAATCGCACGTGCTTTAGTGGCCCCTTCAATATAACTTCGGAAATCCCAGATATCCCCTACGTTAAGACCCGATGATGTGGGAGCTCCTTCACGATCGGTGAAAGAAATACTGCCATAGACGGGAACTTTGGAAACCAGTTTGTATTGCGCGCTCTTCGGAACCTGGCGATTGATCCAGATGTATCCAATGGTTCCCATGACAACGAGGATAGCGCTTCCCAGAAGCGTAAAGCCCAGCATTCTACCGATGACAATTTCAATGCGATACGCAGGCTTAGTCACGACGGTATGAATGGTTCTCCTTTTAATGTCTTCTGGCAGAGACCAGCATGCCAGCAGCAACATGATTGGGATTACGAGCCAACTGATCGCTTTGAGAACGAAATCAATGTAGGACTGGACTTGTAAGTCAGGTCTATCAGCAGTACCAGAAAGAAACCAACCTGCGAACATGAAGAGTACTGCAAAAATGATAAAGACGAACAGGATTTTTTGCCTTAAAGCCTCGCGAATCGTTAAAACTGTCAGCGACCAGACACGACGACAGGAAACATGCGTGATTTGCACAAAGAAATCGAGTATGGCACGAAAGACGCCCGTGAAACCTTTGGCTCCCCGTGTGAGAGTGCCCACGATCAAGCAGACAACAATTGCGATGAGCATCGCGCTGCCAAATACAACGAGAAAATATTGAAAAGCACCAAGCAGGTCGTATGGAATAGGATCAAAAGACATAGTGATTTACTTCTGTGAATAACATCTCATAGGAAATGATGCTCTTCTGTTTTGATCAGTTAGAGCCAGAGTTAATAATCTTGAGTAAAGACATTAGGAACGTACTATAAATAATGTTGCTTACTCGGAAGCCTTTTTCTCTTCTGTGTCTGGAACAAACCGTTGTCCCGGACGGTCTTTACTTTCCTGAACGGTTTTCAGGAACAGTGATTCCAGTGTTGCGGTAGGATGGTCGATTGTGCCGACCTTTCCATTGTGTTTTGCAACGACCTGCTCAATTTCCTTGATTGCTTCATCACTCAGACGGGAGGTCATGATTTGCGTTTCATCCTGTTCCTTCAGCAAGTCTTCCACGCGCCCCATCACTTTTAATTCACCACCATACAGAATTGCAATACGGTCACACACGTCCTGAACATCAGCCAGAAGGTGGCTACACATCAGAACTGTTTTGCCCTGCTCCTTTAATTCCAGGATCATGCGTTTCATGTCATCTGTACCAAGTGGGTCCAGACCACTGGTTGGTTCATCCAGCATCACGAGGTCAGGATTATTGATGAGTGCTTGAGCCAGTCCGATTCGTCGGGTCATTCCTTTTGAATATTCTTTTAGCTGACGTCGTTTGGCATGTCCGAGGCCGACTTTTTCAATCAGTTCAGCAGCTCGTTCACGACGCTCTTTTGCGGGCATTTTGAAAAGTCGCCCATAGAAATCAAGCGTTTCCTCAGCATTCAGGAATCGGTATAGATACGATTCTTCAGGTAAGTAACCGATGCGTTCATTTTTTTCTACATTTGATGCTGGTTGGCCGAGTACTTTGATGTCGCCTTCAGACGGAAAAAGCAGCCCCAGGAGCAATTTGAGAGTGGTGGTTTTTCCTGATCCATTGGGACCCAGGAGTCCAAAAATCTCTCCTTTTTTTATTTCAAGACTCAAAGAATTGAGAGCACGAACTTTCTTTCGGCCCCAGAAGTCACGGTAAATCTTTGTCAGATTACTAATCTGAATGACTGGTTCATTGTCCATGGACGGTTCTTTGCTCCACTGTTAGTTAGATTTTGATAAAAAATATGATCAATAGAAAGAACAGTTTTTCAGTTAAAAAAAGAGAACCAATTTAAACTAACGCTAGAATATCTGCGAGTTTACTACGATATGTGGCAGAACTCTGTTGGTAAAAAATTCAATTTCCCGGTAGCGGAAATCAAAAAACAGAGAGTTTGCAAAGATCAATGCCTGGCCATCATCCATTACAGGGGCCCGAAACTAAGGATTCCATTCAAAACAATGATCCAAAGTGGTTTACACTCTAAAATCGACGGGCTGCTCTTGCAAGCTATTTCAGCAGCTTACTAGATTAAGATTTCAAGAACTCTAGGGGGTAACCTGTAAACAGGGCTGAATCATTATAATTTAACCCCCTATGCATGAGGTTGGAAGAAAAAACCGAATCGTCTGTGTTCATGCGGATAGTCAGAATCGGGCTTTTCTTTGCGATAAATATTCGATCAACGCTTTATCAAAGGGCATGCTGGTATCGAGGGGCACGTAATCTGCTCTCATCGCCTGCAACTTCTCCTGATAGGTCTGTCTGAGTTCATTCACTGCCTCAAGGTAGTCGGCTTTCATTCCTTCCGCATCCAGAACCAGTGAATCACCTGCTTCGGGTTCTTTCAGGTCAACCATACCTTTGAAGGGGAAATAGACTTCGGCTTCGTCGAGTATGTGGAAAACGATTACATCGTGACCTGCATAACGAAGTCTTTGCAAACTGTCTAAAACATTTTTTTGGTCGGTTAGTAAATCAGAGAAAATCATGATTAAACTACGATGTTTGACCATAGAGGCAATGTGTTGAACATTACGTGAAACTTCTGTGGTGCCCGATGGTTGTGATTTTGCCAGCATGGCCAAGATATTTCCCAATTGTCCTCGTTTGCTGCGAGCAGGGAGGTAGTTTTTAATTTGATTACCAAAGGTGATCAATCCTACTGGGTCTTGTTGATGGATCATCATATAAGCAAGAGACGCTGCCAGACAGATTGCATAGTCAAACTTCGAAAGTTGCTGGCGATAGGTGTAGGCCATACTCTCTGACAAATCGAGTACCAGATAACCGGTCAGATTCGTCTCTGCTTGATATTTTTTGATGTAGTAGCGGTCAGTTTTGGCGTAGACCTGCCAATCAATATCGCGCGGGTCATCTCCTTTGGTGTAACGGCGGTGTTCGCTAAACTCCACGCTAAAACCATGATAAGGGCTGGCATGCAGGCCGCTGAGGAACCCTTCCACAATGAATTTTGCCCTCAAGTCAAGGCGGGCTACAGTCTGGATGACTTCAGGTTTGAGATATTGTTCCACATTAGGCATTGGTGAGAGTCTCCGCTTAGATACGTCTCCTACTATAACAGCAGCGAGTTAGCAATTCCCAGCCGGTAAGGGGCCTGATTACCAAGATAGGGGAATCGATTGCAGTAATTATATGGTCTGGCTGAGCCGAGAGTGTATACCCTTGAACATTTTGTCTCACTTGTATAATCTAGATATCCGAATGGGATCAACTAATCTCAATCTTAAACTTGATTTGAAAGTGTAATAAAGTAGGTTTATCATAAAGATTCTAGACTGAATCCGCTCAATTTGTTCTCATGAGAATTGAGAATATGAGACAGTTCTCAGTACTTTGAATTAGTTATAAAAACAAAAAACGATACTGCATTTGCCTGGGTGCTATGTTAATCTGACATTCCGCAGCAGGAGATGTTGAAATTTACATCCATCAATTTCCCAATTGGAATCTGCTTCTGATTTTATCAACTCATATTTACTGATCTTTTTCATAGAGCAGAAGCATTGATGATTTTATTTTTCTGAAGATTATAATTTGTATTTATCGAAGTATTAGGGATTTATAATGTCAAATGGCGTAACTCCGGATGAACACGAAAAGAATCCTACAGAGATACCATGTCCGTGTTGTGGTGAGATGGTCCGTGTTGGCCTGGTTCGTTGCTGGAACTGCAGCGCATTTATGCGCGAAGATATTGCAGAAGCATATCGTAAGATGCAGGAAAATCCCTCTCCCATGATTTTCAGTAAACTACCTGATGACTCCGACGAGGGAACTGAAGCAGACTCCCAACTCTCCACAGCCACGATGTCTTCGTTTGGAGGCCGTGATGACGATGATTTTGAGTTAGATGAGAATATTGCAGTCACAGAATATGAAGCCTCGGATGATGATTTTCAGCTTACTGAAAATACGAAAATCAGTGATTCAGATCAGTCTACCATCCCTCTGGCACGAGAGGAGACGGTAGCTGAGTCAGAGCAGGATAGTGATACAAAGCAGGATACCGACAATACCAATGAAGCAGAGAGTGCCTCGGATGCAAAAGCAAAAGAGGTAAATGCAGAACCAACCGAAGACCATTCGGTGGCTACAGGAGGTGATGTCTTGTTAGACGTCGCCATGCAAGAAGAGAAGGAAGATAGAAAACGTCGCAAAGGTAAAAGAAGGCGTCGTTCTGGTAAAATCGAGGGAGGAGTAGTCGTTTATTGCCCCAATGGGCATCGAATTCGTGTTCGTGAAGAATACCGAGGTGCTGCCGGTAAATGCCCAGCCTGTGGTGTGTTATACCTTGTACCTTTGGCAACAGACAAAGAAGAAGAGAAACCAGAAACTGATGAAGCTGAGACTACGTCCAGCAAAGATGGTGGTTCAGAATTAAACACTGGTGCTTATAAATATTGGTTCAATGACGTTAAGTTGCATGCGATTGACCCCACAAAACTTAAGTTAAAGCCAAATAGTCTGGAAAAGACATTCACATTAGTCGATCTGGCGATTTCTAATGAAAAAATGTTGTTGCCGGTACTATCAAAAGGTGGCCTCCTTGGAGGTAACAAAGATAAACAACAGAAGGTCAGAGCTGAGATAGCACAGCATCTGAGTGAAGAAAAAGACGAATCAGAAATTCCCGCTCAGAATGTGCAAGTGTTTGACACAGATCAGATCCAGAAATTGCGAGTCGTATTTCCTGCGATGTATGATCATGAATCAGTTTTTGCTGGCGTGCCTGTCTTTGGAAAAGGGCGTATTGCGATATTGCTACCGAAGCAGGAAGATGCAAAAGAGAACCAATACCTCACACTTTCTCTGACCGAATATCGCAAATTTTCTAAAGCGTTAAATGAACTTCATGGTATCAGTAATCTGGGGCAAGATTCTGGGATTCCACTGACGGATCAAGTCAGTCAAGTCACTTGTCACTATAGTGAAGAATCATTTGAGACGTTGGATAATGAAAGTCTTCATTTTTATGAAGCAGATCCCGAAATTGAACTGGCACTTGCTGGACGACAATGTGAAGCCTGTCAGTTAATTGTAAGCGAGGATTCAAGGAAGAAAGAGCGAATTGGGGGGAAAACGGGTAAGGGAATTGCGAAAGCGAAATGCCCCAAGTGTAATGAGAAATTCGGCAACATCTCTCTCTGGCAAATTGCAATATCTGAAGTGCCAGAACAAGCGGAATCTGAATAGTACAAGAGTGTTGATTTGTTGAACCACTCCTTACTCTTTTTTATTTGCTAACAACCTTCTTCAGCATTTGACAGGGACATTGCGGTGGTAGTCTCAGAAGTTATAATGCCTATAATTCATAAAAACCAACTGTCTAATGGCTATTGATTTCCCTGTTCGGATTGTGTTAATTATTCTGATTGAGTAAGTGATACAATCATGGTTTACTATTCGGATTAACTTGGACTTGCACACTTAGGTATGTTTATAACATTATATAAATTTTGATCTTATGAGCGAACCTGGTTTAAATTTCTCTGAATGGATTTTCTTGACCAATGGGAACTATGGGGTAAAATTAAGTTACGCAGAGCTGAGCAGGGAAGCACTCTTGACCTAGATACGTGTGTCCACTTTTCATGTTTGATGAATTAAGTGGCACTGAGGGGCCGTTTTTGAACTGTTCAGGAGAAACTGGTGTCGCCAGGATTTGATCAAAATTTCAAAGAACTGGTCCGCCAGAGAACAAACATCGTCGAGTTGGTATCCGAGTCGATTCAATTGACTCCCAACGGACACGATTTCAAAGGTCTCTGTCCTTTTCACAATGACCATAATCCTTCAATGATGGTCTATCCTGAGCGTGGTACCTGGCGATGCTGGGTCTGTGATAACGGAGGCGACTGTTTTTCCTGGGTGGAAAAATATGATGATGTCAGCTTCTATGAGGCATTAAAGATCTTGGCTGAGAAAGCCCATTTGGAACTGCCTCAATCTACTGCACGCGTGGGATCTGTTCCGCGATCTAATATCGTAGAAAAGACATCATTATTTGAAGTGATGAAATGGGCAGAGCAGCAATTTCACCATTGTTTGATGGAAACTGCCGAAGGAGAATATGCTCGTCGCTATCTTATTGAGGAGCGAGGATATACCGAAGATACTATCAGGCAGTTTCGGTTAGGCTTTCATCCGGACCACTGGCAATGGTTAGTGAATCGCGCACAAGGTAAATATGCTGAAGCATTATTGTCGGAAGCAAAATTGATTTTCAAAAAAGAAGGTCATAACCGATATTCCGATTATTTCGTCAATCGGGTGGTGTTTCCGGTTCGCGACGAGCGTAAACGCGTTGTTGCATTTGGGGGACGTGTTCTGCCAGGAACGAATTCCGATGGAATTGCCAAGTATTTCAACAGTCCCGAAAGCTTGATCTTTACTAAGAGCAAGCTGCTATTCGGTTTGGATCAAGCAAGACAACGAATTCGAGAAACGGAGACCGTAGTCGTCGTCGAAGGGTACACTGATTGCATAACAGCGCATCAGTTTGGGGTGACGAATGTAGTGGCAACATTAGGAACAGCGTTGACGGACACGCATGTTTCTTATCTGAAGCGTCTGGCGCGAAAAGTCGTGCTCGTATTTGACGGTGATGATGCAGGGCAAAATGCGGCCGAGCGTTCTTTAACGAAATTTATCTCTCAGGAAGTCGATTTGCGAATTTTAACGTTACCTGCGAGAAAAGATCCTGCCGAGTTTTTGGAAGAGCAAGGTGCAGAAAAGCTAAAGCAACTGATTGATCAAGCGCCCGAAGCGTGGAATTTCAAGTTAAATATTTGTCTCAAAAAATTTGGACTAGAGTCAATTGATGGTCAGCATCGTATTTTAGAACAAATGCTTGAGTTGTTGGCAGCAAGTCCCAACCTAACCGGTAAAGTTCGTGAAGACATTATATTGAGAAAGTTGTCAGATCGACTGGGTTTACATGAACAAGCTGTCCGAAAACGACTTAGTGAAGTAAAACAAAAGCGTCATTCAAATCTTAACTCCAGTCCCTCAGCTAATGAATCTCGCTCGATTCCAGTCACGAATTCCATTCCGGGCAGCAGCCAGGAAACAGATCATACAACGAAAGACAATCAACTTGAGAGCGAACTTCTTGAAATTATCTTTGTATATCCGGAATCTGTCACCCAAATTCATCAACATATTTCCCCTTCCAACTTGAAGAACCAGCAGTTGCGATTTCTTTATCAGTTAAGCATTGATTTAACTGAAGAGGGGATTGTACCCGTCCTGGATCGGATTCTGGATCGAATTGATGATCCAGATTTGAAACAACTGGTCGTAAAAATTGACGCCCAGGCGCAAGAAAAAGCAATTCATACAAAAATCCATGCGAGTCCCAACCTGCATGAAGGAATTCCTCATTTTTTGAAGCATTCCATCAAAAACCTTAAATGGCGGGAAGAACGGGAACACCACGAGCAGACTAAGGGACTTCTATTTCAGAATTCCCAAAATACAATTTTGAATTCTGATGCAAAAGAATTATTGAAGAAAGCATCTGAGTTTCACCAAAAACGACACCAGAAAAACTCACTTGAGACCCATTAACTAGATAGATTGGGAGAAGCAACGTGCACCGACTCGACGCCCGATTGAATGAACTCATCGAAAACGGCAAAAAACAAGGATATCTCACTTACGATGAGGTGAGTGCTTATTTACCTGATGAAGCACTCAATCCTGAGAAGCTTGATAACCTTTTGCTCACGATTGAGGAGATTGAATTAGATATTATTCCTGATCAGATTATTACAGTCTTAAAGCCTGAAAAAACCAAAGGAGGTCGCTCTCGTTCTTCCGACGATGCTGCTCGTCGTATTGATGATCCCGTGCGGATGTATTTAACTCAAATGGGTGAAATACCATTACTAACACGTGAGGAAGAGATCCGACTTGCCAAGAAGATTGAAATCACACGTCGTCGGTTCCGTCGTGAATTGTTGAGTAGTGATTATGCAATGCGACAGGCAATTGACATTCTGGACAAAGTTCATAAAACCGAACTTCCTTTTGATAGAACGATTAAAGTTTCGGTTACAGAAGGCCTCGAAAAAAATCAGATTCTTGGTCGGATGCCTCATAATTTGAAGACACTGGAGTATCTTTGTAATAAAAACTCAAGTGACTTTCAAAGATTTGTCGACCCAGAGCTTTCGAAAAGTGAACGTCGTGAAGCATATTCCTCGTTGCAAAAGCGACGTCGGAAAATGGCGACTTTGATTGAAGAGTTGAGTTTGCGCACACAACGTCTGCAAATTGGTATGAAGCGACTTGAGCAAATTTCTCAACGTATGACGGAATTGGAAGATCAGATTCGTGATATGAACGATCTGAGAGTGAAAAATTCCAAAGATGATCGTGCCAATCTTGATCGTGAATTACAAGATTTGGTTTCCATGACAATGGAAACTCCCGAAACACTTCGTGAGCGAATCAAAGCGGTCAAGCAGCGCTATCTCGATTACGAGACCGCGATGCGTGAACTTTCAGGTGGTAACCTACGTTTGGTCGTTTCTATCGCTAAGAAGTACCGCAATCGTGGTCTGAGTTTTCTTGACCTGATTCAGGAAGGCAATACTGGCTTGATGCGAGCGGTTGATAAATACGAATACCGTCGCGGCTATAAGTTTTCAACATACGCCACATGGTGGATTCGACAGGCCATTACCCGTGCTATTGCTGATCAGGCTCGTACAATTCGTATTCCCGTACATATGATTGAGACGATGTCCAAACTCAGAAAGGTCAGTAAGCAACTATTACAGGAAAAAGGACGTGAGCCTACCATGGAAGAGACAGCAGAAGTGGCAGGCATCAGTCTGGAAGAAACGCGCCGTGTGCTTAAGATTTCCCGCCACCCCATTAGCCTTGATCGACCAGTTGGTGAGAGTGAAGATAGCTACTTTGGTGACTTCATCGAAGATTCTGACTCAGACAGTCCTGTTAACACAGCCAGCCAGGAAATGCTAAAAGATAAAATCGATCATGTCTTGAAAACACTGACCTACCGTGAGCGTGAAATTATCAAATTACGCTTTGGCTTGGGAGATGGCTATACCTATACATTGGAAGAAGTGGGGCGCATCTTTAAAGTAACACGAGAGCGTGTACGTCAGATCGAAGCAAAAGCGGTCAGAAAATTACAGCATCCAGTTAGGAGTAAACAACTTCAGGGCTTTATAGAAGGGTTAGTCCCCGAGTGGGGGCAGGCTGAATCCGAAGAAGAGGCGGATGTGACAGCATCAGCCAGTATTTGAAATTCAAACGCCGATCATTATTGATCGGCGTTTTTTTTTACTTTATTTGAAGTGACTATGATTCATTATATTTTGGCACCAAAGAAGATCGCTAGATTTACTGCGTTTGTCTGGCTATTTGCCGACAGAATCTTTATAACAAAGCAAATGTATTGAGGCGTGTCGCATTTCGTCTCACCAAAAATAAGCGTTTCTGGAGTTCTTTAACATGTCAACTACTGCAGCCAGCTTGAAAGCTTTACACCATTTGTATTTGAGATTACATGATGTAAACCGAAAATTAGAGCAGGGGCCCAAGCGAATTAAACTGAAAGAGGAGTTCGCTTTACAGCAGGAAGAGAAGCTCAGGTCTTTTCAGGAACAGGTCACGCAGTTGAAAAAACAGGTCCAGCAGAAGAATCTGGACTTACAATCCAATGAGACAAAAATACTTGATCTGAAGGCAAAACTGAATACTGCTTCCTCAAATAAAGAGTTTGATATTATTAAAGGGCAAATTAAGGCAGACGAAATGGCAAACAGTGTGCTGGAAGATGAAATCCTGGAGCTCATGGATAAAATCGATGCCGCTGAAGCCGATGTTCAGTTATGGGTGGAAAAAAAAGATGCCGCACACCAGGCAGCTAAAGAAGCGGCACAAAATTTCGAGTCTGCTCGAGATTCTCTCGATGAAGAGATCAAAGAATGTAATGCAGCAATTGCCGATGCTGAACACATCATACCAGAGAATGTGAAGGTTCAATTTGAAAGATTGGTGCGGTCACACGGAGCTGGTGCCTTAGCAATTGTAGAAGGTAAGTATTGTTCTTCCTGTAATGTTTTAATCTCGCCTCAATTGCGCGTGGAGTTGAATTCAGGAAAACTCGTTTTCTGTAAGTCATGTGGGCGCCTCTTATACCTGGAAGAATCACAGGAATAACGAGGTATAATCGATTCGTTGTTATGCGTTAAGTAGCGCCAGCACACCCAAGCCATAAAATGTATATTCTACATCAGCTTGTTCGTCCCAGCTTGCTCCTCGAAACCCTCCTGTGGGGAACTCAAGCCATTCGGTCATAAATTGCATCAATTGCTTTTGATCGACCAGTGAGTCAAGCCCCAGATCCTGTGCAGTCAGTAATCCGGTGAACGTAGATAGTCCATCGGCAAATGGAATACGCGTATTTGCCTGAAAGCCTCCCTCAGAACTCTTCACTTGATTGAGAAAATCGCGAATATCGTCTTTCAGTTCATCATCCATTGCATTTAGGATCAGTAATGTCGCAACGGCAGCGGCTGTCGGGTTTGTACCACTACGTTTCATAGGCGAGATTTCTACAAAACCGCCATCGTCACGCTGTCGATCGTAAAGAAATTGTATTAAATCGTTTGAGTCAGGTATCTCAAGGCCGATTAACTGATAGATCAAAACGACTAGGAACGTGTGGTACGTACTTCCAAGAGCACCTTGTTCTGATTTTGCGTAGCCACCGTCAGGAGTTCTTAGCCGTTCTAAATTTTGTGAGATTTGTGTATTCCAGTTCTCAGACGCTCCTGTTAAGAGGTCTTCTCCCCCTGAGGCTTGAATGATCAGAGCACAGTAGAGCCAGCTTAACAGATCGATGGTCGACAGTTTTTCTATGTGGAATTGTTTGAGATAGCTGCTAAGTTCAATACACTGCTGATTTTCAACCCCTCCTAAAATTCCCAGACTACGAACCGCGAACCCTGTATAATATAGATCCGAGTCTCCTTCTCTTCCAGAAAATCCCCCATCTGCCTGTTGTTGAGCCAGAATAAAAGTGCGATGTTTTTCTAATGAACTTGGTGGCAGTTTCTCTAATCCTGCTGCCAGCCGTAGGGCCAATTTGACTAAATAAGGTTCGTCATTCATCTATATTGTGTACCGCCTCCCCTTTAAAAAGGGGATAAGTATGGAATCCAGATGGTTTTTTCTCATGCTTTTTTGAAAATTGTGAAAAATTTCTCAATGGAAATGTCAAATTCGTCTTTCGTTGGATCTGAATTTAGCATATGTTCCCGCCCAACATCTCTTAAACTCAAAGAATCTATCTCTCTCAGAACTGTAAATTAAGAAAACCATTGGGTAATGATCTTCTTTTTCAGTTCAAAATGGATCAGCCTTACCCAAGGTTGATCGATCGGATTCTTCTGAGTGACAACTCACAATAAAAATTACCTAGAAACTATTCAAACAATACTAGCACGTTTCCGCTAAAAAGCCCATTTTTATCGGTTCGTGTGACTACATATCCTTCAATATTCGGCCGGATTCTATCTTCTGATAGAAGTGTAATGATCAATGAACTCTCTCATGATGATTGCAAGCCAGTCGAGTTGATTTACTTCCTTATAACAATTGATTTTTAAGACATAAAATCACAGATGCGCATTTTTTCTGCCACTGCTGTTGGGCAGTTGGTGTATGTATCTGTAATTATGAGCTTAATTTATTTGTAACTACGACTTGATTGATCGAGTCTGTGGAGATAGCTCCTCAATTCGGTTCTGAATTTGGAAGATGATTTGTTGAGACATCTCATGAATGATCCTGAAATTATTGTCATAGATAAAAACAAATTCATGACAGATCAAAATACAACAGAGCGAGACGATAACGCCAAATTGCACTCAACGTGCATAACCGAGGTGAAACAGATGCCTGTGTTGACATCAAGCTATTCTGGACGATTTATGAAAATTGCATTTCGCCTGATCGCAGGTGTGATCGTTCTGGCAATTTCTGCCATGTCAGGAACATTACTGGCCGAAGAACAGGAATTTTCAACAATCATTGCAGATGGTTCGGAGACGACAGATACACTCGATGGAATCTCATCAATTGTGCCCGGTAATGGCATGGGAACACTGTTTCGAGCCGGACATCAGGCAGGTAAAACCGTTGGTTTAGAGGAATCCATTTCTCATCTTGAGGCCATGCCATATCTGTTTACATACACGAAAAATCCTGATGATGCAGGTATGTTATTTGGAAACTTTCGCTTGTTTAGAACAAATCGTGGTCACCTTGGCGGCGGTCTTGGTCTTGGTTATCGATTTTTCAATTATGACAGAGACCGAATTTTTGGAGCCAGTTTTTATTATGATCGTGATGACTCTTCTACAAAAATTTTCCAACAGTTAGTTCTCAATGTAGAAACAATGGGACGCTTTTGGGACGCGAATGGAAACTTCTATCTGCCTATTGGAACCCGTCAGAAATTGCTTGACGTTCAATTTAATGAAGGTAGTCAGCGGTTTTCAGGATTCAATGTTCTTTATGACCAGACACGTACACTTGGAACAGCAATGCGTGGATTTGATGCTGAATTCGGAGTTCCCATTTGGGGGCAAATCGCTCAAAAACATGAAGCGCGCGCTTACGCGGGAACTTATCACTTCGCAGCAACAGGCAGTGAAGACGTCTGGGGCTGGCGAGGTCGTTTACAGGCTAATCCGGTTCCCAATGTTTTGATGGAACTCAGCTTAACCAACGACGCGACCTTTAATACGAATGTTTTCTTCAATGTAACATGGACCTTTGCAGGTCGACCTGAATGGAATAAGATGGAAAAATCCACTCAGATGTATCGTATGGCTGAACGGGTCAGAAGAAATTACAATGTTGTTGTCGAACAACGTGATGTGGTCGATTCCGGGCTGATTGCCATCAATCCAGCCACGGGGCTTCCCTGGACAATCTCCCATGTTGATTCAAATGCAGCGATTGGAGGGACTGGAACCGTCCTCGATCCTTTCCAGACGATCGCAGATGCCCAGGCAGGGCCTGCTAATGATATTATCTTCACTCATGCGGGAAGTGTATTCGATAACGGACCGCCAATCACTCTGGCCGCTGGTGACCGCATACTCGGAGAAGGACAGGGTATTGATCACTTCATCGATATTCAAGGATTTGGTCCCAGGTTGTTGCCTAACTCTCCTGCATTCGGAAACCCAAGTTTTGTGCGACCAACATTTAATAACACTGTTGGTGATGGTGTGATTCTTGCATCAGACAGCGAATTTTCTGGCTTCATCATAAATACCCCTACAGGCCGTGGTGTTGTAGGAGTCGGTGTGTCTGGTACGACTGTGGACAATGTTGATGTCAATGATGCTGCTGGAGAGGGGATTTTCCTAAGTGGAACGACGGGGACGCTCTCGTTTGACACTACGAATATTACTAACGCTGCTGGCGATGCTTTTGTTGTCGATGGAGGTGACCCATTTGTAAATTATGTAGGAACCATCACCAATACGGCAGCAGGTCGAGCAGTTTTGATTCAAAATACGACAGGGGGATCGGTCAATATGACCGGTTCAACTATTACTGATACGAATAGCCAAGGTGTTTTGGTCAGTAATATCGCCGGTGGAGCAGTCTTAGATAACGTGACCATTACTGGAAGTACGAATGAGGGAATTCACGTTACTGGCGGTACCGCAGGTGCAATTGTGACTGTCAGAAATACTGGTCAGGCTGCAAATGTGATTGATGGAGCAACTGATGCCAGTATTTTTGTGGAAAATTATCAGGGCATTTTTCAAATCGAAGATGTTGACATCCTGAATCGTAATGGAACAGGTATCCTGGTTGAGAATCTTTCAGGTGATATCTCGGTTGTTGGAAATACGACGATCACTAACGGGGCTTCACTTGCGACCGATCATGGTATTGATGTTAATAATTCTACCGGAAATATTTTATTCGGTGGAACCCTCGGGATTACCGGTGGAGCGGGAGAGGGGATTTCATTTAATGCAGGTAATAATACGGGATCCTTTAATGTTACTGGTACCACAACCATCTCCGGGACAGCGGCAGAGGCATTTATCGTCTTGAATGACAGTCCTGTGATCAGGATGGGAGATACAATTCTTTCAAATGCCAGTACGACAAACTCGGTATTGTTGATCAATAATGCAGGACAGGGGGGGACTGCGGGGCAAGTTTCCTTTGGTAATACCACAGTAACAGGAACCGCAGTTTCAACAGTTCCTACCGTGCATATCTTAAATACTACTCCGATCGTTAATTTTGGTTCACTGAGTGTCACGGCAACCAGTGCTGCATTTCCTGTAGTGGCACCAGCGATTTCTGTGGAAACCAATCCCGGCAATATTAACTTTGGTGACTTAAATGTGACAGCAACGAATAACCTCGGATTTATAGCCGATAATAATTCGGGAACATTGAGTTCATCAGGTGGTGTCTTCACTGTGACAAATGCCGCTGCAATAGATATTCAAGATACTAATCTTTCTATGATACTGACGTCAGTGTCAGCAGGACCGACTAATGGTCCCGACTTAAATCTAGGAGATGGCTTCTTTTTAAATAGTGCCGGTATTCGACTGGTTCGAACACCAGGTCTCTTTTCTATCGCCGGCGATGGAGCCACAATTGATGCCGGGGGAACTATTATCAGTGCAACTCACGGAGTGTGGTTAGCAGATATTGGCCGCGTCAATATCGATGGATTAGAAATAGATGCCCCCACTGTTTCTGGTATCGAGTGGCAGGAAACCACTGTTGCCGATGGCCCTGTGGTGAATTTGACACGAGTCAGAGTCGAAGATTCTTTAGGCGATGGTATTCGAATTATCAACGGACGCACATTCCAGATAACCGATTCAGAATTACTGGATAATGGTACTGATGCTACAGAACATTCTATTGAATACACAGCAAATCTAGAACTAGATGATACGAACGATGACTCCTTTAACATCACGATTCAGAACAATACGATCACAGACGATAGTGCAGATGCCATTCGCATACAGTCTGCAGGAGTACTGCTTGATGATTCTCTGTTAGAAGTATTGTTGGAAGGAAATGCGATTACAAATAGTGTTTCCAATACTGCCGGGTTGAGCGTGATTTGGGAGGGACCGATGGATATTACCGTTGCTAACGCGAACAACTTTTTTGGCACAGGAGCCACTAATAACCAGGGAATTAACATAGACGCAACCAGTAGTGATTTAGCAGATCTGATGTCCTTAACTGTGATCAATAATAATAACTTTGTTATCTCAGGAACAGACAGTGAAGGTATTCAGGTTTCAACTGAAGGGCCTTCGAATATTCTAATTTCTAACAATGTTGATCAGGGTATTGTGATGGCAGGTGAGGACTCAACCGGTCTGCGATTCTTGGATCTAGCTGCTAATAGCAACGTGCAAATTGACACAAATATCATCAACATGACGGGAATTGGAGGGAATGCAATCTTCTTTGATCTAATCGACGCCACCAATTCCTCGGTTGTCATTGATAATAACCTGATCGGATTATTTGATGGTGGTTTCGATGACAATGAAACAGCAGTTGGTTTCAATGCAATGACCAATGGTCCGCTGTCATTGGGAACTGGTGTTAATAATATTGTGAATGTGACTTTTGTAGGCAACAACAACAGCTTTATTCTGTTCAATCCTGGCGGAGGTACATTTGATGGCCAAATTAGCCTGAATGGCTTCTTGCTTCCATAACCATAAAACAAAGAAAAGTCTCGTAAATAAATAATTTCAATAACACTCTGGTGTGTTTTGCTTCAAATATTTCAAGGTTTTAATCGATGAGTCGCACATCCTGGAAAGTAATAATGATTACTCCATTCAGACTGAGTGCACTTCTAGTGTTCTTGTGCTCGACCGGATTACTGGTTGGAGAGAAACATGTGACAGCTGCCGATGATGGCGCGTTGGAACATGTCATGCACGGTGATGCAGATGTGGTAGACGATGAATATATTGAAAACTCAGGGTTATTCTCTGGCATCAATACTTATTCAAGGTCGATGGTCCGCAAGCTGCCAGTGGATCGTGGTTGGACTTATGATTCACCAATAGACAGATCCATTAAAAGCGCGTTTCAAACATCTAAGTTACGACTTGACTATTTACATTGGTCTATTGAGGGCCCTGACAATATTCTCTTAAGTGCGCCAATTTTGGGGAACCCAGATCCAACAGCACCTGCCCCCGTTTTTGATCGTGCGACTGGAATTTCTCGTGGAAATGGTGTGGCTTTGAACTATACTGATAAGTCCATGGATACAAACGGGATGCGGGGGATTCTTGAATTTGCATTACCTGAGGGAAGCCTGGAATGGAATGTTTGGGGGCTTTTCAGAAATGAATCAACCCGTCCAACAGATGAAATCTTTGGGACACGAACTACTGTTGATCCGACTGACGATCTGGTGGTCGTGACGAATTTTAATATCAATAATGACCTTGCTTCCAATACGAATGTTTATGATACCAGCTACACCGTTGACCTGAATACAGAAATGGTTGGTACGGGAATCAATTATGTTTTAGACCCCTATCTTCCTGGAAATGGTTTTCGAATGCGGCCATTATTTGGTTTTCGGTTTATCAGTTTGCAGGAATCGATGAATCAAGTAGGAGTCGATTCAGGTGGCGGAATTGGGTTGCCTCGTACAACAACAATTGCTTCTACAGTTGAAAACCGGGTCTTTGGACCTAGCATTGGTGCACGTGCGGAATACTCGAACAATCGATTTTCAATCGGGGCCGAGCCCAAGTTTACATTTGGCTTTAATCGCAATACAAACGAAGTTGCTACAGAACAATTATTTGAACCTACCGATCCGCGCATTGTATCTGTTCAGAAAAACAATGAGTTTTCACCAACCTTTCAGCTTACAGTCTATGCAAAAATGCAAGTCAATGAACATATGAAGTTTTTCATTGGTTATGATTATCTGTTTATTGGTCAGATCTCACGTGCTTTCAATATTATCGATTACAACGAAGACCGCACAGCAACAAACCCTGCGACAGGAACTAAAGTGAGACAACAACACGAAGACTTTACAGCAGATGGTATCAGTGCCGGCGTTGAGTTTATCTGGTGAGTCTGATGCTCCTCACGAAGAAGTTCTAACGACAGTCGCGCTTGTATGGCGTATTTCAGGTTTTTTCAGTTGGTAAGACTGACTTGAAGCGAACTTCTGATAAATTTCGTTTGCCAGATCATGGTTGATTTCATTCGCATGTGCATGCAATAAAAATCGAAATACTAAAGGTGACTTTTGGGTTGATTCAAGCGGGCCATGCATACAAGGTGAAGCGCCCATCCATCCGTCTTCACGAACATGCCATGAGACGGCAGCCTGTGATTTCGCTATTGGATTGGATGGATGCGAGAAATAAGTAATTCCTTCTCTGATATTCGGTAATACCGGTCCCGAATAATCCATCCACTCAGCTGGTTTTCCAAAGATGTTTTTTTCGCCAACTTGTTTGCGACTATTTGTGATCTTACCTGCTCCAAAAAAACTCGAAATGGTTTTAGCAACTCGCACGGCGAGAAAGCCAAAATTCGTTTTTTGGAATTCCAATGCTTGGGCAGTGGGAAAAAACGTGGACTGTAATTCCAAAAACAGCTCATCATTTGCATTGGTTCTGACAGCAGAGATCAATTCCTGCCTCAGTAAAGGTTGTGGATCATGGCCATCAAGCCACTCCAATTCGACGGCGAGAATAGCTTCGTCTTTACGTTCGTCGATAGAAAGCCATCGTTTTTGAATAATTTTGGCACCTGTGTCGTTTGCCCAGAAATTGATTCCGAGTACTTTGTGATGTGCAAACCAGACTGAGCAATGATGATCATGGTTTGGCGCGCCCGGATGTCCGATACGTGTCAAAGGAATACCTGAGGGACCGGTTAAAGGGTAAAAGAAAGGGCGTTGATATTCGGGACTATGGTTCCAGCGAAGCCGTTCTTTTCCTTTGATCCGAAAGGAAAATTGAAAACCTGGAAGTGGAACGATTTCACATTGAGGAAAAAGTGGATTCACATCAGATCTCCCAGTTTTTGAAACGCCATTCGTCACTCATACAGCATATTTCAGCTTATTTCTGAATTCGAGCAAAGTAAAGCTGACTTCAAGGAAAATGACTAGGTCATTGGCCAGACGATCGACAGCAAAACTGTTGTCGCCAAACTGGTAAAGCCCAAAACAATCAATAACGGAGTCCATGATTTTAATGCTTCTGCTTCAGTTAAACCGCTCATTTTACAGAAGATCCAAAAGCCGCTGTCGTTCATCCAGGAACCAATCAGTGAACCTGCACCGATGGCCGTTGCCAGATAGACCGGATCAAAACCCAGCATTTGGGGTGTCACCTGCATTGCTGCCAACATCGCTGAGGTCGTAATCATGGCTACTGTGCTGGAGCCTTGAGCGACTTTCAGTAAGGCGGCTATTCCGAATCCCAGGAAAAGAAAACTCAGCCCAGCAGCCTCTGATTCAGCGGTACTAAACATGTTCTGAATCGCAGGACCAATTTGGGCCACCGTCAACATTTTTCCAAAGGCGCCCCCGCCAGCTGTGATCAGAATAATCACACCACCACTCATGAGGGCATTTTCAACGGAGGCTCCCAATTTAAGGAGTGTCATTTTTCGTTGATGATAAAGAATTCCCAGAGCAATTGCGGTAGCTATTAACAACGCAAAATTGGCATCTCCAATAATCGATGTGAAGGGACTGATTTTTTCTAATAAACTTTGTGGTCCGACTCCACTTGCCAGCATGGAATTCACAAGCGTGTTGGTAGTGATCATCAATACGGGTAATACGATGGGCATGAGAGAAATTGTAAGAGAAGGCAATTCATGTTCTTCCAGTGGATCGGGATCTTTATGCTCTGCGACTTCCCGCATGGGAATATTCATGACCCGGTTAGCAAACATGGCGTAAAAGATCCCTGCAAAAGCAGCTGGCAGTGCGACGAGTGCGCCCACAAAAATCATCTTTCCTAAGTCTACTCCCAGATTGTCGGCCATAAATAAGGGTCCGGGTGTGGGAGGCACCAGCGTATGTGTAATTGCCCCTCCCGCAGCAATAGCCATGATATACATCAAATAATTCTTTTTGGTGCTGCGATAGAGAGAGCGTGCCAGCGGAATCAGGAGATAAAAGACTGTATCAAAAAAAACAGGAACAGCTAAAACAAATCCACTACCCATGAGGGCAAATGATGCGTTCTTTTCACCGAGTGTTTTTAGAAACGCTCTGACAATTCGGTCGGCTGCCCCACTGTCCATCATGCATTTTCCAATGATGGCAGCCAGCGCAATCACAATGCCAATTCCGGAAACGGAGTTACCAAAGGCAATCGCAACGCGTTTAATTCGGTTGACTGTTTCGCCAGTCTCCGGATTCATGACTGACTCGGGACCGAGCAGGCTGACTACTATGGCCGCAGTAATCAACGCCAGAAACGCATTGATCTTCAGAAAGATGATCATGCCGATGACGGTGGCAATACCAATGAATAAGATCAGAAATGGATAGTTCTCCAACATAAGCGCTGCTCCAGAAAAATCTTAGATGAATATCTCAAGTGGGTATGAGCATTACATAGAATTGCCTGGGACGCAAGCGAGTGCGCAATAGAAAACTGGCCTTTCACATTCTGAACGAGATTAAGAAATAATTGCTTTCCCTCGAAACATGCTTTTTGTAGGATGGAGCGGAATTGCTTTCTCTCCTCCTTCCCCTGCTCATAAGGAATTTCTGGCAATGCTTGTTTCTTCCATTTGTCCGAGAACACGTTTCGCGTTTTTTCTCTGTTCTCTTTGTTTTGGGGTAAGTTCTGGACAGTATCTGTTTGCTGAGGTCTCTCCCGCTGATGCGAAACAGGCGATGAAGAAAGCGACACGTTTTTTTACAGATGAGGTATCGACTGAGGGAGGTTATCTCTGGACGTACAGTGCAGACTTGTCACTTCGGGAAGGAGAAGGCCGCGCTTCTGATTCCATGATCTGGCTTCAACCGCCGGGCACACCGACAGTAGGTGAAGCGTTTTTGACCGCTTATCAGAAAACAGGTGAACCGTATTTACTGGATGCGGCCAGGGAGGCTGCAAATGCATTGATTAAAGGTCAACTGAAATCGGGAGGCTGGGGGCACTATATTGATTTTAATAAACGTGAGAATGTCCAATATCGCATTGATGGTGGAGGTCCGAAAGCCAGAAATCGGACAACATTCGACGACAATAAATCGCAGTCCGCACTTCGCTTTTTGATTCTGTTGGACCAGGAACTTAAGTTTCAGAATCAATCCGTTCATGAAGCAGCCATGTATGCTTTGAATTCATTTCTGAAAGCTCAGTTTCCCAATGGTGCTTGGCCGCAACAATATTCGAGCTTTCCGAACCCCAAGGATTATCCTGTTCTCAAAGCCAGCTATCCAGCGAGTTGGTCTCGAGAGTTTCCTAAAAAGAAGTACACAGACTATTATACATTCAATGACAACGTGATCGGAGATTTGGTGGATCTCATGTTTCTGGCGAACCATGTTTATAAAGATTCCCGTTATCGTAAGGCGGCTTTGAAAGCAGGAGATTTTATATTGCTTGCTCAAATGCCGGAACCACAGCCTGCCTGGGCGCAACAGTATAATTCTAAGATGCAACCTGCCTGGGCACGAAGGTTTGAACCTCCTTCGATTACAGGAGGTGAGTCGCAGGGAGTCATTAAGACGTTAATGCAAATTTATATTTATTCGAGTGAGAAAAAGTATCTGAAGCCGATTCCTGCCGCACTTGCTTATTTGCGGAAATCAGAATTGCCCAATGGAAAATTGGCCCGTTTTTATGAATTGAAAACGAATCGTCCTTTATATTTTACAAAACAATATCAACTCACCTACAAAGCTGATGATTTACCCACTCACTATGGTTTTATGATTACTTCGAAAGTGAATCAACTGGAAAGCCGTTATCGCAAACTTTTGAAAGCGTCTCCCAAACAGCTTGCTTCCATGCGATTTCCAACTCGTCGTGTTCGTTTAACACCTGCTCTCACGGCAAAAGCAAAATCAGCGATCGAGGCACTAGATACGCGCGGTGCCTGGGTGACTCAGGGAGAAATCCGTTCTGCTAAGCTGAAGAATACTCCAGTCATTGAAACGCGAATTTTTGTAAAAAATCTGGAGACACTAGCTAATTTCGTAGCCGCTCATCAACGCGATTAACTTATAACATCATGCATTTTCAGCTAAGGACTGCATACGTTCTAGTCCCAGTTTGGCAACTTCCAGTGGATCTTGCTGCCAGAGATCTTCCCGAAATAATTCAAGAGAAAGCCAGCTTTGATAATCGATCTGTTTTAAAAGCTGGCAGTAATGCGACAAGTCAAGATGTCCGTCTCCTGGTAGAACCCGGTCTGGGTCCATCTGCGTCTCTCGGGGAATGGAATCGACGGCATCGTTAAAGTGAGAAATGGCAATCTGCTCAGGTTTGAGTTTGGCAATCGTCTCCATTGAGCCACCACCCCGAAAGACATGAAATGGATCGAGTACCAATGTTGCCTGTGGGTGTTCCGATTTTTCGACAATTTGTAAGGCATCTTCAATGGTAGTAACATCTTCTACAAATCCTAAAAATTCCACCGCGGGTTTCGCGCCAGCTGTGATTCCCGCTTCTAACAGTTCTCGATAACGCTGTGCCCCCAGGTCATAGTCAGGTTTCTCACGGTGTGGACAGGCAATAACATATTCTGCTCCCAGCCTGGCTGCCAGCTTAATGCGTTCCAGGCAACGATCAAAAACTTGGGCGTATTCTTCAGGTGTAGCAGACCACCAGTCACGCAACATAATCATTGTGGGAATGGCTAGCCCCGTGTCCTGAATTGCTTGTGAAATACTTTTAAGATCGCCACCCTCTGAAATAAATGCTTCAACTTCATCAAACCAGAGCTCAATGCCGCCGTAGCCGGCTTCTGCTGTGATACGAATTTTGTCAAGCAGTGGAGTCGTACGGATTGTACTGGCATTCAGGCTGTAGAGAAAAGAACTCATTGAGGGGGTTCCTTAAAGGAAAAAACGCAGAAACAGTCATAAATTTAGATACTATTTGACGTAAGACTATCAGAGGCGCCTTAAGCTGCCAGGACAGGTTGCATTATCTTGCAGTCTAATGAGTATCGATCAACATATTTTGCATGAAATGCCAGCAATGATCAACTCAATCGATTATAGAAAAGGTTGCTCGACTCTTGTGTGTCAATCCGTCACAATAAGATTGTTCGTTTTAGCCTGATTTAAAACTATCACGATTTAAAAAAAGTTTCGGCGTGCGCTATTTCATTTTTAGAATATGTCTTCAATGATAGATCGTTCTTACTTTCAAATGTTTGCTGTGATCGCAGTGGTCAGTTTACTGATCAGTGGTTGCGGTTCGGAATCACCTGCTCCACAGAAACTTACGGAATCTGAAATTGTAGTCACGCAGGAACAATCACCTGAGCTACGTTCTAAAACCAAGACTTCTCGAAAAAGTACGACTGAATCAAAAACCATAACAGAGGAAACTGTTGACAACAAAAATCTCCATCGCAAGGCCAGTCCCTCAGAAGGGGATACAGAGAAAATAGTAAAAACGGTCTATCGGCCCAGCGATCAGAGACCGGTTCATAACAATCAGAGATTGGCTTTACTGGGCATTCATCTTTATGAATCTCCTCGATTGAAGCTTTATACAGATATCGATCCTGAAGTTGCCGCAAAGTTGCCCCCTGTGATCGATCAGGCATATCTGGCACTGGAAGATTATTTTGGTTCGTTACCTCCGGATCGTGAGGGGACCGAATTTCAGGTGACTGGTTACATTATGCAGAATCGTGAGTTGTTCAAAGAAGCAGGCGTGATTCTTGATTCGTTGCCTAGAATTGTCAATGGCCGCCATCAAGGAGCTCAATTCTGGATGGACTATCAGACCGAGAATTATTATTTACGGCATCTAATGCTCCATGAATATACTCACTGCTTCAGTATGATTATGGAAAACATTGGTGCGCCCGTCTGGTATCTGGAAGGAATCGCTGAATCCATGGCAACACACTCCATCGATCAGAACGGCAAGATTACACTCAATGTGATGCCTCATAATAAAGAGGATTTCGCCGGATTAGGCAGGATATCGCTCATTGAACAGGCTGTGCTAACGTCACCTCCCAAACACATGTTGGAAGTGATGCAATTTGGGCCAGCTGATTATGTTGGAAATAATGAATCCTATGCCTGGTCCTGGGCACTCACACAGTTTTTTGATAAACATCCTCGCTATGCAAAACCATTTCGAGAATTGTCTCGACACATGCAGGGGAGAGCATTTTCACAAAAGATTCAGCAATTGATCAAGGATGATTTTACGAAGATCAATGACGCCTGGTTGTTATTTGCTAAAAACCTGCAACCAGGTTATGACTTTGAGCGAGCAGCCATTTCATTTCGTACAGGACAGCAGTTAGATCAGGCAAATTCATTTGCGGTTGCGAAAATTGCCAGCGATCGTGGCTGGCAATCAAGTGGGATTCGTGTCAAAAAAGGCGATACATATGAACTGATCGCCAAAGGAATGTTTAGCCTGGCAGAGAAACCAAAACCCTGGATGAGTACTGCAGACGGAATCAGTTTTCGTTATTTTAAAGGACAGCCACTCGGACGATTAATCATGTTGATTCGGCCGGACTCTGTTTCAGGAATTTCTGATCGACTTTCAATTTTAGAGGAGTATCCTCTGGGAGCTAGTGCAACCTGGATGGCTCCCGTTTCCGGAACGATTTACTTTCGACTCAATGATGCATGGAATGAACTGGGAGATAACGAAGGCAGTGTTTCGGTCACCGTCACTCGAAAGTAAAAATTATCGTTTAAATTGTGGTCAGATTGGGAGCAGTTTCTTCTCGCTAATATAATCAACACCGTTAACTACCAGGCCAGACGACAGGAATACAAGATGTCAGATCAATCGTACAAGTTTATTGGTTTACAAGATCAAACTTCGCGGAGAAAATTTTTCAAACAGGTTACCGCGTCTGCACTGGCAGGAAGTCTGGTTTCCCCTCTTACTGCAAAGTCAGCAGAGGGACAGGCAGAGTCTTCCAAAAGTAAGATTAAAAAAGCCGTCAAGTATCAGATGATTCTGGAGAAAATTGCGGTTCTCGATAAGTTCAAAATGCTAAAAGATCTGGGATTCGATGGGACGGAGATTCATTATCGCACGAAAGTGGATCCGAAAGAGGTCAGAAAAGCTATTGATGCCACTGGAGTCCAAGTACATGGATTTCTAAACAGTAGTCGTGATGAGTTGAAAGATTCGATTGATCAAGCGAAGTACTATGGTGGGACAAGCGTGCTGGTTGTGGCAGGACGCGTTGATCAGAAAAACCCTTATGATGTTGTTTACCAGCAACAGCAAACCAAGCTAAGAAAGCACCTGCCGTATGCAGAAAAGCAGGGCATCAAATTATTAGTCGAAAATGTCTGGAATAATTTTCTGCTTAGCCCATTAGAGATGGCGCGTTTCATCGACGAGTTGAAGAGTCCTGCTGCTGGAGTTTATTTTGATGTGGGGAATGTGGTTCGTTTTGGCTGGCCAGATCAATGGATTCGTGTGCTTGGTCCACGGATTGTAAAACTGGACATCAAAGAATATAGCCGTAAAAAGCAAATCGACGAAGGGCTCTGGAAGGGTTTTCAAGTGGAGCTCAACGAAGGAGACTGTGATTGGCCATCGGTACGTAAGGCCTTACTAGATATTGGTTACACTCAAGGTTGGGCGACCGCTGAAGTAAAAGGAGGTGATCGTCAAAGATTACAGGATATTTCAGAACGCATGGATCATGCTCTTGATCTTGCCTGATCCAGAGTTGATAATAAATTAATACAATTAAGAAGTGACTTCCCTGTAATTGTCTCCCACAAACATCCTACCACTGGCGAACTCGATGGAAATGGTTCGCTTTATCGAAGACAGAATTCAATATCATCCTGAATGAAAGGTCTTTCCCGTGAACGAACATGCCTCCGATCAACAACCATTACAAGCACGTCGTAATTTTTTGAAACAATCATTGGGGACACTCGCAACGACAGGACTTGTGGTGAATCCTGCACTCACATCGGGGGCTTTTGCTGCCAGTTCAGAAATGATCAAAGTGGGACTGGTTGGTTGCGGTGGACGAGGGACCGGTGCTGCTGCTCAAACATTGAGGGCTGATCCAAATGTGGAACTGGTTGCTATGGCTGATTCTTTTGGTGACCATCTTGAGAAAAGTTATCAGAATCTCAAGAAGACCGAAGTTCAGGACCGTGTGAAAGTAGATGCGGAACACAAATTTGTCGGATTTGATGCATTTCAGAAGTTAATTGACTCCGGTGTTGATCTGGTACTCCTGGCAACGCCGCCTCATTTCCGCCCTCAGCATTTAAAAGCCTGTATTGATGCTAATAAACATGTCTTTTGCGAAAAACCTGTAGCTGTGGACGCTCCCGGAATTCGTTCGGTTTTAAAATCGACTGCAGAAGCCAAGCAGAAAAATTTAACGATTGTTTCCGGGCTTTGCTGGCGTTACGAAACCGGTATGCAACAAATGGTTGATAAGATTCATAATGGTGGGATTGGTGATATTATTTCACTACATAGTACGCGCTATCTTGGTGGCGTTGCCAAAATGGTGAAGCGAAAACCTGAGTGGTCAGATATGGAATACCAGATGCGTAACTGGTATTACTATACTTGGCTCTCTGGTGATTTTAACACAGAACAGTTTGTGCATGAGCTAGATAAACAGTCCTGGGTGATGGGCGAGTATCCCGTACGTTGTTATAGCGTGGGGGGGCGGCAAACGCGTACTGGTGAAGACTACGGTCACATTTATGATCACTTCAGTACGGTGTATGAGTATGCCAACGGAGCCAAATACGTTGCGTCTACGCGACACCAGCAAGGTTGCAGTTCCATGTTCGTGGATACTGTTTCTGGTACGGAAGGTACAGCGACTCTGATGAAGTATCGGATCGAAGGGAAAAATCCCTGGAAGGGAGCCCGCCGACGTACCAATATGCATCAATTGGAACACAACGAAATGTATAAGGCACTCCGAAATGGCGACGTCATCAATAACGGCGAATACATGGCCAACAGCTCGATGATGGGAATTATTGCTCGGATGTCCGCTTATACCGGCAAAACACTCACTTGGGAACAAGCCATGAATTCAAAGGAAGACCTCTCTCCTGAGAAATATGATATGGCAATGTCTTTACCGACACCTGAAGTCGCCACACCTGGAGTGACTCCATTTGTTTAATCTGCTATTGAAATGAAGCGAGTTCAGGTATATTGAACAACCGGCGTGAATGATACATGCCGGTTGTTTTTTTGAATATAAAACAATTCCATAAACTAATTATATGCTGTGTATATTTTTTATCTGGGGGGATGTGATGAGGTCGCTCGCTTATTCACTTCTATATTTAGGTGTCATGATTTCAACCTGTTTGATTCAAAATGATGCTCGATTATGGGCAGGTAAGAATTCGGCAGAACAGAAACCGGCAGAGTCAAAACTAACGCTCTCTCGTGAAAAGAATATGCTCTATATTCATGGAGATCATATTCCGGGTGGAAAAATCCCCATCTATTATCTGGAGGCTTACTGTCGTGCGAATTCCACTGATGCCGACTGGGTGAAACACACTGTTGTGAAACATGAGACTCAGACACTTTCGATGAATGAAGATCGGACGGTGCTCAAGTTGAAGTGCACTGTAGCGGACGGAATGACCGTGCATCACAAGATTACCGCGAAAGATGATGAAGTTGATTTCCAGTTAGTTGCCCACAATCCTACAAAACAGCGTTCCGAAGTACATTGGGCACAACCATGCATTCGTGTGGGGGATTTCACAGGTCTGGGAAAGTCAGCTACGGATGATAAATATGCCTATATTAAAAAGTCATTTATTTTTCTGGATGGAAAGCCAGCATTGATGCCGACAAAAAATTGGGCCACCAAGGCGCGCTACATTCCGGGACAGGTTTGGTGTCCGATCAATGTACCTCGTACCGATGTCAATCCCCGTCCTTTAAGCAAGAACGTTCCCAGTAATGGCTTAATTGGTTGCTATAGTGCTGATAATCAGTGGATTTTTGCGACGGCCTTCGAACCGTATCAGGAGCTGTTTCAAGGTGTCATTCGGTGTTTGCATGCAGACTTTCGTCTGGGAGGTTTAAAACCAGGTGAGACCAAAACAATTCGGGGGAAAGTGTATATTGTTCCTGCGGATATGGATGCCTTTGTGAAACGCTATGAACGCGATTTTCCCGAACATACGAAACACAACAAGTAGGATCGTTTTTAAATTAGCGATATCAACGATTGACCGTGGTCGGTTCACTAACGCGCGTAACCAGTTTTTTAGCATCCGCACCACTGATGGTGACCTCGAATTCACCATCTCCCGAGCTAATTGATTTAACAAGAATGGTGTAACGCAGGAAAGCATCCGCTGGAAGCTCTCTCACTGGAGAAACCTTTAAAATGTTTTGATTTACTTCAGGACGTAAATTCAGTTTTTGATTTCCCTGATGTGCTTCGACGGAAACGACGCGAAACATACGCGGAATCTTTGCCTGCAGAGAAATATCTCTGGCAGGTTGTAAGCCTCGGTTTTCGATACTGACTTCATAGGTTGTCTCTTCGCCACGCGTAATCGGGTCTTTTGTATCTCGGACCCGCACATCCAGGACACCTTGTAGGGGTGCCACTTTTAAACAGGCTGAGGCCTGTTCATTTGGAAGCTCAGGACTGGAGACCATGACCTGTAAGCAGGCATGTTCGGCCGCAACCTCACAATCAAATTCGACTTGTAACTGAACCCCTTCCCCTTTACGGATCTTGTCTAATGACCATTTCAATTGCCCTGTCTCACGTTCTGAACCAATAGAAGCTTCGCGTGGAACAAAGACTGCGTCATAAGAGATGACTGCCTGAATATTATTTAAATCGACATCTGACACATTTGACAATTTCACAATATATTCTGCACGACTTCCAACGGTTCTCAGGGAAGGGCCGATGACTGACAGGTCCAGTTGTTTCTTCTCGTATTCTACACAGACAGATTTCCAGACCAGTTCTTCTCCATTGGCAATGGCGCGAAACCGGCAGCAATGATTTCCTAGAATATCGCTGTAGAGTGTTAACGAAATTTCCTTGGACTCACCTGGCTGCAAGGTCCCCAGACGTTGTCCGATTTTCTTTTCACGTCTCCCCGGAAAGAGGAACTCGGTATCAAATTCACACTCGACAAGTACGTTTCTGACGGCACGGTCTCCAACATTTTTGGCAATGACATAGAATGTTGCACCACTCCCCAACTGTCGTTTGGGGATGACATCCACAGACAATTCCAGCGGGCCTGTTGTTGCGGGGGCTGTCATCTTTGGACCAGATTGCAATTTTGGACCAGACTTTGACTGTGGGGATTTTTTTAGATAATCCGGACGTTTTAACTCTGGCCGAGGAGAGATCCGTTCGGGTAGATCACGGGGCTGAGGTGGCAGATTCCGATTCACAGATTCAGGAACAGCAAACAAATCTTTTTCAGGCTCTGAGTTCTGTGGTTGTTTTTGGCGAATGGTCTCCGGATTAACCCTCTGTGTTTCCCGAGATTGTGAAGTGGGGTTTTGTGGAGGATTCTCCAATGATTCATTTTGCGGATCTAATGGTGGCGGATTAGTCAGTTTCCAGGAGGAACGTTGTCCCGGCGCAAGGGAAGAGCAGGCAGATACAACCGCTGTGAGCATTAACAGTAGCAGCATTCCTGAAGTAGGTTTCGAAAATGGCCGAATCTGACTACCCGGCATGTACAGACCTCAATCCTCAATAAATTAAAAGTAAACGTATCTCTTTAAAGTTTACCATGCAAACTTGAGTTCAACAGAGAAAGAATAAGGTGTTTTTTTAAATAGTAAGAGCGTTAAAATGGATATGAAATCTACTTTCATCCGCATTACATTTCTCGTGACCAATGAAACGATTCAAACGAATGATAGGCCTGATTCTCAGGAATTATCGATACAGTTTTATGCAATGAGAGAAACATGATAAAACGTGCGGAAATCAGTGAGATGCAGACTCCTTTCAATTAACAAATAAGCTCATAGTCTTTAGACTAAAACAATTAAGACGATGGTTTGGTTTGCGACTATCAGCCAGATCCCAATGGCGATTTCCCACTCCTCATAGGTCGTTTTTTTGTAATACTGAAAACGAATAAGGTACGATTTTGAACGTATTTGTGTCTGAATTTCTCTGTAGTGGGGCCTGTGAGATATCAAGTAGGGATGCTTCTATACTGGTAGAAGGAACCGCGATGTTAGAGGCGGTGATCGCTGATTTGATCTCCATCCCCAATTACAACATTATCACATGCATACAGGAAGATCTGACAACAGCCATTCCCAATTTCAGTCAATGGGAACAGGATGGTCGTTTGCAAGTCCATCGAGTGGGTGATCCAAGGGAGGAACAAGCTTGCTTCGAACAAGCTTGTCGACAGTCTGATATTGTATGGATTATCGCTCCGGAATTTGATGAAATTCTTTCTTCAAGAACCGAGCGAGCAATCCAATTGGGGGCATATGTTGTTGGTTCTGATTTGAAATCGATTAACCTGTCTGCGGATAAGTGGCGATTGTATGAATTTTTACATGATCGCTCGATTCCTACGATCTCAACTTTATTACTTGAAAGTCAACAGCTGACTTTCCCTTGTACCTTTCCCTGTGTCATCAAACATCGTTTTGGTGCAGGAGGTTTGGGATTGCATTATTTCACACAGCTTGATGACTGGCAGGAACAATTCTCGCATAGACAAGTAAATCATTCAGAATATATCGTGCAACCTTTTGTTTCTGGCAAGATGCTTTCCGCAGTGGTTCTGGTCAATTCCCATTGCAGAGAGTTTTTCCCCATAGGAGAACAGCGGATCTGCTGGGAATCCGGTTTTCAATATCAGGGAGGAGCGATCCCGAGTGAGCTTGCCATTGATGTGACGCAATCCGTTCAGAATCTACTCCAACGTTTGTGTAATGAGTTACCGGGCCTTGCGGGATATGTGGGATTTGACCTTCTACTGCCAGACGAGAACCCCACGGATCCATTGGTTGTCGAAATCAATCCGAGATTGACAACAAGCTATACGGGTTATCGTCAACTCACACAGGAGAATCTGGCTCAACGGATTGTTGATTCTGAAACGGCCTTCCCATTACTCAAGTGGGACGAAACACGGGGAGTTCAATTTCGACCCGATGGAACTGTTTTAATCAACCAGATGCAGTCTTAGAGAGTAGTTCAATTGATGTATGTGATTGGTTTGGATATTGGTGGTGCAAACATCAAATCAGCGGACAGCGATGGTGCCGCCAGGACGATTCCATTTGCGCTTTGGAAAACTCCTCAATTGTTAAAAGCAACATTACAGGAGTTACTCTCAGGTTTTCAACGTCCCGATCTGGTGGCGGTAACGATGACAGGTGAATTAGCGGACTGCTTCCCAACAAAAGCGACGGGTGTAGATCAAATTTTATCTGCAACCGAAGAAGCGGTGGCTCCTGTTCCCTTAGTTGTCTGGCAGACAGGGGCAGAGTTCCTGCCAACTGATATCGCCAGAGAATTTCCACTATTGGTTGCTGCCGCGAATTGGCATGCACTGGCGACTTGGCTAGGCCGGATGATTCCTGATCAAAATGGGATTCTGTTAGATATTGGATCAACGACCACAGACATTATTCCATTAGAAAATGGTATTCCCATTGCGGAAGGACTGACGGACGTTGAGCGATTGCTTTCTCGCGAGTTGGTTTATACTGGTGGACGTCGGACGCCACTTGCGATGATTGATCAGCAGGTCCCGTTCCGAGGTCAATGGTGTCCATTAGCGGCAGAATGTTTTGCCACGGCATTGGATCTCTATTTACTGCTCGAGGAGAATACCGAGAATCTGCATGATCACGATACGGCTGATGGAAATCCGGCGACTCAAGATAACGCTTATGCTCGAATTGCCCAGTCTGTTTGTTGTGATGTTTCAGAAATGACAAGAGCAGAGGCCGTGGAAGTTGCTCATTATCTGGCTGAGCAACAGCAGAAGCAGATTAACCAGGCTTTAAATCAAGTCGTGGATCAAATGTCAGTACCACCAATGGCAGTATTGATGAGTGGAAGTGCCGTTTTTCTGGCCGAAAAAATTATTAGAGCTCACCCGGTTTTAAGCGAGACTGTCATTACAAATGTCGCAGAAATCTTTGATCGATCGATTTCGAATGCGGCCTGTGCGTTTGCCGTCGCGCGCCTGGCGGCAGAAAGGGTTCGGATTTAATAGATTGTTGCTTAGGATCTGTCGTCAGCTAATCTGGAGTTAGTAATCATTGAATTATATAAGTCTATTGAAAATAAACGCTTATATGATTGTGCGTAGTGCAGTTATGACCACTTTCTTTACGGTTTCCTAGTCTAAGAGTGGTTGACTCATTTTTCATACTTGTGTTATCTTTCGCCTCTTGTAAGTGCTTACTGGCGATCGTTTTTTGAGCCAAAGTCATTTTTCCTGCTGCCATATTTTCCAGCCGAACGGATGGAATCAGGGATATGGTGCAGTGTTTACTGTATTTTGATTGGAACTGTGACTAAAAACATAAAGCCGAAATAACTTCCCTCATTCAGCGATGGAGCGCGAAAATATGTGTGGAATTGTCGGATATATCGGACATCGAGAGGCGGGGTCTGTATTGATCCAAGGTCTGCAAAAACTGGAATATCGGGGATATGACAGTTCCGGTGTTGCCATTCATGAGAGTCCTTCTATCCAGATTCGTAAGAAAAAAGGCCGGGTCTCCGAAATGGCGGCGCTCTTTAAAGCGAGTCCTGTTGCAGGAACATTGGGAATTGGCCATACACGCTGGGCAACACATGGTGAGACCAATGACCAAAATTCACACCCGCATGTTGGGGGTAACGGAGAAGTCGTCATTGTGCATAACGGAGTCATTGAAAATTATTCTTCGCTCCGCACTCAGCTACAGGCACTGGGATATGTTTTCCGTACAACGACTGATACAGAAACTGTTGCGCATTTACTGTCTCATCATCTGGAAGAGCAGATTAAGCTGGGCGCTGATCCGTCAGAGCTTTCGACCTATCTTAAAGTTGTCGAAATTACGCTATCGAAATTAAAGGGAACTTATGGCTTGGTGATCATGTTCCAGGATCTTCCCAATCTGTTGATAGCGGCTCGATTGGGAAGCCCGTTAGTGATCGGTGTGGGCAAAGGGGAACATTTTATTGCCAGCGATGCAAGTCCTCTGATTGGATATACTGATGAAGTCATCTATCTCTCTGATCATGAGATCGCAGTTATCACTGAAGATGAAGTTGAAGTCATTCACCGCGATGAGGGTCAGCAGAAATTATCGATTCAGACTTTAGATCAGGTAAGTGTTGATTCCGATCTGGGTGACTTTGAGCATTACATGCTGAAAGAAATCTTTGAGCAGCCTCAGACACTTGAGAATGCGATGCGAGGTCGTATTGATGAAGATGAGGCAACCGCGAAATTTGGTGGATTGAACCTGTCTGCGCAGCAGCTGAGAAACATTGACCGAGTCGTCTTAACGGCTTGTGGAACGAGTTGGCATTCTGGATTAGTAGGTGAGTATCTCCTGGAAGAATTTGCCAGGATACCAACCGAGGTCGAATATGCTAGTGAATTACGGTATCGGAATCCTCCAATTTCAAACGATACCATGATTTTCGCCATTACCCAAAGTGGTGAAACGGCAGATACTCTGGCAGCGATGAGAGAATGCAAACGAAAAGGTCATCCCACATTGGCGATTTGTAATGTGGTTGGCTCTTCAATCGCCCGTGAAGCAGATGGTGGAATTTATTTGCATGCCGGTCCTGAAGTGGGAGTGGCTTCGACCAAAGCCTTTACATCCCAGGTGATGGTCATGATTCAATTGGCACTATTTTTGGGGAGAATGAGGCATCTCTCTTACCCTGCAGGTCGCAGAATTATTGATGCGATCCAAAAAATTCCCGATCAAATTCAGAAATGTCTTGAGTGTAATGATCTCATCAAAGACATTTCCAACAAGTACTGTAATTTCAATAATTTTCTCTATCTGGGTCGGCTTTATAATTTTCCCGGGGCATTGGAGGGGGCACTGAAACTCAAAGAGATCAGCTATATACACGCTGAAGGTTACCCGGCAGCCGAAATGAAACATGGCCCGATTGCGCTGGTTGACGAAGAGACCCCCAGTGTTTTTGTTGTTCCACGCGGACAGATATATCCCAAAGTCATGAGTAATCTGGAAGAGGTGAAAGCGCGTAAAGGGCCTGTGATTGCCATTGCCTGTGAAGGGGACAAAAAAATTGCTGATATTGCTGACGATGTCATTTATGTCCCAGACGTTGAAGATTTCTTACAGCCTCTCGTTACCGCGATTCCGTTGCAACTCTTATCATATCATATCGCTGTATTACGAGGCTGTAATGTAGACCGCCCCCGGAACCTGGCAAAGAGTGTTACAGTAGAGTAGTGAAATCAGGGAAGAGCAAAGGCTGGTTTCTGTGTTTCTGATGTTGAAAAAGGACTTTCATTCTTGAGAAAACATGGGCTTTCTCCCTGAAAACAGCAAAATACAGACATACCTCTCCTGAAAGTGCGAAAATTAAACTTTCCTGATTTGGTTTAATTCTGCGTTCCGCATAGAATGACTGATGAGGTACCCGGTAATTACCTGATCGATGTTCTTAAGCTCGATGAGGCGTCTGTCTGCCAGCTGAATTGGCGTACAAGCCTTCTTAAGCAGATAGGTAATGCAATCCATCTGCAAAACTGGATGTAGTAAAATGAAAGTAATTCTGGCAAATCCCCGTGGTTTCTGCGCGGGCGTCAATATGGCAATTGAATGTCTCGAAGAAGTCATTCGGATTTTTGGTAGTAATATTTATGTCTATCATGAAATCGTACATAACAAACATGTCGTGAATCGGTTTACCGAGCAAGGTGTGGTTTTTGTTGATTCCGTGAGCGATGTTCCCGAAAATTCGATTCTCGTGTTCAGCGCGCACGGTGTTTCCCCTGTGATTCGTCAGCAGGCGCGCGACAGAAACATTCGTACGATTGACGCGACTTGTCCTCTGGTGACCAAAGTTCATACGGAAGCAATTAAATATGCAAATGCGGGCTATAACATTATTCTGATTGGTCATGAAGGACATGATGAAGTCATAGGCACAATGGGTGAAGCTCCTGAAAGTATTACCTTGATCGAGACCCCAGAAGAAGTCGCAGCTTTGGAATTTTCTGAGGATGACAAATTAGCTTATCTCACGCAAACAACATTGAGTGTTGATGAAGCAGGCAGAGTCATCGAAAGTCTTACAAAAAAGTATCCTGGTATCGAGAGTCCACCCAAAGCCGATATCTGTTATGCGACAACAAATCGTCAAGAAGCGGTTTCGGAACTTGCACAGCAAGTCGATCTTGTATTGGTCTTAGGTAGTCAGAATAGTTCCAATAGTAAGCGACTGATGGAAATCGGAAAGTCTGCTAAAAAGCAGGCTTATCTAATTGATGGTGTGAATGAGTTATTACCAGAATGGCTCGAAGAATGCGAGGCGATTCTCATCACCGCAGGAGCGAGTGCTCCAGAGGTAGTCGTTCAGGAGTTAGTGCAACATTTAGAAGACCATTATCAAGCAGAAGTGGAAAATGCCGTTGTTCGTGAAGAATCGGTTCGCTTCCCACTTCCCAAAGAGTTACGTATCTTGCAATCAAAATAGAAACTGCCAGGCTGGTGCCGGTTTCGAAATTGTTCGATTTCGTTTATTATAAAAAAAGTAGAGATCGAGTCGCATACGGGTTTGAGTGCGATTCTAAGAAAAAACCAAATCTTTAAAGAATTGAAATAGCAGATATGAGTGATGATCTGACACCAGCAGAAAACAACGACGACCATTCTGAGGAATCGAATCAGGAACGGCACACACAAGAAATCAGGCATTCCCAGGTGAGTGCGCGTGTGCCTGAGGGGGTTTCGCGCGGGGTGTTCAGCACAGGGGCTGTTGTCTTACAGGGGGGACACGAATTTATCCTGGATTTCCTGTTACGTATTTCGACACCTCAACAGGTTGCCGCACGCGTCGTTTTACCCATTGGCGTCGTTCCGCAAATGATTCGCGCCCTGAGAGACAATTTGAATAATTATGAAAAACGGTTTGGTACTCCAGTCATACCCACTCCTATTCCTCAACAAGTGACTGGTTCTGCAGATGCCATCAATGTCGGACCGGGGATGGAAGTCGCACCTTCTGAAGCACCGACTCCGCCAGTCGCGAGTGTGGGCTCAGATATCAATGCTGGAGCTTCAGGTGAGGCTGTACAGCCTGAAGCAGAATCGGAAAGCAATCCCCAGCAACCTGCTGCTGAGCCAGTAGCTAAGCCTGCAGAAGCGGGACAAAAGCCTCCTTCAGCAGAAGACTTGTATGATGAATTGAAGCTGCCTGATGAGATGCTCTCAGGCGTATATGCGAATGCAGTTCGAATCGGTCATTCGGCGACAGAGTTTTCCTTTGATTTCATAACGACATTCTTTCCTCGTTCGTGTGTTTCTGCTCGAGTGCATATGGCAGCACCGAATATTCCCCGCCTGCTCGATTCGCTGACACACTCATTTGAGCAGTTTCAGCGAAAAGTAGCGGAGCAGCAAAAGCGGCAGCAACCTCCTGAAGGAGGGCAACCAGGTAATCTTTAAATCCTCATGTGCCTGCTATTCATTCCTGCTCGTCAGCAGAGGGGCCGTAGAGTGCGGGAACGGGAATATCATTGAGTCGCAGATACACACAGAGATGACCACGGTGATGGATACTATGATTGAGTACCCAAGTGCGAATCACACCAATTTTGGGCATCGTGATGAGGGGCTCACCACCGGAAAGAAGTGACCATGACTTCACAAATTCTTCATCGGAAGTAGACGCGATGCGTTTTCTTGCTGCGACAACATTCGCGTCAAAGAGATCCAGGATTTCCTGACGGCTATTAAGTACAGGAGCTTGGTAAGGTTCGCCACCCTCCGGGTTAAGATCCCAGTTATCTTGAGTCAGGGTTCCTTCAACCCAGCCTACCATTTCCGCGAGATGAGTAGCGACCCAGCCGATACTGTTCGATTTGGGGTGCGCTTTCCAGTCGAGTTTGTCATCGGGAATTCGTTCGAGCACTTTGCGAGTTCCCGCCATTTCCATATCAAATTCGGGGAGGATTGATTCGGCGATTGTCATGGGAGTATCCTGTCTTCAATTATGGTGAGAGAGTCACAACGAAATGGTGTTTTGAATGGGATTGAGTCGCAAATAATTTGACGACTCAATACACGCTTATTCTAACAGTTTGTTCACTGGAATGTCCAGCATTTCGGCATCAAACTGTTTTTTGACTTCAACTGGCTGTTTTGTGCTTTGAAAAAACAAAATAGCGGCAGAGAATAAAATTGAATGTCATACCCACCACGATTCCAATTAATGCTGCCAGCAAAGTCCTTTTCTCGAAATAGGTAATTGAACTACATAATACCATTGTCGTGAGCCAGTTGAAGAAAGCACCTAATAGACAACTACTGCAGTAACCGAGATACTGCTTGAGAATGGGAGCGTATCGCGCATACGAAAATGTAATATTGCGATTGAGCAGGAAATTAGTGCTCATCGAAATCCAAATCGCAACTGCAATTGCCACCGGTCGATTAAGCCAATTCAAGAGCAGGGATAGTGCCATTAAATTTACGACGACTCCCGAGCATCCAATGACAGCAAATTGTGCAAAGTAAGCATAGTTTCTGTATTTAAATTCAAACAGACGTTTGAGATGTTTCAGGTAATTGATTTGCTCTTTGAACGAGAGTTTGCTGCTTCCCTGAGTACGATCTGTAAAGTGGATAGGAATTTCAATGATGTTGCGGCAACGACATTTCACCATTAATTCCAAGCCGATTTTGTAGCCCACGGGGTTAAGAATTTCGCGTGCATTCAAAAAATCTTGACGATGTAACGCAAAAAAGCCTGCCATCGGATCTTTCACTGTTGTGAAGGGACGTGCCATCCAAGTTGCAATTTTTGAATTAAACTTTCTGAACCAACCCCAGGTTTCGTCTGTCGAACCACCGTTCACATAGCGGCTGCCAATCACAAAATCTGCCTGTTGGTTTTTCAAGGCAAAGTACAGTTCCGGAATTGTTTCTGGTGGGTGTGATAGATCGGCGTCCATTACCATCAGAATCTCTGCCGACGCTGCATCCATGCCAGCGATGACTGCAGTTGAGAGGCCCCGTTCATTTTCACGGGTGATCAGATGAAGGGGCGATGATTGTGACAGCGTTTGACAGAGATCTGCTATGCCATCTGGACTTTGATCATGGACTACTATGATTTCTGCAGAAATTGCAGAGTCGTTCAAGACCTGAGTAATACGCGGGATCAGGTTAGCCAAATTTTCGGCTTCACAATAGGTGGGCACGATAATCGATAATTGAGGCAATGTTCTAACTTTTCAGGATTGTTGCGATTATAACGGTTGGCGTTTAGATGCGGAGATTCAGTTAGGTTCTCTTTCGACAGAAGCAGTAGAACGATTCTCACCTGTGACTGTATTCAAAATCTAGCTTGTAGTGATGAAAAGCATCCTTTTTCAGTAATCCAGTGATTTCCCCGAATCGTGATAGTTTCAACCACTACTTTCCGCAGATTGTGAGAGATCAATAAGTTCCTCATGATTCACGCAACTTTTTTGCTTTCAATAGTCAAACTATGCTGTTTTTTTGCATCATTTTCATACTTCTGACGACTTCAGGTAGTTTTGTGACCTAGATTTGTACTGAAAAACTACATGGAAATGGGCGGGCTGAAAATATGGTGCTGATGGTCAAAGTGCCGGTAAGCATGCGTGATGATCAATAAAATATATCAGTTGAAGGAGTAGAGTGAATATGGCTGGTTCTGGCCTTTCTCAAGTTGATTCCAATATGGCTTTTGATGATCTCAAACGACTTATTCATGGTAAGTTGGTTGAAAAGCTCGATTTGACCCGCGTTGGAGATCTGGAAGGTGATTCGCTCAGGCGTGAAATTCGTCTGGTGATCGAACATTTGTGTGATACCGAAAATCCCCTTCTCAACCGATCGGAACGTGAGCGTTTGATCGAGGAAATTCTGGACGAAACTTTTGGCTTTGGTCCATTGGAATTGCTGCTTAAAGATCAAGATATCGCAGATATCATGATCAATGGTCCCAAGCATGTTTTTGTCGAAAAATGTGGTCGTATTCAACGTTCGAATGTTGTTTTCCGGGACAATCAGCATCTGCTGCAAATTCTTGATCGTATTGTTTCCAAAGTGGGACGGCGTGTCGATGAAACTTCTCCTCTGGTAGATGCCCGCTTACCCGACGGATCTCGACTTAATGCCGTGATTCCTCCGCTGGCGCTGGATGGACCTTCGTTAACGATTCGTAAGTTTGGATCGAATCCATTGGGGCTGGAAGATCTGTTGAGATTTGGTGCCTTCACGCCGGAAATCGCAATGCTACTGGAAGGTATCATTAAGGCTCGGATTAATACCATCATCAGTGGTGGTACCGGTTCCGGTAAAACAACACTCTTAAATACATTATCCAGCTTTATTCAGGCTGATCACCGTGTCATTACGATTGAAGATGCAGCCGAGCTTCAATTACAACAAGAGCATGTATTGCGATTGGAAACACGTCCACCCAACATTGAAGGGAAAGGGCAAATCACAGCGACGGATCTTGTAAAGAATGCCCTGCGTATGCGTCCCGACCGAATCATCATTGGGGAATGTCGTGGCCCTGAATCATTGGACATGCTCCAGGCGATGAATACTGGTCACGAAGGTTCTTTGACTACGATTCACGCCAACTCTCCTCGTGATGGTGTTTCCCGTTTGGAAACAATGATCACAATGGGGGGAGTTGAATTACCGCTCAAAGCCCTCCGACAACAATTTGCAGCAGCCGTTGATTTGATTATTCAGGTCAATCGCTTGCAAGGGGGACCTCGTAAAGTGACTCATGTGACTGAGGTACTGAATATGGAACAAGACACTGTCATTATGCAGGATATTTTCCTGTTCATTCAAGATGGCATTGATGAAGAAGGCAGAGCCTATGGTCACTTTGAAGCGACCGGGGTTCGTCCGGCCTTCATGGATCGGCTGGAAGCTGCGGGCGTTCGCCTGCCTTCAAATCTGTTTGCAAATCGTGTTTTACAGGGCTAACGTTTTCAGTTTGGTTAGAGAAGAATACAAAATCGGAAAAAAATAGATCTTCAAACGATAAAGGTAACCAGAGATGGATCAAACACTTATCATCTCAATCGCTGCATTTTTGGGTATGATGGCTTTCGTGGGAGCTGTTATATTCGTATTTAAGGATTTTTCGTCTAGTAAAGCGGAAGATCGTTTAGCGGTGATTACGGGTAAAAAAAAGACAGCAGATGAAACAGCCTCGTTGTTGAAAGACGAAATTGTCAAAGGTGGTATCACCAGTGTTTCAGATCGAGTTGCGCTGTTTTTCGAGAAGTTCGGCAATCTGAAACTGTTACTGGAGCAGGCAGAGGCTCCGTTTAAAGCAGACACTTTTCTTTTAATGACAGGGGTGGCTGCCGGATTAGGGTTTGCATTAGCCTGGTTTACGAATGCACCTGTGCCGTTTTGTCCTGTAGCTGCTTTAGCGACAGGGGGACTCCCTTTTATGTGGCTATTGTTTTGCCGAAATCGACGATTCAAAAAATTTGCACAGCAGCTTCCCGATGCCTTGGAACTGGTAGGTCGCGCGCTGCGATCTGGACATAGTCTGGCGTCGGGATTGAGTGTCGTCGTACAGGAAATGCCGCCTCCGATCGCAACGGAATTTGCGATGGCGTATGAAGAACAGAATCTGGGTATTCCCATCGATGAGGCGTTGAAGAGTATGCTCAAACGAATGCCTAACCTCGACTTGAAATTTTTTGTGACCGCCGTTGTGATTCAACGACAGGCAGGGGGAGACCTTGCTGAAATTCTGGACAAAATTGGTCACATTATTCGGCAGCGTTTCAAAATTATGGGACAGGTTCAAGCATTGACCGGGGAAGGTCGAATCAGTGGAGTTGTTTTGATGGCTCTACCAATTGCTCTGTTTTTTGCGGTTTACTATCTGAACCCGGATTATGTCATGTTGCTCTTTACCGATGAATTAGGGCGTAAAATGATAGCCGGTGGAATTGTTCTTCAGGTTCTGGGAGCCCTCTGGATCAAGAAGATTATTAATATCAAGATTTGATTGAAAGCACATCAGAATTACCGGATCAACTTTTTACTATTTGAAAATGAGAGCCAAAAACGTTGGCTGAGCGTGGGAGAGTGAATTATGGATTTTGTTCAACTATTACCGTGGGCGATCTTTGGGATGGTGATTGTCGGTGGTATCGCATTGATCAACAAACTGAACTCAGATCAATCGCGTACTACGGAGAGACTGGACGAGTTACGCAATCCGCACTTACGCAATAACCCAGACGCCGCTCAGTCCGCCAGTACACTATTGGAAAAGGCAGCGCCCACACTTTCCAAAGCATTGACGCCCAAATCAGAACTGGAAGAAAACAAATTAAAAGTGAGGTTAGCAAATGCCGGATACAATTCGGAGAATGCGTCCTCGATCTATCTTTCATTAAAAGTCGCTCTAGGATTACTAGGATTGTTGCTGGGCTCAAGTTATGGATTTTATCGTTTTGGATTTGCCCAAAATGGTTGGACTGCATTGGTTATTGGCGGTGGTATTGGTTTTTATCTACCCGAACTGGTCTTACGTTTTTTAGCAAGTTCTCGAATCTCACGTATTTTCTTGTCTTTACCTGATGCATTAGACTTGCTTGTCGTATGTGTCGAAGCGGGGCTGGGGCTTGATGCTGCCATGAGGCGGGTTTCTGAAGAACTGGAAGAAACGGCCCCGGATGTGTGTAGTGAATTTGCTTTGTGTAATCTGCAATTACAGATGGGGCGACCACGACGTGAAGTGTTGCATGACTTGGGTATTCGTAGTGGCGTCGATGACATGCGTGCTCTGGCCGCCATCTTGATTCAGGCAGACAAGTTTGGTTCATCAATTGCTCAGGCGTTGAGAGTCCAATCTGACAGCATGCGTGTGAAACGTAGCCAGATGGCAGAAGAGCAGGCCGCGATGACTGCAGTGAAGATGATCTTTCCTCTGGTCCTGTTCATTTTTCCGGGAATTTTTGTCGTCCTGGTCGGTCCTGCTGCCATCATGATGATTAACGGTTTACTTGCGAACTAGCTCTGAAGTTATTTTTAACTGCAAATTCATCAAACAGCTTTGTTAACACCTTTGAACATTTCGATGATCAAAGGTGTTTTATTTTCTTTACAGTTGATGTTTACATTTTGGAGATCCTTAGAAATAGAAGAACAATCCTCATTGTAAATTGGTAATATTTACCCTCAATGTCTGCTTTTGAGTCATTTTGCAGGTATCAAATAGTCTCAATCCCGAATCTCTTTTCCAAAGGGTGTTTGGCACTTATTTTGCGTTAAATTGAATTACATTAGATATTTAAGTGGGGTACAAATATATCATGCTCATGTCGTGAGTCCGATCTTCGTCCCATTAGATCTCTTTTTCTTAAATGTCATACGCGGGCCTTGAGATGACGAATAATAGCAAGGTTCTGCGATCTTAGTGTCGATTGAACATCATCTGCGAATTGTATTCAAAGTTTAGCGTTACTTGAATATGGTTCAGAGGCATTGTTTTTTTGACAAACAGTAATAAGGCACATATAAAATTCACTGTCCAATTTTCTAGATCGACAATTTCAGATGCCCGCCCCTCCAAACTGGCTTAGTTCGATGGCTAATCAAGTCGCCTCTTTGATGTATGATGTCGATGTACTTGCGCCGATTGGTTGTCATTTCTTTCATAATGCAAGCCGTAACGAATGGGAAGTTACTCTGTTTGCTTCGAACACAGAGATTGTAGGCGGTGAATGGGATGGTGTTTTGGCACCTTCCAAGTTCTGTTTCGATATTCTCAAACTGGGTGAATATTTTGAAGAAGTTCGTGCTTTGTACTGGCAGGCTTTACCCGTTGATTATGACGATCAGCTCGGCCCACATATTTCGATTGAAGCGACTTATGAAGGGCATCAGGTCTGGGTACGCGTCCTGGCTGAATCACCAGAAGAATTTGAACCAGGTCGCCGAATTCAGGCTTATGATGCGAACTTGAAAGAGATTTGGTAATTCTCTTCAGTCATTCTTACACCGTAAGTTTTTCTTTTTGTTACAGCCTGAGTAGCAAAAGTTTAGAGAGTTAAGAATTGAGAGAGCGTTTAAAACATCAGCTTATCTATTCTAAAAGTGGTAGAGAGAAACGTACTATCGATTCTTAGATATATAAACTGTTGGTGCCAACCTAGCATGACTTCTGTCTTTAAATTATAGTTTGATCTTGCTCTGAACGATTAAGATACCAAAACGTGATAATGAAAGATTATGCGAAGCTCTTAAAGTCACTGCACGTTCTTTTTAGCCTGTTTTTCTGCTTCTTCCTCTGTTACTTCATCTACCTGTTGGGTATCATCCCCCTCAGTCATTGGCGCTTCTTCACCACAGCCAAACATGAAGGGAGTCATACAGGATACAATTAAGATGGAAAATAAAAATCTGTTCATAGCGTATCTTTTTCCGTTTTATCTCGATTAAAAAACTCGATTTCATCAGTGTTTGTTATAATTTTGTTTTTATTATTCGATTCTCGAGTCCATTAGACTCAAAAAATGTAGCAATAGTGTGAGTTTATAAATTATAAAACATCGCCACTTGACTGACAAATCAAGTGGCGATGAATATTTTCGCTTTAAGCGCCAATGACGACTTTACCATTCACCCAAGATGTTCCCATCTTTGGGATCCCCCACATTTTGCCAGATAGCCAAATCAATGTTTTCTGAAGTAAATCGAACAGATCCATCAGCTAATAGAGTATGGACTCCCCCTACGTGCTTACTCCGTGCTGATAAGATTGCGTTAGCAGTTCCTGAGCCAGCCCCACAATCAGGCTCATCATGATTGGGGCCATAAATAGTTGCATAATAGTTGGCTTCGTAGTATTGGGCAAAAAACCACGAATACCCTTGTTGCCTCTGTCTAACATTACCTTGATAACCAGGTTTGGTCAGACAACTAGCTGGGCAAAGTCCTCCAGATGAAGGATCATCACAGAACGGAGCACTGGCAAAGGTTTCTGAAACCATCATTGTGTTCGTAGTGCCATCTTCGATGTCACGGATCTTGACATTACTGTTACGAGCAAAAATAGAACCATCAAAATTAGCGGTAGTTGAGTCTCCCTGCCCCCTGCATGCAAGATAGTTAGTAGGGGCATAATTTCCGTCGGGTTGTCGCGAAGAGTCACTCGGACAACGAACAGCAGGCAGTTTTTCTCTACGAAGATTGTTGTTAGGAGCGGCACTGACACCGCTCTCCAGTTCCCAGTTAATTTGATTATAGATTACGGCCTGATCTAGAAATGGCAAGATCCTTGGAATCCAACCCAGCATACTGGTGGTCCAAGAGTTAACTCCACCATAGGTTCTTCTGACGTCTCCCGGTGGAAACGTTCTGAAGTTGTCGTGGTAATTGTGCAAAGCCAAGCCAATCTGCTTGAGATTGTTTTTGCAAGTGGAACGACGTGCTGCTTCACGTGCTTGTTGAACTGCTGGCAACAGTAAGGCAATTAAGATAGCGATGATAGCAATCACTACCAGCAGTTCGATCAGCGTGAAGCCGCGTTTCCTTTTGAGCAACATTCTTTCCATAACTTGAACTCCCGGAAATAAAATAAAGAAACAAAAACAGATACCGACTAAGACATAAAACGAACCTCTATTTCTGTCAGTATTTTCACTGACGAAATAAAGGGGATTTTGCTTAATAAAATTTGAAGTGATTAGACTGGTTTCAGTCCATTAAGTGATTTCGATTAACTTATGAGTAACTACAACCATACTTAGATAATGGATACATAGTTTCTTATATTGATTAATTTTTTATTGATAAATGAAAATACCATTAAGAATAGGTGTTTTTAATTTACCCGAAGGGAGAAATATTTCAACCCTAAAAACATTTTGAGGTGTTGTGTAATAAAGAAGGATAGATAAGAAATTGCCATCTCATAACAAAAGCCCTTATTTAATTAAGTCAACTAAAAAAGAGCTTGTTCGGTTTTAAAAAAAGATATCAGAGTTCGATTAAGGTGAGACCTACTCTAAGTAACTACTGTGGTAATAGTTTAAGGCCGCGATAGATTCAACTCCAATCTATCGCGGCCTTAATTTAATTCATGTAATCAAATTCGAAGTAAGACCAACTAGGTCATTTTGATAAATTATCGATTTTCTTTCATCGCTTTCTTTTGTGCAGCCGCTTCTGTTGCGGGATCAAGTTGTTCTACTGGATCTTCTGCTGACTCAGGAGTCATGGGAGCTTCTTCCCCACCACAGCCAAATTGAAAGGGAATGATACAGGCTACAAGCAGTATTGAATGTAAAAATCTGGTCATTGAATGTTGTTCCATTTTCGTTTGAGTTGCTACAGGCCAAGCAATTGATCTTGAAATAGACTGCAGTGTGAGATGACTGTCTAACTAGGGATAAGCAAAGAAACCTCGCTACTTGAATCGAAGAATAAGTAGCGAGGAGTTTTCAATATTTAAGAGCCATGAATGAATCCTACCATTCACCGAGGACATTTCCATCATCGTTATCACCCAAATTTCGCCAAATGGTCAGATCAATATTTTCCGAAGCAAATCGGACCGCCCCATCAGCGAGAAGAACATGGACTCCACCTACATGCTTACTGCGAGCCGAAACGAGTGCATTAGTCGAATTCGAACCTGCACCACAGTCAGGAATTTCGGGATTGGGAGTATAAATCGTGGCATAATAGTGTGCTTGATATTGTTGTCCCCACATCCAGGAATAACCTTGCTGCGCGCCTGTGGTATTACCGTTATAAACGGTAGCGCAAGTGGCTGCACAAGAATTGCTGACTGGTAATTCGCTACACATAGGGGCGCTGGCAAAGGTTTCCGAAACCATCATCGTATTCGTTGTGCCGTCCTGAATATCACGAATTCTGACAAGACTATTCATGCTGAAAATAGAACCAGAGGAATTATTACCAGCACTTGTTGAATTACCCCTGCAAGCCATATAGTTTGTGGGGCCATAATTTCCATCAGGTTGACGCGAAGAATCGCTGGGGCAACGAACGGAAGGCAGTTTTTCTCTTCGTAAATTACTGTTAGGGGCGGCACTGACACCGTGCTCCAATTCAAAGTTGATTTGATTATAAAGTGGAGCTTGATCCAGGAAAGGGAGAATCCGAGGAATCCAACCCAGTTGGCTCGTCGTCCAAGATTGAACTCCTGAGGGATAGGTTCTTCTGACATCTCCAGGGGGAAACGCTCTGAAATTATCGTGATAATTGTGCAAAGCTAGACCAATCTGTTTCAGATTGTTTTTGCAAGTGGAACGGCGGGCGGCTTCTCGTGCTTGTTGAACGGCCGGTAACAGTAATGCAATTAGAATGGCAATAATCGCAATCACTACCAGCAATTCGATCAGTGTGAAACCACGCTTCTTTTTGAGTAACATTTTTTCCATATTTTTGAGCTCCTGGAAATAAAAAATGATCTTAAGAAAGACGTAAAATGGATCAATATTTCTACCAACGAAAATGGAGTTAGTGAAATATTACTAATTGGATTTCGATTTCAATTTTTGTGGGAGTCGCGGAAAGTTTCGTTTGCCTGCTACACGAACATTGGGATTTTGAGTGGTGGGAAAACTAATTTAGCTAAAGTGTTGTACTAATTAGTGAAACCACAAAGAATGCTAGTAAATTCATATAGATCATTTTAGGTTAAATTGACTCTAAGGCAATAAATGTAGGTACAAATTAGGTTAATTATTATTGTTTTATATGTTAATTATGGTATTTTGTTCATGCCATATAAGTATTTTAATCGAAAGTAGTTAGAACAATTGAGATTGAGTTGATCATCATGGCTCAGTTTTTCATCAAACGCTTCAGAGGAAGTCAGACTCTGTAACCCCTGAGTTGAAACTGAGTCTCAATATGCCTATAGTGGAGAGGAATAACACAGTAAATGCACTTAAAAACACGCTATATTGTTTTCTTTTGTGTTGAGATCGTATTTGTGACGACACTAAACCAGATTATCAAAGGCCAGATCGCTCGGATCACCCAAATCAATGGTGAAGATGCTGTTTCCATTCGCTTAATGGAGATGGGGCTTATTGATGGCGAGGAGATTCAACTCTTAGGCAAAGCGCCTTTAGGTGATCCTTTGGAGTTTGCGGTACGTGGCTACCGTTTATCTCTTCGATTGAATGAAGCAAAGTGTGTTGAGGTCGAAATCGTATAACTTCAGTGCTTTCTGAATTTGCAGGCCGTAATGTTTCCTTCCGAATGAAAGCGACGCTTTCAGAGCTTCCAGTTTCATGACTAACTCTCCTGCAATAACGCAAAAAAAAATGACTGTTGCCATTATTGGTAACCCCAATACAGGAAAGAGCACTCTGTTCAATCATCTTTCCGGTGGGCATGCTCATATTGGAAATTTTCCTGGTGTGACCGTGGAGAAGAAAGTGGGGAGTGTTACCTGGGACGGCCGGAGCATCGATCTGGTTGATTTACCGGGAACTTATAGTCTGGCACCTCGCTCTATTGACGAAATGGTGGCAGTTGATGTTTTGCTGGGAAGACAAAAAGAGGTTCCGCTTCCCGATGCTATTGTTTGCATAGCTGATGCATCAAATCTGGAACGAAATCTTTATTTGTTCAGCCAGATTCTTGATTTGTCGATTCCCGTTGTTTTAGTTCTCAACATGTGTGATCTTGCTCGCTCACGGGGGATTGAGATTGATGCGACGGCTTTATCACAAAAACTAAAATTACCTGTGTTGTGTACCGAAGCGCATGCTGGGAAAGGAGTCAATGAATTAAAGGCAGAAATAGTACGGATTGGCATTGGAGAGAAACATCAGCCTTTGTCTCTTTTTCCCGATGCCTTTTACCACGAGCGCGAACAGTTATCTGAGAAGCTTCAGACCGATGAAGATGGAATACCCCCCGATTTTCTGGTGGATCGATTACTGCTTGATGTGGGGGGGTATGTGGAATCGTACTTTGAGCACCATACTCATAATGGCCTGATGGATGATTTACGTCAGGCACGCACGCGTTTGAAAGAGGCTGGCCATGCTGTGCCGGCTATGGAAGCGCGCTTGCGTTATAGTTGGAGCAGAGAGCTATTAAAAGATGTTATAAAACATCCCCAAGAACATCAAGTGACGACCTCTGATCGAATTGATCGTTGGTTAACCCATCGTGTATTTGGTTTTCTATTTTTTTTCGCGTTGATGTTTTTTGTGTTTCAGTCTGTCTTTACCTGGGCAGGCCCTGCCATGGATCTGATTGAAGCGGGGCAGGGAATGGTAGAGGGAATTGTGGAATCGTTGATTTCTCCTGGTCCATTGAGAAGTCTGGTTGTAGATGGAGTGGTAGCTGGTGTGGGAGGTGTGCTCATTTTTCTTCCACAGATTGTGATTTTGTATTTCTTTATCGCAGTATTGGAAGACAGTGGTTATATGGCGCGCGCAGCATTTATCATGGATCGATTAATGAGAAGTCTGGGATTGAGCGGCAAATCGTTCATTCCGTTGATGTCTTCTTTTGCTTGTGCGGTCCCCGGGATTATGGCAACGCGCGTCATTGAAAATCGACACGAACGACTGGTGACCATTTTAGTGGCACCTTTAATGAGTTGCTCGGCGCGTTGGCCTGTATACACACTTTTTATCGCTGCTTTCATTCCGAATATTGCCTACCTGTCACTGGCAGGGAGTCCAGTGGTGACATTGCAGGGGCTCGTTCTGTTTGGCATGTCATCGATTGGGGCATTGGTTGCGATTCCCGTAGCCTGGTTTTTAAAACGGGTTTGTTTTAAAGGGGATGTGGCACCATTTGTAATGGAATTACCGGGTTATAAATGGCCTTCTGCTCGTAATGTGATTTTACGAGTTTATAATCGTGCGAAGTCATTTGTAGTTAAAGCTGGTACCTTGATTTTTCTGACATCAATCATAATTTGGGCTACTGGCTATTTTCCGGGTGACCATAGCGAGCAATTTAAAATTCAGCAGAGAATCGAAACGATTGATTCTGAAGTTCAAAAGCTTGAAGTTGAGATTGCCGCGACTGATGAAAGTGATCAGATGGATCTCAAGGAATTACAAACTAAAAAGGAGTTACTTTCAGCAGAGCAGACTGAGCTGAATGAGCAGCAGAATCTGGTGAGCAGTCAATTAGTGGAATCCAGTTTTTTAGGTCAGGCAGGGCATTGGATTGCTCCCGTAGTCAAACCTCTGGGATGGGACTGGAAAATAGGTGTGGGAGTAATAGCATCCTTTCCTGCGCGAGAAGTGATTATTTCCACTTTGGGAACCATTTATAGTCTGGGCGGAGACGTTGGTGAAGATGACGAAGGATTGATTGGCTCAATCCGTGCTGCGACCTGGCCTGATGGCACCAAGGTGTTTAATGTTCCGGTCGCGATTTCGATCATGGTCTTTTTCGCTTTGTGTGCCCAGTGTGCGGCGACATTGATGGTCATTCGGCGAGAAACCAACAGTTGGCTGTGGCCGGTAATCTCATTTACCTATATGACAACGCTGGCCTATGTGGGAGCATTCATTTCCTATCAGGTGGGGATGTTGTTTTAACTAAAGTTGATAGTGGTAACATACATAAATACCATTCGAATTTTAGGATCAGTCCGGGTTATGAATCAGATTGACTGGCAATTAGTGGGAGCCCTGGTTTGTGTAGCGACAGCCATCTTTTTTCTACTCCGTCGTATTGTGCGTTTTTTCAAACAAAGGACTGGCTGTGCTGGCGGCTCCTGCACTGGTTGTGATTCAGAAACTAGTAAAACTCCCGACTTTGTTTCGCTGGATCAACTGAAACATTCGGACTAAACCTGACTGCAATTCTCAGGCTCAGCGCTGACCTGCTCTTGAAGTGCAAATTTTTCCCCTCTTCTAGGCAGATGATATCGGATAAAATCGGTGATGCTCTGGTGATTTTTCTGGTATGCCTCAATTCCGGACTCGTTGAAAGAGAGCCCGTTGGTTCGTCTATTTCTATTCACTGATTGTGACAATTATCATCTTGAAGGGCGTAAACCAGTCAAGGGGTGATCGATGTGTGAAAGCGAGTTCAAGGATCTGCGATGTAAAGTGAAAGCTGCTTCAAAACGGGTGAAACGATTTGATAGCTATGCAAATCAATGGTGTAGATTGTGAATCGAATCAGGAACTTTCTCGTTTATTTGTAATTTCAAGTGGTTTTTATAGTGATAGAATCACCAGGGGATAATCGATGCACTATCAAGAAAATATTCCCACGCGCGCGACGCAGATTGCGCAGTTTTAAGTAGAGACTTCGCTAAGTCAATATTGAAAATGAGTCCTGTTTTTAAGGAAAATTAGATGAGACATAATTCTGTCAATCGAGTTTTTAATCAATTGTTTTCCGATAGATCTACGTTTCTGAGCGTTTGGTTTTGAAATCAAAGAGAATACGATAGTGAATAAGGCAACAGTGATGATTCTTTTGAAGTTGTTTTTGAATAGAAAGTAAGTAAATGAAAACCGGGATCAGTTTAAGCATTCTGTTCTTACTCATATTTCTCACTAGCGGTTTTGATTTTAGTAGTCATATTGAGGCAGCCGATAAATCGAAATCGAAGAATGAAATCGATAAAAAGAACTCTGAGTATGCTAATCCTGTTGCACGAAATCGAGGGCGACTTTATCAGGTGAGTATACCGCCTCGTGAACAGGATGCTTATGAAAATGCCTACTACCGATTGTGGGTTCCCGATCATGTCAAACAGATTCGAGGGGTCATAGTGCGACAGCATGGTTGTGGTGCTGGTGCCAGAAAGTTTGGTCTGGAACACGCAGACGATTTGCAGTGGCAGGCTTTGGCCAGAAAGTGGAATTGTGCGTTGTTAGGAACTCAAATCTGGGCACCTGAAGAAGAATGCAGCACCTGGTATATGCCCGCTGATGGTTCGGAGCACGCTTTTTTTTATGCACTTCAGAAGCTGGGGAAGCTTAGCCATCATCCTGAGATTGCAAAGGCACCCTGGTGTTTATGGGGGCACTCCGGTGGTGCGTTGTGGGTGATGAATATGCTATACCGAAATCCGAAACGTGTGATTGCCGTGTTTCCTCGTTCGGGAGGATTGTCTCCTGTCAATCGAGAGTTACCCCGTAGTCAGCCGCTTAAACCGGATAGTAACCCTGCTGTCTTTCAGGTTCCCGTGATGTTCTGTTATGGTGAAAAAGAAAATCAGCCTGGTGAGCGTTTTTATGCAGCAGTGATTGGTACACATCATGTTTTTGATGTCGCACGCGAAAAACAGGCGCAGTGGTCAGTTGCCGAACACCCTGGTTCGAGTCATGAGAACAGTAATAGCAGGTTACTGGCGATTCGTTTTTTTGACTCAATGCTCAAACAGCGTTTACCAAACGATTCAAAATCAACCAAACTGAAACAGCTCGATTATCAGTCAGGTTGGCTTGGCGATCTAAAATCAAAAACAATTCGACCACTCGTCAGTCATCAGGCCGCTGATTCCAAGCAACAGTCCTGGTTACCCGATAAAAAGGTGGCTACAGCCTGGCACGAACTGGTAAAGTTAGGCCGGATCGCGGATACCTCACCTCCTGCCGCACCTTTAGCCGTAAAAGTCTGCAGTGTGCCGGGCAAAGGTGTGAAACTCGAATGGCAGGCAGAAGCCGATTTGGAAAGCGGGATTCATGCTTTCCAGATTTATCGCGATGGTAAAATCATTGGCACGGTTCAAGGTCATCGGAATCAACGATGGAATCCTGAAGGGCATTTCCACGCCTGGAATTATTCGGATCAGCCGATTTTTGATGATCATCCAGCACCGAAGATGGAGTTCCTAGATGGGACTAATGAGGCTTCTTCAAAGGCAAAATATGAAATTTCGACGGTTAACCAGGCAGGACTAAAATCTTCTCGAACTGTTGGTAAAAAATAATAGTGGAGTTGGTGAAAATGAGGGGAAATATTTGATCTCGAAGTCAGACAGCTACGTTTTTAGAAGTAATCATATTCGATAAATAGAAACCATGTCGGAATCAGGGAGAAATGTGATGACTGAAGAGAAACAATATGACCCAATATCGGGTTGGAATCCGCTGGCTGTTTGTTTGTGCGGGTTATTATTGGCTGTGTTTTTGTTCGTATCTGCGGTCGCTGCTGAAAGTGTGCCATTAATCTTATTGGCGATCATTTTAGTACCAGCTTGTATCATTGGTTTGTTTGGGTGCATGGCGGTTGCTCCAAATCAGGCACGAGTTTTATTGTTGTTTGGTGAGTATAAAGGGTCTGTGACGCGGTCTGGTTTTTTCTGGGTCAATCCGTTTTTCTCCAAACAAAAGATCTCTTTGCGAATTCGTAATTTTGAGACCGGATCAATCTCAACTCCTGAGCAGAAAGATCCGACGACGGGAAAAATTCTTCAGGCCAAAAGCCGTTCCGCGGGAAAACCTTCGAAAGTGAATGACCGAGATGGTAATCCGGTCGATATTTCCACGGTAGTAGTCTGGCGTGTCGTCAATACCGCGGAAGCAATGTTCGAAGTAGATGACTATGAAGATTTTGTGGCCGTTCAAAGTGAAGCAGCATTACGTAATCTTGCCAGTCGTCATCCTTACGATAGCGAAGACCATGAAGTGTCATTACGCGGTAATACAACTGAAGTCTGTGATCAGTTAAAGATTGATATTCAGGAACGTCTGGATAAAGCGGGCGTTGAGGTCATAGAAGCACGTATCAGTCATCTTGCTTATGCACAGGAAATTGCTGCCGCGATGTTACAACGACAGCAGGCACAAGCAGTCGTGGCAGCCAGAACTAAAATTGTTGAGGGAGCAGTGGGAATGGTCGAAATGGCTTTAGACCATCTAGCAGAACGGAGAGTGATCGAATTGGATAACGAGCATCGGTCAGCGTTGGTCTCTAATTTGTTGGTTGTATTATGCAGCGATCGTCATACTCAGCCCGTGGTCAATACAGGAAGTTCACACTCATAGAGATTGATTCATTGATTGATATGAGATCCCAGATTTCTATTTTGGATTGCTTTTCCCAACAACTGAAGCGCGAAAAAGAATAGAATTTGACTAGGACTTACTCTGGTACGTATTCGATCTGAAAATGTTAAGGTAAAGCTAAAATGAAGGAAGGGAAGATGAGCCAACCCTCATCTCCCCTTCTGCCGTTCAGGGACTAGCATTGTATGAACAAAAAGAATTACGATGAAGACGTAACTGATTGCTCTGCTATCAACAAATTGTCTACTCGATTCAAAATTTTACTATAAAAAAACAGAGAATGTTGGAATATTCAGAAAAGAATTATCGGTACAATAATTCCATTCAGTTTTTGGAACGCCACTTATAAAAGGATAGTCGCGAATTAAAATTTTATTGAAACTCTATGTAAAACTTTTCTGTGTAATTCATTCAGGGTTTGCATAAGTACAAAATAGAATGAAATATACGGAAGAAAATGAGAAGAAGGTGGAGCGCAATTAATTCACTTTTGGAGGATCGGGATCATTAAAATTTACAACGGATTCCCAAGTTGTGCCGATGTGGAGTTCATCGAAGAGATATTTGCTGTTTCTACCTGCAAAGATCCGAACATGATCAAATACTGTTGAATCATAAAATGGATCAGTGGTGCATGTCCAAATATGTGGTTCTTGCTCTGGGATTTTTTCGGTTCCAGAAAAAACGCGTAAAAATATCTGGTCTGGTGATTTTTCACTCGCCACAATTTTACCAACAAAGAAATAAGGTTTTTCATCTTCTAGTGGTGGCGCTTTCTCAACTGTTTGAGTCTGAATACGTAAAGAGGGAAATCTGTTCGAACTGATGCCAAATAATATTTTTTTTGCGTTTTTTTGATCTTCGTTCGATTTCCCCAAATTCCATAAGGAAATGTTTCCATACTGACGGTCAATAGCAGGACTCCATTTTCTTTTCTGGATAAAAAAGCTGATGTAGTAGATTGCGTCAATATCGAGCCGAACTGTTTTTTTTAAAGTGCGCCAGCCGATCTTTCCACGTTCTATTTCGACACAACCTAATTGGTTTGGTGAAAGCTCTTTAGGCACGAGTGACTTTTTAGGATAGCTATTCCCGACAGCCAGACCTGACCAGTTTTTATGGTTTCGCCAATGGGTTTCCCAGCCAATTCCACCACGCTGCCATTCGGAAAGCTCTTCTGGAATGATGATTTTTGAGGGATGAAAACTGTCATAAGCAATTAACTCGTCCAGATTGACCTTCTTTGCGTCTTTCGGCTTTCCTGGAACTTCACGTTGGAACTTTGTCAACTCTAAAGGAATATCTTTATTTTTTGTGATATCCCGCGCTTTCCCTTGATTGACGATCAAATCTTTGGTCTTGTTTGAGGGCTCTACTCTGACAGAGCCTTGAAAAACGTGCAGTTCCGTATCTCCGTTGTCCTCCACTTTCGTTCCATATTCAGTACCGATGTCAAAGAAAGTGGCTTGGGGAGTCGTTAACGCGAATTCCGGTGCAGATTCATATCCATGTAGAACGACCTCTCCTGAATCAACTATTGCGGAGTTTGCTGAATTGATATGGATTTTTGTTGGACCTTTGAGAACTAAGCGAATTCCACTATCAAAGCGAAATTCCGCAGTTCCTGTTTCCAAATAGAGGTCTTTTGTTAACAATCGCTGTCCAGAGAAAAGAGGTTCGGTATCACCGCCCCATACACAATCATTTGATCGTGTGAGAGTGGCTACGTAAGGTAAGTCTCTGGGGGCTGGGTCTCCTTGATAGGGAATTGGAACTGAGGGGGCCGGCTCCCAAAAGAAACGGCCTGTGATAGACTTTTCTGCAAATAGCATAAGTGTAACCGAAGCCGTTGCTACAGCCAGGTAACTGAGCATCGAGAATAGTTTCGTGTTTCGTCTAAAAACAGGTGCTTTTGAAGCTGGTTTAGTTTGAGGGACCTCGTCTGTGAAGATTTGGTCAAGTTCTTTTAATCTTTCAACGTAGCGCTTCTGAACTCCGGTTTGGATATCGAGATAATCAAAGTAAGTCTGCATCGCTTCAGGAGTCGAACTAAGATAATGTTCCAGTTCTTCAAATTCTGATTTGGATATTTGACCGTCAATCAGTTGATTCAACAGTCGATCAAAATTGGGAGGGAGTTCATGAACAGTCATTATGATTGGCCCTCACTTTTAAGCTTTCTCAAAATACATTGAGCTAATTCACGCCTAAGTGTGCTCAGACGGTTGTAAAGTGTTTGGACCGTTTTACCAGCTTTCTCTGCAAATTCTTTGATGGACTGCTTTTCAAATGTCGCCTGCAAAAGCAATTCCTGATCAGCTGAACTTAAACCGCTGAAGCAGTCTTGCAAAAGTTCAAGCCGAGTGTTGTGGTTGCTTAAATGGCGTAGCCGCTCCGCAGACATTGTTTCGATTAGCTCCTGACTGAAAAAGTGTCGATCGCGTTGAATACTTCTACGAAAATTGCAAACAGTAAAAAAAGCGATTCCACATGCCCAGGAAAAAAAATCTCGTTCTTGATCAAATTCACTGAATTTATTCCAGAGCGTCAAACATACATGTTGATATACGTCTTCTGCATCTGAGTTGTGGGGAACTAAAGTCCGGATATACCCAAAAATGCGTAACCTCTCTCTGGTCAATAATTCTGTAAACACTCTTCTAGCATCTTGATCAGAAGAAGTGTTGAATGTCGACATTAGGTCCGGTATCTCCGTTCAGTGAATTCTGTAAAGCTTGCCAAGTATTTACTATAATGGCTGGAATCAGTCATTAAAATTAAATACTACAAACTTTAGGAAAGAACGGAAATCGTTACCAAATCTGCTGTCATAAACAATGCATACGAGTTATTTTCTATAAATAAAAAGTGTCATGTGCCTATGATTTATTGTTCCAAAGTTACTGAGATCTAATGTCATAAATTTGAAAATCGTGTTTTCTTAAAGAATTTAATTTGTAAACATGAATTAAAATATTGTGTTTTTGTTGGAATGATTCGTTTTTCAGCGAAGTATAGAAATCTGATGATATCGATCTCTTTTTGTGTTAATGTATGCTTCTAATATAGTATCAAATCGTGTTTTTCAAATTCATTTCTCTCTCTAATTGCGAGTATCACCAATGAAAGATTTAGTGGACAAAATATATATTGGTATGAACGCTGTTCTAATTTGTTTTCTACTAATCTTTGCAGCATTAGGATGTCAGGACCCTTCTGAAATAGCAAAACAGCAAGATGCAGCTCAAGGCAAACAACAGGAAGCAGGGGGAGACGCTCAAAAACAGGAAATGCCTGAAGGGGGAATGGCCGAACAGGCTGTGCAAAATGTAAAACCGGGGAATCAGGGAGCGCCTCAAAATAACACGAAAAAAAGTATTATTCATAAGACAACAGCTGTTGTCGTTGATGCGAAAAAAGCATTGAAAAATCCAGAGATTTCTGTTGTCGATGGCAAGATCAAGGGGGTTGATCCTTTTACTCAGGCTGGAAGCGCTTATTTTTCGATGGCGTCTCGTGTCAGTACTTTAGGGATGCAGCAAGCGATAAAAGCTTACAAAGCGCTCAATGATAAATTTCCTAGTTACGATGAGTACATGAAGATGATGAAGGAAAATCGAGTGGAATTTGCTCAGCTCCCTCCTTACAAAATGTATGGCTATGATGATGAAACGGGAAACATACTGGTCTTGCAGGATAACAAGAAAAAAGCAGAGCTCTATAAAGAAGCGGGGATTCCGCTTGATTGATCAGCTTGGTGTCTGATTGGCATACTATCTGCGTATTACCTCTTTATCACTTTGATTGAAGAGTGAATGTTGTTTTGATGCAACATTCGTTTCAAAGCAGATTCAATTTGTTGATTTTAAGCAACATCTTGAATGACTTCTGAAGAGGTAAGACTTATGAAATTAAATTTTTCATCAAAAATCAGAAGATGTGTCGCAAAATGCGTTTTGCTGCTTATGTTACCAGGTGCTGTTAGTTTTAGTTTAGGCAATCAGCAAGCTGAAGCAGAGAGCTGGATGTTTAATCGTTCATATTACAGCCACCAGCTACCCCCAGAGGTTGCAGAGCGTTATCCTCGTCCTCAGAGCCGTTCTGCCTATCGTTTGCCTGAACTGGCGACAACTCCGGGCTTTGCAATCAAAGGCGCAAGGCGTTGGAATTACGTTCGTATGTTTAATGGTAATGGCTTTGACACAACCATTTTACGCAGTGACACGTTTGATGTTGTTTCACCTTAAGATTGCGACTTCAGACTATATAAAAGTGTCATCTCTTGCAAACTGGGGCTCAGGTCAGGGAGAACGCTTTTTCTTCTCTGCCAGAGCTTCATAGTAGCGACGTACTTGTTCTTCATACTTGGGAAGAAATTTCTCAGTATAGACATTTAGCAGTTGCTGTCGCACAGCAGGGGGTAAATGTCCCCAGGTATCTTTGATATGCCCATTGGATTTGGTCAGACTGCCCGGGGTCACCAGCCCTTTTTCCTGGCGCTCAGAAGATTGCCGTGCTGGTCCTTGAGAGGGTTGGGGGATTTTTTTTTGTCCCATACCATCTTTCTGCTGTTGAGTTTTCTGTTTGGTATTCTGTGGTTGATCTTGTTTTGGGTTTGATTGCTGCAGAGATACTTTAGAAGCCGACTCAATCTCGTGGATTAATTTTTGAATATTTTCAACGACCTGTTGCTGAATTTTCTGAGTTTGTTGTCCGGTTTGTTGATCTTGAAGCAGTTTTCCGGCGCGCTTCATCTCTTCAATAATCAACTCGACTGGAAGTTGCTGGCCAAGGTTTAACTTTTTGAGTTCTTTTTTGGTTTTTTGATTCAGAACCGGATCTTGCTTTTCTTCATTTTTAGCAATTTTATTGTCATCAGGATTTTTCAGAGGGGGTTCGTCGGCGCATAACCAGGGCTGGGAAAGGCTGAACACCAATCCGATTGAGAACATAGAAAGGGTATGAATCACTGGCCGGTTTGTGAATGCAGTCATTAGGGGATCTCATCTATTGGTTGCGGATCATCTGAGAGAGGTTCATTAAAGCGTGCTAATAGTTCCATAGATAATTCTGCTAAAGCCGCTTGTTCCTCAGACAGATCTTTTCGTTCTTGAATTTGCTGCGGAGTCAATGTTTTTACCTGACTGATAGATTGATTAAATGATTTTGTCCTTTGCAGAATATCTTCTTGTAAAAGTTTGAGTAATTTTAACTGTGTGACTAATGAAATCTGATCATTTGGGGGGATTATATTTTCGGGAAGATCTTGAGCTGGATCAGGCTGATTTTGGTTTTGTGACTTTCTGTCATCTAAAACTTTTAACAACTCTATCAATTTTGATCTTACTATTTTTTCGGCAGTTAATGTTTCCTGGTCGGTAAGGCGTTGGCCTAATCTGTTAGTCGCCAGGTCCAATTGATCAATGATTTTTTGAAATGCTAAAGCAAATACAGGAGCCGCCTCCAAATCTAATGCCAGTGATATCGCTAAGGATTGTAGTTCTTGCTCAGTTTCGAAAAGCTGTTTCAAGGATTTTAATTGACCACGAGACCACCGCCCACGTGAAAGACGTATCTCTTCAAGGCGAATTGTTTCCTGAATCACAGCTTCTTGTCTTTTGAGTAAATTTTTGATTTCTGAATCTAATTTCTCGAGTGCTTCAAACGCCAGAGACTCTTCTATATCTTTTCTACGTGAAGCTAATTCACGTTGTGCTTGTTCCAGATCATCAAGCGACTCTTGGATTTCTGTTGTGGCATCTTGAAGATTTCCCTGTTCTAACGCATTTTCTATTCTGGAGAGCCGATTTCTGGCTCTTTGAACGGATTGCGCTTCCTGTTGTAAACTCAATCGCTTTAATTGCTGTTCGAATTGTTTTAGTTTTTGTCGCAACTCCTGTTCTTCTTTAATTAGTTTTTCTAGCTTCTCTTTCAGTTTTGTCTGATTTGATGAATTGGCTGCTTTCTGTAACTTCTGTAGCACGTTCTGTTGCTGTTGTTTCAAAAAACTCAGTTCTTGTTCAGACAGTTTTATTTTCTTTAACAACTGGTCCGGCGAAGAACCTGTGGATTGGTGATCAAAAATATCTTTCAACAATTGCATCGATTGCTGAATTTTTTGTTGATCTTGAAGTACCTGTCCCACTTGGTTTTGTTTTAGTTTTTCGGCTATTTGCTTCATCTCTTCCGGAATCGTTTTTTTTCGCAAAAAATCGATCGCTTCCTGATTTCTTAATTGTTCTTCCTGCGTGAGTGCTCCTGAATTTGAATTGATTGAATCAAGAAGATTTTTAAATGATTTGAAATTTTCAGCCTGTTGTTCCTGGCGGGACGCCAGTTTTTCAAGATCAGCTTGTTCCTGAAGCTTGAGCTTACCAAACGACTTGGTGATGGTCTTCTGTGCCAGTTGGCTGGTTTGATTCTGAATGTCTGATTGTTGCTGAATCTGTTCTTCTAATTCGGAAACAAGATCTCTTGTTTTCTGCCATCGAGAAAGTGATTTTAGAACATTATCCAACCTGCTAATTACCTGCTGCTGGCCTTTTTCTGCAATGTTTAATGCTTCGAGTGGGGCAGTGTTAGCAAATGTCTTTTGTTCGGTTTTGCCTGTTTTAGTGCTTGGCTTAGTATTATCCACATCAGACTGCTCTGAATCTCCCCGGTTCTCAGGTTGAGCATTTGAGTTTGATGATTGCTTTCGTGATGATCCGGAATCAATATTTGACTGAAGTTTTTTGCGAGCTTGTGTGATTTGTTCCTGTATTTCAGGGAAGACATTTTGATTTAATTCAGAAAGCTCAGTGTTGAGCTCCGTAAGTCGCTGACTCATCGTAGGGTCATTAATATGGTTCCACTCAAGTTCTTTCACTAGTTCCTTCGAGCGTTGTTCCAACCCGGTCCGAGGACTGAATAATTGAGAGGTAATCCGTTTCTGGTCCATTTCTACCTGTTTGATTGTATCAATTTCTTCTGACCTTGCCTTACCGACGCGCTCAAGTTGGTGTTGAACATCTTTCACTTCTGTATGCAAAAGCCGTTGATTTTTTAAGACTCGTGTCAGTTCCTCTAGCAGATGTGCATGACGATTTGCTAATTCATTCGCTTTGTACTGCGGGCTTACGAGTGTCAAGACTCTTGAAAGGCTTGTTCCAACTCGATTTACTCCAACCCGAGTCTCATTACCTGCTTGAGGCAACATCTGATAATGATCATGTGCTTCTGCTCGAAAAATAATTCGATCACCTTCCGTTAGCGACAACTTGGTAAGATCCCAGACATCGTTCAGAATCACTTGCTCACTTGAATCATTCGGACTGAATGGTAGCGGGAACGATTGACTCTCTCGATCTGTTCTTAGTGCGCGCGACAATGTTTCTTCTTTTGATGATTTTTGAAAACGAATCAGTGCGCTGGCGATTTTTAAATCATCTTGGATTGAAACCGTTAATGGTATTTGAGCTGACGGAGTCACTTGCAAGTCTGTAGCTGGTTTTTCGAGATATACTTCTGGAACGGAATCGGTGATTCCAATGATTTCATAACGTTCCGGGTTGGGAGGCCGAAACCCCTGATCGTTTTCTAATTCAAACCAATAGGAATAGGTACCTGGATCCTCAATGACGAAGTGAGCAGAAAATTCTTTCCTGTTCGGCTCTAGTTTTAGAGATACAGGTTCTTTATCTTTCACTCGTAAGCTAACAGATTTCAAAAGCTTATTAGAACGCGCTTTGAGATCGACTCGGGTTCCGATCAGAGCTTTGAAGCTACCAATACCGGCAGGTAGTTTTTCAACAGGCTCTTGTGAATAGGCAGGTGGGGTGAGGGTTACCTCTTGTAATTTCAGAGTTGTTGGAGGTACAGAAAGTAGTGTCAGCCACGGCATGGAGTGATCGTCACCTCCAATCGCGCGCAGCCTTATTGTTTTATTGGTGATCCTTAAAGAACCGGTGCCAAGTTCATGGTCTACTGCTGATTGATCTGGGACTGAGACGATTCTTAACGGTTCCGAATTTAATTTCCCACGTGGTTGTTGATTCTTGCTAACTTGATATTCGATGCGTAAATCTTCGGGAGGAGTTCCTTTGCGGTTTTCAACAAAAAATCGAAAATTCTCACCTTCTACAACCTGATATGGATTATTGGGGCCTGATTCGATAGGTACAAGATTTTCATCCAGAAATTGCAATTCGACATTTTGTGGCCAATCTGGTGCTGAAAAGGGTAGTACAAAACGATGAATGCCTAAAATCACTCGATTCGGATGCAAGATTGAAATGGAAACGACAAATAAACAGAGCAGCGCAGCGCTAATCATTATTTTTCTGATTGGTCTTGTGTCAATCAATTCCAGAAAATTGATTTGAGAGGCTTGCTGGTAGGCATCTTTAATGACTGCCTGACGAAGTTGTGACGAACCGGTAAAGTGACTCGGTTTTTCAGTATCAAATAAGACACTGCTGGAAAAGCTGTCTTTCAGACGAGGGTATTGCCGTTCAATTTTCAGAGCGAGATCAAAATCGGTGAGCGGTGTTTTTAAAGGAATTACCAAATGTTGCCAGAGAATCCAGACAACAAAGCTTCCCGCACCTAGCCCCAAGATTAATCGAATCATCGGGTCTGAAATTTTTAAGGCCCAATCGAGACTGATTACCAGGGATGCCGAAATCAATAACATGGTCAATCCCCAGCAAAGCCCATTCAGCCAGACCAGCTGATGAACCTTACGATGCAGTTGCACAAATTGTGCTCGAATGGAAGCAGACATATTATTGACTTCAGAGATAAAAATGCAGAATCAGAATTCCTATTATACTAGTCGAAAACGTTTCCTTAAAAGCCATTCTGCAGAGATTAATAGAGTGAACAGAATGAGAAATTCCCAGCGATTCCAAAGCGTGATCGGTTCTTCGTTCTCGAGAGGAACCGGATGGCCTGTTGGGATGGCAGCTGGAAGTTGGTCAGCGGCAAAGATATGATAATATTTTCCTCGCGTTTCCCTGGCGGTTTTCTGCATATCGCTTTGGTTCATGTCTCGATTTAATAATTCACGTTGTGATACTTCAACTCGAAAGTCATCGGAAGGAGGATTCCCTTGCAGGATTGGTTGAGAGACCCAGCTATGATACGATCCTTCTGCGATATTGGAATAACTGCCTTCGAAGATATGGGGAGACTTTTCTAATGGTGTTAATTTGACCGGCCGAGAGGCTTCTCCTTGTCGTTCTAGCATCACAGTCACATCTTCATCGTCTGTCGGAATTAATCGTTCATCCAGAAATTTCACACGAAACTGAACCGAGTCGCCTTGTTGATATGTATTACGGTCAAGTGTGAGTTCGACAGCCTGTTCCTGATTTAACAGTTTTGAACGACTAAGGTAGCGGATCGATTGTACCCAATAACGGGAGTAATAAAGATCACCGACAAGATCGCGCCATCTCCAAAGATCGTCGGTTGCACTGAAGATTACTTTACCAGCTCCTATACGCTGTGTGGCTATTATTGGGATCAACTGTCCGTTTTTTCCCTTCTGTGTGGGATGTGTTGCCAGTACAGACGCACCCGGCTTGACTCCATCTGCTGTATAATACCAATACAGTTCTGGTAAATTATTCCAGATTGTCTGGCTCTGCTCGGCGTTGTCTGCAAAACGAAATATTGAGGTACTGAATTGACCTTCGGTTGTTAGTTCTGGTTGAAATCCATTGACTAATAGGGCGGCCTCACTTGATTCCTTCGTTTTAGAAATCTCGATAGGCAATAGAGTTTCCAGTTTGGTATTGGCATAGGCATGAGGAGAAAAGCGGGGACCAGCGACGACTACTAGGCCTCCTCCTTTTTCGCGCACAAACTGATCGAGGTTTTCAAAAACAGCCTGACTGAAATAAGCAGGATCGGCGTCACCCAGAATGACAACATCGTATTGATAAAGATCTTCTTTTTTCACCGGGAAATAATCCAGAGCAGTGGCATCTTCGGACGAATATTCCAGATCTGATTCCTGTAAAATGCTTCGGAGTTCGATGGTTTTGTCTCTTTCCAATAAATGCTTAAGGTAGCGGTATTCATAACGAGGGACTGAATCTACCAATAACACACGAATTTTTTGATCGAGAACTGAGACCTGACCGCTTTGCTGGTTGTTATTGCGATTGACTTCTCCTTTGACTGGTTCTACTTCAAATATATATTCCAAAAGCCCTGGCTTGTTCGGAGTGAAGGTGAGATCAATCTTTTGAAATTCTTTGTTAGGGTTAATTGACAATTTTCTAGTGATCAGCGGATTTCCTGTTTTGGCGTCTTTGAGGGAAACAGAGACTGAACCGGCAGTGATACCAAAGCTTTTTACTTTGGCTGACAGATTAACCGGATCATTAACAAAGGCGACATCATCAACCAGCAAGTCGTACAATTGCAGATCTCTGACTGGCTGTTCGCTGCCAACTCCAACGGGGTAGATGGGAACGAGCTTCGATTTCGCCAATGTACCGGCACGGGACAATAGATCCATATCGCCGGTACTGGAGATTCCATCACTGAGGACAATAATCGCAGTGGGAAGCGTTCCTCGAAAATCGTTCAATACTTTTTGTACTGCGTGGAAAGGTCGTGTTTCATTCCCTATTGGTTCGAGTTGTTTGATTAATTCCTGAGCTTGTGCAGTATCCGTTTTGTCAAGCAGTCCCTGTTCTCCCAATGGAATACACTCTTCCGAAAAATGGTAAAGCTTCAATTTGTGTTTTTTTTGCAGCTCACGCAAAAATCGTGCATCTTTTTGGAGTAACATTGTTTTGACCAGACCAAGCCGATCCTTGCCTTGGACCTGCTGCTTGGCTATTGCTCTGTTCTTGGTAGAAGCGATTTGAGAGTAGTCATCTGCGAGTCCCATGCTTGCCGAGTCGTCAATTAATAAAGCGACAAAAGGTAAACCGGTTCGGTGAATGGAAAACGTGACTTTTGTGAGGAACAATAACACAAACAAAAACAATGCCAGGCGAATACTTAATAATACGGCACGCTTCTGCAGATTAAGGTGCGCTGTATCCTTCAGGTACGCGTACATCAGCAGGAAAATGATTCCCACTCCCAAAATGAAAACAACCCAATCTGGGAGCCATGTAGGCCAGGGAGTATTCCACTGGAAGCTCCACGCCGTTCCCTGTCCAGGACTCGCTGGAGGGATTTTAAAATAGGATTCTAACAGGTGTTTCAGATAATCCATGAATTTATATCAAAATTCGACAATTTGATATTCTGACTCAATTCTTCAGAACATTCAGATCTCTTCAGTTACTTATATTGTATTCAGATCTGCCAGCAATTGTTGTTTTTCATCTTCTTCCAGCTCCGATTCTGCAATTTTTTTTGCCTGTTCCAGGTATGTTGAGACCTCATCTTGTTTATTTGCGGCCGAAGTGGCTCGTGCTAATGCTTCGTAAGCATAAGCAATGTAAAAAGGGCTTAAGTGGTTCATTTGACTTACTTTGAGGCAAAGTGTGCCGTAGCTGATTGCCAGGCTGGGCTGATTAGTAATGGCATAGACTCGAGAAAGTTGCCAATAAGCAATCGAAAGGTTGATAGGAGTATGTTCCTCGAATTGTGTCCAGTGCCAATATGAGGCATGACTGGCCGAAATCATCAGTAAATTCTCTTCTGAAGTACGATCTTCTTTTTCGATATAGCTCCAAGCCTGGTTAAAACAGTCAGTGGCAAAAAAGTGATGCGCAGCTTGAACGTCAAATGCTGGTGGCTGCATGCTACATAACTCCTTAAATAGGATTGAATTTGGTTGGACCATTGTGTCGAGAGGCCATGGAAAATTGCCCTTCAGGCGGATTGGATTTCAAGGCATAATGCATTGTATCGAAGCCAGAGAAGAATTATAAGAACTTCGAAAAAATGAATAGAAGTTTGAGAACTGAGGAAACCTCTAGAAATCTTCGGCCTTATTTTGTCTATTTTCTCAGTTTTCACCAAGCAGCCGGCTTGATGCAACAGGATCTTCCTATTCGATAATGTTTATCCAGTCGAAACAAAAGTCATAACCAATGGATTCAGAACGCGTTGATTCCCGATGAAAAAGACGAAGGGTTGGAGAACAATCCAACCGAAATCAGGGCTTGTTTGGGAACATCCCTTCCAGGCTAACTCATGGGGAACTTCAGATAGACATTAAGGCGGCTATGATCCTGTCAAACGCGAGTACAAATCAACAACGCCGATCAGCAAATGAATCTCGAACGGATTCTGCCGCATTACCTGCATCTGCTCATCTCGTGGGTATCCGTGGTTCGGGAATGAAAGCGCTTGCAGAGTATCTTTCGAGTGCAGGTTGCCGTGTGACTGGGTCTGATTTAAGTCCCTCACTTCCCACAGAAAATGCCTTGCGCGAGGGGGGATATCGAGTTCATCAGGGCCATGATAAACGATTTGTTCCTGAAGGAACGAGCGTTTTAATTTACAGTCCTGCCATTGGTCTGGCAAACCCAGAACGTCGCTTTGCCCAACGGATGGGAATTCCACAGTTATCTTATTCTCAGATGCTGGGTCGTCTGATGCGGCAGAAACAAGGTGTCTGTGTGGCTGGCACACACGGGAAAAGTACTACCTCGGCTCTCACCGCATATGTGCTGCAAAATTCAGGAGTTTCTCCATCGGCGGTGATTGGAGCAGAGCTCTGTAGTAAGAACTTAAATGGCTGGGCAGGGGAAGGTTCACTTTTTGTTGCTGAGAGTTGTGAATATCAACGTAGTTTTCTGGATTTATTCCCTTATTATGCCGCCATTACAAATATTGAACCCGACCATTTTGATTATTTCAAAAATCAGGATGATATGACGTCCGCTTATGCCGAGTTTGTCTCCCGAATTCCCGTAAGAGGTCATTTATTGCTTCCAGGGAACTGCCTGGGGCTGGAAAAAATTCAGAGTTCCTGTCAGGCAAAAGTCTCCACGTTTTCTCTGGAAAGAGGTGCAGACTGGTGGGCCACAGATATTAAACAAACTGCTTTTGGCCTCAGATTTCGGCTCTTTCACCAAGGTGATTATTTTTCGGAAATCTCCCTTCAAAAAAAAGGGAAACACAATGTTTCCAATGCAATGGTCGCAGCGATTCTCTGCCATACAGCCGGTATTGCTGTTGAGGACATTCGAGAAGGGATTTATGAGTTTCCTGGTATCCATCGCCGCTTTGAACGAATGGGATCGTATAAAGGTCTGACTTTATTCGATGATTATGCTCATCACCCTACGGCAATCCAGTCTACGCTGAAAATGTTGCGACAGGAGTATCCAGATCGAAAAATCTGGTGTCTATATGAACCGCATCAAGTCTCTCGCACTCAGGCGTTAATGGAATATTATGCTCGAAGCTTTAAATCAGCAGATGAGGTTCTGATCTCCCCTGTGTATGCCGCTCGCGAAAAGCTCGAACAAGAACCCTTTGATATATCAAAAGAGCTCGTCAAACGAACTCTTCGGCATAATGATTCGACTAGATTCAGCAGTTCCCTTGACCAGATGGTCTCAACTTTAGAGACTGAGGCTCAATCTGGTGATATTATCATTACTATGGGAGCGGGCGAGATAAATCGGATTCATTATGAGCTCAATCGAAGACTTCAAAGCGATTCTTAAATGTTCTGAACCACTGGCAAAATATTCCTATTTTAAAATAGGAGGACCTGCCCAGTTTTTGCTTGAACCACGCGACGCAGATGAATTGCAGCAGGTCGTTTTGTGTTGTGTTGAAAATGAAATACCCATGCGTGTACTTGGTGGCGCATCTAATGTGCTCATCAAGGATTCTGGCGTACAGGGAGCGGTCATCAGAATCTATGGAGATGAGTTCGCCAAGGTTCAAATTGAAGGGACCACTGTGACCGCCGGGGCGGGAGTCTTGTTGTCGAACCTTGTTTCGCAAACCGTAAAAGCCGGTCTAGCTGGTATGGAGGGGTTGGTTGGCATTCCCGGAACGATCGGCGGGGCATTACACGGGAATGCTGGCGGAACTCATGGTGATATTGGCCAGTACGTTACTTCGGTGTCTGTGTTGACAGCCCGAGGAGAAAAATTTGTAAGGACTGCAGACGAATTGAGTTTCAGCTACCGTGAAAGCAGTGTGAATGAGTTAGCGATTCTAGAAGCCACTTTTGAATTAAAACAGGATGATTCCGAAGAGGTAACGAATCGGATGAAAAAGAATTGGATCATGAAGAAGTCCAATCAACCTTTGACACATCAGTCAGCGGGTTGCATCTTCAAGAATCCACGTGGTATGCATGCAGGAGCCTTAATCGAACAAGCAGGTTTGAAGGGGACTCGGATTGGTGGTGCTGAAATCAGTGATCGGCATGCAAATTATATCATCAATGATGAAAATGCGACGACAGAGAACGTACTCGATCTGATCAACTTGGCGCAGAATACCGTTTCTGAAAAGTTTGGTGTCGAGCTTGAGTTAGAAATTGAACTCTGGTAATCGGATTTTCTCATTATTTTCCGATGCAATAAACGTGATTAAATGTTCGCAGGAAGACTTGTCCTTCAGAAAAGGCGGGTGTAGAGTTGCTTTTTTCGTGAAGTTCATTCTGAGCAATTTTTTCGAGATGCTTCTGGTTAGGTTTGAAGACGTGCGTTGTGCCATTTTGATCGGTTACATAAAAATGCCCATTTACCAATACCAAAGAACCCCAGCAAGCTGCGCCTCCTGAGCGTTCCTGCCAGATGATTTCTCCGGTCTCCGGATTGAGGCATTGGAATGTGTTGGGGCCGGCATTTGCCATGTAAAGATGATCTTCGGAAATAATTCCAGAAGAAATTCGTTGAGGATTGGGCTCCTTTTGCCAGAGACGCTGTGCTGAAGTGATGTCTCCTGTTCCTCGCATGCGAAAACCGATTGCAGGTCCATTAAAGCCTCCCATCGCCACACAAATATCACTTGCAATGACCGGGGATGTATAAGCCAGGTCTCCCTTCTGGCCTCGTAAGCCGTAACAACTCCAGATAATTTTTCCCGTTTTGGGATCATAGGCATTCACACGTAATGACATACTGCAAATGATGAGCTTTTGACCGTCTATCTCTGTTACAACTGGAGTGCTCCAGGACCCCATATATTTCCGTTCTTTATTTCGCGAGCCATTCCCTTCAACTGGTTCTGTGGTTTCCCACAGGGTTTTCCCATTCTCCAGATCAATGCTTGTCATAAAGACCCGTTTTCCAGGCCCACAGTGCAGAATCACCTTTCCTTCGTGCAGAATAGGAGAGGCACCATAACCCCATATATGTTCAAACTCTCCCAGATTCCGATTCCAGAGTTCATTACCGGCGAAGTCATAACAATACAAGCCTGCAGAAGCGTGCCAGACGACAACCCGCTTTCCATCTGCAACAGGTGTTGAGCCACAATAATTGTTTGTTTTATGAGTGGGCATGACTTTATCGAAGTTTACAGTTCGAACCCAGAGTTCTCGTCCGTTAGTACGATCATAGCAATATAGACTTCGTTTGCGTCCTTTGTTTTCTGCACAGGTTACAAAGACGCGTCCGTTCGAGACGATAGGGCTGCTGTTTCCAGGAGCCGGGAGTGGTACTTTCCAGAGAATGTTTTGAGACGGACTCCATCTAATGGGGACATCCTTTTCGAGAGAGATTCCATTTCCCCGTGGCCCACGAAACGCAGGCCAGTCTTCGGCGGTGAGTTTAGTGGAACCAAGAACGAGAGAAGATGAAAAAGCCAAAAATAAAATTTGTAAGAATTGTTTCATCTTAAAGCCTTTTCAAATACGAAATTGATTCGCTTTGAACGATCCTGGTTAACTTATCACGTCATGAATGACGTGTCCGTGTACGTCGGTCAGACGCATGTCACGACCACCAAAGCGAAAGGTCGATTTTGTATGATCTAACCCCAGTAGGTGCAACATCGTAGCGTGGATATCGTGGATTTCCACACGATTTTCTACGACTTTGTAACCCCATTCGTCGGTGGCCCCATAAGTGACACCGCCTTTCACTCCCCCTCCAGCCATCCACATGGTGAAGCCGAATGGATTATGATCACGTCCATTTTTCCCTTGTGCAAAAGGTGTTCTACCAAACTCACCTCCCCAGATAACCAGTGTTGATTCCAGCAGCCCTCGTTGTTTGAGATCTTTGAGTAGTCCTGCGATGGGTTGATCAACTGCGCGGGCATTATTTTCATGATCACGTTTCAAGTTACTGTGCTGGTCCCAGCGATCACTGCTAACACTGGTGCAAGTTAATTCGACAAATCGTACTCCTCGTTCGATAAGCCTTCTCGCTAACAGGCACTCTGCGGCATAGATTTGCGTGGGTTTGTATTTTGCATTGAAGCCGTACAAGTCCAGTGTTGATTGGCTTTCTCTGGTGAACGACATTAAATCAGGAATCGCCAATTGCATTTTGTAGGCAAGTTCATAGTTAGAGATGGCTGATTCTATTTCATCATGCACACCGGATTGCAGTTGTTTAAATCTGTCGAGCTGCTGCATAAGTTTCAGTTTTTGTTGTTGGGTTTGGGCCAGTTTTTCCTGCCGTTTTACATTGGCGATGCCACTGCCACCTGGCTTGAATACGGATCCCTGAAAGCTGGCAGGCAGGAAACCACTATTAAAGCAGTCCAGTCCACCCGGCGGAATGAGGCCACCGTTAATGACAACAAAGCCAGGTAAGTTCTGACATTCACTGCCTAAGCCATAGTTGACCCACGCACCCATACTGGGACGTCCTTGTAAGCCACTACCTGTATGGAGAAAGTAGTTAGCAAAAGTGTGTTCAGGGAATTGCGAAACCACAGAACGAATCACAGCGAGGTCGTCGACACACTCACCGATATTTGGGAAGAGATCGCTGACTGGATTACCGCTTTCACCGTATGGTTTAAATTTCCAGGGGCTTTCAAGAACCTTACCCACATTATCAAATTGCGTTGCTTCGACCTTAAAAAAGTCGCTGGGACTTTTACCATTATATTTGGTCAGTAATGGTTTGGGGTCAAATGTATCGACTTGCGAAGGTCCTCCGTCCATATATAAGAAGATCACATTTTTCGCTTTGGGGGGAAAATGCGTTTTATCTGTTGCTTCTCCCGAAAACGCCCGGTCTTGCAAGAGTGCAGTCAATGCAGCTGCACCAAAACCGTTAGCGCATTGTTTCAGCATGTCACGTCGCGTAAATTGTTGTCGGAATTGACCGCAGTGCATGTTAATGACCTTCTGAGGAACATCTTGAAACTAAAAAACGTATATAAACTCTTTAAGATTAAAAATAACATGTCCTAACTCTGCCCAAACAAGGGCTGAATTAGAATTTTGTTTGGTACGTGCGATAATAAATTGACGTGCTGCCGATAATTCTTCTGAGGTTGGAAGCCGACTTAATGCCGATTCATACATCCAGCGAATTCGGTCATCGGTTGTTTGCTGTTTCAATTGTTTGGTCACACGTTCTCCCCAAAGCCCAGACTGTTGAATCACGAATGGATCATTCATCATAATCAGGGCTTGTGCAGGAACATTGGATACATTACGACGTCCCATTGTGCTGAAGGGGCTGGGGGTGTCATAGGCCAACATCATGGGAGAGAGAAAGTTACGGCGGACCTGGATATAGATGGATCGTCTACCGTTGCCGTCCAGTGGACCGTTTTTAGGTGGTTTACCACGTCCATCCATAAATTTGGTCAGATGAATTGGTATGGATGGGCCATACATTTTTAAATCGATTCTTCCCGAAATCTCTAACAGAGCATCACGGATTGCTTCACCCTCCAGACGCTTTAACGGCATTTTATGGAGATATATATTTTTGGGATCGACTTCTGATACATCCAATGTTGTCTGACTGGACTGTTGATAGGTTTTTGTAAGCACGATGTACTTAATCATTTGCTTGATAGAACGCCCCTCTCTTAAGAATTTGAGAGCGAGGAAATCTAATAGTTCAGGATGTGAAGGGCGTTCTCCCAAAACACCAAAATTATCGACGCTGGGAACAATCCCACGACTGAATAGATGTGCCCAAATACGATTTACAATTACGCGATGGGTTAAAGGGTTAGCAGGATCATTAATGGCTTGTGCTAACTGGAGTCGTCCGCTTCCCGAATTATTCACCGGTGACTTACCATCCAGCGCTTCCAGAAACCGACGTTTGATTACGGGGCCGAGATTCTGGTGGCTGCCCCGGATCAGGACATGGTCATTTTCAGTACTCCCATCCATTATCGCCATCGCAGTTTGTGACTTTGTTTGGATAGAATGCTTTAGTTGTTCGCGTTGTTTTTTGTATTCTTCTATTTCCTTAGAAAGTGCCTGTCGTTCTTTACTTCCCGATTCTGAGAATAATTCCGGGTGAATGAGTACCCAGTTAATAAGCGAAACGGTTTGTGAACTGGGTTGCTGGTCACTGTCAAAATATTCTTCAAAAGCAGTTTCGAACGCTTTTTGTACTTTGACGGTCTTCAGGCTGACTGAGGTTAAAGATTGTTCGGGATGCGGTGCCGCGTGTTTTACCTGATAGACTTCCAGTGGTTCTTTCTCAAGAGGAGTGAATTCCAGGTGAATACGGTGACCTTTGTATCTTGATAAATCATGAGTGATCCACTGCGGCTGATGTTGGGCATTTGCAGAAACTTTTTTCAATGTCGAACCATGCAGCGGGCCAAACAACATGCGATGCGAGTCTACACAAGCGTAAACCCAGCAGCTTCCTTTCACTCTGTAGGAGACCGGTCCGCGCACTTCGAAGGTGGGAGTCCGTAAAGTGCGACCCGAGCGAGGGAAGGATCGCAGTTTGTTTTTTTGATTCATCTTTGGTGAGGGAGTATCGGCTATGTCATCCCAGAGGGAATCACGCTTGGCGGCACCTTCTAAAAGCAAACTAAGTGGGTTGTGTTGATTTGATGGATCCAAAACCAGAGTCCCCCGTGGTTGTGGTGCAAGTCCAAAGGTAAACCCATCAGTAATAAAATCTTTTAGATCGCAATTGCCATAATCAATGATGGTTCTGTCATCAGACCCGGACTTTGGGTGTGTCTTTGAATTGAACTGTGCGGGAGAGGCTTTTGAACCAGAATCCATAAAAAGTGTCGTGGTCAGACTGTTCTCTTTGCCTTGGTTGCTCTGCAAAAAAAGAATCCAGTGTTTGAGAATCGAGGCATTTAGTTTTTTCGCTGAAGCTTGCCGGTTGATTTCTTGATCAACATTTGATGAACTTTGGCGAACAAGTAAATCGGCAGTCTGATAATAAGCTAAGAAGTTTTTCATCTGACCAGCGAACGCATTTTTTATTTTAGTCTTTAAAATCTTTTGTTTCTGTTGATAAAGTTGTTCTGCCTGATGTGCGATTTTTTGATTGTGTAGCATCGACTCAAAGCGAACCTGATGATAATTGCTGCTTTGCAAGTATCCATACAGAGCGTAATAGTCTTTGGTTGAGATTGCATCAAACTTGTGATCGTGACAGCGTGCACAAGAAACAGTCATGCCAATAAATGATTTGGTCATGACATCTATTGCATTGTCAAATCGGTCCGTTTCATCCTTGCGAATATCGACAGGAGAGTGGACCCATTCTCCCAAATACCAGAACGCAGTTGCCAGCACGGATTCATTGAATTGTTTGTCAGGATGGAGACGGGGATGTTCCACTAAGTCACCGGCAATATGCTCTGTCACGAATTGATCGTAAGAGAGATCGGCGTTCAAAGCTCGGATGACATAGTCGCGATATTGGTAAGCATTCGGCGCATCATTATCAAATTCGTGACCCCGAGATTCCGCATACCGCATCAAGTCCAGCCAGTGTCGTGCCCAGCGTTCTCCGAATTGGGGAGAAGCCAGAAGTTGATCGACTAACTTTTCTGTTGCATTTTCAGATTTGTCATTCAGATAAGAGTGGATTTGTTCTGGAGTAGGGGGGAGTCCAATTAAGTCATAATATAATCGGCGAATAATTGTCCGTTTGTCGGCAGCATGGCTGGGCCTCAAATTTTTTTCTTCAAGCCTTGCTAGAATAAAGTGATCAACCGGGTGATGAGACCAGCTTTTATTTTTCACTTTAGGAGGAGATACATCTTGGATTGGCTGCCATACCCAATGTTCGGCTCGTCGTTTTTTTAGATCAAAAATTTCTGCGTTTCCAGATTCGACCGGTGGTTCTTCGTTGGGCCAGGGGAGTCCCATTTCAACCCAGTGTGTTAAAAGCCCGATTTGTTCTTTCTTCAGTCTGGTATCAGGAGGCATCTCGAATGATTCATAGCGTATGGCTTCCAGGAGAAGACTCGCATGCGGTTTTTTGAATTCAACAGAAGGCCCTGAATCGCCACCTTTTAGAATCAGGTCGCGCGAGTCTAACCGAAGTCCACCTTCCAGCCGTTTGGCTTTGCCGCTGTGGCATTGGTAGCAGTGTTCAGCAAGCAACGGACGAATTGATTTTTCAAAGAATTCCAACTGTTGAGCAGAAAACAAGGGAACGGAATCTGCTTGCGATTTTGGTTCCTCAGCCCTGGTTGAAAAACTGACGAACCCGACTAAAAGCAATAAAACAGATATGATTCGGAGAATATGTTTCATGCTTTTTTCCCGGGTTTGGCTCGTGATTCATCTTGAGGATCTTTAGGCAACAACTCACGATTGTTGAGGACACTCCAAGGTGGTGGGAACAATATCCGATTAATGAATATTGCCATAAGCTATTTTAATGCTTTCAGTTGAAGCGATTCAAGGTTTAAATAGCAATGCGGAGCCAGACAGTCGGATTCGATGGGAACCTTAAACTAATTAACTAATTCAGGTAAGGGTCTGGCATGATCTTCGACCAGATATTGAGGACGACCACTGAAATCTTCAATCGTCGTCTGCTCTGTTTCAATACCGACATTATGATAAAGGGTCGCAAAGAGTTCCGGGAATGTAACAGGACGATCAACGGCTTCTCCAGCCAGTTGGTCAGTCGCACCAATGACCTGACCGGTTTTCATGCCCCCTCCAAAGAGAATCGCAGAATTCACTCGAGGCCAATGATCTCGACCTACTTGTGCACTGATTTTGGGAGTACGTCCAAATTCACCCCAGATGGCGACAGTGCAATCCTGGTCTAAACCTCTTTGATGAAGATCTTCTAATAACGCACTCACACATTGGTCGAATATCGGAAAGTCTTCTGCTTCTCGTTTAAAGATGGAATTGTTTTTCCCGCCGTGCCAGTCCCATTTGCTATAATTCAAAGTGACAACGCGTGCACCGGCTTCAATCAGTCTTCGTGCGACAAGCATACTTTGCGGTACACGAGGTGCGCCATTGCTGTCGATGAATTTTGTTGGGTCCCCGGTACCGTAACGTTCAACGGTTTTAGGATCTTCTTTGGAAAGGTCCAGAGCTTCTGCCAGTTGAGAAGAAGTCAGAACGCCCATGGCCTGTTCGTTGAATGTATCCAAACCATTCATCATGCCCGAAGCATCTGCCTCTCGTTTGAAATTGTCGATGCTCTGAAGTAGCTTTTTTCGATCAGAAAGCCGTTCCAAAGAAATCCCATTCAGAACCATGTCATGCCGAGTTGGCCCCATCGGTCGGAAGGGGGACTCGGAAAGGCCAAGGAAACCGGGACCGGGTTCATTGTAAGGACCGTGAGTACAAGGATAACAGAGGCTGATGAAGGGAGGTGCTGATTCCACATGTGCACCCTGGAGTTTCGAAACAGTCGAACCGAATTGAGGCCAGCCGCCTTGTGGTGTAGGTTTACGGGGATTGTGACCGTTGAAGCACTGAATGGCATCATGACCACTTTGAGATCCCACAATCGAACGCACTAAAACCATTTTATCCATGAGTTGAGCCATGCGTGGAAAGGCTTCACAGATTTCGATTCCAGGAACATTGGTAGCGATGGGACGCCAGGGGCCTGCGATTTCTTTGGGGGCTTCTGGTTTGAGATCAATCATGTCCTGATGTGGTGGCCCACCCACCAGATAAATCATGATGACAGATTTTTGACGTTTTTTGTTGGCAGGGTTTGATTCTGCCTGCAGGATGTGGGGTAAAGTCAGACCAGAGAAGCCAAGACTACCAATTTGAAGGAAATTACGCCGCGTTAATCCATCACAAAATGAGGGTTTTGATTGGCCGTGACCTAATAATGTCAGCATATCTGATCTGTCTCCTGCTGCGGTTTGAATCTTTAATCGCAGACAGATTGTATCAATTTTTGCTTATGTGTTCCAGAGGGGCTTGAAAAGATTCTATAAATCTTCAGTTTCTGGCTCTCTCTCGCAATTCAGGCAGGGCCGCACGAATTCCATTTGTTCCCAAGGTTGCAATCGTACCAATGTTTACGAATCGGTAACCTTCGTCAATTGCCTGACGGCACCGGTCCAGGTCACCAAAAGTAATTCCCGCAGGTTTATTTGCTGTCGCAACTCGTTTGGGGAACTCAGCCAATAATTCCAGAAGCTTTGGATGTTCTATTTGACCGATGATTCCCAGGGAAGCAGAAAGGTCCATCGGTCCGGCAAAGAGGACATCAATACCGTCTACAGCCGCGATTTCTTCGATATTTTCAATTCCTTCAGGTGATTCGATTTGAGCGACGATTGCTGTTTCCTCGTTAGCGTGTGGCAGATAATCGTCAAAGGAAAAGTCCATGAACATCGTCCAATCAGGAGATACACCACGTGTTCCTTCGGGGGGATATTTTGCATATTGGACAGCTAGTCGGGCTTCCTCAGCATTATTGATCTGAGGTACCATGATTGTGTTGGCTCCGATATCTAATGCTTTTTTGAAGAAAATGGGGTCCAAACCAGGAACTCGAATCATAGGCATGCATCCCTTTCTGCGCGCGATCTCAGGAATATGTTTGACTTCATTTACGCCATAAGGACGATGCTCCAGATCGACCCACAAAAAGTCGATGCCCGTATCAACGGAGAGTTTGGCTAGAATTTCTGACGCATCCGGCATAGCGACTCCCAAGGCAATATCTCCTTGAGAAAGCAGCGTTTTGATTTTATTTTCGAACATTGTTGCGTCCAGAAAAAAGAAGAGGTCTGATTGAAGGGGGTGAGCTTGTTGAAAACCAAATCGCATGATAAGCGGAAAAGTAGAAACGGCATACCCTCGGAGAGTATGCCGTTTATGAATTCTGCTTTTTTGTCAGCTGTTTGACTATCTGCCAATATAATACATGCCTGGATCATCGATGATCCACTCGGTTGACCAGGTACGTCCATTGTCCTGATTGCAGACATTAAAGAAGGCGGTGTGAAATGACTGAATCCGGGTTCCATAAGGAAGATGTGAAGCAAAGCGATCAGCGGGAGTCAAAGGATCTACTCCTGGACTGGCGTAATAGTGCGTACGCCCATCGGGAGTAAATGACATTCCGAGAGTCCACCACCCTGTTTGTTTGATTTCGGGGCCGATAAAATCCTGGCCCATTGTATCTGCTCGCACTACAAACATAGCGGAATCTTCACCGTTGGGACTGTCCGTTTTGCTATTAAACTGGATGAACATTCCCAGATAAATAGTTTCTATTTTTGTACTGTAACCACTGCTACGCGAAAAGAACCTACGTTTCGAACGGGAGCGTTTTGATTTCATGGGCGCTTTCACAGCAGCACGAAACCCAAATGAAGTGCCGGTTTTATCTTCCCACTCTTCAAAGGGTGGAATGTAAACACGTGTCACAACACTGGGAGAATAGCTTACTGAGATCATCGATCCTTGCATGATCAGGTCATCTTGATTACTACCGCGGCTACCTTGCCCTGGAACTCCTGTATGAAGTGTTTTCAGCAACAAAGCACCTTTGCTGCCGGGAAGACCACCTGCAGGTGTGGGAATTCGTTGAATCACATCTGGTTGTCCGCGTTTGGCACTCTCAGTCCAAATACTATTTGTCGACTGACCTAATGGATAACGAGTCTGCTTATCGACATTGGTGCTACTTTTAGGAAGATTTGTGATGAACTCCCAGGATTCGTCTTCAAAGTCATCCCAGCATCCATCTACCCGTGTTCCCGTACCAGGGGTGACCTGAGCATGTAATTCAACGCCTGCTATGAGAATAGAAGTTCCGGCAAGAAGAGCCAGACAGTATCTGGAGAAAAAACGATTCCATTGGAGAAACATGGTTTTCTGTCCCTGGTAATATGTGAAAAGAGAGGGAATAGGTTTTTAGACCCTGACATTAGGAGCACATTCGTGATAGTGGGGCAAAATTCCATCTCTGTTCAGTACAGCTTGCCCGCATTTATCGTACTTATTGGAATTATCGGATAGATCGATAGAAATGATTCAAATTATCTTGATATGTTCGATTTGCTGTAAGGTCTTGCTTCGTCTCAATTTTAAGCATTTATCTGTAAGGGAAAGTTCAAACCGACGTGCCGATTTTTAGTCGTAGCAAACATATAGTCTCTGCATTTTTCTTGTTTTAACTAACCCGCACACTTTCCTGCTTTCCTTTTTGAATTTAACGTGCTGAATTGGATTTCGAAAATGGAATCGCTAAGATGGCGATTTGGTTTTTGCACAGAATCGTGTTCTTAAGCCACGCTAAATTCTATAGCAAATCATTCATTTGAGGACCTCGTGCTAGTTTCTCAAATGACTCTCCAGAAGATTTATTATTTCGAGAACATAATGACCAATCCCCATGTCACTGAGCAAGATGCTCTTTCTCAGAGTTTAATTAATACGAAACAAGAAGAACTCATTCTAGTCCTCGATTTTGGGTCTCAAACTGCCCAACTGATTACCCGACGTGTACGTGAACAGAATGTTTTTAGCCAATTGGCTCGTCCCAATCTCTCTGCAGAGCGAATCAAAGAACTCAATCCGAAAGGGATTATTCTTTCTGGAGGACCGGCAAGTGTTTATGGAGAAAATGCCCCACAGGCCGACCCCGAAATTTTTAACCTCGGAATTCCTATTCTCGGTATCTGTTACGGAATGCAACTTGTATGTGACTCGCAGGGGTGTGAAGTCAAAGGAGGCGCATCAAGAGAATTCGGTCGAACACCTTGTACTGTGAGTGACCACTCTAACTTATTCTCAGGCGTACCCTCGCATTTTGTTGCCTGGATGAGTCATGGAGATCAAGTTGAAAATCTAAGTGAACAATTTTCCTCTCTGGCCTCGACGGAAACTTGCCGATTTGCAGCAGTGAAACATCATAGTAAGCCCCTGTTTGGTCTTCAGTTCCATCCCGAGGTAACACATACTGAATTTGGTGGAGCGCTTTTAGCTAACTTTGTTCAAAAAGTGTGTGGGTGTAAGGGAACATGGAAGATCTCTAATTTAATAGAGCAGGAAGTGGAATCCATCCGTGATCGGGTTGGTGATCAACGCGTCATTTGTGGATTATCAGGAGGTGTGGATTCTTCGGTGGTTGCAGCGTTATTATATCGCGCAATCGGTTCTCAATTATCGTGTATCTTTGTTGATAATGGATTATTGAGAAAGGGGGAAGCCGATGAAGTTTCTCATCGTTTTGGAGAACATTTTAAAACCGATTTACATGTGGTAGATGCACGGCAATTATTTTTATCTGAATTAGCAGGTGTTTCAGATCCTCAGGAAAAGCGGAAAATAATCGGCAGACTCTTCATTGAAGTTTTTCAAAAGGAAGCTGCATCCATTGAGAATGCTCACTTTCTCGCACAAGGAACACTCTATCCTGACGTGATCGAATCTGGTGCCAATCCAGATGGACCTGCCGCGACAATTAAGTCCCATCATAATGTGGGGGGGTTACCTGAAAAACTGGGATTCGAACTGATTGAACCATTACGCGAACTGTTTAAAGACGAAGTTCGGGAAATGGGTCATGAGCTTGGATTACCAGACGATTTGATTTACAGACATCCCTTTCCCGGGCCAGGTTTAGCTGTACGATGCCTGGGAGAAGTGACGGAAGAACGTTTGAACGTGCTGAGAGAAGCAGATTTGATTGTGATTGAAGAGCTGCATAAGGCAAACCTGTATCGAAAGACCAAACAGGCTTTTGCCGTCTTACTTCCTATTCGATCTGTCGGCGTGATGGGGGATGGGCGAACTTATGAGGATGTCGCAGCAATTCGCGCTGTCGAAACAGACGATTTCATGACTGCTAACTGGTCCCCTTTGCCCCATGACGTTCTGGAAAGAATGTCGACCAGAATAACGAATAATGTACGGGGAATTAACCGTGTGGTTTATGACATCAGCTCAAAACCACCTAGCACGATTGAGTGGGAGTAATGTCGCTTAAGTTCCTTTTTTGTTCTCTTGAAAGCGAATGGAACGTCGTAGTTAACTTTGTCATCAGCGATAAGGTTTTCTGATTAGGGGTAAATGCCCTTGATTTTGGGTATGATCCGGGTATGCTGGATTCATTCGTTAACATTCTTTATAATTTGTGTGGTTTGATTCAGAGGTTTGATACCCTGTATTCAATGCAGCTCTTTTAAGGTCAAAAAAGAGGGCTGCTCCCTCCTTCGGTTTCCTTCCTGATCTGTATCGTACTATTTGACATAGAAAGTCGGAAAAAATGAGTTCGGTTCCTAAGAGCAAATTGCTTTGTCTGGCTGTGATTTGTTGCTCAAGTATTGTGTTGCTGACAAGCCATCATGAATCATCGGTCATTGCTCAAAAACCATTGGCCAATGAAGGTGATTTAGCCAAGCGTTTGAAGCGAATTCCCGCCACGTCTCCTAAAGAATCTTTAAAAGGATTTCAGTTGGAGCACGGTTTTCAGTTGGAATTAGTGGCTGCTGAACCCGACGTGATGGACCCTGTTGACGCCTGTTTCGATGAAAACGGGCAAATGTATGTTGCCGAAATGCGGGGGTATCCATATCTGCCTGAGCAGCGTCCCGATTATATTTCTGGTCCCGTCAGGAAGAATGCTGGTGTCATTCGATTATTAAAAGACACCAATGGAGATGGGAAGATGAATGAAAGTTTCGTCTTCGCAGACACGATTACCTGGCCGACTTCGGTTTGTTGTTTTGATGGCGGAGTCTTCGTAATTGCACCGCCAAATATTTATTACTTTAAAGATACCGACGGTGATCACAAAGCCGATATCAGAGAAACTGTTTTTACGGGACTACCAACCAAAAACGTACAGGGTCTAGCCAATAATTTGAAATGGGGATTAGATAATCATATCTATTTTGCCGGGGGAACGAATGGTGGTTCGATTTTAAAAGATGGTAAAGAAGTAATTCCATCGGGACGTCGTGACCTGAAATTAAATCCAAAGACTCGTAAGCTGGAAGCCATTTCTGGTGGTTCTCAGTTTGGTCATTCAATGGATGATTGGGGAAATCGTTTTGTATGCAGCAATAGCAATCATATTCAGCACGTTATCTTTCCCAGTCATTATTTAAAGCGAAACGCTTATTTGGCTGTTCCCAGTGTTTTGCGGACCGCCGCCCGTAGAGGTGCCGCGGCACCTGTTTTTCGTCGTAGTCCTCCGGAGCCATACCGAGAAGTTCGGACTGCCCGTCGGGCCGCGGATCCTAATTTTCGAAAGCGTCTCTCTCCAACCGAGTTAGTAGCGACTGGTTTCTTTACCTCTGCTACAGGGGTCACCATATACCGTGGTAGTGCCTATCCAAAAGCGTTTCAGGGAAATGCCTTTATTGGTGATGTGGGCGGAAACCTGATTCATCGTAAAACAATGGATTCTAAGGGCGCGACATATATAGCAACGCGTGCTGATGAGCAGACAGAGTTCGTGACATCGAAAGATAACTGGTTTCGACCTGTTAACTTTGTCAATGCTCCTGATGGGACACTTTGGGTACTCGATATGTACCGCGAGACGATCGAGCATCCTTTTTCAATACCGGAAGACATTAAACGTCATCTGGATTTGGAAAGTGGTTTCGACCGCGGACGCATTTATCGCTTGGTTCATCCAGAAGGGAATCAATTCAGAGTTCAAAAATTAGGCAAGATGCCCATCGATCAACTGGTTAAGCAATTGGATTCACCTAATAGCTGGAACCGAGAAACGGCACAGCGTTTAATCTGGGAACGTCAGGATCAGGCAGCAATCTCAAATTTACAGCACCTGTTTCGATCTTCAACACAACCATTGGGGCGCTTACATGCTTTGTGGACTTTGGATGGTTTGAACGCGTTGACTTCAGAAATACTAAAACAGGCATTAAAGGACCCTGTTCCCGGGATTCGAGAGCAAGCTATCCGGCTCTCAGAAAAATATGTTGAAAAAGACTCTGAACTGGCACAAATCGTGTTGGAACTCACGAGCGATCCGGATTATCGGGTTCAATTGCAATTGGCCTTTTCATTAGGAGAATTTAACAATCAAACAGCAATCGCTGGTTTAACGAAATTAGTAGATTCCAAAAATTTTGATAGTGATATGAAGATGGCGGTCCTCACCTCTTCCTCAAAGATTGCGGGGCCTTTGTCGATTAGTTTTCTTAAGAAGTCACCAGAAACGCAGTCAGGAAACCAAGGCTCTCTGATTACAGAATTATTGATGATTGCAGGTGCTAAAAAAGAAACAGACGACGCTTTAGCTGTGCTGTCATTTATTTCAGATGATTCTATTTCGTTACAGTCGAAGCAAAAGATTTTAGGTGCCTTGGGTAGAGGGCTCGTGCGAAGAGGGGCCTCACTCGCCAGCTTGCTTAATGACAGCAAACTTGACGTTGATGTCAAGGAACGATTTAGTAAAACGATTGCTGATGCGGTTCGAACGGTCGAGGATGAAGACAAACCGGTTGCTAAACGGGTAGCCGCTGTCAAGCTACTCGGATTCATTGATTATAGCGTGGCTGGTAAAGTTCTGTCTGAGGTCCTGAATCCTAGATCATCGCCTAAAATCCAACTGGCTGCTGTCGAAGCGTTATCCCGGATGAGACACAATGATGTGAGTGCTGCTCTATTGCAGAACTGGTCTGGATTCAGTCCAGCCGTTCGTTCGGAAGTGGTTGATGCCTTGTTGGGATCATCAGAGAGGATCGACAGTTTGTTGATCGCAATCAAAGAAAAGCGGGTGAAACTCAACGAGATTTCTCGCGATAAAAAAGATTTGCTGATGAATCACCCCAATCAAAAAATTCGAAAACAAGCCCGAAAAGTACTGGGTAATGAAGTCAACAGTGATCGTGCCAAGATTGTGCTTGCTTATGAAGCTGCCTTAGAATTAAAGGGAGATGTAGAGGCAGGTAAGAAGGTCTACCTCAAAAACTGTGCATCCTGTCATAAAGTGGGTGACCAGGGGCATAATGTAGGCCCTAATCTGGCAACAACGAAAAATAAGTCGAATAATGATTTGTTGATTGCGATTCTGGATCCCAGTCGTGAAGCCCAATCAAATTACAATACTTACACGATTGTTACTGAACAGGGCAAACTCTTCACAGGGATTATTGCTGCAGAAACGGCGACGAGTTATACAATTCGAAGAGCAGAAGGTAAAGAAGATATTATTTTACGAAATAACATCGATACATTGCTTTCCAACGGAATCTCGTTAATGCCTAACGGGCTTGAGAAGGAGATTAATCAGCAGCAGATGGCAGATTTACTACAGTATATCAAGACTTTGGAAGCTCCTCTGAAAAAGTAACGGTAAACCTTTAGCTACTACATGCTAAAAGCCCTCTTAGAACATTCTAAGAGGGCTTTTCTTTATTTAATATTCAGACGAGAATATTTCACCAATCCATCCCCAGGGTGATAGACCCCCCGAGCAGACTCAGGTCACCTGATTCGCTGGCAGCCGAGCCAGCTCCATTCCACCACATGCCATCCCAGGCAGCTCGTACCCAGACGAGCGCGCCGGTTTGTAGTACAAAATCTGCTTGTGCACCTACTTGGAGCTCAACGATACTCAATGACTTTTTATTATCAGTTTGTGCTACTGCGACAGTAGGGCCAGGGGTTCTGTCTTCTGCAGAGTATTTTGATCTTCCCCACAAGGCGGAATATTTTACGCTGGAAATTAAGGACACACTGGATGTTCCCTTGGAACGTCTATCAAAAAGTCCCAGAGGACGTCGTGCTTCACCAAAGATCACCAAACCGTTTCCGTCAAATCGGTGCCCTACATCCGAAGATACGGGAGCACCACTTGCAGTACCCACTGCACGATATGTTTGACTGACTGAAGCGTGACGGTAACCACCGCCGAATGTTGTTTGCCAGCGCTCAAAGTTCAGTTCCTGACTCATATCCACATCAATTGTGTATAATTTCAGGTTACTGGATGTGCTGATGAAATCGCCTGCTTGACCACCGGCTCGTAATCCTCCAGTAACTGTTTGTGTGGGAAGACCATTAAAGAAGATAAAGTTGTTGGGAGAAGTTGCTCCGTTACTAGAATTATCTTCAAGTTGGAACCAACGGACTTGTGCACTGAGTCCTTCATTATCAATAACTCCGAGATTGATACGAGGTGCAGTTTGATAATTATAAGGGAAATCATTTGAGGTGGTTATCGTGGTCATTCCGGATTGATCTTCAGTAAAGAAAGCAGTGTCAGTATCAAAACCAGGTTTTAGAAAGACTGCTGCGGCTCCGGCAACAATTCCTAAACGCTCGTAAGAAGTGTCATCTAGATAGGGGTCTTCAATCCAGTCGCCCTGAGTATATTCTTCTACAGGTCCATAGTACTCTTCATTACCATAATTATCTGGCATGGCAATGGGAGCTAAATCGGAAGTCCGCGGTGACGCTGGTGCAAATGAAACGGCGTCAACGTTTGACTCAAAATCATCCGAGGCATTTGAAATTCTGAAGACTCCTTCAGATTCATTTGATGGTTCGACAGGAAAATCTGATTGAGAATAAAGTGCCTGTGATGGAAGGCAGCAGATTCCCGCAATTATCAAGCCAACGAATCCGTTCGTTCTCATAGCCTAATCTCTCCATTTCAGTTCAATAGAGTCTTTTATGATCCCTATGACTGAAAGATGCTAATTAAAAACTAACCCCTCCAACAAAGCACATTTTTTAGAATTCAGAGTGCCTTGTTCGTAAGTACAGCAGCAGGTGGGGGCTATATAAATAACCCGTTGTCATAATTGATCGGCTCGCTATTGCCCAGAAGACCATTAAAAACGGCATATCTTGAAAAAACAGAACAATTTTTGATTTAGCAAGATATGTATGTATAGTTTGATTTAGCAAGATCCCCTTCACAATTCGGAGATCTATTTCGGTATGATACCCGCTAAGATCTTTCTGGAAAATAAGTTGTGTCTATCAAAAAATTTAAGAAATGCTGCTGACTGAAAATGTTTCAATGTTAGTTTTGAGGATGTCATTCGTCTGTACTGTGATATTTTCGAATTGCGAACAGAATTGAAGATCAAGATTCAAAGACTCTTTAGCTTTCATTCATGTGGATGATTCACTGTTTTTGGGTTACATGTATGATTGTTACAAGTGGAATCTAGTAGTTATATTTTGCCTATTTTGTGCAATTTTCTTTGACATCGGTTCAGAGTAGTTTTTAGCATCAGAGACTGCGTTTCTGTATTTGTGTAGAAGCATCTTGAAATGAATTAGTGATCAAACGTTTGTTCTCAAGTTTGACATTGTTTCAAACGGAATTATTAAAATCTGAGAATCACAACTAACTATAGAACATATTGGCATTTGGATTTGTTGTAAAAGCGTGAGTGTGGTAGTGATATCGCTCTTAATTCGCATTAAAATGCCATAGTAAATTAGAGTTTATGGGAGACAGCAGATGTTACTGACATCTTGGGTTGAGTCGATGCGAGTTGCGTTCGAGAAAAGCCGCAAGGCAACTTTAAATCCTCGTCGCCGACTTCAGCTTCGAAGTGTTCCTTCTTCAGCACGTCAGAAAATTCAGCGCAAGGTTGCGATCGAGCAACTAGAAGACCGAACACTTCTGACATCGCTAATCATCAATCAGCTTACCCCTGGTCTGGGAGTGACGCTTGACAATTCCGTTTTGGACCCAGATGCAGATGGCGTCTCGAATTTTGACTCGATTATATTTGAAGATCTGACATTCGATGCAACTTCAGGCGCGGGTGTCTCAATCGATCTTGATAATTTGACATTTAGTGATCCTTTCACAATTTTGTTTGATAATGTTTCCATTTCTTCCACCGCTGGAGTTGGAATCGATATTGAGCTTTCCAATCTATTAGTGGATACGATTGCCGTTGATAGTTCGACCATTACGGGAGGGGTGGGAAATGCTTTTAATGTTGATCTTACTAATGTAACACTCAATGAGTTTAACGTCATTGACTCTACTTTGTCCGGTCAGTTAGGCGCTGGCATTACGGCTGCCGTCAACGCTTCGGTTGTTGAAGAGACTTCTGTGCGGCGTTCGACAATTGATGGTGTTTCTATCGACGTGACCAATGGGTCGGTTTTGCGTCATACGACAATGGCTGACAATACCATTTCAGGTACATCTGGAGATGATGGTGTCAGTGTCAATATTATTGATTCTCTTGCTGAGGAATTACGGCTCACCAATAACAACAGTATTCAAGGTGTCGCAATCAATGTCGATGATACTGCTGCTGGTGGTGCTGCTTTGTTAACAGAGTTGTTCTTACATAGCAATATCATTACCGGCAACACTGTTGGCGATGGTGTTCGAATTGATTTGAACAATGTTGACTTGTTTGCTTCAATTACTGAAAACTCCATTACCGCAAATTCTGGCCACGGGATTGTATTTGACCAGACCGACGGCGACTTGAGTGGTGATATCTCTGATAACGTGATCGCCAATAACACAGGTCACGGTATTTTCTTCACTCCGACTACGACGAATCCTCCTCCAACTGGTGATGGTGCGCCAGGTGTTCCTCCTTTTGCGGGAGTACCTGGTCCAACTGACAAAATTGACTTTGCTGCCCCTCGAAATGAAGTTCAGCTTATTTCGTTTGCTGGTAATCCCTCTGGTGGAACATATACCATTTCTTATACAGGTGGAAATGGAATTACGGAAACGACTGCGGGAATTCTTTC